>NZ_JACAPJ010000039.1:0-17581 GCF_013385765.1 Pseudomonas sp. C8002
ACTTTTGCGCTTTTCAAAAGTGAGCCGCTGTAAGAGCGGAACCATAAGCGGCCGTTACCGCAGCAACGGATATGTCCACCACACCCGCCACCACCGATCAAACACCCCTTGCGACCCCCCAATTTCTTTGCTAGCTTCTTACAAAATGTTAACGATAACATTTGCTCTAAAAATAAAAACAAAACAGAGATCCCCACCATGAAAATGCTTCCGAAAACCCTGTGTTTGTTGGCTCTGAGCATCAATCTTGGCACCGCTGGCCTGGCACTGGCCGACACCAAACCCGCCCCCATCCGCATCGGCGCGTCCTTCCAGGAAATCAACAACCCTTACTTCGTCACCATGAAAGACGCCCTGCAGGAAGCCGGGGCGACCATCGGTGCGCAGTTGATCATCACCGACGCCCGCCACGACGTGTCCAAACAGGTCAGCGACGTCGAAGACATGCTGCAAAAGGGCATCGACATCCTGCTGATCAACCCCACCGATTCCGTCGGCGTGCAATCAGCCGTCAAATCCGCCCACGCCGCCGGCGTAGTCGTGGTCGCCGTCGACGCCCAGGCCGAAGGCCCACTGGACTCCTTCGTCGGCTCGAAGAACTTCGACGCCGGCTTCCAGGCCTGCGAATACCTGGCCAAGAACATCGGCGACAAGGGCAATATCGCCATCCTCGACGGCATCGCCGTGGTACCGATCCTGGAGCGCGTGCGCGGTTGCAAGGAGGCCGTGGCCAAGCACCCGGACATCAAGATCGTGAGCATCCAGAACGGCAAGCAGGAACGTGACCAGGCGCTGACCGTCACCGAAAACATGCTGCAGGCCCAGCCCACCCTCAAGGGCATTTTCAGCGTCAACGACAACGGTTCCCTCGGCGCACTCTCGGCCATCGAAGCCAGTGGCCTGGATGTCAAGCTGGTGAGCGTCGACGGCGCACCGGAAGCGATCAAGGCCATCCAGAAACCCGGCAGCAAATTCATCGCCACCTCCGCGCAATACCCCCGTGACCAGATCCGCCTCGCCCTGGGCATCGCCCTGGCCAAGAAGTGGGGCTCGCAAGTACCGGCCACGATCCCGGTGGACATCACCCTGATCGACCAGGCCAAGGCCAAGGATTTCAGTTGGTAAAACACCCAGGCCCCACGCCAGGCGTGGGGCACAGGTCATCCATCTGAATATGAGGTCGGCGGTATGAGCAGTCTTCTGAAGCTGGAAAATATCTGTAAGCGCTACCCGGGGGTGCAAGCCCTCAAGGCGATCAACCTGGAAGTGCAGCGCGGCGAGATTCATGCCTTGCTCGGGGAAAACGGTGCAGGCAAATCGACCTTGATGAAGATCCTTGGCGGGGTCGAGCACCAGGACGAAGGGCAGATCCTGATCGACGGCGAGGCTCGGCAGTTCGCGACGTATCGTGATGCGATTGCCGCCGGCATCGGCATTGTGTTCCAGGAATTCAGCCTGATTCCCTACCTCACGGCGGTGGAAAATATCTTCCTCGGCCATGAGCTGAGCAACCGTTTTGGCCTGTTGCGCAAGCGCGAAATGGTCGAGGCCAGCGAGGCGTTGTTCAAGCGCCTCGGTGTCAGTATTGACCTGCAATGCGCGGTCAGGCACCTGAGCGTGGCCGAGCAGCAATTCGTCGAGATCGCCAAGGCGCTGGCCCTGGACGCGCGGCTGCTGGTGCTCGACGAACCCACCGCCACCCTCACGCCGAGCGAAGCCGAGCTGCTGTTCGAAATCATGCGTGAACTCAAGCGCCAGGGGGTGGCGGTGATTTTTATTTCCCACCACCTGGAGGAGATTTTCCAGGTCTGCGACCGCATCAGCGTGCTGCGCGACGGCGGCAATGTGGGCGTCACCGATGTGGCCGACAGCGATATCGACCGCCTGGTGGAAATGATGGTCGGGCGGCGCCTGGAGTGCAGTTTTCCGCCCAAGCCCACCGCCGCACGCGGGCCGCTGCTGCTGGAGGTCAAGGACATCCAGTTGGTGCGCAACGGCCCCCATAACCACTTTGAATTGCACAAGGGCGAGATTCTCGGCTTTGCCGGCCTGGTGGGTTCCGGGCGTACCGAATTGGCGCTGGGCATGATGGGCGCGCTGCCGTCGGTGAGCAAAGACGTGTGGCTGCGGGGTGAACAAATCACCCTCGACGACCCGGCCCAGGCCTTGGCCCATGGCATCGGCCTGCTGCCGGAAAGCCGCAAGACCGAAGGGCTGATCACCGATTTCAGCATTCGCGAAAACATCTCCCTCAACAACCTGCCCAAATACCAGAACGCCAGCGGCCTGATCGACAAGGACAAGGAATGCGCCAGCGTTGAAGCGCTGATGCGCCAGCTGTCGATCAAGGCCCCCAGCGGCGAGAGCCGGGTGTTCAACCTCAGCGGCGGCAACCAGCAGAAAGTCGTGATTGCCCGCTGGATCAACCATCACTGCGACGTGCTGGTGTTCGACGAACCCACCCGTGGCATCGACGTCGGTGCCAAGGCACAGATCTACGCACTGATGCGCAGCCTCACCGAACAGGGCTACGCAATCATCATGATTTCCTCGGAACTGCCGGAAGTCATCGGCATGTGCGACCGCGTCGCGGTGTTCCACAAGGGCGCCATCGTCAAGGTACTGGAAGCGTCTGCCGTCAATCCTCAAGAGGTCATGCGCCATGCAACAGGGGGCTCAAGTGAATACGTCCATTAATGCCGTGGGGCCTGGCCGGCTGCGCCTGAACCTGGCGCGGCTGATTCGCTCACCGGCGTTCTATCCCTTTGTCGGGCTGCTGGTGGTGACGTTGGTGATGATCTTCGCCAGCGATAACTTCCTGACGGCCAACAACCTGTCGAACATCGCGCGCCAGGTGTCGATCAACGCGATTATCGCGGTGGGCATGACCTGCGTGATTCTCACCGGCGGCATCGATTTGTCGGTGGGGCCGGTGATGGCGTTGTCCGGCACCTTGACCGCCGGCTTGATGGTCGCAGGCTTGCCGCCGGGCCTGGCGATTGGCGCCGGGATGCTGGTCGGCGTGGCGTTCGGCATCGGCAATGGCCTGTTCGTCGCCTACCTGCACATGCCGCCGATCATCGTCACCCTGGCGACCATGGGCATCGCCCGCGGGTTCGGCCTGATGTACACCGACGGCTATCCGATTTCCGGTTTGCCGGAGTGGTTCGGCTTCTTTGGCCGCGAAAGCCTGTTCGGCATTTCGGTGCCGATCCTGATCATGTTGGTGACGTACCTGGCGGCGTATGTGCTGCTGCAACACACCCGCATCGGCCGCTATATCTACGCGATCGGCGGCAACGAGGAAGCGGTACGCCTGTCCGGCGTGCGGGCGGCGCGCTTCAAATTGCTGGTGTATGGCATCAGCGGTTTGACCGCCGCGATTGCCGGGCTGGTGCTGACCTCACGCTTGATGAGCGGCCAGCCGAATGCCGGGGTGTCGTTCGAACTCGATGCGATTGCCGCGGTGGTCCTGGGCGGCGCCTCGATTGCCGGTGGGCGCGGGGTAATCGTCGGCACCTTGCTCGGCGCCATGCTGCTGGGGGTGTTGAACAACGGCTTGAACATGCTCGGGGTCTCGCCCTATGTCCAGAGCGTGATCAAGGGCGGGATCATTTTGCTGGCGATCTTTATCAGCCGTCAGCGCCACAAGTAAACCGGTTATCTCCACGCGGCCATGGTGGCCGCGATGGGTTCTCTCATGCTCAAGAAAGGTCCGCACATCATGGAAAAGCACAACCAAATGCAAGCCGTCGTCTGCCACGGCCCGAAAGACTACCGCCTGGAACGCATCAGCAAACCCCAGGCGCGGGTCAATGAACTGGTGATTCGCATCGCCGCCTGCGGCATCTGCGCCAGTGACTGCAAATGCCACTCGGGCGCCGCGATGTTCTGGGGCGGCGACAACCCGTGGGTCAAGGCCCCGGTGGTGCCGGGGCACGAGTTCTTTGGCTACGTGGTGGAAGCGGGCGAGGGCGCCGAGGAGCACTTTGAGGTGAAGGTCGGCGACAAGGTGATCGCCGAGCAGATCGTGCCATGTGGCAAGTGCCGCTTCTGCAAGTCCGGCAAGTACTGGATGTGCGAGGTGCACAACATCTTCGGCTTCCAGCGTGAAGTCGCCGAGGGTGGCATGGCCCAGTACATGCGTATTCCCAAGACTGCCATCGTGCACAAGATTCCGGAGTCGGTGTCCCTGGAAGATTCGGCGCTGATCGAGCCGATGTCCTGCGCGATTCACACCGTCAACCGCGGTGAGATCCAGCTGGATGACGTGCTGGTGATCGCCGGTGCCGGCACCCTGGGCCTGTGCATGGTGCAGGTGGCAGCGCTAAAAACGCCGAAGAAACTGGTGGTGATCGACATGGTCGACGAGCGCCTGGAACTGGCGAAGCAGTACGGTGCCGACGTAGTGATCAACCCGTCCCGGGATAACGCCCGGGAGATCATCAATAGCCTGACCGACAACTACGGCTGCGACGTGTACATCGAAACCACCGGCGTACCGGCGGGCGTTACCCAGGGCCTGGATCTGATTCGCAAGCTCGGCCGGTTTGTCGAGTTCAGCGTGTTTGGCGCCGAGACCAGCGCCGACTGGTCGATCATCGGCGACCGCAAGGAGCTGGACGTACGCGGTGCGCACCTGGGGCCGTATTGCTACCCGGTGGCCATCGACTTGTTCGAGCGTGGCCTGGTGACGTCCAAGGGCATCGTGACCCATGACTTCGGGCTGGACAGCTGGGCCGAAGCGTTTGAGCTGGCCAACTCGACCAAGTCGATCAAGGTGCTGCTGAAGCCGGTGCTCTGACATGAACTACGTAATGGGTGTGGACATCGGCACGCAAAGCACCAAGGCGTTGCTGGTGGATGCGGACGGCCTGATCATCGCCCAGCACAGCCAGGGGTATCGCGTGGATACCCCGAAAGTGCGCTGGGCCGAGCAGTGGCCGCAGGTCTGGCTGGATGCGGTGGAGGCCTGCGTCGCCCAGTGCATGGCGAAGGCCGGCGTGGCGAAAGAGCAGGTCAAGGCGCTGTGCATCAGCAGCCTGTATGGCGGCTCCGGAATTGCTGTGGACGCGCAGATCACGCCGCTGCACCCGTGCCTGATCTGGATGGACCGGCGCGCGGGCGAGCAAGTGGAGTGGGTGCGCGAGCATGTGGACCTGGAGCGGCTGTTTGCGGTCACCGGCAACTCGGTGGACAGCTACTACGGTTTCACCAAGATGCTCTGGCTCAAGCAGCACCAGCCGCAGGTGTGGGCCAACACCCGCTACCTGCTGCCGCCCAACAGCTACATCAACTGGTGCCTGACCGGGGAGTTGGCGGTGGACCACAGCAGCGCCGGCAATATCGGTGGCGTCTACGATGTGGCCCGGCGCGGCTGGTCGGCCGAGATGCTGGCGGCGCTTGGGATTCCGTTGGCGATGATGCCGGAGCGTTTGCTGTATTCCGGTGAAGTGGTCGGTGGTTTGCTGGAGGAATGGGCCCGGCGGCTGGGCTTGCAGGCCGGCACGCCGATCCTGGCCGGGGGCGTGGATGCGGCCATGGCCACATTGGCGGCCGGGGTGACGCGGCCGGGCAATCACGTGGCGATGATTGGCACCAGCATGTGCTGGGGTTATCTCAATCAGCAGGTGGATGCGCGCCATGGCCTGGTGAGCATGCCCCACGTCTATAACGGCCATCAGGACCTGTACATCTTCGGTGGTGCGATCACCGCCGGGGCGTCGGTGAGCTGGTTTCGCGAACAGTTCTGCCAGGCTGAGGAGCAGCAGGCGAAAGAGACTGGCCAGGACAGTTTGTGGCTGCTGGAGCAGAGCGCCGCGAAGATCCCGGCGGGCAGCGAAGGGCTGTTGTTCCTGCCGTATCTCATGGGCGAACGCAGCCCGGTGTGGGATGACCGCGCCAGCGGCAGCTTTGTCGGGCTGAACCTGTATCACAGCCGGATCCACCTGTACCGCGCAGTGCTCGAAGGGGTGAGTTTTGCCCTGCGGCACAATATCGAAGCGGGCACCCGTGGGGCGCATTCCCTTGATCCACGGCTGATTGTGGTGGGTGGGGCGAGCCATTCGGATTTGTGGATGCAGATTATTGCGGACATCACCCACTTCCCGGTCTACACCATTGTGCAAGAGGTGGAGGCGGCCATGGGCGCGGCGTTGTTGGCGGCCCATGCGGTGGGGTTGGTGGATGACCGGCAGATGGAGAAAGGTTGGGTGCAGTTGGAGCTGCGGGCGGAGCCGGAGGCGGGGAATGTCGGGGTGTATGACCGGGCGTTTGCCAGCTATCTGGAGCTGTATCCGGCCTTGAAACCGGTGATGCACAGCTTGCAATTGAATTAAGCGAACACTGATCCAAATGTGGGAGCGGGCTTGCTCGCGAATACGGTGTATCAGTGCCGGATTTATTGCCTGACCCACCGCATTCGCGAGCAAGCCCGCTCCCACATGGGATCTCCATCGTTTTAGAGATCGTGAACCATGAACGCTATTTTTGACTTCACCAAGCAGCGCATCCTCGTCACCGGCGCCAGCAGCGGCATCGGCCGGGAAATTGCCCTCCAACTGATCGCCAGCGGCGCCCAGGTGTTTGCCCTGGGCCGCGACGCTCAGGCCCTGGCCCAGCTCGGTTGCGAAACCCTGTGCCTGGACATCGCCAACAGCGCCGCCCTGGACCTGGCCCTGCAAGGCCTGCCGCCGATGCATGGACTGGTCAACTGCGCCGGCATTTCCCGCCTGGAACCCGCCGCGGCCATCAGCGCCGAAGCCTTCGACCAGGTGATGAATGTCAACGCCCGCGCCGCGGCCCAGGTCGCCAGCCGTATCGCTGCGGCGATGATTGAAGCGAAGATTCCCGGCAGCATCGTCAACGTCTCAAGCCAGGCCTCACTCGTGGCGCTGGACGATCACCTCGGCTACTGCGCCTCCAAGGCCGCACTGGACGCCATCACCCGCGTGCAATGCGCCGAATGGGGCCGCTTCGGAATTCGCGTCAACAGCGTCAACCCCACCGTCACCCTCACGCCCATGGCACAGATGGCCTGGTCGGCGCCCGCCAAGCGCGACCCGGCATTGGCGGCGATTCCCCTGGGGCGATTTGCCGAAACGGCGGAAGTGGCCCTGCCGGTGTTGTTCCTGCTGAGCGATGCCGCCAGCATGATCAGCGGCGTCAGCCTGCCGATCGACGGCGGCTACACCAGCCGCTAGCCGTTCTCCAGCTTGCCGGCGATCACCACCTTGTCCCGCGGTTTGTGCGGGTCTTCGAGACGGTCCAGCAGCAGCCGCACCGCGCTGCTGCCGGCCAGTGACGCGTCGTGGGCCACGCAGGCAATCGGCACGCCGAAGATATCGGCAAAGGGCAGGCGGTCGATGCCGCAGATGGTCAGGCTGTCATGGGGGATGTTGTGCATGCGCAGCGCACGCAGCGCGCCGAGGGTGATCAACTGGTTGAAGCCCATGATCGCGTCCGGCGCCGAGTGCTCGGCCAGGTAGTCGAGGGTGTGCAGGTAGGAGGGCATCAGCGTGTAGTCACCGGCACACACTTCAACGTGCACCTGAGGGTGCTCGGCAAGGACTTCTTTCAGGCCCTTGAGGCGTTCCATGGTGATGCGCGAATGCTCGGGCCCGGTCAGCACCAGCAGGCGCTTGAGGTTCGGGGTTTGCCGCACCAGGTACTGCGCCGCCTCGATGCCGCTGTGATAGTTGTCCAGCACCACACGGCTGAAGGGGCTGTCGTGGATCGTGCGATCGAGCAGCACCACCGGCGTCTTGCCGTTACCCAGGCGCTCCAGATAGTCCGGCTGGTAGCTGGGCTCGTCGGAGACCGGCGACAGGATGATCCCCGCCACGCGGTAGCCCAGCAGTGTGTCGACTGCCTTGCTTTCCAGTTCTTCCAGTTCGTCGGTATCCACCAGCATGATGGTGTAGCCGTGCTTTTTCGCCTCGCGGGAAATCGCCTTGATCATCTCGCTGTAGAAGGGGTTGTCGACCGAAGCGGTGATCACGCCGATGATCAGGCTTTCACTGCGCTTGAGCCCGCGGGCAAAGGCGTTGGGCACATAGTCCAGCTCCCGCGCCACTTCGAGAATCCGCGCCAGGGTGGCGGGCTTGACCAGGTCGGGTTTGCTCAGCGCCCGGGACACCGTGATGGTGGTCATGTTGACCCGTTTGGCGATGTCGCTGATGGTGACGGACTTTTTCTTGTTCATCGGCAGGGGGGAACCAGGAGAAAACAACCTGAGGCTACCATGGGCACGGCTTCAAATCACCGGATCCCAGCGCTGCGACCAATCCTTTTCGGCCTCCACCACCGCCCGCAGCAACCCCAGCGCCTGCTGCAAAACCGCCGAGTCGCGCTCGCGGGAATACACCAGGTACGTCGGGAAGCTGAACTCCGGCGCCTTGGGCACCCGTTCCATCACACCGTTGTCGAGGTAGCTCTGTACCACCCGCGTGCGGAAATACCCGGCACCGCCGTTTTCCAGGATGTACTGCAACGCCAGTGGCCCCAGATTGAAACTCAGGGCTGCGCGGGCCTTGTCCGGCAGTGCGGCGTCGTGCTGCTGGCGAAAGCCCTGGCCCCAGTCGATATACACGTAGGGCTCGGGCCGGGCGGCCAGTTGCACCAGGATCAGTTTTTCTTCCAGCACCTGCTCCACCTGCAACCCCGGCCAGTATTGCGGCTGGAACACCAGCGCGGCGTCCAGCACCCCCAGTTCCAGCTGGCGCAACAAGTACTCGCCTTCGCGAATCTCGGTGCGCAGGGCATGGCCGGGAATGTGTTCCCGCAAGGCCTGGGCCCAGCCGAGCATCAGCGGGTTGCACAGGCTGACTTCGCCACCGATGTGCAGCACGTTGCGGTAGCCGTCGGGTAATGGCAGGTCGCGGCGTGCGGCTTCCCAGGTCTGGACAAGCTGGTTGGCGTAGACCACGAACGCCTCGCCGTCCGGGGTCAGGCGGGCACCGGCGCGGTTGCGCACGAACAGGGTGCTGTTGAGCTGGCTTTCGAGGTTTTTGACCCGGGCGGTGATTGCCGTCTGGGTGACGTGCAGTTTCTCGGCCGCCGCGGCGAGGCTGCCGCAGCGGGTGATTTCGAGGAAGGTGCGTGCCAGTTCGATGTCCATAAGGGCCCCTTGGAGAATAGGGGTCATTGTAGGGGCTGATGACTGGAATGCGGGCAAAAAATGTGGGAGCGGGCTTGCTCGCGAAGGCGGTGTGTCAGTCAAGATATCCGGTGACTGACACACCGCCTTCGCGAGCAAGCCCGCTCCCACAGTTTGATTGCATTTCAAGTTGGGGTTTTGGGGGCTTGCAGGTGCTCGGTTGGAAAAGCCTTGGCATACGCCTGGCAAACTCTCAGCACCTGCTCATCCGCAAACCGCGCCCCCACCACATGCAGCCCCACCGGCAACCCATTGGCCGCCAACCCGCACGGCACCGACGCCGCCGGTTGCTGGGTCAGGTTGAAGGGATAGGTAAACGGCGTCCACTCCATCCATTCCCCTAGTCCCGAACCCGGCGGCACATTGTGCCCGGCCTCGAACGCGGTGATCGGCATCATCGGCGAAACCAGCACATCGTAATGCTCATGGAATGCCGCCATGCGCGCCACGAGCGCTGCCCGTGCTTCCAGCGCAGCGCTGTAATCGCTGAGGCTGATCTGCTCGCCCAGTCGGGCAATGCGCAGCAACCCCGGGTCCATCAATTGCCGCTGCGCATCGCTCAACGGCCCGGCCAGGCGTGCTGCACCGGCAAACCATAAAGTATTGAACACCTCCAGCGGATCACTGAACCCCGGATCAATCTGTTCAACCTGCGCGCCCAGCTGCACCAGGCCTTCTACCGCCTGGGCGACCACCCTGGCCACTTGCGGGTCCACATCGACATAACCGAAGTTCGGGCTATAGGCGATACGCAGCCCCTTCAAATCAGCCCCGGCGTGCAACCATGGCGTGGTCCGGGGCGCGCCGATCAAACCATCCCGCGCATCCGGCTGGGCGATGGTTTGCAGCATCAGCACCGAGTCTTCCACGGTGCGGGTCATCGGCCCCAGGTGCGACAGAATCGTCATCGAACTGGCCGGCCATTGCGGCACATAACCGAAGGTCGGCTTGATGCCGAAGGTGCCGGTGAAGGCACAGGGGATCCGGATCGAGCCGCCGGCATCGCTGCCCTGGTGCAGCACGCCGAGGTTCAAGGCCGCCGCCGCACCGGCACCACCGGACGAACCGCCCGCCGTCATGCGCGTGTCCCACGGGTTGCGGGTAATGCCATACAGCGGGTTATCGGTGACGCCTTTCCAGCCGAATTCCGGTGTGGTGGTCTTGCCCAGCAATACCGCGCCGGCCTTGCGCATGAAGGCCGAGAAGGGCGCATCCACATCCCATCGACCCTCGGCGGATGTGGTACGCGAACCCTTGCGCGTCGGCATGCCGATGGTCTGCGTCAGGTCCTTGATGGAGGAGGGCACACCGTCCAGGGCCCCGCACGGCTGGCCCTTGAGCCAGCGCTGTTCCGAATCCCGCGCCGCCTTCAAGGCGCCTTCCGGGTCGACGTGGCAGTAGGCGTTGACCGCCGGGTTGTAGCGTTCGATCCGCAGCAATGCGTCTTCGGTGACCTCCACCGGCGACAGGCTTTTATCCCGATAGCGGGCCAGCAGCTCAACTGCGGTCAGGTTGGCGATATCCGTCATGCCGCTTTACCTCCTTGCGCCGCGTTGACCATGGCCCGCAGCAACACCGCGCAGCCCGCCGCCAGGTCATCCGGCGCGGCGTTCTCGATTTCGTTATGGCTGATGCCGCCTTCGCACGGCACAAAGATCATTCCGGCCGGGCCCAGTTCGGCGACGAAGATCGCGTCATGCCCGGCGCCGCTGACGATGTCCATATGGCTCAGGCCCAGGCTGCTCGCGCCATCACGCACGGCGTTGACACAGGCAGGGTTGAAATCCAGCGGCGGGAAGTCGGCAGTGGGTGTCAGCTCAAAGCTCAAGCCGTGTTGCTCGGCGGTGGCTTCGATCACCTGGCGCACTTCGTCGACCATCGCTTGCAGCTTGTCGGCGTGCAGGTGGCGCAGGTCGATGGTCATGTGCACCTGGCCGGGAATCACGTTGCGCGAGCCGGGATGCAGGCTCAGGCAACCGACGGTGCCGCAGGCATGGGGTTGTTGTTCGTGGGCGATGCGATTCACCGCGCTGACCACCTGCGCCGCGCCTACCAGTGCGTCCTTGCGCAGGTGCATTGGCGTCGGGCCCGCGTGGGCTTCGACGCCAGTGAGCGTCAGGTCGAACCACTTCTGGCCCAGGCAGCCCATGACCACGCCGATGGTGGTGGCCTGGTCTTCCAGCACCGGGCCCTGCTCGATATGCGCCTCGAAATAGGCGCCCACCGGGTGGCCCAGCACGGCGCGGGAGCCGGCGTAGCCGATGCGCTGCAATTCAGCGCCCACCGACAGTCCTTGCTCGTCCTGTTTGTCGAGGGTTTCCTGCAGGTCGAACTTACCGGCGAACACCCCGGAACCCATCATGCACGGCGGGAATCGCGAGCCTTCTTCGTTGGTCCACACCACCACTTCAATTGGCGCTTCGGTCTCGATGTTCAAATCATTGAGGGTGCGGATCACCTCCAGGCCGGCCATCACGCCGTAGCAACCGTCGAACTTGCCGCCGGTAGGCTGGGTGTCGATATGGCTGCCGGTCATCACCGGCGCCAGTGCCGGATTACGCCCGGCACGGCGGGCAAAGATATTGCCGATGGCGTCAACGCTGACGCTGCACCCGGCGGCTTCGCACCATTGCACGAACAGGTCGCGGGCCTGGCGGTCGAGGTCGGTAAGGGCCAGGCGGCACACGCCGCCTTTGGGTGTGGCGCCGAGGCGGGCGAGGTCCATCAGCGATTGCCACAGGCGCTCGCGGTTGATCAGCGGGGCGTTGCTCTGGAGCGGTTGCGCAAAACTATTCATCAGCAGTCTCCGGTCAGGCACTCAGGGCCAGGTAACGGTTCTTGATCGTCGGGTCGGCGCGGAAGGCTTCGGCACTGCCTTCGTACACCACGCGGCCCTGTTCGAGGACGTAATGGCGGTCGGCGAGCTTGTCGCAGACCATCAGGTTCTGTTCCACCAGCAGCACCGGCAGGCCGTCTTCCTTGACCTTGCGCAGGATCTTCACCAGCTCGTCGACGATCACCGGCGCGAGGCCTTCGGTGGGCTCATCGAGGATGAGCAGCTTGGGGTCGTTGAGCAGCGCGCGGGCGATGGCGAGCATCTGTTGCTCACCGCCGGACAGCGCGTGGCCGGCGTTTTTACGGCGCTCCCTGAGGCGCGGGAACATGCCGTACACGTCTTCCATCTGCCAGCGGCTGGTCTTGCGCACGGCAATGCGCAGGTTTTCCTCCACCGTGAGCAGGCGGAAAATCCCGCGGTTCTCCGGCACCAGCGCCAGGCCCTGGCGGGCGATTTCGAAGATTTTCTGCCCCACCAGCGGCTGGCCGTTGAAGTGAATCTGGCCCTGGCGCGGGCAGATGATCCCGAGGATGCTGCGCAGGGTGGTGGTCTTGCCGGCGCCGTTGCGCCCCAACAGGGTCACCAGTTCGCCAGGGTTGACGGTCAGGGACACGCCTTCAAGGACGTGGCTCTTGTCGTAGTAGGAGTGGATATTGTCGACGGTCAGCATCAGGCGGCTTCTCCCAGGTAGGCGGTGCGCACGCGCTCGTCGGCGCGCACGAATTCCGGTGTGCCTTCCACCAGGATCTGGCCGTGGCTCATCACGGTGATGCGTTGGCTGATGGACATGACGATGCTCATGTTGTGCTCGATCAGCAGCACGGTATGGTCGCGGCCGAGGTCGCTGATCAGTTGGGTCATGATCGGGATGTCGTCGATGCCCATGCCCGAGGTGGGTTCGTCGAGCATCAGCAGCTTGGGTCTGGAGCAGATCGACATGCCGACTTCCAATACCCGCTGCTGGCCGTGGGACAACTCGCCGGCCAGGGTGTCGGCGCGGGCGGTGAGTTGCAGGCGTTCCAGCACCTGGTCGGCCATTTCCAGGTGTTCGCGCTTGCTGTCGACCCGGCGCCAGAAGTTCAGCGCGCGGGCGCCGTCGCGACCCTGGGCGGCCAGGCGCAGGTTTTCGCGCACGCTGAGGTTCTGGAACAGGCTGGTGAGCTGGAACGAGCGCGCCATGCCCAGGCCGACGCGGCCGTGGGCCGGTTTGCGCATCAGGTTCTTGCCGTCGAAATGAATTGCCCCGGCGGTGGCCTGGCGTTCGCCGGTCAGGCAGTGGAACAAACTGGTCTTGCCCGCGCCATTGGGACCGATGATGGTGTGGATGGTGCCGGCTTCGACCTTGAGGTTGACGCCGTTCACCGCGTGGAACGCACCGTAGGCCAGTTCCAGGTTCTTGGTTTCCAGCAGGATGCTCATGACAGCTTCTCCTTGGTCACAACGTCGGCCTTGCGGCTGCCGCGCACACGGTCGAACAGGGTCGACAGACCGCCCCACAAACCGCCGCGCATGAAGATCACCACCAGGATCAGGATCACCCCCAGCAGCATCAGCCAGCGCGGCCACAGATCGGAAAGGAAGTCCCCCAGCAGCACGATGGAACCGGCGCCCAGCAACGAGCCGAACAGCGAGCCGGTGCCGCCGACGATGGTCATGATCAGGATGTTTTCGGACATCGCCAGGTCGATGTTCGACAGCGGCACAAAGTGCAGCAGCATCGCGTACAGCGCCCCGGCAATCCCGGTGACGGCGCCGGACAGTACGAACACCAGGATCTTGAAGTGGCGGGTGTCATAGCCGATGGCCGAAGCGCGGGTTTCGTTTTCGCGAATCGCCATCAGCGTGCTGCCGAATGGCGAGGCGATCACCCGGCGGGCGCCGATGAAGATCAACAGGAACAGCACCGCGACAAACCCGTAGAACGCACGGGCATCGGTGAGGGACAACAGCACCGTGTCACCGATGCGGATTTCCGGGCGCGGCACGCTGAGCAGGCCGTTGTCGCCGCCGGTCCAGTCGCTCAGGGTGTAGGCGACGAAGTAGGCCATCTGGCTGAAGGCCAGGGTCAGCATCACGAAGTAAATGCCGGTGCGGCGGATCGCCAGGGCGCCCACCAGGAAAGCCAGGAAACCACCGGCGACGGCGGCACCCAGCAGTGCGCTGAACAGCCCCAGTTGCAGGTGAATCATCAACAGCGCCGCGCAGTAGGCGCCGGCCCCGAAGAAGATGCCTTGGCCGAACGACAGCAGCCCGGTGTAACCCAGCAGCAGGTTGCAGGCGAGGGCGGCCATGGCAAATATCAGGATCTCGGTGGCCAGGGTCGCCGAGGGCAGAATCAACGGCAGGCCGATCAATACCACGAGCACCAACAGCAGCATGTAGCGCGACTGGGTCTTGGCGAACGGCAGGGGATTTTTCTCGCTCATGTCAGGCTCTCCCGAACAGGCCGTAAGGACGCACCAGGATCACCACGGCCATCGCACCGTAGATCATCAGGCTCGCGCCCTGGGGCCAGAGTGTGGTCATCAGGCTTTGCACCACGCCGACCAGCAGGCCGCCCACCAGTGCACCGCTGAAGGAACCCATGCCGCCAATCACCACCACCACGAACGCCACGCCGAGGATTTCCGGGCCGACAAAGGGCTGGGCGCCGCGCAACGGGGCGAACAGCACACCGGCCACACCGGCGAGGGCCACGCCGAGGGCGAAGGTCATGGAGAACAGGCGGAAAATGTTGGTGCCCAGCAGGGACACGGTTTCCGTGCTTTCACTGCCGGCCCGCACCAGGGCGCCGAAGCGCGTGCGTTCCAGCAACAGCCACAGGCCCAGGCCGACGAGGCCGGAGAACACGATCAGGAACAGGCGGTAGTAGGGGTAGACAAAATCGCCCACCACCAGCACCCCGCGCAGCAATTCCGGTACGGCGACGCTCTTGCCCACCGGGCCCCAGATCATCACGCTGGCTTCCTGGATGATCAGGGCAATCCCCAGGGTCACCAGAATCTGGAACATGTGCGGCAAGTGATAAATCCGCTGGATCAATAATCGCTCGATCACCCAGGCCAGCGCGGCCACCACCAGCGGCGCAATCAGCAGCGCCAGCCAGAAGCTGCCGGTGAGGCTGACGGCGGTGTAGCAGATGTAGGCACCCAGCAAAAAGAACGCACCGTGGGCGAAGTTGACGAAGTTCAGCAGGCCGAAAATGATCGTCAAGCCGACCGCGATCAGGAAGTAGATCATCCCAAGGCCCAGGCCGTTGAGAATCTGGAACAGGTAAAGATTAAGCATGCAGGAACCCTCGGCAGGCGGCCGCATGAGCGGCCCTGCGCTGTGTCACCAGTAGATTTTCAGCGGATCAGCCGAGCACGCAGCCCGTGGCTTCCACCGGCGGGAACGACTGGCCGGAGCTGAGCACCTTGGCCAGATCGTCCTTGTCGGCCATGTCGCCTGCGGCCTTGCCCACCAGCAGGTAGTAGTCCTTGATCACCTGATGGTCGCCGGCGCGGATCGACTCCTTGCCGGTGGGGCCTTCGTAGCTCAGGCCCTGCATGGCCTTGGCCACGGTCGGCCCGTCGAAACTGCCGGTGGAGATGATGGTTTCGAGCATGACCTTGGTGCTGATGTAGTCGGCGGCCAGCGGGTAAGTGGGGTTGATGCCGTATTTGGCCTTGGTGAGTTTCACCAGGTCACGGTTGAGCGGGGTGTCGACCTGATGCCAGTACTGAGCGCCGAGGTACACACCTTCCAGTACGTCACTGCCCAGCTCCTGGAACTGGTCGAGGCCGGCGGACCACACCAGCAACACTTTCATGCGCTCCTTGATACCGAAGTTCACCGCTTGGCGCAGGGTGTTGGACGACTGGCTGCCGAAGTTCAGCAGTACCAGCACATCGGGTTTGGCGGCGATGGCATTGGTCAGGTAGCCGGAGAACTCCTGCTCCTGCAGCGAGTGGTAGCTGTTGCCGGCGTGTTCCAGGCCATGCTCGGCCAGCACCGATTTGGCGCCTTCGAGCAGGGCTTCGCCGAACACGTATTGCGGGGTGATGGTGTACCAGCGCTTGGCGTCGGGCAGCAGCTTGATCAACGGCACGAGGGTCTCGCGGATCGCGCCGTAGGTCGGCACCGACCAGCGGAACGTGGCGCTGTTGCAGTCCTTGCCGGTGACTTCATCGGCGCCCACCGGGGTCATGAACACGCCACCGGCCTTGCTCACTTCCTTGGCCACTGCGAGTGCCGAAGACGACAGGGTACAGCCTTGGAAAAAGCGTGCGCCGTCCTGCTGGATCGCTTCCTGGACTTTACGCACGGCCTTGCCGGCGTTGCCTTCGGTGTCGATCACTTTGTAGACCAGCGGGCGGCCGAGCAACTCGGGATACTGTTCCACCGCGAGGCGTGAACCCATGTCGGCAAATTTGCCATAACTGGCAAAGGCGCCAGACATGGACTTGAGGCCGTAAAAGGTAAAAGGCTCGGCGGCGAATGCAGAACGCACGCTCAGCGGGAGGCTGAGGGCGGCGGCTGCGGTGAGACTGGCTTTCAACAACGTACGACGCTGCATGGGGTGACTCCCTGGATTAGTTATTGGCAGGAGTGGCAATGGCGATACGGTGGAGCACGGCCTGTGGGCAGGCCTTTTATTGGTGGAGGGTGCGGCTTAGTGGTTGTGGTCGAACTCCAGCAGAAAGTGCGGGCTGACTTCACCTTCAAGGGCGGTCATGTGGTGTTCGGCGTCGCACATGTGTTCGTGCATCAGGCTGCGTACGGTGGCTTCGTCTTCGGCTCGGAAGGCGATCAGCAGTTGTTTGTGGTAGTCGAGGTTGGCGGCGTCGAATTGCTTGCGCTTGGGTTTGTAGGCTTTTTTCAGGACGACCAGGTCGCGCAGCAGGTCGTTGAGGAATTGCGCCATGAAGCTCAGCAGCGGGTTGGGGCATGCCTTGGCCAGCAGGTTGTGGAATTCGAGTTCGGCGATGCGTTGTTCGCGTTGGCCGGCTTCGCTGTCTTCGGGGGCGCTGCAGAAATCGACGTTGTCCTGGAGGGCGCGGTAGTCGTCTTCGCTCAGGCGGCCCAGGACCGAGACGGCGAGTTCGACTTCGATGACTTTGCGCAGCTGGTAGACCTGTTGGCCGTCCAGGTGCTGGAAGTGCAGGTAGTTGCGCAGGGCGCGGCTGGCGGGTTCGGTGCCGGCCTGGTTGAGATAGGCGCCGCCGCTCGGGCCGGTGCGGGTGTTGACCAGGCCTTCGACTTCCAGCGCCTTGAGGGCTTCGCGGGCGGAGCCTTTGGAGCACTGGAAGCTTTCCATCAGTTCGCGTTCGGTGGGCAAGCGGTCGCCGGGCTTCAGGGCGTCGGTGACGATGGAGCGTTTGACCGACTCGACGATCACGTCGGAGAGCTTCTGGCGTTTGCGGCGCAACGGGCGGCTTAGCATGGTGTTTGATTGATCCTATTAATGCGGATTAATAGTACTTAATAGGGGTTTGGGGTGGGGCGTCAACGGAGGGGGTCGCTTTTGGTTTGGATGGGTCGTAAATGGTGGGGGTGTGCATATCCGTTTCTTCGGTTATGGCTGATATTGGTTCCGCTCTTACAGC
>NZ_JACAPJ010000039.1:17736-111733 GCF_013385765.1 Pseudomonas sp. C8002
GTTTAGAAGCAAAATCAAAAGCTGAAGCGGGCACGGTCAAATGTGGGAGCTGGCTTGCCTGCGATGGCATCAACTGGGTGTACCTGATGCACCGAGTTGTCTGCATCGCAGGCAAGCCAGCTCCCACAGAAAAGCAGATTTGCTTTTGATCTTGATCTGAGCGAACGCGGGTAGTGCAGAGCGGGTAAACCGGCAGGACGCCGTGACCGAAGAAACGGATATGTACACCCGCATGGCGCAGTAATTGCGTCCTCCCCAATCCACCCCCCCAAAAAAGGAGCACCCCCCATGCAACTACGCGCCTTGCGATATTTCCACGAGGTCGCCCGCTGCGCCTCCCTGCGTAAGGCCGCCGAACGTCTTTACGTCACCCCCACCGCCGTCAGCCGCCAGATCGAACACCTGGAACACTTCTTCGGCGCCGCCCTGATTGAGCGCGGCCCCCGCGGCATCCGCCTCACCGCCGAGGGCGAGTGCCTGGCCGAACAAGTCACCTCAACCCTGCGCGGCCTCGACCAGGTACGCGAAGTCATCGCCAGCCGCCAAAGCCAGGTGGCCGGTAACATCAGCATCCATGTGTCAGAAAGTATCGTTTCCACCGTGCTCGCCCCGGTGCTCGCCACCTTCTACCGCGCCCACCCCAAGGTCACCTTCAACATCGTGATCGCCAGCGCCTCGGCCACCCTCGACGCCCTGTGCAGCGGCGAGGCGGACCTGGGCCTGGCGTTCTACCTGCAAGAGCGCGCCGACGTCGAAGTCACCGCCCACTGCCAGTTATGGCACCGGGTGCTGGTCAGCGCCGAACACCCCTTCGCCCAGCGCGACAGCATCGAATTGAGCGAACTGCAAGGCCAGCCCCTGGCGATTCCCGACTCGGCCTACGGCGTGCGCCAGGCCCTGGAAGTGGCGGCAAAAAAACGCGGCGTCACCCTCGAACCGGTGTTCACCACCAGCTCCCTGGAAGTGCAGAAGAGCCTGGCCCGGCAACGGGCAGCGGTGCTGATTTTGCCCCAGGTCGAGGCAGACGTGCGGGACCTGGGCGACGGCCTGGTCGCCGTGCCGATCGCCGATGAAGACCTCGGCCGCATCCGCATCGACCTCTGCGTGTACCGCAACCGCCCCCGCTCGGTGGCGGTGCTCAAGTGCCAGGAAATGCTGGCGGGGGCGATGCAGCGTTGTTCGCTGAACTGAGCCTGAGCCTCAGAAGATGTTGATCGGCACATTGGCGACGAGGCGGAACTCATCGTAGCTGCCGTCAATCTGCCCGCCGCTGGCGCGATGGTTGTAGACGATGGTGCGCAGTACGGTGTTCTTGAGTGTTCCGGACTGAATCACATAGGCCAGCATCAAGCCGTTTTCGTTGTGCTTGGCGCCATCCAGGCTGCGCACGTTGTAGCCGGTGTTGTGGCCGTTGCGGTCGCCATCGTAATGGGTGCCGTCGATGTCCCAACCCTTGGCGTGCCACAGGCTGGCGGTGAGGCCGGGCACACCGTAGGCGGCGAAGTCCAGGTCGTAGCGCAACTGCCAGGACTTTTCGTTGGGGCCGTTGTAGTCCGAGTACAGCGAGTTGGCCATGTAGTTGCCGGTGGACTCCCACACGTAGTCGAAGTATTCGTTGCCGAATACCTGCTGCCAGGCCAGGGTCAGGCTGTGGGCCAGGTGCGTGGCGGTGAAGGCCAGGCTGGCGGCGTTATTGTCGATGTAGCCGAGGTTTTTGTCGCCCGAGTCGCTGGTGTGGTAGTAGTTGAAGACGGTCTTCAAGGCGATGTCGCTTTTGTCACCGATGCGGTGGGTCAGGCCGACGTAGGTCTGGTCCCACATGTCTTCGAAACGCGACGCGTAGACGCTGGCTTCCAGCCCGTAACCCGGTTTTACCGTGGCTCCCAGGTAGCTGATGCGTGCGCCGCTGTAGGCGCGGTTGCCGAAGGTGGTGGTGAGCTTTTCGGCGCCGGTGCCGGTGCGTGGAATCGCCCGCTCGAAGCTGCCGCCCTGCACCGACAGCCAGTCGAATTCGTTGCTGAACAAGCCCACGCCCTGGAAGCTGGAGGGCAGGGCGCGGTTGTCCTTGTAACGCAGGATCGGATTGTCGGTCATCAGCCGACCCGCCTTGATCTCGGTGCTCGACAGGCGAAAACGCACGTCGCCCACCCCCAGGCGGCTCCAGGTGGGAATCGCATCGCCGTCGCCGTCCACCAGCACCCGGTCGCCGCCAGTGGCCACCTTGCCGTGCCCGCGCTCCAGGTTGACCGCGCTGAAGATCCCCGCATCCACGCCCACGCCAATCAGGCCCTGGGTGTAGCCGGAGCTGTACTTGAGCATGCTGGTCTGCACCCAGGTTTCCCGTACACGCGTGGGCTCGACGCCGCCGGCTTTCTTGATGCTCAAGTGGGTGGTGCGTTTGGTGTGCTGGTTGGAATAGTAGTGGCGCAGGTTCAGGTCCAGGGTGCTGCCTTCGAGAAAGCCCGGTGCGCTGGCCTGGGCGTTTTCCTGGGCGAAAGCCTGGGTGCTGGACGCCAGGGTGACGGCCAGTAAAAGACGTGGATACATGGTAAATCCCCATACAAATCAGACGTAAGGCGACCGTCCCGGCAGGCCCTCAGGTGCTGCCGGTCGGTGGCGAAAAGACGCGGGACAGTGGGAAAAGGTATTCAGCGAACCGAAGCTTCTGCGAGCCGGGTTTCGCGGGCCGGGCTGCCGGGCAGCGGCGGACGGGTTTCCTTGGCGAACCAGGCGGCGGTGAGGCACACCAGGTTGGCGATCAGCAGGTACCAGACCGGCGACATCGGGTCGCCGGTGGTGCCGATCAACCAGGTGATGATGATCTGCGCGGTGCCGCCGAACGCTGCCACACCGAAGGCGTAGACGATGGAGAAACCGGTGGAGCGCACGGATTTCGGGAAGCTTTCCACCAGCAACACGATCAGCGCCGCGCCACTCATGCCGTGCAGGCCCGAGAGTACCGCCAGGGTCAACAGGAAGGTCGCCGGGCTTGGGTGCTCGGTCATCAGTTGCAGGGCCGGGAATAAAATCAACAGCAACACCACCCGCGGTGTCATCAGGATCGTACGGCGCCCGAAGCGGTCGCAGAGCATGCCGCCAGCCACCGCGCACACGGCCATCGCGGCGCCGGCCACCAGGGTCGAGAGCATCGAAATGCTGGTGGGAAGCTTCAGTTCGGTGAGGGCGAAGGTGGTCATGTAGTTGAGGAAGTACTGGGTGATGGTGCTGCCGGAAAGGATCAGCAACCCCAGCACCAGTGCGCGCCGGTGCTTGCCGCAGACTTCCCGTACCAGGTCGCCGGTGCTGGTTTGCTCGCCGTGGCCGTGGAAGGTTTCGGCGAGGTTGCGGCGGATGTAGATGCCGATCGGCAACACCAGCAGGCCGAACACGAACGGCACGCGCCAGCCCCAGCTGTTGAGGTCTTCCGGGGACATGACCTTGGTCAGGGTGAACCCTACCAGCCCGGCCACCATGGCTGCGACGCCCTGGGCGACTACTTGCCAGCAGGCGTAGGTCCCGCGTTTGTGGGGTGGCGCCGCTTCGAGGATGTAGGTGGTGGCGGGGCCGGCTTCACCGCCCCAGGCCAGGCCCTGGATCATGCGGGTGAGTACCAGCAGGATCGGCGCCGCGATACCGATGGTCTCGTAACCGGGCAATATCGCGATGCTGCCGGTGCCCACGGCCATCATTACCAGGGTCAACAGCATCGCCGGTTTGCGCCCGACGCGGTCGGCGTAGGCGCCGATCAGTACTGCGCCCAGGGGCCGGACGATAAAGCCGATACCGAACGCCGTGACCGACAGCATCAGGCTGACGAAGGCGCTGTCGGACGGGAAGAACGTGTGGCCGATCATCACCGCAAAGGTTGCGTACACACCAAAGTCGAAAAACTCCACGGCGTTGCCCAGGACCACGGCGAAGATGCTCTTTTTGCCGGCGTCCGGGGACGGTGTTTCGGGTGCGTGATCAGGATCGGATCGTGTCAATTGCTCAGTGTGCATACCAGCCCCTCAATTTTAGTTATAGGTCGTCCGAGCTCCAGGCCAAGAGGGCCCGGAGCTGGCGTGTGGGTGGGCAGTTCTTACAGCGTCAAAAGTCAGGAAGGATTCGGCCAGTGGTGGATTGCGCCACGCCAGCTCTCGTAGGTTTTAGCGATTTGCAGCAGCCATTGATCGGCAAAACGCGGGGCGATCATCTGCAGGCCGATGGGCATGCCATCGGCGGCGAAACCGCAGTTGATCGACAACGCCGGTTGCTCGCCCATGTTCCACGGCACCGTGAACACGATGTGTTCGAACGGCAGTTGCGGGTTGTTGCTCGGTGATGGCCACTCGGCCGGGAAGGCATTGACCTGGTTAGTGGGGGACAGCACCAGGTCGAGTTCGGTGAACACCTGCGCGGCGCGGCGGCGCATTTCAAAGGTCTGGTTGAAACCCTTTACGGCTTGTACGCCGCTGATCTCGGCGCCCGGCGCGGCCCAGTCGCGGATGTACGGCAAGACCTTGTCGAACTGCTCGCTGCTCAGGGCCGACAAATCGCCCCACTGGCGGGCGCGCCAGAAATGGTCGAGGCCATCGAGTTGTGCGCGGTCCATGATTGGCGGGATCAGCGTGACCTTGGCGCCGTGGGCTTCGAACAGCCGCGCGGCTTGCTCCACGGCTTCACACACGAAGCCCTCAGGCTGCATGCCTGCGCCGGGTTCAAGCATCAGGCCGACGCGCAGGCCCCTGACTGACAGCGGCTGGTTACTCCACTGGGTGGTGAGCGGCGGAAGGCTGGTGGCATCGCGGGCATCGGGGCGGGCCAGGTGTTGCATCAACAGCACGCAGTCGTCGACGGTGCGGGTCATGGGCCCGGCGGCGCGGCCGGTGTAGTACGGGTCGATGGGGATGCGGCCCAGGGTCGGCTTGAATCCCACCAGGCCGCACCAGGCGGCGGGCAGGCGCACCGAGCCACCGATGTCGGTGCCCACGTGCAGCGGGCCGTAACCGGCGGCGGCCGCTGCGGCGGCACCGGAGCTGGAACCTCCGGTGTTGTTGGCGGTGTTCCACGGGTTGCGGGTGATGCCGTGGAAGCTCGACAGGCCGGAAGACAGCATGCCGAAGTCCGGGTTGGTGGTCTTGGCCAGGATTATCGCGCCCGCTTCACGCATGCGGGCTGCGGGCGGTGCGTCCCTGAGGGCCGGGGTCAGGCGGGTGGCCGCGCTGCCGAGGGGAATGGGCACGCCTTCGGTGGCGATCAATTCCTTGAGAGTCACCGGTACGCCATCAAGGGCGCCGTTGGGTTGGCCCTTGTTCCAGCGTTCGGTGGAGGCCTGGGCCTGCTGACGCACCTGTTGCGGGTCGAAGGCATAGAGCGCGTTGATCTGCGGCTCCCAGCGGTCGATGTGGGCCAGGAGTTGGTCGTAGTAGTCGATGGGCGCGAGTTGCCGGCTGGCAAATTGCGCCAACAGTTCGGCGGCCGTAAGGGTATGCAGGTCAGTCATCGAACGCTTCCTTGTGATGGGCCGGCTGGCTCATGGCGGGTTGCAGTAGGGACGACTATATAAACCCCGGTGTGAAGCGGCCATCACAATCGGTGCAGTTCAGTGTTGCGTTTTTGTGTGCACTGAACCCCGAGGCGCAGCCCCTGGATTATTTCAAAACCTCAGGCGCAGGCGCTTGAGGCTTTTGTCGTACGGATGGAGCGGTGATTGAAGAACGGCTCCTGTCGAGGTGGGTGGTTCGTTCGAGCGTGTGAAGTGTTCCAGGTGGTGAAGTCGAAGCGAGTGACGGAGACTACGTTTTCCTGGATGAGCATGATGGGGGCAGGGTGGCTGTTGTCTGAATAACGCGTGCCCAGGTTGACTTCCAGTGTGTCCTTGTCACGGTAGCCGCTGAGCAGGGGCAGAAGAGTGAAGGTGTGGTCCATTCCTTCTGACTCGGTGGGCATGCCCACGAATACGAAAATGCCGACATACACCTTTCGATCGTTCAAGCTGAACATGCAAGGCGTGTACTTCTGGATGGATTCTTTGAGCAGGTATTTGAAAGGCGTGCCTTCAAGGATGTTCAAGGCGAGCCGGCAGTTGAGTTGTTCATCGGATTTCAACTTCAGCTGTTTTTTCTTCGCGTTGACATACAGTCTCGCCCAGAGGGAAGGAATGACCAGGGTGGTCAAACCGGTCTGCAGCCAAAAAACCCAAAGTGCGGCATTCTTTTTGTTGGCAATATCGAGCTCTACCAACAGGGCGCCAAGATAGCTGCCGTAGTCTGTTGCAACCTCACGACCTGCAAATGCCAGAGTCAAGGCACTTGCCAGGCTAGCGACGACCAGGCAAACCAGCCCCAGTCGCGCAACCTGTAGATAGAGTAACTGCCCTTCAAAACGATGCAGCCGGCAGTAGTAATAGGGATGCTTGATACACACCAGATAACCGCTGACCAGTAACGGGAAAATGATCAGCAGGCCCATGAATCATTGGCCTCCATTTTGCGGACTTGGCGAATTGCTGCTTTGTAGGCCTCGGATTCCATGACTTCTTCGGCGGAGACTGAAATACCCCATTCTCCCTCAATCCTCATGGTTCTTTTTGACTTGATGGCTTCTACCGTATCCAAGTCATCCTGAGTCGGCTTACCGGCAAACAACGAATACAATCCAAACATGGCGACGACCTCGAAAAGATGTAGTCGTTTTTATAGCAAGCGGCCTTGACCCCCGCCATTGATGGCCGGCGTGCCAGCGTCGCCAGTTCCCGTAGGAAACGTCTCCATTCACTCCAACGGTCTAAAACGTCGGCGGCGTAATCACCCAGATCACCACCGCATCCACCTTTCCGGGGTTGCCATAGCGATGGGGCTCACTGCTGGGGAAGCTGAAACTGTCGCCTTCAACCAGCTGAAAATGCCGCTCGCCCACCCATAACTCAAACGTTCCGCTCAACACATAACCCGCCTCTTCACCCTCATGGCTATAGCTCTGCTGGCTATAGGTGCCCGGTGGAAAGCGCGAGTGCAGCATCTCCAATTGATGATTGGGCAGGGGCGTCAGCAACTGGTCGACGATCCCGTCCTCATAGTGAATGCTCTGGCGATTGTTCCTGCGCACCACAAAACCTTCATCCTCCGCTGCCGGCGTGGTCTCACTGGCAAAAAACCACTGGATCGTCACCCCCAGGCTGCGGGCGATGTTGAACAAGGCCGGGATCGACGGGTAGGCGAGGTTGCGTTCCAGTTGGCTGATATAGCCGGCCGTCAATTCGCTCATCTGCGCCAATTCGGTAAGCGTCATGCCCCGGGCCTTGCGCAAGCCGCGGATGCGGGTGCCGAGAAACAGCTGTGGCGGTTGGTCGTTCAAATGTCCCACGCTACTTTCAATCCTTCATAAATCGCCTCTTCGGCGGTACGCGGCGCCAGGCAATCGCCGATCTGCGTGAACGCCACCAGGCCTTCCAGTTCTGCGCCCAGAGTGTCCACCGGCTGGTGGCCCTGGCACAACACCAGGGTGTCGATATTTTCCAGCAACATCGGCTCGCCGCTGGCGGTGTGTTGCAGGTAGACGGTAGTGTCGTCGCAGCCGTACAAACGGGCGTAAGGGATGATCGGAATGCCCAGCCGATGCAGTTCGCCGGCCAGTTGGTCACGCACGTACAACGGCAGGTTTTCCCCGCAATGGGTGCCGTTCACCGCCAGTTGCACCTGATGGCCGGCGCGGGTGAGGCGCTCGGCAATGCCCGGGCCGATCCAGTCGCAACGCCAGTCCACGACGACCACCGAACGGCCCAGTTGCACCTCATCGCGCAGTACTTGCCAGGCATCCACCACCTGTAGCTCGCCGCCGCGTTCGAAGGCCGGCCAGTAGGGCTCGGCGCCGGTGGCGATGATCACCCGGTCAGGTTGTTCGCGTTCCACCAATGGGCGGTCGACGCGGGTGTTGCGCACCACGCGGACCCCGGCCAGTTCCATCTCGCGCTGCAGGTTGGTACTGGCGCCGCCGAACTCGCTGCGTCGGGGCAGTAACTGCGCCAGAAGCACCTGGCCGCCCAATTGGGCACTGGCTTCATACAAGGTCACCTCATGTCCGCGCTGCGCCGCCACCGCTGCCGCTTTCATCCCTGCCGGGCCGCCACCGGCGACCATGATCCGCTGGCGTCGCAGTGCCGGTTGCAGTTGGCCAAACTGCAATTCGCGGCCGGTCTCGGGATGCTGGATGCAGGAGATCGGCAGGCCTTTGTGGAAGTGGCCGATGCACGCCTGATTGCAGGCGATGCAGGCGCGTATATCCTCGGCATGGCCGCTTGAGGTCTTGACCGGCATGCGCGGGTCGCAGATCAGCGCGCGGGTCATGCCGCACACATCGGCCTGGCCGCGTTGCAGCATCAATTCGGCCTCCTGGGGCTGGTTGATGCGCCCGGTAACGAACAGCGGAATCGACAGGTGCGTCTTGAACGTCGCCGCTTCTGTCGCCAGGTACGCCGGGGCAATGGCCATGGGCGGCACGATATGGATCGCGCCGCCGAGGGAGGCCGAGGTGCCGGCAACGATGTGCACATAATCCAGGTGTGATTGCAGCTGTTGCACGGCGGCCAGGGAATCCTCTTCGGTCAGGCCTTCGGGGTCGCGTTCATCGGCAGAAATGCGCAGCCCGATGATGAAGTGCTCGTCGGTTTCGGCACGCACCGTGGCGATGATTTCCCGCAGGAAACGCAGGCGTTGTTCCAGCTCGCCGTTGTAGCCGTCGGTGCGGCGATTCACCCGCGGGTTGAGAAATTGCGCGGGCAGGTAACCATGGCTGGCGACCACTTCCACACCGTCAATCCCGGCCTGATACAGGCGCCTTGCCGCAGCGCCGTAGCCGGCGACGATCTCGTCGATCATTGTCTGGTCAAGGGCGCGCGGCATCACCCGGAAGCGTTCGTTGGGCACCCCGGAAGCCGAGTAAGCCACCGCCAGCAAACCGTCGGCCGACTCCATGATTTCCCGCCCCGGATGGAAAATCTGCGACAGCACCACGGTGCCGTGGGCGTGGCAGGTTTCGGCCAGTCGGCGATAGCCGTCGATGCAGCTGTCATCGGTGGCCATCAGCACATGGGAGGTGTAGCGGGCGCTGTCGTGCACCCCGGCCACCTGCAACACAATCAACCCCACGCCGCCTTCGGCGCGTGCCCGGTGGTAGGCGATCAACTGCTCGTTGACCTGGTTGTCGGTGGGCATCGAGGTGTCGTGCCCGCTGGACATGATGCGATTTTTCAGGCGTTTGCCGCGCAGTACCAGCGGTTCAAAAAGATGCGGAAAGGCATGGGGCGACATGGTGCGGATACTCCAGGCGCTGTTGTTATTATTTTTCTATAGGAGGTCAGCCTCAGTAAAAAATCAACTTGTTTTTTTACTGGCGACTGGATTAGCGTCAACCACATCACCCACCCGCCTGGAGAATAAAAATGCCTGGGGCCACCGAACAACAGCTGCGCGAAGAGCTTGCCGCCTGCTACCGGCTGATCGCGCACTTTCGCATGAGCGATTTGATTTTCACCCATATCTCGGTGCGTATCCCGGGGCCCGAGCATCACTTTTTGATCAACCCCTATGGGCTGATGTTCGAGGAGATCACCGCCTCCAGCCTGGTGAAGATCGGCCTGGACGGACGTGCGGTCGAGGCTTCGGCCCATGGCGTCAACCCGGCGGGGTTTGTGATTCACAGCGCGATTCACGGCGCCCGCGAAGATGCGCAGTGCGTGCTGCACACCCACACCCGCGCCGGCTGTGCGGTGGCGGCACTGGAATGCGGGCTGTTGCCGGTGAACCAGATTTCCATGGAGTTCTACGGCAAGGTCGCCTACCACGACTACGAAGGCGTGGCGCTGGACATGGACGAGCAACAGCGACTGGTGCGCGACCTCGGCGACAAGCCGGTGTTGATACTGCGCAACCATGGTTTGTTGACGGTAGGGGAGACGGTCAGCCAGGCGTTCCTGCGCATGTATTACCTGGAGAAGGCCTGCGATATCCAGATCGCCGCCCAGGCGTGCGGCAAGCTGATCCTGCCGCCTGCGCACGTGTGTGAATACACCGAGCGGCAGTTCAATGAGCCAGGCCGACCACTGGAAGAGGGCGAACTGGCAGACCCGGACGCCATGCAACTGGCATGGGCGGCATTGCTGCGGTTACTGGATCGGGTGTCGCCGGGGTTCCGGGAGTGAGGTAGAGTCGTCCAGCCGACTCAACCCAAGGACACCGCCTCATGACCCAGGAATCCCGTTTCTCCCGCATGGAACCGGAGTTGCGCAAGGCCAATCTGGTGCAGGCGACGTTGGCCTGCCTCAAGCGCGACGGCTTCCAGGGCGCGTCGATCCGCAAGATCAGCGCCGAGGCCGGGGTGTCGGTGGGGCTGATCAGTCATCACTACTCGGGCAAGGATGAGCTGGTGGCCGAGGCCTATCGGTCAATCACCCGGCAGGTCATGGACTTGCTGCGGGATGCGATGGCCAAGGCGCCGCCCAGTCCGCGGGAGCGGCTGTCGGCGTTCTTCCGCGGCTCGTTCTCCCCCGAATTGCTCGACCCGCAACTGCTGGATGCCTGGCTGGTGTTCTGGGGGGCGGTCAAGACGGCCCCGGCGATCAACCAGGCCCACGAACACTCCTATGGCGAGTACCGCACCATCATGCGTTCGGCCTTGGTGGACATGGCCGGGGAGGAGGGCTGGAAGCAGTTCGATGCCGATTTGGCGGCCATCGCCTTGAGCGCCTTGCTCGACGGCTTGTGGCTGGAATCGGGGCTCAATCCCGGCACCTTCACCCCGGAGCAGGGCATCCAGATCTGCGAAGCCTGGGTCGATGGCTTGCAGTCGGGCGGGCGCAAGCGCTTCCAGATCAAACCCTGAACTGACGATTCCGCGCCGCCTGGACGCAATGTCCGGGCCGGCATTTTCCCCTCGAAAAATATTTGCAGTTACCCGATTGCCTCCTTACTGAACACTCGTTTAGTATCGCCCCATGTCGCACCCCTCAAGCCAATTAAAATAATTCGAGGATTCCATGACTACAGATCCGTCCGTGCTCACTCAGGTGCAGGCAGGTGTTGCCTGGATCACCCTCAATCGCGGCCCCCAGCGCAACGCCCTGGACATCCCGACCCTCAAGCACCTGCATGCCTTGCTGGACGGTTTCAACCGCGACCCGGCTGTGCGCGTGGTGGTACTGACCGGCAGCGGTCGCAGCTTCTGCGCCGGTGCCGACCTTGCCGAATGGGCCGATGCCGAAGCCCGTGGCGCCCTCGAAACCTACGGCTGGACCGAAACCGCCCACGCCCTGATGACCCGCCTGCACACCCTCGACAAACCTACCCTCGCCGCCATCAACGGCACGGCGGTCGGTGCCGGCATGGACCTCACCCTGTGCTGCGACCTGCGCGTCGCCGCGCAATCGGCACGCTTCAAGGCCGGCTACACCAGCATGGCCTACTCGCCGGACGCCGGCGCCAGCTGGCATCTGCCGCGCCTGATCGGCAGCGAGCAAGCCAAGCGCCTGCTGTTCCTCGATGAATTGTGGAGCGCCGACCGCGCCCTGGCCGCCGGGCTGGTGGGCGAAGTCGTTGCCGACGAGCAACTGCATACCCACGTCGCCGAGCTGGCCACGCGCCTGGCCAACGGCCCGACCTTTGCGTTTGCCCAGACCAAAACCCTCATCCGCGAAGGCGCCGGGCGCAGCCTGCCCGAGCAGCTCCAGGCGGAACTCGCCGCCGGCCTGCTGTGTGGACGCAGCGCCGACGGTGCTGAAGCCCTGCGCGCCTCGATGGAAAAGCGCCCACCGAACTTCTCCGGCAACTGATTCCCCTTCAAAACACCCTCGAACGATCGACAGGTAGCGCCATGAATTTCCAGCCCAGCCAAGAACAAGACATGTTGGTGGACGCGGTACGCAGTTTTGTTGCCAAGGAGTTGTTGCCCCACGAGGAGGCGGTGGACCGCGCCGATGAAGTTTCGCCGGAGCTTGCCGCGCAGATTCGTGACAAGGCCATCGCTGCCGGTTTCTATGCCTTCAACATGCCGGAAGACGTCGGCGGTGGCGGCCTGGATTACCTGTCACAGGCGTTGATTGAGCGCGAGTTGTCGAAAGTCTCCTGGGCGCTGCATGTGTTTGTCGCCCGGCCGTCGAAAATCCTCATGGCCTGCACCGGCGCGCAGATTGGCGAGTACCTGTTGCCGTGCGTGCAGGGCAAGAAGATCGACTGCTTTGCCCTGACCGAACCGGGTGCCGGTTCCGACGCCAATGCGATCAAGACCCGCGCCGTGCGCAGCGGTGATGACTTTGTGCTCAATGGCAGCAAGCACTTCATCAGCCACGCCGGCCACGCGGATTTCGCCATCGTGTTTGCCGTTACCGACACCTACGAACACAACGGTCGCCAACGCAATGCCGTGACCTCGTTCCTGGTGGACCGTGGCACGCCGGGCATGACCATTCGCCGGGGCCCCAAGTGCGTCAGCAACCGCGGCTACCACACTTATGAAATGTTCTTCGACGACTGCCGCGTACCAGCCTCCAAAGTCCTCGGCGAAGTCGGCAAAGGTTGGGAAGTCGCCAATGCCTGGCTGACCGCAGGCCGGGTGATGGTGGCTGCCAACTGCGTCGGCCAGGCCCAGCGTGCGCTGGACGTTTCCCTGCAATGGGCGGCCGACCGCAAGCAGTTCGGCCAGCCCATCGGCACCTATCAAGGCATCTCGTTCAAGCTCGCCGACATGGCCACGCAAATCCGTGCGGCCGAACTGCTGACCCTGAACACCGCCTGGAAAATGGACCAAGGCACCATGACCGACGGCGAGGCCGGCATGGCCAAGTTGTTTGCCAGCGAAGTACTGGGCAAGGTTGCCGATGAAGCAGTGCAGATCTATGGCGGCATGGGTTTGATGGACGAAGGCCCGGTGGAGCGCATCTGGCGCAACGCGCGGATCGAGCGGATCTGGGAAGGCACTTCGGAAATCCAGCGCCACATTATTGCCCGCGAACTGTTGCGGCCACTGTTGCGCTGATCGGGTCGGAGAACGCTTATGTCCCAGGCTATTCGCGACAATCTCAAGCGCCTGCTGGCGCCCCGTCACCTGGCATTCGTCGGTGGGCGTAGCATGGCCCGTGCCCTCAAGCGCTGCGCAGAAGGTGGTTTTGCCGGCCAGATGTGGCTGGTCAATCCGCAGCATGACAGCCTCGATGGCATTCCCTGCGTACGCCGCGTGGCCGATTTGCCGTGCGGCCCGGACGCGGTGTTTATTGCCACCAACCGCGAGCTGACCCTGACCTGCGTTGCCGAACTGGCGGCCATCGGCACCGGTGGCGCCATCTGCTACGCCTCCGGATTTGCCGAAACCGGCGCCGAGGGCCAGGCCTTGCAGCAACAACTGCTCAAGGCCGCTGGCGAGATGGCGCTGTTGGGCCCCAATTGCTATGGCCTGCTGGATTACCTGCACAGCTCGGCGTTGTGGCCGGTGGCCCATGGCGGCAAGCCGGTCGAGAAGGGCGTTGCGGTGCTGACCCAGAGCGGCAACTTTGCCTACAACCTGTCCATGAGCGACCGTTCGCTGCCGGTGGCCTATATGGCATCGGTGGGCAACCAGGCGCAGCTGGGGGTTGCCGAGTTGATGGACGTGCTGCTCGACGAGCCGCGCGTTACAGCGATTGGCTTGCACCTGGAAGGCTTGAAGAATGTGCCGGGGTTCGCCAGTGCGGCCCACAAGGCCCTGGAAAAAGGCATTCCGATCATCGCCCTGAAAACCGGGGTGTCACAGATCGGCGCCGAGTTGGCTTTGAGTCATACCAGTTCGTTGTCGGGTTCCGATGCGCTGTACGACAGTCTGTTCGCGCGCCTGGGTGTGATCCGGGTCAGCGGGCCGGTGAGTTTTGTCGAGACCCTGAAAGCGGCGGCCTGCGGTAATCTGCCGGCGGGCAACAGCCTGATCGCCCTGGCCTGTTCCGGTGGTGATGCCGGGTTGATTGCCGACTACGCCGAGCGCAACGATTTGAGCCTGCCGAAGCTCGACGAAGGCCAGCGTGAAGAGTTGGCGCAGGTGCTGCCCAGCTACGCCAATCTGGTCAACCCGCTGGATTTCACCACGGCCATCTGGGGCAACAGCGACGCGCTTAATACGATGCTCGACACGGCACTGCGCACCGAGGCGGATGCGGCAATGCTGGTGCTCGACTACCCGGCGGAATTTACCGGTGAGCGCAAGGAGTGCGACCTGCTGCTGGAGCTGTTTTGCAGCGCACTGGCTCGCCACGGCAAGACTGGCTTTGTCACCTCTGCATTTCCTGAATTGCTCCCGGCCCACGCTCGCGAGCGTCTGCATGCCCAGGGCGTTGCCGCGTTGCAAGGCGTGGAAGATGCGCTGGCGGCCTGGGGCCGGATTGCCGACTATCAAGACAATCGCCGGGCGTTGTTGGCGCGGGGTGAGTCGATACTGGTGCCGCTGTGCCCGCAAGCGCTTGAACAACACGGACAGTCGCTTGATGAGTGGGATTCCAAGCAGGCTTTACGGGCTTTCGGCCTGACCACGCCAGCCGGTGTCTTGAGCACTCCCGAGCGGGCCATAGCCGATGCCAAAGTGCTGGGTTACCCGCTGGTACTCAAGGCCGTCAGTGCCGACTTGCCGCATAAAACCGAAGCTGGCGCCGTGGCGCTCAACCTGCAGGACGGCTTCGCCTTGACTGCTGCCCTGGCTCATATGCGCGAGCAAATCGCCGCTTATGCGCCGGATGTGCCGTTCGATCATCTGCTGCTGGAGTCCATGGCTACGTCGCCGCTGGCCGAGCTGATTGTCGGCATCAAGCGCGAAAACGACTTCGGCCTGGCGCTGGTGATCGGCGCCGGTGGAATCCTTGTGGAGTTGCTCAAGGACAGCCGCAGCCTGCTGTTGCCGACCACCGACGACGCAATCCGCAACGCCTTGCTCAGCCTGCGCAGCGCCGCATTGCTGCAAGGCTTTCGCGGACGCGAAGTGGCCGACATGGAAGCCCTGGTGGCGGCGATTCGTGCGGTGGCCGACTACGCCTGCGCCAACGCCGGGCAATTGCTGGAACTCGATGTAAACCCATTGCTGGTCAATGCCCGGGGCGCCACGGCGGTCGATGCATTGATCCGTCTCGCCCAGGCGTGAAGGAGATGACAATGCAAAGCAAAACCTTGACGGGCGGCCAGGCCCTGGTGCGATTGCTGGCCAACTATGGTGTCGACACGGTGTTCGGGATTCCCGGCGTGCACACGCTGGAGCTGTATCGCGGCTTGCCGGGCAGCGGTATTCGGCATGTGCTGACCCGCCACGAGCAGGGCGCCGGCTTTATGGCCGACGGTTATGCGCGGGTCAGCGGCAAGCCGGGGGTGTGTTTCATCATCACCGGGCCGGGGGTGACCAACGCCGCGACGGCGATCGGCCAGGCGTATGCCGACTCGATTCCGCTGCTGGTGATTTCCAGCGTCAACCACACCGCCAGCCTCGGCAAAGGCTGGGGCTGCCTGCATGAAACCCAGGACCAGCGGGCGATGACCGCGCCCATCACTGCGTTTTCAGCGGTGGCGTTGAGCGCCGAGGATTTGCCGGAGTTGATCGCGCGGGCCTACGCGGTGTTCGACAGTGAGCGACCGCGCCCGGTGCATATTTCGGTGCCGCTGGATGTACTGTCGGCGCCGATCAAACGGGACTGGAGCAATGAGGTGGTGCGCCGTCCCGGACGCGGTTTGCCATCGGCTGAAAGCCTTGATCAGGCAGTGGCAAAACTGGCCGCGGCCAAGCGCCCGATGATCATTGCCGGTGGTGGTGCACTGTTGGCGGCCGATGCCTTGCAGCGCTTGAGTACGCAGTTGGCGGCGCCGTTTTTCAGCAGTGTCGCCGGCAAGGGATTGTTGCCGGTGGAGCATCCGCTGAATGCCGGTTCGACCCTGTGTGTCGAGCCCGGCTGGCAGCTCATCGCCGAGGCGGATGTGGTGTTGGCCATCGGCACCGAAATGGCCGATACCGACTTCTGGCGTGAACGCCTGCCGATTAATGGCGAGCTGCTGCGGGTGGATATCGACCCGCGCAAGTTCAACGATTTCTATCCTTGCGCCGTCGCGTTGCACGGTGATGCCCAGCAAACGACGCTGGCTTTGCTGGAACGCTTGCCAGCCACGCCGCGCAACGCGGATGCCGCCACCGCTGCGGTCGCGACGTTACGCCAGGCAGTCAGCAGCGGCCATGGTCCGTTGCAACGCATTCACCAGGCGATTCTCGACCGCGTGGCCGCCGAGTTGCCCGCCAATGCCTTCATCAGCAGCGACATGACCCAACTGGCTTACACCGGCAACTACGCCTTTCCCAGCAACGCCACCCGCAGTTGGCTGCATCCCACCGGCTACGGCACCCTGGGCTATGGCCTGCCGGCCGGTATCGGCGCCAAGTTCGGCGCACCGCAACGGCCCGGCCTGGTGCTGGTGGGCGACGGGGGCTTTCTCTACACCGCCCAGGAACTGGCCACGGCCGTGGAAGAACTGGACAGCCCGCTGGTGGTGTTGCTCTGGAACAACGACGCCCTGGGGCAGATTCGCGACGACATGCTGAACCTGGACATCGAACCCATCGGCGTACTGCCGCGCAACCCGGACTTTGCCGCCCTGGCGCGGGCATTCGGCTGCACGGTCAGCGAGCCACAGAACCTGGATGAGCTGCAGACGGATTTGCGTAACGGTTTCAAGCGCAACGGCGTGACCTTGATCGAGTTGAAGCATGCCTGTGTGAACCTTTAGAGGAGCAACACCATGAGCGAAAACAACAACAAAATGACTCAAGCGATGCACCGGCGGGACTTCCTCAAGCACAGCGCCGTAGCCGGTGCCGTGGCCGCCGCGTTTTCCATGGGCCTGCCGCTGCAGGCCTTTGCCGAGGAGGCCACGCCCAAGCCGGGCGGCGTGCTGCGCATGGGCCTGGCCGGCGGCAGCACCACCGACTCCCGCGACCCGGGATCCTGGGTCGACACCTTCACCTTCGTCGGCTTTTCGGCGGTGTACAACACCCTCACGGAAATCGCGGTGGACGGCAGCGCTATCCCCGAATTGGCCGAAAGCTTCGAGTCGACGCCCGACGCGCGCATCTGGACCTTCAAGCTGCGCCAGGGCGTGACCTTCCATAACGGCAAAAGCCTGACCGCTGACGACGTGGTGGCCTCGATCAACCATCACCTGGCAGCCAACTCCACCTCGGCGGCCAAGACGGTGATCGGCGATGTGGCCAGTGTCAGCGCCAAGGGCAGCGATGCAGTGGTGTTCGAACTGCACTCGGGCAATGCCGATTTCGCCTATGTGGTCGCCGATTACCACCTGGTGATCATGCCCGCCAAGGACGGCGCCGCCGACTGGCAGGCCGGGATCGGTACCAGCGGTTATCGCCTGAAAAGCTTCGAGCCGGGCGTACGCATGGACCTGGAGCGCAACCCTGATTACTGGAAGCCGGGCAGGGCACACTTCGCCAGCGCCGAGCTGTTGGCGATTGCCGACGGCGCAGCGCGGGTCAATGCGCTGGTCACCGGGCAAGTCGACGTGATCAACAAGGTCGACCTGAAAACTGTGGCCTTGCTCAAGCGCAATCCCACGCTGGTCATCGAAGAAACCAAGGGCGCCCAGCACTACACCTTCCCGATGTTGTGCGACAGCAACGAGTTCAAGAACAACGACATCCGCATGGCGATGAAGCATGCGATCAACCGCGAAACCCTGCTGGCCTCGGTGCTGCATGGCTATGGCCTGGTGGGCAACGACCATCCGATCCAGCCCGGCAGCCGCTTCATCAACGCCGCCCTGGAGCAGCGCACCTACGACCCGGACAAGTCGCGATTCTACCTGCGCAAGGCCGGTGTGGAGGCGCTGAAGGTGCGCCTGCAAGCTTCCGATGCCGCCTATACCGGCGCGGTGGATGCTTCGGTGCTGTTCAAGGAGCAGGCACGCCAGGCCGGGATTGATATCGACGTGGTGCGCGAGCCGGCGGATGGCTATTTCTCCAATATCTGGATGAAGCAGCCGTTCACCACCTCGTTCTGGTACAGCAGCCTGACTGCCGACCGCATGTTCAGCATCGGCTACGCCAAGGGCGCCGCGTGGAACGAAACTCATTGGGATAACGACCGCTTCAACCAGTTGCTCAACACAGCGCGGGGCGAGATGAACGCGCCGCTGCGCCAGGAGATGTACAACGAAATGCAGAGCCTGTGCCGGGACGATGGCGGGGCGATTGTGCCGTTGTTCGCCAGCTCCGTGGCGGCCCGCTCGAACCGCGTCAGCCATGGACCGCTGACGGCGCCGTATGGGGAACTGGATGGGTTGCGGCTGATCGAGCGGTGGTGGCAGGCGTGAAGATTTCAGAAACGCCACCAATCAAATGTGGGAGCGGGCTTGCTCGCGAATGCGGTGGGTCAGTCTCTATCTGTATTGGCTGACACACCGCTTTCGCGAGCAAGCCCGCTCCCACATTGGTCCTGTGTCGCCTTCGAGAACATGCCCCACTCATGAGAACCGAACATGAATAGCCTATTCAAACTGGTACTCCAACGCCTCGCCCTTGGCCTGCTGTCGTTGTTCGCCGTCTCGGTGATCATCTTCCTGGCGGTCGGCATGCTCCCCGGTGATATCGCCCAGGCCATGCTCGGCCAGTCCGCCACGCCGGAAACCATCGCCGCCTTTCGCGCCCAACTGGGCCTGGACCTGCCGCCCCTGAGCCGGTTCGTGCAATGGCTGCTGCGCCTCCTGCACGGCGACCTCGGCGCTTCCCTGGCCAACCAGCGGCCCATCGCCGAACTGATCGGCGCTCGCCTGGGCAACACCTTGCGCCTGGCGGCACTGGCGGCGTTGGTCTCGGTGCCCCTGGCGCTGGTGCTGGGGATGCTCGCCGCGCTGTACCGCAACAGCTGGTTCGACCGCCTGCTCAACACCTCGGCCCTGAGTGCGGTGTCGTTCCCGGAGTTCTTCGTCGCCTACCTGCTGATCCTGGTGTTTTCGGTCAAGCTGGGCTGGTTTCCCAGCCTGTCCAACCTGGCGCCGGATGCCTCATTCGCCACCATTCTCGAACGTTCGGTGTTGCCGGTGGCCACCCTGAGCCTGGTGGTGATCGCGCAGATGATGCGCATGACCCGCGCCTCGCTGATCAACCTGCTGGCCAGCCCGTATATCGAAATGGCCCGGCTCAAGGGCATCAGCCAGTCGCGGATTATCTGGCGCCACGCACTGCCCAATGCCCTGGCGCCGATCGTCAACGTGATCGCGCTCAACCTCGCGTACCTGGTGGTGGGCGTAGTGGTGGTGGAAGTAGTGTTTGTCTACCCGGGCCTCGGCCAGTTGCTGGTGGACTCGGTGTCCAAGCGCGATATCCCGGTGGTGCAGGCGTGCAGCCTGATCTTTGCCGCCACCTACATCCTGCTCAATACCGGCGCCGATGTGCTGTCCATCGCCACCAACCCACGCCTGATGCATCCCAAGGGGTAGACCATGAGCCTTCTCACACAACTGGCCCGGGCGCCATTGAGCGCGAAGTTCGGCCTGCTGGTCATCGTGCTGTACGTGCTGGTGGCGTTGTTTGCGCCGGTGCTCGCACCTTACGGGGAAACCCAGGTGGTGGGTGACGGGTTTGCGCCCTGGAGCGGCCAGTTCCTGCTGGGCACCGATAACCTCGGGCGGGACATGTTCAGCCGCCTGGTGTATGGCGCGCGCAACACCCTGGGCATCGCTTTTTTGACCACGGTGCTGGCGTTTTTGCTGGGCGGTTTGAGCGGCTTGATAGCCGCGATCAAGGGCGGCTGGGTCGACCAGGGATTGTCGCGGGTGGTGGATATCCTGATGGCGATCCCGCAACTGATCTTCGCCTTGCTGATCCTCAGCGTGGTGGGCACCAATGCCACCTCGCTGGTGCTGGTGATTGCACTGCTGGATTCGACCCGGGTGTTTCGCCTGTCCCGGGCCGTGGCGATGACCGTGGTGGTGCAGGACTTCGTCGAAGCCGCGCGCTTACGTGGGGAAGGGCTGTGGTGGCTGGTCACCCGCGAAGTGCTGCCCAATGCCGCCGCGCCATTGATTGCCGAGTTCGGCCTGCGGTTCTGTTTCGTGTTCCTGTTTATCAGCGCGCTGTCGTTCCTTGGCCTGGGCATTCAACCGCCCACCGCCGATTGGGGCAGCATGGTCCGCGACAACGCGGTGCTGATCACCTTCGGTGACATCAGCCCGTTGCTGCCGGCGCTGGCAGTGGCGTTGATCACCGTCAGCGTGAATTTTGTCGTCGACTGGATGCTGCATAAATCCAGCGGCCTGAAGGAGTGTTGAGGATGGACAAGCCATTGCTGGAAATCCGCAACCTGCAGATTGAAGGGCATTACGAAGACGCCTGGCATCCGTTGATCAAGGGTATCGACCTGACGTTGCAACGGGGTGAGGTACTGGGGCTGATTGGTGAGTCTGGCGCGGGTAAATCAACGTTGGGCCTGGCGGCCATGGGTTTTGCCCGCGATGGTTGTCGCATCACCGGTGGCTCGGTGTGCTTTGACGGTATTCAGCTGTTGCAGGCCAAGCCAGAAGCGCTGCGCAAGCTGCGAGGACTGCGGATTGCCTACGTTGCGCAAAGCGCTGCCGCGTCGTTCAACCCGGCCCACCGGCTGATTGACCAGCATGTGGAAACCGCCGTGATCAACGGTGGCATCAGCCGCGCCCAGGCTGAACGTGAGGCGGTGGAGTTGTACCGCGTGCTGCGCCTGCCCAATCCGGAAACCATCGGCCAACGGTATCCGCATCAGGTCTCCGGTGGGCAGCTGCAACGGGTGATGACCGCCATGGCGATGGCCAGCCACCCCGACCTGATCATCTTCGACGAACCCACCACCGCCCTCGACGTCACCACCCAGATCGAAGTGCTGGCGGCGATTCGCGATGCGGTGAAAACCTTCGGCAGTGCCGCGCTGTATATCAGCCATGACCTGGCGGTGGTCGCGCAGATGGCCGACCGCATCATGGTGCTGCGCCACGGCAAGCTGGTGGAGGAGGCCGAGACCCGCACCATGCTCAGCGCCCCGCAGCAGGACTACACCAAGTCCCTGTGGGCGGTGCGCAGCTTTCGCACCGAGCCCAAGGCCTGTCCCCAGCAGCAGATGCCGTTGCTGGAAGTGCGTCAGGTGTGCGCCAGCTACGGGCATCAGCCGGTGCTGCATGACGTGTCGATGAGCTTGCATCGCGGCCAGACGTTGGCGGTGATCGGTGAGTCCGGCAGCGGCAAAAGCTCCACCGCACGCTTGATTACCGGGTTGCTGCCGGCTACGGCGGGGCAGGTGCTGTATGACGGTGAAGCGTTGCCGGCGGACTTTCGTCGGCGCAGCAAGGAGCAGTTGCGACGGATCCAGATGATCTACCAGATCCCCGATACCGCGCTGAACCCGCGCCAGCGCATCGTCGACATCATTGGCCGGCCACTGACCTTCTACCTCGGCCTCAAGGGCAAGGCCATGCGCGCCCGAGTCGCCGAGTTGCTGGAGATGATCGAGCTGGACCCGGCCACCTTCATGGAGCGTCAGCCCCGTGAGCTGTCCGGCGGCCAGAAGCAACGTATCTGCATCGCTCGCGCCCTGGCGGCCGACCCACAATTGATCATCTGCGACGAAGTGACCTCGGCCCTGGATCAGTTAGTGGCCGAGGGCGTGCTGAAACTGCTCAACCGCATTCAGCAGCAGTTGGGCGTGGCCTACCTGTTTATCACCCATGACGTGGCCACGGTGCGCGCCATCGCCGACGAAGTGGTGGTGATGCAGCGGGGTAGGGTGGTGGACCAGGGCAGCCGCAGCGCGATCTTCACCCCGCCGTATCAGGACTACACCGGCTTGCTGTTTTCATCGGAGCCGGAAATGGACCCCGACTGGCTCGACCATTTGCTGGCCAAACGGGCCGCGCTTACTTCTTGAGGAGTTTTTATGAAGGTGTTGATTGTCCACGCCCATCCCGAGCCGCAGTCGTTTACCGCGGCCTTGCGTGACCAGGCCACGGCTACCCTGCAAGCGCAGGGGCATGAGGTGCAGGTCAGTGATTTGTACGCGATGCACTGGAATCCCGTAGCCAGCGCCTCGGACTTCACCTCGCGGGAGAACCCCGACTACCTGGTGTATGCCCTGGAGCAGCGCCTGGGGGTGAAAAGCCAATCCATCGCGGCGGATATCCGGCAGGAGTTGGACAAGCTGCTGTGGGCCGATCTGCTGATCCTCAACTTCCCGATCTTCTGGTTCTCGGCGCCCGCGATGCTCAAGGGCTGGATTGACCGGGTGCTGGTGTCGGGCGTGTGCTACGGCGGCAAGCGGTTTTATGATCAGGGCGGGCTCGCCGGCAAGAAAGCGCTGGTCACGGTGACCCTCGGCGGGCGCGAGCATATGTTTGGCGAGGGTGCGATTCACGGGCCGTTGGAGGACATGCTGCGGCCGATCCTGCGTGGCACGCTGGCGTATGTCGGGTTTGAGGTGCTGGAGCCGTTTGTGGCGTGGCATGTGCCGTATATCAGCGCCGAGGCCCGGCAGACTTTCCTGCACAGTTACCAGCAGCGATTGGAAGGGCTGGCGGATGACCAGCCGTTGGTGTTTCCGAAGTTGGCGCAGTTTGATGAGGCTCTTTATCCACTTTAGTCAAGTGAATGAAGATCCAGTGTGGGAGCGGGCTTGCTCGCGAAAGCGGCGCGCCAGTTGATGCATGTGCTGGCTGAACCACCGCATTCGCGAGCAAGCCCGCTCCCACATTTGATCTTCATTGTCAGGCGCGATTGTGTGCCCGCAACCGCTCGGCAGCGCTGCGCAGCAGCTGTTCCGTGCCGTCCCAGCCCAGGCAGCCATCGGTGATCGACACGCCGTATTTCATCGACGGGCTCAATGGTTGGCAGCCTTCAAACAGGTGGCTTTCGATCATCATGCCGATCAGCGACGTGTCGCCCTGCAAGCGCTGCTCCAGCACGTCGTTGAACACTGCCGGTTGGCGCAGCGGGTCTTTGCCGCTGTTGGCGTGGCTGCAGTCGACCATGATCCGCGGCGCGACTTTGCTCTTGGCAAGGTCGGCGTGAACCTGGGCCACGCTCTGGCGATCGTAGTTCGGCCCACGATGGCCGCCGCGCAATACCAGATGCGTATCGGGGTTGCCCGGGGTCTGGATGATCGCCGGATGGCCCTGGCTGTCGACACCGAAGTGACGGTGCGGGTGAGCGGCGGAGCGCATGGCGTCACAGGCGATGGCCACGCCGCCGTCGGTGCCGTTCTTGAAGCCGACGGGCATGCCGAGGCCGCTGGCCATTTCGCGATGAATCTGCGATTCGGTGGTGCGCGCGCCAATGGCGACCCAGCTCAGCAGGTCATCGAGGTAGCCGGCAGCCATCGGTTGCAGCAGCTCGGTGGCCACCGGCAGGCCCAGGCGCAGCATTTCACGCATCAGTTCCCGGGACAGGGTCAGGCCTGCGGCCATGTCGTCGCTGCCATCCAGGCGTGGGTCGTAGGCCAGGCCTTTCCAACCGATGGTGGTACGGGGTTTTTCGACGTAGGCACGGATCACCAGCAGCATCTGGTCACTGACTTCATGGGCCAGTTTTTTCAGGTTGCGTGCGTATTCCATGGCCGATTCCGGGTCGTGGATCGAGCACGGGCCGACAATCACCAGCAGGCGTGAGTCTTCACCCTTGAGAATGGCGCGCACGGCTTGGCGATGGGCGTGGATCTGTTCATTGAGGAATGGGCTCAGGGGCAGTTGGTGCTTGAGCTCAAGGGCACTGGGCAAACGCTGGGTCAGCGCTTCATTGGCGCAGGACAGGGTGGAAACAGGCAGAGCGGCGATCGAGGCGTTCATATTCGGGCTTCCTGGGCAAGCGGCGGGCTGTTCCCGCACGCTCTGCCCTACTGGGGTGTTCGACAATTGGCCGTATTGGCTACGTGTGTTGGCTTGCCACCAATAGGTGACCGGTCGGAGGCGGCAGGCTGTCCCGAACGGAGCTTGCTAAATCGCCAGGCGGTGGAGGTGTCGTAGCGGTAATAGGTGGCGTAGTTCATGGCGTGAGTCCTTTAAGTGTTCGGTGTGTGGCAAAAATAATGAAGGGCTTAAAAAACAAAACCCCCGGTCGGGGAGCCGACCGGGGGTTAGATTTCTCTGGTAGGCGACCCCTTGAGTAGTGGGCGCCGATTTCAGGTATCAGGCGCGCCAGTGGCTAAACCAATACCCAAAATAAAAGCTGACCAGTGCGCTCAAACCGCTCACACGGGCAGCCACAACCGAGCGCTGGACGCTGGCAGCAGGGCAAACCTGAATGTGGGTGAGTTGCAACATGGTGTGTCTCCAAATGATGGGGGGAGCTTAACTGAGGCGAGCGGGTGGATTCAATCAGTAATTTCTATTGAGTGTGGGTACTTACGGCTATGACCCCAGTATCGATATGCTGCACCCACCTCACGATGATTGCCTGGATGCGACCATGACGGCCTTGACGATTGCTGCTGCCCAATCCATTTCCATTGCGGGCGACGTACCCGGAAATATCGCGCGTCACTTGGCTTTCATGCGCGTGGCGGCGGAGCACGGCGTGCAGTTGCTGGTGTTTCCGGAACTGTCCCTGACCGGCTATGAACCGTCACTGGCCGCCGGGCTGGCGATCGCGCCCGGCGATGAAGCGCTGGCGCCGCTGCGGGAGATGGCCCGTGAGTTGCGCATCACCGCGGTGGTGGGCATGCCGATTCGCTTGGGAGCCGCCGGTGAGGTGTTGATCGGCGCGCTGGTGCTGGGGCCGGATGGTTCGGTGTCGGTCTATACCAAGCAGCATCTGCATCCCGGTGAAGACGTGGCGTTTGCTGCGGGGCAGGGCGGGGCGGCCCTTGAATGGGGTAACGACCGGATTGCCCTGGCGGTATGTGCAGACTTCTCCCACCCCAGTCACCCACGGCAGGCAGCCGAAGCCGGGGCGAATATCTACGTTGCGGGTGTGCTGATCAGCGAAGGTGGCTACGCTCCCGATACGACGTTGCTACAAGGCTACGCCGCCGAGCACCAAATGCTGGTGCTGATGGCCAATCACGGTGGCCCGACCGGTGGCTGGACCTGCGCCGGACGCAGTGCGATCTGGGGCGCTGACGGCACTTTGATCGCAGTCGCCCCTGGTGTGGGCGATTCGTTGGTGATTGCACGTCGCAGCAGCGCTGGCCAATGGCGCGGGGAACAGGTGGCGATTTAGGAGGCGCAGGCACATGGCGTTTCAACTACAGGCTGCAACCAGCCAGCACCTGGCCTTCGCCCGAACCCTGACCCATCAGGCCATGGGCAACTATTATCGCCAATACGACTTGTCCTGGTCCGATGCCGGGTTCGATAGCGCCTGGGCGGGTCGGGAAAACTGGTTGATCTGTCGCGATACCCAGGTGCTGGGTTTCATCAGTCTGAGTCGTGACCCCAAAGCGTTGTATATCCGCGAATTGCACATCCTTGAGGCGTTTCGTCATCAAGGGGCTGGCGGCTGGGTTATCGAGCAGATGGTGTACAAGGCGCGCGCGGAAGGGCTGGGTCTTTTACGGTTGACCGTTTTCAAGACCAACCCGGCGCGACGGCTGTATCAACGCAAGGGCCTGGAAATCGTAGATGCGGAGGATTGCTTCTGGCGCATGGAGCGCAATTGCCGGCCGTGATCAGGTGTGAGTACTGCCAATTTTGGGAAAACAGGCACTTGGTTTTAATAAGCGCATACTGACTTCAAGAAATGACTTCCTGATCTTGCCTTACGGTTTCGTCCTCAACCGGGATGATCCCGTCCTTCATGCCTAACAGGACCGCGACCTTGTGGGCTTCTCCCCGCCGTCCCTTTTTGCGCCCAGCGAGCACTTGATAAGTGGTTGCCGGGTCCACGCCATGTTCCCGGGCGAACGCTTGAACAGACTTACCTTGATGTTCCAGCCAAGCCTTGGCTTGTGCAGCAGTGCGAATACCGGGCATAGTTCAAAACCGTTCAAGTTTGTGTAAAACGAGATGAGTGTGTCACCTCTTGGGGTGTGCCAAATAGGATCATACATCCAAATGAGTGGAATCGGTTTCCGGTTAAGGCAAGAAAGAGAGCGACTTGGCCTGTCGCAGAAAACTTTTGGTGAAATAGGAGGTGTAGAAGCTAACGCACAGGGGAAATACGAAAATGGCGGCCGTGCGCCCAAGGCCGATTACTTGTCCCGCGTGGCAGAAAAAGGTGTCGATATCCTGTACGTGTTGACCGGCACGCCGACGCCGACCCAACTGGAAAATCTGAGCCAAATCGAAGAAAAAGTGCTGGGCAACTACCGTGCGATGTTCAAGGAAGACCAGGATGCAATCCATCGCCTGACCTCTACCCTGGCCGAGCATTCACTCTCCACCAATGGAAAAAACCGGTCATCGGCCCCGGATTCCTGACCTTTTACCCAGGAAATTGAGCCGCCCGCCACTCGGCGGCGGCCCGTTGTGCATTGAAACTCTATATATATGACGCTTGCAGCTAGGTCTGCGCCGTGGTTTTTTGCTAAGGTGTTCAGCAACCTATAAGACCATATCGCGAGGTGTCTGCTTGATTAGGGTGCTAGTAGTCGATGACCATGATCTCGTTCGTACAGGCATTACACGAATGCTGGCTGACATCGATGGCCTGCAAGTAGTCGGCCAGGCCGAGTCAGGGGAGGAATCCCTGATCAAGGCCCGGGAGTTGAAGCCCGATGTGGTTTTGATGGACGTCAAGATGCCTGGGATCGGCGGTCTTGGCGCCACTACAAAGTTGTTGCGCAGCCATCCGGATATCAAAGTCGTGGTAGTGACCGTGTGTGAGGAAGATCCTTTTCCTACACGGCTGCTACAAGCGGGCGCGGCTGGCTATCTGACAAAAGGCGCGGGATTGGCGGAAATGGTCCAGGCCATTCGCCTGGTATTTGCCGGCCAACGCTACATCAGCCCGCAGATTGCCCAGCAGCTGGCGATCAAGTCGTTCCAGCCCACCAGCGACTCGCCGTTCGATGCGCTGTCGGAGCGCGAAATCCAGATCGCCCTGATGATTGTCGGCTGTCAAAAAGTCCAGTCGATCTCCGACAAGCTGTGCCTGTCGCCGAAAACCGTGAACACCTACCGTTATCGGATTTTCGAAAAGCTTTCCATCAGCAGTGATGTTGAATTGACCCTGCTGGCGGTACGCCACGGCATGGTAGACGCCAGCGCCTGAAATGACAGCCTCTGAAATTAAAGTGCTGTTCGATCCGAGTGCGTTCCTTGCAACCTGCAGTGGCCGTCCTGGCGTGTATCGCATGTTCGACAGCGAAGCGCGCCTGCTCTACGTCGGTAAAGCCAAGAACCTGAAGAGCCGCCTGGCGAGTTACTTCCGCAAGACCGGCCTGGCAACGAAGACGGCGGCACTGGTGGCGCGTATCGCCCAGGTGGAAACCACCATCACCGCCAATGAAACCGAGGCGCTGCTGCTTGAGCAGACGCTGATCAAGGAATGGCGGCCGCCCTACAACATCCTGCTGCGTGACGATAAGTCCTACCCGTACGTGTTTCTCTCGGACGGCGACTTTCCGCGCCTGAGCATCCATCGTGGCGCCAAGAAGCAGAAGGGCAAGTACTTCGGGCCTTACCCCAGCGCCGGCGCCATCCGCGAAAGCCTGAGCCTGCTGCAAAAGGCGTTTTTCGTGCGCCAGTGCGAAGACAGTTTCTACAAGAACCGCAACCGCCCGTGCCTGCAGTACCAGATCAAGCGCTGCAAGGCGCCGTGCGTGGGCCTGGTTGAGCCTGCGGAATATGCCGAGGACGTGCGTCACTCGGTGATGTTCCTCGAAGGCCGCAGCAATGCCCTGGCCGATGAGCTGTCCGGCGCCATGGAGCAAGCGGCCAGCACCCTGGATTTCGAGCGCGCCGCAGAGCTACGCGACCAGATCTCCCTGCTGCGCCGCGTACAGGACCAGCAGAGCATGGAAGGCGGCACCGGCGACGTCGACGTCATCGCCGCCTTCGTCAACCCGGGCGGCGCCTGTGTTCACCTGATCAGCGTGCGCGGCGGCCGGGTGCTGGGCAGCAAGAACTTCTTCCCCCAGACCGGTATAGAAGAGGAGGTCGCCGAAGTCATGGCGGCGTTCCTCGGCCAGTACTACGTCAGCAGCCCCGAGCGCGACCTGCCGAGCGAACTGATCGTCAACGTGGTGCACGAGGACTTCCCGGCGCTGATCGAAGCGATTCACGAACTGCGTGGCCGCGAGCTGGACATCAGCCACCGCGTGCGCGGCACCCGTGCGCGCTGGCAGCAGTTGGCCGTGACCAACGCCGAACAGGCCCTGGGCGCACGCCTGGCCAACCGCCAGCACGTCGCCGCGCGGTTTGACGCCCTGGCCGAAGTGCTCAAGCTCGACGAGCCGCCCCAGCGCCTGGAGTGCTACGACATCAGCCACTCCAGCGGCGAGGCTACCGTGGCTTCCTGCGTGGTGTTCGGGCCGGAAGGGCCGATCAAGTCCGATTACCGGCGCTACAACATCGAAGGCGTCACCCCGGGCGATGACTACGCCGCCATGCACCAGGCCCTGACCCGCCGCTTCAGCAAACTGAAGGACGGCGAGGGCAAGCTGCCGGACATCCTGCTGGTGGATGGTGGCAAGGGCCAACTGTCCATGGCCCGCGACGTACTCAACGAACTGGCGGTACCCGACCTGATCCTGCTCGGCGTGGCCAAGGGTGCCACCCGCAAGGCCGGTTTTGAAACCTTGTACTTGAATGATGCAGCCCATGAGTTCACCTTGAAGGGCGACTCCCCGGCGCTGCACCTTATCCAGCAGATCCGCGACGAAGCCCACCGTTTCGCCATCACCGGCCACCGTGCCCGACGTGGCAAAACCCGGCGTACCTCAACCCTGGAAGGGGTGGCAGGGGTCGGGCCGACACGGCGGCGGGACTTGTTAAAACATTTTGGTGGCTTGCAGGAGCTGTCCCGTGCCAGCATCGAAGAAATAGCCAAAGCTCCCGGTATCAGTAAAAAGCTCGCAGAGTTGATTTATGCAAATCTGCACAGCGAGTAGAATGCCTTCTCACCTCGTAGCCAGTTGTGCCGATGAATATCCCTAATCTGATCACCGTACTACGCGTCCTGCTCATACCGATTTTCATATTGCTGTTTTACCTGCCGTACGAATGGAGCTACATGGCATCCAGTTCGGTGTTTGCCTTCGCAGCCGCCACCGACTGGCTGGACGGTTACCTGGCCCGTCGCCTGGAACAGAGCACGCCGTTTGGCGCGTTCCTGGACCCGGTGGCCGACAAACTGATGGTAGCGGTCGCCCTGGTGCTGCTGGTGCAGGAACACGGCAACCTGTGGCTGACGTTGCCGGCGGCCGTGATCATCGGTCGCGAGATCGTCGTCTCCGCCCTGCGGGAGTGGATGGCCGAAATCGGCGCCCGAGCCCACGTGGCCGTTTCCAACATGGGCAAATGGAAAACCGCGGCGCAGATGCTTGCCCTGGTGATCCTGCTGGCCAACCCGTCGGATTTCTCCTTCTGGGTATTGCTGGGCTACGCCTTGCTGCTGATCGCTGCGGGCCTGACCTTGTGGTCCATGCTGCAATATTTGCGCGCCGCCTGGCCGCATCTGCGCACCGAGGTTGAAAAGAAATAAAACTTTTTTGAATCAAGGGGTTGACGGGTGATGAGGATTCTATAGAATGCGCATCACCAAGACGCGGGAATAGCTCAGTTGGTAGAGCACGACCTTGCCAAGGTCGGGGTCGCGAGTTCGAGTCTCGTTTCCCGCTCCAAACACAAAGAAAAAGCCACTCAATAGAGTGGCTTTTTTTTGCCTGCGATTTAAGGAATAGACGCTTCGGCGTCTTTTTTCGTTTCTACGCAAAACTACTGAAATCCGTCTCCAGCCACTTTTTTTAGTACATTTTTGAGTACATGGAATACGGGCAGTGGGCACAGCGGTTTTTGGGCGGAGCACCCCGGTCCGGCATCGTATACATCTCCTCGACCCGAAGCACATGCCGCATTCCCGCCACCCGAAACAACAACGCCGGCAAGTGCCGGCGCTGTGTGCGGTTCAGGCATTACCCTCAGCGAAATGCCGGCACCACGTGCTTGATAAACAGCTCAAGGGATTTTTTCTTCTCCGCGTGGGGCAAGCTGTTATCACACCAGAAGCTGAACTCGTCCACACCCAGCTCCTGGTAGTACTGGATGCGCGGGATGATTTCTTCAGGCGTGCCAATCATTGCGGTCTTGTGCAGGCTTTCCAGTTCAAACTCCGGACGCCCGGCGAATTTTTCTTCCGGGCTCGGGTCAAGGAAGCCGTTGACCGGCACGGTCTTGTTGCCGAACCAGGCATCAAAGGTGCGATAGAATCGGGCGATTGCCTTGGCCCCGACTTTCCAGCCGTCAGGGTCGTCTACCGCGTGCACGTGGGTGTGACGCAACACCATCAGTTGTGGGCGTGGCACATCCGGGTTGTTGTCCAGGGCAGCCTGGAATTTATTTTTCAGGTCGAGGACTTCTTCGTCGCCCTTCATCAACGGCGTGACCATCACGTTGCAGCCATTAGCTACCGCAAAGTTATGCGAGTCCGGGTCGCGTGCGGCAATCCACATCGGCGGGTTGGGCTGCTGGATCGGCTTGGGCACGCTGGTGGAGGTGGGGAACTTCCAGATGTCGCCGTCATGGGCATAGTCGCCTTTCCACAACGCACGTACCACCGGCACCATCTCGCGCAGCGCCTGGCCGCCGGATGAGGCGGGCATGCCGCCGGCCATGCGGTCGAACTCCACCTGGTAGGCACCACGGGCCAGGCCGACTTCCATGCGTCCGTTACTGATCACGTCGAGCAGCGCGCATTCGCCTGCCACCCGCAGTGGGTGCCAGAACGGCGCGATGATGGTACCGGCGCCCAGGTGAATGGTGGTGGTTTTGGCCGCGAGGTAAGCCAGCAGCGGCATCGGGCTGGGCGAGATGGTGTATTCCATGGCGTGGTGTTCGCCAATCCAGACGGTGCTGAAACCACCGGCTTCCGCCATCAGGGTCAGTTCGGTCAAGTCTTCGAACAACTGGCGATGGCTGACACTTTCATCCCAGCGTTCCATGTGCACGAACAGGGAAAATTTCATGACGCTTACCTCGGATCTATTGTGATCGGCCTGTCGACTGCGGGCCCTTAGGTGCTCTCGCCAATGTGAAGCTTGCCAGTGATGAAGGCTATTCGGCGGATTGATTGTTGGTATACCATAATACGGAATATCTGCAAAACTTTTCTCTCCAGCGGTCGCACATTCACTTCACAAGGAAGGCGAGCTAGATGAACATAAAACAAAAATTGATCCTGGCCTTTGCGGTGATCGCCAGCCTGCCAGTCATTCTGGTGGCAGTGATGATCATCCTCAACGTGCGCCATGAGGCACGGGACGGCTTTATCGACGGCAGCGAACGCGAGATTCGCCAGGTCGACAATGCCATGCAATTGTTTTTTGAAGGTATCAGTCAGAACGTCGCCTACCTGGCGGCGCATCCGCAGTTGCAAAGTATCAACGGTGAAGTGAAACGCTATCTGGCCAGCGACGCCGCCCAAGTCGCACTCGGCGAGCGCGATCAGCAGTTGTTCAAGCTGTTCGAGGGCCTGGCCAAGAGTCATTCGGCCTACACCTACCTGTCACTGGGTACTGAAGATGGCGGCTATGTATTCTGGCCGGGTGACCCGAAACTGGCGAGCTACGACCCGCGCACCCGGCCCTGGTACAAGACGGCCATGGCGCAACCGGGCAAGACCCTGCGCACCGAGGCGTATTACTGGGCCGCCGATGACGTGGTGCTGGTCAGTACGGTGCGAAGCTTCAATGACCGCCAGGGCAACGCGAGCGGGGTGGTGAACATCGATGTTTCCCTCAAGCAACTGACCGACCTGGTCAAACAAATCAAGCTGGGTGACAGCGGCTACCTGATGTTGATGGAAGCCAATAACACCGTGTTGGTGGACCCGAATGACCCGTCTCACAACTTCAAGAAACTTAGTGAGTTGGGCGAGGGTTACCGGCAGTTGAGCGAGGCTGGGCAGGGCCTGGTGCAGGTCGAGTTGGCAGGCGAGCGCTACATGGCGTTTGTCTGGCCGTCCAGGGCATTGGGCTGGCGGTTTGTCGGGGTGGTGCGGGAAAGTGAAGTGATGGCCGGCGCGGCGCGCCTGACCTGGCTGATCGCGGCGATCGCCCTGGTGTGTGCCGTGTTGTTTGCAGTGGTGGGCGCCTGGTTTGCCGGGCTGATCGTCAAGCCGATTCGTGGTGTGGCCAGCGGCCTGGAAGGCATCGCCCAGGGCGAAGGAGACCTGACGGCGCGCCTGCCGGTAAAAGGGCGAGACGAGACGGCACAACTGGCCGGCTGGTTCAACCAGTTCCTCGAAGCGATCCGCACGCTGATCCAGCGCATCGGCCAGGCGGCCGGGCAGATCCACAGCAGTTCGGGGAGTGCCATGGAGGTCTCGGTGGAAATGGCTGAGGTCGCCTCACGCCAACGGGAGGCCGTGGACATGGTGTCCACCGCGTTTCATGAGATGGTCGCCACCTCCAATGAAGTCGCGCGCTCCTGCAGCCAGGCCGCCGACTCTGCCGACAACGGACAGCGCCAGGCGCACACCGGCCAGCAGCAGATCGACGCAGCAGTGAGCAGCGTAGGGCGCCTGAGTGAGGAAATCGGCCACTCCGCCCAGTCCATGGAGCAACTGGAAAAAGACAGCAACGACATCCAGTCGATACTCGGCACCATCCGCTCCATCGCCGAACAGACCAACCTGCTGGCGCTGAACGCTGCCATCGAAGCCGCCCGAGCCGGTGAACAGGGGCGTGGTTTTGCCGTGGTGGCAGACGAAGTGCGGGCCCTGGCCAAGCGTACGTCGGACTCCACCGGCGAGATCGACGGGCTGCTGGGCAACCTCGCCCGGCGTACCCATCAGATGGGTAAACAAATGCATGCCAGCCTGGAGGTGTCCCAGGAAACGGTGGTGTCGATCAACGACGCACGGGCCAGTTTTGGGTTGATTCGCGAGTCGGTGGACGTGATCCGCGACATGAATACGCAAATCGCAACGGCTGCCGAAGAGCAGCACCAGGTGGCTGAAGACATCAATCGGCACATCAGCCAGATTCACGGGGATGCACAGTTGGTGGCGAGCCTGGCTGATTCCACGCGCCAGGATGCGCAGCAATTGACGACGTTGTCTCAGACGTTGAATCAGTTGGTCAGCCGCTTCCGCACCTGACCGGTGGGCGCCCGGGCTGCCGGGCGCCTGCAACGGTAACGATCAGGCAATGGCGGGCAGGGCGCCCATCTTGCCGTGGCAATACACCAGTGGCCCGGCGTTCTGCCGGGGCACGATCAGGTTCTTCACCGCACCGACCATGATTGCATGGTCACCGCCTTCATACTCACGCCACAACTCGCACTCGATCACCGCCGTGGCATTGGCGAGGATCGGGTTGCCCAGTTCACTCAACGTCCATTCGATGCCCTGCGCCTTGTCTTTGCCCTTGCGCGCAAAAGCATAGGCTTCGCTTTGCTGCCCACCGGACAGCACATGAATGGCAAAGCGCTGGTTCTTGATCAGCACCGGATAGGAGTCGGAACTGTAGTTGGGGCAGAACAGCACCAGGGCCGGCTCCATGGACAACGAGCTGAACGCACTGGCGGTAAGTCCGACTATCTGCCCGTCATCATCGAGCGTGGTGATCACGGTGACTCCGGACGGAAACGAACCCATCACTTGTTTGTAGATGGCGGCATCGATCATGGGACGGTCCTCGTAGGGTGAAGCGGATTTTATAGATTTGTAGGTCTGATGGTATACCGTAATACAATCTAATCAAGGGCTTTTTCAGGCGGCCGATGAACGTTGACCTTTGGTCTTATAGCCAATGAATACGGGGGTTAGCCCGCTGAATGAAGAGGGGCCGTGTGGCACAATAGCGGATCAGATGCGTGCCAGGACTACGGATCAGTCTTGTGAAAATGTTGGAATACCATAATATGGTGTTCGTATGGGGGTGACCAGAGAGCTCCCCCGGTTTGGCGTCAAACAACTATAAGATCAGACAAACGCGAGTTCATTTCCATGCCCCAGATGTCCCGGCAAGATCCCCTGATCGAGAATCACACGGTCGATTACGTCCCCCTCGCGGAGCGCCATGGAAAGGCCCGCGACCTGTTCACCCTATGGTTCAGCACCAACATTGCACCGCTGCCCATCGTCACCGGCGCTATGGTGACTCAGGTGTTCCATCTCAACCTAGTGTGGGGGCTGCTGGCGATTGCCCTCGGGCACATGCTCGGCGGTATTGTCATTGCCCTCGCGTCGGCCCAGGGCCCGCGCATGGGCATCCCGCAGATGGTGCAGAGCCGGGGTCAGTTCGGGCGCTACGGAGCGCTGCTGATCGTTTTCTTCGCGGCCCTGATCTACATTGGCTTTTTCATCTCCAACATTGTGCTGGCGGGCAAGTCCATCGTCGGCATCGTGCCGTCGGTACCGGTGCCGGCCAGCATCCTGATCGGCGCGCTCAGCGCCACGGCCATTGGCGTGATCGGCTATCGCTTTATCCATACCCTGAACCGCATCGGCACCTGGGTGATGGGCAGCGCATTGCTGGCGGGTTTCCTCTACATTTTTTCCCACGACCTGCCGGCAGACTTCCTCACCCGTGGCGGCTTCAATCCGGCCGGCTGGCTGGCGACGGTGTCGTTGGGAGTGATCTGGCAGATCAGCTTCTCCCCCTATACCAGCGATTATTCGCGCTACCTGCCGGCTGATATCGGCATCACCCGACCCTTTGTCGCCACCTACCTGGGGGCCACTCTCGGCACCATTTTGTCGTTCTCCTTTGGCTTGGTCGCCGCCCTGGCGACACCCGAAGGCACTGAGGCGATGGTCGCGGTCAAGCAAGCCACCGGCTGGCTGGGGTCGATCCTGATGGTGCTGTTTCTGCTCAATATCATCAGCCACAACGCCCTGAATCTGTATGGTGCGGTGCTGTCGATCATCACCTCGATCCAGACCTTCGCCAGCCAGTGGACACCCGGCATCAAAGTGCGTGTGGTGCTGTCCAGCGTGGTGCTGGCCGGATGCTGCGTGGTGGCATTGGGCGCGTCGGCGGACTTCATCTCGCAATTTATCGGCCTGATCCTTGCGCTGCTATTGGTGCTGGTGCCGTGGGCGTCGATCAACCTGATCGATTTCTACATCATCAAGCGTGGCGCCTATGACATTGCGTCGATCTTTCAGGCGGACGGCGGGGTTTACGGACGCTTTAACCTGCATGCGATCGTGGCGTATTTCATCGGCATCATCGTGCAACTGCCGTTTGCCAATACGTCGCTGTACGTGGGGCCATGGGCCAATCTGGTAGAGGGCGCAGACCTGTCGTGGCTGGTGGGGTTGGTGGTGACGTGTCCGCTGTATTACTGCCTGGCGACGCGCGAGCATAGCCGGAAGATGAGGACGGTAAAGTTGGGCTATACCGACTGATCATCGAATGAACTGAAATGCCCGGCCAATGCCGGGCATTTTTTTATCTGCAGTTAAGGCCTGCCGATGCAGCCGTATCCTTGTAGCAAGCTGGCTTGATGATCAATGACATCCGGCCAGGTCCATTGTTAGCAGGCAAAAAAAGGCCGCCACAACCCGACGTTGTGGCGGCCCAAGGGTGACTCAATGGGCGCCGGCGGCCTTGTTCAGATCGCTTTCAGCCCATGCGGTATAGACGCAAGCATCCGCCGTGGCCCAGCGCACGCGCACCGGGTCGCCGGCCTTGAGTGGCATGCCCGCAGCAGACAACGCCTTGACTGTCATCGAGGTGCCGCCAAGGGTTTTCACGGTGCAGGTCTGGCTTTCGCCGAGGAACAGCACCTCGCCTACAATCGCTGACACCTCATTCCAACCCGCCGCCAATGCCTGCTCGGTAGCTTGCTCGACACTCAGCGCCAAGGCTTTTTCCGGGCGTACCATCAACAGCACCTCCTGCTCGGTTTGCAAGCCGCTGGTCAGGCGGATCGACAGCGATTGGCCTTCAAACGATGCCACCGCATTCCCCTGCGCCTTGAGCTTGAGGAAGTTGGAGTTACCGAGGAACGAGGCTACAAACGCATTTGGCGGGTTCTGGTACAGGTCGTAGCCACTGCCCAGGCCGACAATCTTGCCGTGGCTGAAAATCGCGATGCGCTGGGACAGGCGCATGGCTTCTTCCTGGTCGTGGGTTACGTAGACGATGGTGATGCCCAGGCGCCGATGTAATTGGCGCAGTTCGTCCTGCAGGTCTTCACGCAGTTTTTTGTCGAGGGCGCCGAGGGGTTCGTCCATCAGCAGGATGCGCGGCTCGTACACCAGCGCCCGCGCGATGGCGACGCGTTGCTGCTGGCCGCCGGAGAGTTGCGAAGGGCGGCGATGGGCAAATTGCTCAAGCTGCACCAGCTTGAGCATGGCGTCGACGCGCTTCTCGCGCTCGGCGCTGGCCAGTTTGCGAATCGCCAGGGGGAAGGCGATGTTGTCGCGCACCGACAAATGCGGGAACAGCGAGTAACGTTGGAACACCATGCCGATGTCGCGTTTGTGCGGCGGCACATTGACCAGGGATTGGCCGCTCACCAGGATCTCGCCGCTGCTTGGCGTTTCAAAGCCTGCGAGCATCGACAGGGTGGTGCTTTTGCCAGAGCCGCTGGAGCCGAGGAAGGTCAGGAATTCGCCGTCCTTGATGTCCAGCGAGATGTTATCCACGGCGGCAAATTCACCGTAGTACTTGTTCAGGTTGCGCAAGCTGACCAGGGGTTGGCCATGGTTTTGCGCGGTATCTTGGATCACTGCACTCATGTCTTGCTCCTGGGCGCTCAAGCGCGGGTTTCTGTGCGCCGGCGAAGGGCGGCGGCGATGACCATGACGAGCACCGAGAGGCCGATCAGCAACGTCGAGGCGACGGCAATCACAGGCGTCAGGTCCTGGCGCAGGGTGGTCCACATTTTTACGGGAAGGGTTTGCAGGGTCGGGCTGGCCATCATCACGCTGAGCACCACTTCGTCCCATGAGACGAGAAAGGCGAACAACGCGCCGGCCACCATTCCCGGGCGAATCGCCGGGAATGTCACCATGAATACGGCCTGCAGGCGCGATGCGCCGCAGATCACCGCCGCATCTTCAATCGATTGGTCGAACAGCTTGAGCGAGTTGATGATCGAGATAATGGTGAACGGCAGCGCGACAATCACATGGCTCACTACAAAGGCGAACATCGTGCCGGTATAGCCGAGCTTGAGGAACAGTGCGTACACCGCCACCGCGATGATCACCAACGGCACGATCATCGGCAGGGTGAACAGGCCGTAGAGCAACTCGCGGCCAGGAAATCGCCCACGCACCAGGGCAAATGCGGTGGGCAGGCCCAGCGCCACGGCGAACACGGTGGTCAGTACCGCAACCTTGAGGCTCGCTACCGCCGCGTTCATCCAGTCGGCATTGGAGAAGAACTGGCCGTACCATTTCAGCGTCCAGCCCGGTGGCGGGAACACCAGCCATTGGGACGAGCCGAACGACAGCAACACGATGAACACGATCGGCAACAGCAAGAACAGGCCAATCATGCCGGTGGTGGTGTAGAGGCCCAGGCGCATCCTGCGGCTCATGGCATTGGAAGTCAGGAGCATGACGGCTTACCTCGCGTTGCTGGCGCCAACCGGGGATTCCGGCTGAAGCTTCAGGTAGAAGTAGAACAGCACCAGCGTGATAAAGATCAGCAATGCGGCGCCGGCACTCGCCAGGCCCCAGTTGAGGAACGACTGCACCTGCTGGATGATGAACTCAGGCAGCATCATGTTCTGCGCGCCGCCGAGCAGCGCCGGGGTGACGTAGTAACCGAGGGACATCACAAACACCATCAAGCCGCCGGAAAACAACCCCGGTCGGCACAGCGGCAGGAACACCCGGAAGAAGTTGGTCCAAGGGCTGGCACCGCAGATGGAGCCGGCCTGCAGGATCATCGGGTCGATGGCCTGCATGGTTGCCTGCAATGGCAGCACAATGAACGGGATCATGATGTAGCTCATACCGATCACCACACCGGTCAGGTTGTGCACCATCTCCAGCGGCTGGTCGATGATGCCCATCGCCATCAGTGCCTTGTTGATCACCCCGGAGGCTTGCAGCAATACCAGCCATGAATAGGTGCGGGCGAGCAGGCTGGTCCACATCGACAGCAGCACGATGTTCAGGATCCAGCGCCCCCAGCCGCGTGGTACCAGGGTAATCACCCAGGCCAGCGGGAAGCCCAGCAACAGGCTGAACAGGGTCACCAGGCCGGCCACCGAAAAGGTATTGAGCAGTACCCGGGCGTATGCCGAGTTAGCGAACAGTTGCTCATAGTTGCCAAGGCCCGGTACGGGCTCCAGCACGCCGCGCAGCAACAGGCCGATCAGCGGCGCGAGGAAGAACAGGCCGAGGAACAGCAGCGCCGGGATCAGGTTGCTCGACCCCCGCCAGCGCTGCGCCAGGGATGGCGCACCTGGTTTGCAGGAAACTGCGCCAGCAACGCCGAGGGCGCTCCCGGTCGGCGTGGTTGCCGTCATTTTCATTTGACTAGCCATTCATTCCACCGTGTCGCAATGGCCGGACCGTTCTTGGCCCAGTAGGCGAAATCGAGGGTGATCTGGTCCTTGGCATACGCCGTCGGCAGGTTGGGCGCCAGCACTGAGTCCAGGCGCTGCACACTGTCGATGTTCACCGGTGCATAAGCGGTCAGGTTAGAGAAGTCGGCCTGGCCCTTGGCGCTGCTGGCACTGGCCAGGAACTTCATCGCCGCGCCTTTGTTTTTGCTGCCTTTAGGCACGACCAGGATGTCCGCCATCACCAGATTCTGTTTCCAGCTTACGCCTACGGGTGCGCCATCTTCCTGCAGGGCATGAATGCGGCCGTTCCAGAACTGACCCATGCTGACTTCGCCCGAGGCCAGCAGTTGCTGGGACTGTGCGCCGCCGCCCCACCAGACGATGTCTTTCTTGATGGTGTCGAGTTTCTTGAAGGCGCGGTCCAGGTCCAGGGGGTAGAGCTTGTCGGCGGGAACGCCGTCAGCCAGCAGCGCCAGTTCGAGCACGCCAGGGCTTGGCCATTTGTAGAGGGCACGTTTGCCGGGGTAGGTTTTGGTGTCGAACAGCGCGGCCCAGTCCTGTGGCTTGCCAGCGCCGAGCTTGCCCTCGTTGTAGCCGAGTACGAAGGAGAAGAAAAACGAGCCGACGCCATGGTCGGAGACAAACCGCGGGTCGATCTTGTCGCGCTGGATCACCGAAAAATCCAGGGGTTCGAGCAGCCCTTCAGCGGCGGCGCGCAAGGCGAAGTCAGCCTCCACGTCTACCACGTCCCACTGCACGTTGCCGCTCTCGACCATGGCCTTGAGCTTGCCATAGTCGGTGGGACCGTCCTGCACCACAGTGATCCCGCTGGCCTTGCTGAAAGGATCGGCCCACGCCTGCTTTTGCGCATCCTGGGTGCTACCGCCCCAGCTCACGAAATTGACGCTTTCGGCCGCCAGGGCCGCGTGAGTGGCCGTGGCCAGCAAACCCGCGAACAGCATCGCGGTTGCACGTTTGTTCAACACCATTTTCACGCCCTCATTTGTTTTGTTATTGAGCGGGCCTGGTAATGCCCGCCTATCGGGAGCAGTAGGTCTCTCGAAGCCGCTATTGCGAAGCCTCAAAAGTCGACCGTACCAAGGCTTGTTACTGGCGCTATCCCTGGCATGCGCACTTGGCAAAAGTACTCGGTCGATGGAATATCATATTATGGTATTCCAAGCTTTGTGCAAGCACTTTGCCTTACCGGTTATCCGTCATTCGGTGAACGGAATGCTTTCCACCACCTCCAGGTCGTAGCCTGTCAGCCCGGCGTATTTCAGCGGAGGGCCAAGGTGGCGCAGCTTGCAGACGCCAAGGTCCTGCAATATCTGCGCGCCGGTGCCGACTTCCGAATAGATCCGCGACTGCGAACGGCTGAACTGGCGCGGCGTCTGGGTCAACTGCGGGACGCGTTCGAGCAGGGCCTGGGAGGATTCATGATTGGCCAGCACCACCACCACGCCGCTGCCTTCTGCGGCGACGCGTTGCAGGGCGGCCCATAAGGTCCAGTTGGAGGGGCCGCTATACTCGGCGCCCACCAGGTCGCGCAGCGGGTCGATCACGTGCACGCGCACCAGGGCGGGCGTGTCGCGGTGTAACTGCCCCATGACCATCGCCATGTGCACGCCGCCATCAATGCGGTCCTCAAAGGTGATCAGGCGGAACGTGCCGTGCACTGTGGGCAGGTCGCGCTCGCCGATGCGCACTACGGTGCGCTCGGTACTGAGGCGGTAGTGGATCAGATCGGCGATGGTGCCGATCTTGATCCCATGCTTGTGCGCGAACACCTCAAGGTCAGGGCGACGTGCCATGGTGCCGTCATCGTTCATCACTTCGACGATCACCGAGGCTGGTGTGTGCCCGGCCAGGCGCGCCAGGTCGCAACCGGCTTCGGTGTGCCCGGCGCGCGTCAAAACGCCGCCATCCTTGGCGCGCAACGGGAAAATATGCCCCGGTTGCACGATGTCGGCCGGCCCCGCATCGGCATTCACGGCCGCGGCCACCGTGCGCGCCCGGTCGGCGGCGGAGATGCCGGTAGTCACGCCGGTGGCGGCTTCGATGGACACGGTAAACGCGGTGCTGAACACGCTGCCATTGCTCGGCACCATCTGCTGCAGGCCGAGGCGCTGGCAGTGTTCGTCGGTGAGGGTCAGGCAAATCAGGCCACGCGCTTCCCGGGCCATGAAGCTGATAGTCTCGGCGGTGCAGCACACCGCGGGCAGCAACAGGTCGCCTTCGTTCTCCCGATCCTCGTCGTCCACCAGGAGCACCATTTTGCCTTGGCGGTAGTCTTCGATGATGTCTGCGATGTTGTTGAAAGACATGGTGGCTGCTCGATTTATTGGTTGTATGTATTATGGTATACCACAAAACCAAGCAAGAGGATGTCACGATGAAGGCTTACTGGATTGCCCATGTAAATGTGTCCGATGCAGAGCAGTACACGCAGTACACCCAGCGCGCGCCTGCGGCCTTCGCGAAGTTTGGCGGGCGCTTCCTGGCCAGGGGCGGGCGCAGCGCCGCGATGGAAGGCGGGCCTGCCAGGCAACGTAATGTGGTGATCGAGTTCGACAGCTACGAGCAGGCGCTGGCCTGTTATGAGTCTGCGGAGTATCAGGAGGCAAAGGCGCGTCGTGAAGGGGCGGGCGAGGCGCAGATCATCATCGTGGAAGGGCTGGTGCCTTAGGGGTATCAGGCATACATCACATTTTTGATCCGTGTCGGGTCTGACGATCAGCGGATGAAGTGAATCTTGCCGCTGTCGTCGTTACCGATGTAGATGCCATACACCCCAGCCTGGCGTTCCTCGATATAACGCTCGAGGATCTGCCGGATCGCCGGGTAGTAGATGCTGTCCCAGGGAATGTCCTCGGGCGCGAAGAACTTGTAGTCGAGGGTCTCCGGCCCGAACTGGCCGGTGATCTGCAGCGCGATGGCGCGGAAGATGATGTACACCTCGCTGATCTTCGGCACGCTGAAAATCGAGTAGGGCGAGAGGATCTCCGCGCGTACGCCGCTTTCTTCCCAGACTTCGCGTAGTGCGGCCTGTTCAGTGGTTTCGCCACCTTCCATGAAGCCGGCCGGCAGCGTCCAGGTGCCAGGACGCGGCGGGATGGCCCGCTGGCAAAGCAGATATTTGCCGTCCTGCTCGATGATGCAGCCGGCGATAATCTTCGGGTTGATGTAGTGGATGTAGCCGCAGCCCCGGCACATCAGGCGCTCATGGGTATCACCCGGTGGCAGCTGGTGACCGAGGTCACTGCTGCCACATGTCGGGCAAAAACTGGGGCTGGGCATGGTCAGTGACCTATGCGCGGTTCTTTGAGGGCGATGGGCAGTGTGATCTCGGGGATCTTGCCGGTCTCTTCCTGCTTGCGCTTGAGGTAATCCAGGGCCACGGCGGCGGCGGCGCGCACGTGGTCGACACAGGCCTGGTGGGCGGCGAGCGGGTCGCCGCTCTTGATCGCCTGGACCATACGCTCCATTTCCTGGTTGCTGGTACCGCGACGGTTTTCCTGGGATACCGAGGTCGCGCGCAAGTAGCTGATACGTGCCTGCAACTGACGCAGTTGGGTGGCCGCCACGTGGTTGCCGGAGCCTTCGAGCAACACGTCGTAGAATCCTTGTACCGAATCAATGACCTGTTGCAGCTCACCGTCCTTGAGGGCCTTGCGGTTTTCCTCGAGGGCTTTTTCCAGTGCCTTGATGTCCTTGGCCTTGGCGCGCAGGGTGAACAACTGCACGATCAAGCCTTCGAGCACGCAACGCAGTTCATAGATGTCGACGGCATCGGCCAGGGTGATGATCGCCACTTGCGGGCCCTTGGCATCGGCGAACTCCACCAGGCCTTCGGACTCCAGGTGACGCAAGGCTTCGCGCACCGAGGTGCGGCTGACGCCGAGGCGGTCGCAAAGGTCGCGTTCCACCAGGCGGTCACCCGGCAGCAGTTGGAAGTTCATGATGGCGCTGCGCAGTTTTGCCAGCACGATTTCGCGCAGGGTGACCGGGTTGTGATTGACCTTGAAGCTGTCGTCGAGTGGCAGGCGTTTCATGGGGGCTGCTCTGAATGTTGCGGTTAACTGGAGGCCTCGGCGTCGGTTTCGGCGAAGGCTTCACGGGCCAGTCGGAAACTGTCCACGGCGGCGGGAACCCCGCAATAAATGCCGACCTGAAGCAGAATTTCGCGTATTTGTTCACGACTCAGCCCGTTACGCAAGGCGCCGCGCACGTGCAGCTTGAGTTCATGGGGCCGATTGAGGGCCGAAATCATCGCCAAGTTTATCATGCTGCGTTCTTTAAGCGACAAACCCTCACGGCCCCACACATGGCCCCAGCAGTATTCGGTGACCATCTCCTGCAGGGGGCGAGTGAAGTCGTCGGCGTTCTCGATCGAACGTTGCACATAGGCTTCGCCCAGCACTTGCGTACGGATTTTCAGGCCCCGTTGGTACTTGTCGTCGCTCATCAATCAGCTCCTCAGGCCAGGGTGGGCAGCGGGCCCAGCTTGCCCTTGTGGTAGATCATCGGTGTGACCGGTTGCTCGGGCAGGATCAGGTTTTTCACCGCTCCGACGATGATCGCGTGATCGCCACCGTCGTATTCGCGCCACAACTCGCACTCGATGATCGCCGTTGCCTTGGCCAGCAGCGGATTGCCCAGTTCGCTCAAGTGCCACTCGATGCCCTTGGCCTTTTCCTTGCCCTTGCTGGCAAAGGCATAGGCTTCGGCGGTCTGGTCGGCGGACAGCAAATGAATCGCAAAGCGCTTGCTGTCGCGCAGGATCGGATAGGTGTCCGATGCATAGTTGGGGCAGAACAGGACCAGTGCCGGGTCGATCGACAGCGCACTGAATGCGCTGGCGGTGATGCCGACGATGCCGCCATCCGGGTCGAGGGTAGTGACGACCGTCACCCCGGACGGGAATGAACTCATGACGTCTTTGTAAATGCCGGGTTCGATCATGGTCGGGGTCTCTTAACGCATCACAAAAGGATCAGGCATGGGCGCCTGGGAAAGGTTGATCCACACCGTCTTCAGCTCGGTGTAAGCCAGTACCGAATCGATGCCACTTTCACGTCCATAGCCGCTGTTCTTGAAGCCGCCAATGGGCGCCATGGCCGAGACGGCGCGGTAGGTGTTGACCCAGATAATCCCCGAACGCACGTCGCGGGCCAGGCGGTGGGCACGACCGAGGTCGCGGGTCCAGATGCCGGCGGCGAGGCCGAACTGAGAGTCGTTGGCGATGGCCAGGGCTTCGGCTTCGTCCTTGAAACGGATGACCGAGGCCACCGGGCCGAACACTTCTTCCTGCATGATCTTCATCGAGTTGCGGTCGCACTCGAACAGGGTCGGCTCATAGAACCAGCCTTCGCCCAGGTTCTGCGGACGCTTGCCACCGGTACGCAGGCGCGCACCTTCAGCGATGGCATCCGCCACCAGGCCTTCGACCACGGCCAGTTGCTGTGCGGTGGCCATGGGGCCCATTTCACTGGCGTCGTCCTGCGGGTTGCCGATGCGAATGCGTTTGGCGCGCTCTACCAGGCGCTCGACGAATTCGTCGTAGATTTCATCCTGCACCAGCAGGCGCGAGCCAGACACACAGCTTTGCCCCGACGCCGCGTATATCCCGGCAATCGCACCATTGATGGCGCTGTCGAGGTCGGCATCGGCAAAGATGATGTTCGGTGACTTGCCGCCCAGTTCCAGCGACAGCTTGGCGAAGTTCTCGGCGCTGCTGCGTACTACGTGCCGCGCCGTGGCTGCGCCGCCGGTAAAGGCGATCTTGCGCACCAAAGGGTGGCGGGTGAGGGCGGCGCCGGTGCTTGGGCCGTAGCCAGTCACCACATTGACCACGCCCGGCGGAATGCCAGCCTCCAGGGCCAGGCGCGCCAGTTCGAGGATGGTCGCCGAGGCGTGCTCCGACGGTTTGATCACGATGGTATTACCCGCTGCCAGGGCCGGCGCGAGTTTGATCGCGGTCAAGTACAGCGGGCTGTTCCATGGAATGATCGCGGCCACCACGCCCATGGCTTCGTGCACGGTGTAGGCGAAGAGGTCCGGCTTGTCCAGCGGCAGGGTGCCGCCCTCAAGCTTGTCGGCCAGGCCTGCCGTGTAATGGAAGAACTCCGGCAGGTAACTGACCTGACCGCGTGTCTCGCGGATCAGCTTGCCATTGTCGCGGCTTTCGAGCTGTGCCAGTTGTTCCTTGTTTTCGGCAATCAAATCTCCCAGGCGGCGCAGCAGTTTGCCCCGCGCGGTAGCGGTGAGGCCACGCCAGGCCGGGCTGTCGAAGGCGCTTTGCGCGGCCTGCACGGCGCGCTCCACATCCGTCTCGTCGGCGTCGGGCAGTTGCGCCCAGGGTTCGGCCAGGGCCGGGTTGAGGCTGTCGAAAGTCTTGCCGGACAGAGCATCGACCCATTCACCGCCGATGCACATCTGGAAGCGTGCGAGTGTCATGCAACGATCCCCTTTATTGGATTTTTTTGGGTGTACACCGTGTCAAGAAAGCCCAGCAGCAGTTGGTTGACCAGCCGCGGCGATTCCACTGGCATCATATGCCGTTGCTCGGCCAGCACTGCAACCGTCGCACCGGGAATGCGATCGGCCAGTTGCCGGGCCATCTCCGGGGTCGAGCCCGGGTCGAGTTCACCGGTGGCGACCAGGGTCGGCGCGCGCAAACCCTTGAGGTCGTCGGCGCGGTACATGTCCTGGGTCGCGAACAGCTCGTACGTGGTGAGGTAGCCCTGGGGGTCGTTGCCCGCCAGGGTTTCACGCAGCGCAGCGATCTGCGCCGGGTTGGCTGCCTGGTACTCGCGGCTGAACCAGCGTGACAGCGCGGCTTCGGCATTCGCATCCGGGCCATGCTCGGCGGCCTGGGCAGTGCGTGCGATCACCCCGGCACGCTGTTCGGCGCTGCGGTTGAACACACTGTTGAGCACCACCAGGCCTTGCAGGCGTTCGGGGTAATGCAAGGCAAACGCCCGCGCAACCAGGCCGCCCATGGAAAACCCGATCACCGTTGCCTGAGGCAGTTGCAGGTGGTCGAGCAGTTCCAGCAACTGGTCGGCATACCCCAGCAGCGGGGTGCCGGCAGCCGGGCGCGGGCTGGCGCCATGGCCCAGCATGTCATAGGTGATCACGCGATAATTCGTGGCCAGGCCAACGACTTGCCCGCCCCACATTTCTTTATTCAGGCCCACGCCGTGGATCAAAACCACAGGCTGGCCTTGGCCGGTCGCCAGATAACTGGTGCCAGCCGGGGTGCGATCAGCGGTGAGCTGAATCATGGAGCGCTCCTGCATGTTTTTTGTTTGGGTGACCGGTCTTGCTTACTGGGCTTTCTCGGCTGCCAGCTCTTCCAGGTCGATGTAACGGTTGCCGATGCGTGGGTGCAGGCGGCCGCCGTCGGCGCACCCAAGGACCACCACGATCTCGTCGGCACGCGGGGAATCTTCTATCTGCATTTCCAAGGTGATGTAGTGCGAGCGCAGCCCTTCGTCATCCTTGTGCATCATCGGGATTTGAATCGATGTGCCCGGGCCACCGCGCTTGTTGGTAAAACTCAGGTAGCTCTTGGCCTTGACCGCTTCGCGGTAGTGGTTGCCAAAGCGCAGGGTATGGATGATTGCCGAGGCGTGTTCGATTTCACCGTCGGCACCGACCACGGCGGCCTTGCCATAGGCTTCGATATTGTCTGCACCACCGATAATGCCAATCAGGCGCTCCACCATCAGTGCGCCGAGATCCGAGCAGTTGGCACGGATTTCCGGTTTCAGGTCTTCGACAAAACCGCGACCCAGCCACGGGTTTTTCAGGACGACAGCCAGGCCCACCATAGTCACTGGCGTGTCGGAGGCCTTGCCGCCTTCAATAAAGGTTTCTTCTACATAGCTGACGATCTTGCGGATTTCAAAACTCATGGCTGCTCCACCTGGGTGCTGATTGGTTTGTGTATGATGGTATACCATAATACCGCAAGCGCAAGAGCTGCAAGCAAACTGAAGATGGGTTCGCGCGATAAAAGGTCGAGCGGATGGCTTTTTCTGGTCTTGAGATCCCAGTGGCTCTTATGCAGGGCGGGGCCCCAGGACGGCTTTCAATCCCAAGAACAGGTCTATCAGGGGATAACGTTGCAGCTATTAGAGTTTTCTGCGAACGAGGCTAATCTTTGAAAACGTCACTAAAAGGTGTGCCAAGCATGTCAACTGAATCGAAATGCCCTTTCAACCACGCTGCGGGTGGCGGCACCACGAACCGAGACTGGTGGCCCCAGCAACTGAACCTGAAGATCCTGCATCAGCATTCCTCCCTCAGCGACCCCATGGGTCAGGGCTTCGATTACGCCAAGGCGTTCAAGAGCCTTGACTTCGAAGCGGTCAAGCAGGATTTGCGCGATGTCATGACGCAATCCCAGGACTGGTGGCCTGCGGACTTTGGCCATTACGGCCCGCTGTTCATTCGCATGGCCTGGCACAGCGCCGGGACCTACCGTACCGCCGACGGTCGCGGCGGTGCCGGTTCCGGTCAGCAGCGCTTTGCACCGCTCAACAGCTGGCCTGACAACGTCAGCCTGGATAAGGCCCGTCGCCTGATCTGGCCGGTCAAGCAAAAGTACGGCCGGCGGATTTCCTGGGCCGATTTGATCGTACTCACCGGTAACGTCGCGCTGGAGTCCATGGGGTTCAAGACCTTCGGGTTCTCCGGCGGTCGCCCGGATGTCTGGGAGCCGGACGAGGACGTTTACTGGGGCGCCGAGACCACGTGGCTGGGGGGAGAAGAGCGTTACGGCGTGCAAAAGAAAATGCAGCAGCCGGGTGATGGTCCGTTGGTGGCTGAACCGCAGAACCATGGCAACGAAGAAAGCCGCACCGGAGGCGGTGAGCGCAACCTGGAAAATCCCCTCGCCGCTGTGCAGATGGGCTTGATCTACGTGAACCCGGAAGGGCCTGAAGGTGTTCCGGATCCGGTCGCCTCGGCGAAGGATATCCGTGAAACCTTCGGTCGCATGGCGATGAATGACGAAGAGACCGTAGCCCTGATCGCCGGCGGTCACGCCTTCGGCAAGACCCACGGCGCAGGTCCGGCGGATAACGTCGGCCCGGAACCGGAAGCGGCTGGCCTGGAAGAGCAGGGGCTGGGCTGGAAAAACAGCTTCGGCAGCGGCAAGGGCGGTGACACCATCACCAGCGGGCTGGAGGTGACCTGGACTTCGACGCCGACAAGATGGAGCAATGAGTACCTCGAAAACCTCTTCGGCTTTGAATGGGAACTGACCAGGAGCCCGGCGGGCGCCCATCAGTGGACACCGAAGAACGGTGCCGGCGCCGGCAAGGTTCCGGATGCCCATGATGCCGGCAGGCGGCATGCGCCGAGCATGCTGACCTCGGACCTGGCGCTGCGTTTCGATCCGGCGTACGAACAAATCTCCCGACGTTTCCTGGCCAACCCGGACCAACTGGCAGACGCCTTTGCCCGTGCCTGGTTCAAACTTACCCACCGCGACATGGGCCCGCTTGCGCGTTATCTCGGCCCGGAAACCCCCGCGGAAGAGTTGCTGTGGCAGGACCCGATTCCTGCGGTCGATCATCCACTGGTGGATGAGCAGGATGTGGCGGCGCTCAAGCAGAAGATTCTCGCCGCGGGGCTGACGGTCTCGCAGCTGGTTTCGACGGCATGGGCAGCGGCGTCCACCTTCCGCGGCTCCGATAAACGCGGAGGAGCCAATGGCGGGCGCCTGCGCCTGGCTCCGCAGAAGGACTGGGCGGTCAACCAGCCTGAGCAACTGTCGGGCGTACTGAAGCGTCTCGAAGCTATTCAGGGCGACTTCAATGCCGCACAGACGGGAGGCAAAAAGATTTCCCTGGCCGATCTGATCGTGCTGGCGGGCAGCGTGGGAGTTGAGTTGGCGGCAAAAAATGCCGGCCGCCAGACCACGGCGCCTTTCACGGCAGGGCGCACGGATGCTTCCCAAGAGCAGACGGATGTCGAGTCGTTCGGTTTCCTTGAACCGGTCGCCGATGGCTTTCGCAACTACCAGAAGGGGCACTACAAGGTGTCGGCCGAAGCGTTGCTGATCGACAAGGCGCAACTGCTGACATTGACCGCACCCGAAATGACGGTGCTGTTGGGCGGACTGCGGGTCTTGGGTATCAATGTCGGGGAAAGCAAGCACGGGGTGTTCACCGAGCGCCCGGGAACCCTGACCAATGACTTCTTCAGGAACCTGCTGGACATGGGCGTTGAATGGAAGCCAGTCACCGGCAGCCACGATACCTTTGAGGCGCATGACCGCAAGACCGGTGCCGTCAAGTGGACTGGCACCCGGGTCGACCTGGTGTTCGGTTCGCATGCCCAGTTGAGGGCGCTGTCCGAAGTCTATGGCAGCGCCGACGCCGAGGAGAAGTTCGTCGAGGACTTCGTGGCGGCCTGGACCAAGGTGATGAACCTGGATCGCTTTGAACTGGCCTGACACTGGCGCCTGACGTTTACAGGCCCACGCTGTGGGCCTGTTCGCTAGCGGCCTTGGCTTATCCAGGTTTCCAGGTCCGTTGCGGTCATGGGCTTTGCTATCAGGTAGCCCTGCGCTTCGGAACATCCCCACTGTATCAAGAGGTCGAGGATTTCCTGGTTTTCTACGCCTTCGGCAACGACTCGGTAGCCGAGCCCTTTCGCCAGGCCTATCAGGGTTTTAACCAACTGCTTGTCATTTTGATTGCTGCCCAGCCCGCTGATCAATGATTGATCCAGCTTGACGGTAGTGGCCGGCAGTTCCTTCAGGTACGCCCAGTTACTGTAGCCCGTGCCGAAATCATCAACCGCGACCTCTATGCCAATCTGCCGAACGCGCTGCAGTTGCCGGATGACTTCCTCAGGGTTGGTCATCAACATGCTTTCGGTAAACTCAAGTTCAAAGTCGGCAGGGTCAAGGTCATGCCGGTGAAGCTCATGAATCATCGCGTCCACGAACTCGGAGCTTTCCAGATCGCTGACGGTAATGTTCATCGCTATTCGCAGGCGCACGCCTTGTGCTTTCCAGGCTGCAGCTTGCCGGATGATTGCCTTGAGCACCCATAATCCAACGGACGGTATCAACGCGGTTTTTTCGGCCAGGGGGATGAACTCGGCAGGGCTGATGGGGCCAAGCAACGGATGGTTCCAGCGTAGCAATGCCTCTACCGAATCACAGCTTCCCGAGGGCAGTTTGATTTTGGGCTGATACACCAGGCTGAACTGTTTGTCGCAGCTGACCGCTTCCGGCAACGAACTCAGCAACATGAACGCGCGTTGTTGAGCCGCATCAAACTGGGGTTCATAAAGAGACCATCCCAGCTTGCGGTCACGCGCCTCATCTGCCGCACTCACCAGCAGGCGCAGCCAGTCTTGCTGGCCGGAGTGGTGAAGGGGCAGCACGCCAATCCCGACTTGCATGAGGATGGGGATGCCGTGGCATTCAACAGGCTTTTTGAAGTCCTTGAGAATACTTTCGCAGATGTGCTCGGTGGTTTGATTCTCCTCTAGGATGAAGCCAAACCGCGTCGGGCTGATTTTGTAAAGCAGGCACTGCGCGGGTAACAGGTTTTGCAGGCGAGATTTGATCGCCAGAACCAGGTCTCCGGCAAAGCTGTAGCCCAGGGCCTTTACAATATCGTTGAGAAACTTTGGCGAGATAATGTCAACTGCGTACACATGGCACGCGTTTTCAAGCTTAAGCGCTTGACGTATATCTTCCTCAAGCCTGAGTCGATTGAATAGCCCCGTGGGTTGGTCTACGAAGTTGCGGGACCGCATGCCCTGTATGCGCATCATGACCAGCTCGGCAAAGTCGTTGAGCATTGCACTGTCACGCTCGCTCATGGGAGGGCGGGGGACAGTATCAATGATGCAGAGACTTCCCAGGGTAAAGCCATCCTCCGTGATCAATGGCGCGCCCGCGTAATAACGAATATGCGGCGGCCCCGTGACCAGGGGATTGTCTTTGAAGCGGGCATCCAGCGTTGCGTCCGACACCTCCAGCAGGGCGTTGTCCAGGGTAGAGTAGGCGCAAAAAGACACTTCTCGCGGTGTCTGCGTTTCTGTAATTCCCACGCGTGCCCTGAACCATTGCCGGTGTTTATCGACAATTGAAATCAGTGCGATGGGGGCGTTGTAATAGGCAGACGCCATCTCGACGATCTTTTCAAATACATCATCACTATCGCTGTCGGTTGGACAAAATTTCGCGACCTCTTTTAGCCGTTCAATTTCATTCGGCGGAATAGGAGCGCCTTCGCCCATGACAATCCTCAAAGTGGTTATGTTCGTACAACAAGGTATCAGACAGTGCCATCATTATGATGTTGTTTTTCTATTCATCAGATAGCTCAAGGGTATGGCGTCCGGGTGATCTCTTCCTGCGTATCTCCCTAATTCTTGCGCCCTGCGGATGAATGTACGCGCGGGGCAGCGAAGTGGATGCACGGCATTAAAAATTTTTCCGGCATTTCCGCGCTTCTAGTTCACCCGTGGCGCCGCCTTGATGGCCATGTACGCATCCTTGATGGGCTCAAAACCATATTTCTCTTCCAGCCGTTTAACGATGAAGTGCCCCCGCGCCATGTCCTGGTAGAAGTGGGTGAACAGTGCATTGATTGTCGCCCCGGTAAAGGCGCCCATCACGGGAACGGCCTGGGCTGCGAACTTGCTGGAAATGGTAAAGCCAAAACGTGTCGCGACTTTATCGATGAGGATCGCCAGCCATTTCCCGGCTTGGCCCGGGGACAAGCTGCTGATGGCCTTGGAGCCCTGCTTGGCGGCGATCCCCGCCAGTTCCTTGGACAGTTGTTGCATGGCCTGGGTGGTGAAGCTGCGGGTCATGTAGTAACCGGTCTCCGTTGCATCGTCGGCCTGGCTGGTGCCACCCATGGCAAACACCTCGATGCAGGCTTGTTTGGTCGAAAAGTCGCCCAGGTCGAAACCCTCGCTGCGCGCCACGTCGGCGACCGCGCGCATCATGATGGTGGTGGAGATCGGCAGCTCGATAAACAGCGCCGCGAAACCGAAGGCCCCGCCGATGGCGCCCGAGGTGGCCGCAAAAGCCTTGTGCAGCCGGGTCGAGGCCGGTTTTCTCGGACTGTTGTCCAGGCTTTTCAGCGCCGCGCCGGCGGATGAATGCAGCGCTGCCGCCACCGCGCCATTGATCCGTTTGGAAACCACCCCCGGCAATGCCTTTACCGCGCTTTCAATCGGGGAGCCGATCATGCCGGACAGCCTGGCCGTCAGGGAGGGTGACTCCAGCAAACCGACGGCCCGCTTGAGATCCTGATAGTCCTCGGGATTGTCTCTGATGCTCACAGGCGTCTCCTTGAAATTTTTCCGGCTTTGATAAAACAAAGACCCGCGAAGAGGGCCATCGTGCCGTCACGCTTTACCCATTCTTTACCTGCGCGGGTGCTGCGTTCGCCGGCGGGTCGGTTAGGCTGCCAGTTACCTTGAACTGAACGGCGGTGTGAATCGAATGAACCTTCAACCTCGGTACTGGCTGGCGGTGAGCGCCCTGGTGGGCAGCCTGGGATTGATTGCGGGGTGTGCGGGCGATCCGCCAAACCCGCGGGCCGAATTCAGCGAGCGGGTCAACAAGGAACTGAGCACCGCGTATCAACCGTCCCATTATGAAACGTCCGGCTGGGGCGCGACCTGGCAGCTCGATAAGCAACCGGTGAACGTTGCGTGGCTGGCACCGGTGACCCATGAGCGCCTGCCGCTGATTATCTACTTGCCGGGTTTGGGTGAGCCGGCCTCGGGCGGGGTGGCGTGGCGCAAGGCTTGGGCGCAGGCCGGTTATGCGGTGTTGTCGGTTCAGGAGCCCGCCCATGATCAGTCGATCTTTGCCTCGCAGCAGGCGTTATATGGCGACTTTCGCGGGATGGCGAGCAGTCATTACTCCGCCGCCGCCCTGCGTGACAGGCTGTCGACCTTGCAGAAAGTCCTGAGCGAAGTTCGGGCACGGGCCGCCAAAGGCGACGCGCAACTGGCGGCCATCGACTGGAACCAGGTGGTGGTGGCCGGCTTTGATTTTGGCGCGCAGACCGCTGAGGCACTCGCCGGGGCGTTGGAGCCCGGGGCCACCCCGGGTGTCGGGCTTCAACCCAAGGCGGTGTTGCTGCTCAGCCCTTATGTGGACGCCGATGCCCGGCCGGACGTGTTTGCCCGGATAACGGCGCCCGTGCTGTCGATGACCGGCCAGCAGGATGAAGACCCGTTCAACTGGGTCAGCTCTTACCGTCAGCGAGAGGTGTTGGGCGAGTCGGTGACAGCGGCGGGCAGTGTTCAGCTGGAGTTGAACAGTGCGACGCACAAGACCTTGTCCGGGAGCGAGCTGTTCAGCCGGCCGGCGAAAAGGGCCGACAAGGGCAGTGCTTCGTCTGGCGACGCGCCCAAGGGGCGGGGGCACAAGCACGGCGCCAAACCTGGCGGCGGCGGCCCGATGGCGGGCGAACCGGCGCCGGACCCCAAGCAGGTGGCCGCGATTCAGGCCATGGGTGTGGCGTTCCTGGATAGCCGGGTCAAACACAATCCCGCCGCCACCGAATGGTTGCAACAGGGCGCGTCAACCTGGCTGGGTGAGGCGGGACGGTTGAAATAATGGCGGCGGGCTTCCCCCCGCCAAGCGTGATGTATAAGTTTCTCAAACGTCATCAACCATCTTTTTCCGGCGTGATACGCTAGCCTTACTTTTGAATTGGCACTGGTCGTTCCCGCGTATACGGCGACAGTGAGGAGTGAACATGTCGAAAATTTCCCACCAGGATCTACGGCGCTCGTTTCGCGAGCTGCTGGCCTCCCAACACTGCTTTCACACCGCCTCGGTGTTCGACCCGATGTCCGCCAGGATCGCTGCAGACCTGGGCTTCGAAGTCGGCATCCTGGGAGGCTCGGTGGCGTCATTACAGGTCCTGGCTGCACCGGACTTCGCGCTGATTACCCTGAGTGAGTTCGTCGAGCAGGCCACCCGCATCGGCCGGGTGGCGCAGCTTCCGGTGATCGCCGACGCCGACCACGGCTACGGAAATGCACTGAACGTGATGCGCACCGTCCAGGAACTGGAGCGTGCTGGCGTCTCGGCGCTGACCATTGAAGATACCCTGCTGCCCGCGCAGTTCGGGCGCAAATCCACCGACCTCATCAGCACGGAAGAGGGCGTGGGCAAGGTCAAGGCGGCCCTGGAGGCCCGGGTCGATCCGCAGCTTTCGATCATCGCCCGGACCAACGCCGCCGTATTGCCGGTGGAAGACGTTATCCATCGCACCAAGGCGTATCAAGAGGCTGGCGCAGACGGCATCTGCATGGTGGGTGTCCGTGACTTCGACCACCTTGAACAGATCGCCGAAGGCCTGACGGTGCCGTTGATGCTGGTGACCTACGCCAACCCGCATCTCAATGACAACGAACGCCTGGCCAAACTGGGTGTGCGGATTGTGGTTGCCGGCCACGGCGCGTACTTCGCCTCGATCAAGGCCACCTACGACAGCCTTCGCGAACAGCGCAACCTGACGCGCAGCACGTCAAACCTGACCGCCAGCGAACTGACCCACACCTACACGTTCCCCGACACCTACGTGAGCTGGGCCAAAGAGTTCATGGATGTCCAAGAGTGACATGACCCTGCAGGAGCGAGCTTGATCGCTCCTGCAGAAGCTCTAAGCTAATTCCATAAAATTATTTATTTTATTTTTTATAGATCAATATCATCTAACTGAGTTGACCCTTGGAGAGCCGGAGTCCGCGCTGTTCAAGTCTTATCCGCTCAGGAATCTATAAAAATGAACACGCTGAAACTGGCCCGCAACCTCCTCTCGGCCGTGGGCCTCGCTGTCCTCTCCCTAAGCGCTCAATCCGCTGACCTCACCATCGGCTACATCAACGGCATCGACCCGATCAAACGCGCCATCGCCGATGGCGAATATGAAAAAGGTATCGGCCAGAAGATCGATTGGCGCAGATTCGACGCGGGCCCGGCCGTCCTGGCCGCCATGGCTTCCGGTGATGTGCAGATCGGCAACCTGGGTTCCAGCCCGTTGGCCGCGGCGGCTTCGCGAAACATGCCGCTGGTGGCGTTCATTGTCAGCGCGCAGATTCGCAGTTCCGAGGCCCTGGTGGTTCGCGACGGCAGCGGGATCAAGACCCCTGATGACCTGATCGGCAAAACCATCGCCGTGCCCTTTGTGTCGACCTCCCATTACAGCCTGCTGGGCGCGCTGAAGCACTGGAACCTGGACCCGCGCAAAGTCAACATCGTCAACCTGACACCGGCACAAATCACCGCCGCCTGGGCCCGCGGCGATATCGACGGGGCGTTTACCTGGTCGCCTGCCCTGGGTGAAATCCGCAAGACCGGCAAGATCCTCACGGATGCTGCCGAAGTTTCCAACTGGGGCGCCCCGACCTTTGAGGTGTGGGTAGCGCGCAAGGATTTCGCTGAAAAGAATCCGAAGGTCGTTGCCGATTTTGCCAGGGTCAGCCTGGCGGCGATTGCCGATTACGCCGCGCATAAAAAAGACTGGACCGCTGATTCTGCCCCCGTGAAAAGCATCGCCCGACTCACAGGCGCCAACGCTGCGGACATTCCCGAGCTGCTCGAAGGCTCGTCGTTCCCGACGGCCGCCGAACAAAAAAGCGCGCAATACCTCGCCGGTGGCACCGCCAGGGAAATCGGCAAGACCGCCGAATTTCTGAAAGAGCAGGGAAAAATCGAAAAGGTCCTGCCTGACTATTCCGCCTTCGTCAGCGACAAGTTCATCGGAGAATAATCATGGGCCTGACGCTTCATCCCCTTGGCCCTACCATCGGCGCCGAGGTTGAGGGGCTGGATATGGCCCTGCCTCTGACGGATCAACAACACGACTGGGTGGAGCAAGCACTGCTGCAGCACCAGGTGTTGTTCTTCCGTAACCAGGCCATTACCCCCGGGCAGCACGTGGCATTTGCCGCGCGGTTTGGTGATTTGCACCGGCATCCGATTTACCCGCACGTTGACCGGCACCCGGAACTGCTGCTGATCGACACCGCCGTGACCGATGTCCGCGACAACGCCATCTGGCACACCGATGTGACCTTCCTCGCCGCACCGGCGATGGGCTCCGTGTTGGCGGCCAGGCAAGTGCCTGCGTTCGGCGGGGATACGTTGTGGGCCAATGGCGTGGCTGCGTTTGAAGGGTTATCGGCCCCCGTCAGGCAACTGCTCGACGGCCTGACCGCCACCCACGAATTGACCAAATCATTTCCCACCGAGCGCTTCGGCAGCACGCCCGAAGCATTGGCGCGCTACGAAAAAGCCCGGAAGGATCACCCGCCGCTGTCACACCCGGTGGTCAGGACGCATCCTGCCACCGGGCGCAAGGCGTTGTTTGTGAATGAAGGCTTTACCACGCGGATCAATGAGCTTGAGGCGGCGGAAAGTGATGCGTTGTTGCGGTTATTGTTCAGCCACGTGAGCCGTCCGGAATTCACCGTGCGTTGGCGATGGAAGGCGAATGATGTAGCGTTCTGGGATAACCGCATTACCCAGCATTACGCGATTGATGATTACCGACCGCAAAGGCGGGTGATGCACCGCGCGACGATTTTGGGCGACGTGCCTTTTTGATGGAGGATCGGTCGATGGACTTGCCCTTGGTGATCAACCCTGACGACTATCTGGAAACCGAGTTCGGCAGGGAATTCACGCCTGAACGAAATCGACAGGCATGGCAGCTCGCGTATGCGCGGTTGAGGCACGAGCTGTCACAGGCGGCAAAGGGCACTCATGTGTACGTGGTCATGGGCGTGCAGGGGGCGGGCAAATCTCGCTGGGTGGCGGAAAACCTTGAGCGATTGGGGCACGGCGCAATCGTCTTCGATGCTGCTTTGCCGGCGCGTCGTCATCGGCAGGAGCTGCTGTCCATCGCGAGGCACTATGCAGTCCCGGTGATCGGCATCCTGGTGAGCGCACCGCTGGAGCTGGCGTTATCGCGAAATGCCCAACGCAATGCCGACAAAAAGGTGCCGGAGGACGCGCTGAAAAGCGTGTTCAGCATGCTCGAACCACCCAGTGAAGACGAAGGATTCGTGTGGGTGCAAACCATTGAACAGCAGGCGCCGCTGCCCACAACCCTGCAAACTGACCGGATGACCCTGGTTGCGCCTGATGTGGCGCTCGCTGAAAAACTCGCCGATGCCTTGAACGCCAGCTACGCACTGCACCGCCGGTTTCTCGTATGGAGCAAGCCGCACTGGACGCGGGAGGACACGCAGGAAAGCCTGCAGCGCGCGGCCAAAGACTTCGATGCGCCTGTCGGGGAGAAACGGTATTTCCTGTTATCTCGCGACGAGCCCCAGGCATTGGTGGGCTGTATCGGCCTGCTGCCGCTGGCCGATGAGATTCACAGCTACGAAGTTGGCTATTGGGGCAATCAGGCACACGCCGGTCATGGGCTGATGAGGGAGGCATTGACCGCTCTGGTTTCGCAGTTGAGCGGGCACACACTGCGCCTGACCACTTCTTCGGCGAACATATCCAGTCAACGACTGGCTGAGGCAACGGGGTTTGAATGGGTGGAAACCCTTCAAGGCGCGCGGCGCTGCGAGTACTTCGGCGTACGCGATACGCTGGTTTACCGCCGGACCGCGCGCTGACACTAAAGGTACTCACACTCCCCACGCAGCAGCGAAAGCTGAACCAGGTCTTGATGAGCTGCGTTCCAGTAACCCGCCTGCCTCAACGTTCCTTCACGCACGAACCCGGCTTTCTCAAGCAGGTTCAGTGACCGAGCGTTGTCAGGATGAACCAGCGCCTCGATCCTGTTGAGTTCCATGTGCTGGAACGCCCATCGAAGGGCGGCGTAAACCGCCTCCTTCATGAGCCCCTGTCCCTGTGCCGATTGCGCCATCTCAAACCCGATGGCGCAACTGCGCCACGCACGATTCCATTTGAAGAAACCACAGGTGCCGATCAGCGCTGCCGTGGCTATGTCCTCAATCCCCCAGCGAATCCCCGGATTGGGTGAGGTGCGCCAACTGGCAAACAGCTCGATCAGTTGCTCCGCTTGATGAGGCGCGGTGATTGGGTCGGCACCGAACCACTTCATTGCTTCAGCGTCGCTATGAATCGCAAACAACCCCACCGCATCCTCCTGTGTAAGTTCTCTGAGGGTCAGGCGTTCGGTTTTGAGAGTCGGAAAATCGGACACTGCGGGCGTCACCTTTTAGAAAAACGATTCGCTAAGGTGTGTCGTGCGGAATAAAAAATCAATCTGTTCAGTGGTGACGCAGGGCGTCACGGGATACGAACACACGCTCCTGATCAACTGGGATCAACTGTGGGAGCTGTCGAGCCTCAGCGAGGCTGCGATGCAGGCGCCGCAGTCTGGCAGGTACGGCGCGGTGATCCCATCGCAGCCTCGCTGGGGCTCGACAGCTCCCACATTGGTCTCAGCACTCACTCCTCGCGTTTGACCACCAACGTCAAGATGTCATAACTGGCCACCAGCTCACCCAACTGGTTGGTCACCTCCACATCCCACGCCACCACGCCTTGCGGAATGCCCTGGGGGCTCTTCTTGCCCTGGTCGATCTTGCGCTTGCAGGTCAGCCGCGCCTGGATGGTGTCGCCAATGCCCACCGGGTTGATAAACCGCAGGGTGTCCAGCCCGTAGTTCGCCAGCACCGGCCCCGGTGCCGGGGACACAAACAGCCCGGCCGCCGCCGACAGCACAAAGTAACCATGGGCAATGCGTTTGCCGAATTGCGATTCCTTGGCGGCGATGTCATCGAAGTGCATGTAGAAGTGATCGCCCGACAGACAGCCGAAGTTCACCAGGTCGGCCTCGGTGACGGTGCGGCGGTGGGTCAGCAGCGATTCGCCAATCTGCAGGTCCTGGAAGAAGCGGCGGAACGGGTGCACTTCGGTCTCGATGACCTTGGCGCCGCGTACGTACTCGCCGGTGACCGCCGCCAGCATGGTCGGTGAGCCCTGTACCGCTGCGCGTTGCAGGTAGTGTTTCACGGCGCGCAAGCCGCCGAGTTCTTCGCCGCCACCGGCGCGGCCCGGGCCGCCGTGCTTGAGTTGCGGCAGGGGCGAGCCGTGGCCGGTGGATTCGGCGGCGGATTCGCGGTCGAGCACCAGCAGGCGGCCGTGCCACGCGGCAGCCACCGGGATGGCTTTGGCAGCGATCTGCGGGTCTTTGGTGATCAGGCTCGCGACGAGGCTGCCTTTGCCGCGTGCGGCCAGGGCCAGGGCTTCGTCGAGGTCGTCGTAGGCCATCAGCGTGCTCACCGGGCCGAAGGCCTCGATGTCGTGGGCGCCGCCTTCTGCATGCGGGTCGCGGGCTTGCAGCAGGGTCGGGGCGAAGAACGCGCCCTGGCTGACGTTTTCACCGCGGGGTTCAAAGCCGTCGCGGGCGCCGAACAGCATGTCGCTGCTCTGCAACAGGCTTTCCAGGCGGTCGGCCACGTCTTTCTGCTGGTCGTGGGAGGCCAGTGCGCCCATGCGCACGCCTTCCACCGACGGGTCGCCCACCACAACTTTTTTCAGGCGGTCCCGCAGGCGGGTGGCGACGGCGTCGATGTGTTTGGCCGGCACGATGGCGCGGCGAATGGCGGTGCATTTCTGCCCGGCCTTGGTGGTCATTTCCCGGGCGACTTCCTTGATGAACAGCTCGAACTCTTCGTCGTCCGGGCTTACGTCCGGGGCGAGGATCGCGCAGTTCAGCGAGTCGGCCTCGGCGTTGAACGGCACCGAGTTGCGGATCAGGTTCGGGTTGACCCGCAGCTTGGCGGCGGTGTCGGCGGAGCCGGTGAAGGTCACCACGTCCTGGCCTTGCAGGCGGTCGAGCAGGTCGCCGGTGCTGCCGATCACCAGTTGCAGGCTGCCGGGTGGCAGCAGGCCGGATTCGTCCATCAGGCGCACCACGGCTTCGGTCAGGTAGCTGGTGGCGCTGGCCGGCTTGACGATGCATGGCATGCCCGCCAGGAAACTCGGGGCGAATTTTTCCAGCATGCCCCAGATCGGGAAGTTGAACGCGTTGATGTGCACCACCAGGCCGCCACGAGGCACCAGGATATGGGTGCCGGCAAAGCTGCCGAGCTTGCTCAGCTGCATCGCCGGGCCTTCGTGGACGATATTGCCCGACGGCAACTCCCGCGAGCCCAGGCTGGCGTAGGTGAACAGCGTGCTGTTGCCGCCTTCGATATCGATCCAGCTGTCGGCACGGGTCGCGCCGCTGTGGTGGGAGAGGGCGTAGAGCTGTTCCTTGCGCTCGCTCAGGTACAGCGCGATGGCCTTGAGGCGCTGGGCCCGCTGCTGGAAATCCAGGGCCATCAGCCCGCTGACACCCTGGCGGCGCCCGTGTTCGATGGCTTCGGCGAAGTCCGGGCGCTCCTCGTGAGTGCGTGCCAGCTCGTGGCCGTCAATGGCGCTGCGCAGCACCTGGGCGCCGTGTTGGCCGATCCAGCGACCAGCGATAAAACTTTGCAGGGTAGGGGCGTGAGACATCACGATTCCTCCGGGTTGGAAAATGAGAGTTAGTGTTTGCTGGCGCCTGCGGCACCAATGCCGGTCATGGAGCGAATGAACTGCGCCAGGTAACGCCCGCGTTCAACGGCAGCGCGGGGCGAGCGGTCGGTGACGGAAAAGACCCAGGCGCTGAAAAACGCCAGGCTCATGGAAAACAGGGCCGGGTTGGAATAGGGGAACAGCGCCTTGTCGTAATGCAGTACGTTGACCCACACCGCCGGGCTCAGCACCAGCAGCACGATGGCCGAGACCAGTCCCGCCAGGCTGCCGGTCACCGCGCCACGGGTGGTCAGGCCCTTCCAGTACATCGAGAGGAACAGCACCGGGAAATTCACCGAGGCGGCGATTGCCAGTACCAGGCCGGACAGGAACGCGATGTTCTGCGACTCAAACAGCAGGCCGAGGATGATCGCCAGCACGCCGATGCACAGCGTGGCGATGCGCGACACGCGGATTTCCTGCTGCTCGCTGGCCTGGCCCTTGCGGATCACGCAGGCATACAGGTCGTGGGACACCGCCGACGCGCCGGACAACGCGAGCCCGGCGACCACGGCCAGGATGGTCGCGAAGGCCACCGCCGAAATGAACCCGAGGAACAGGTTGCCGCCCACGGCCTGTGCCAGGTGCACGGCGATCATGTTGCCGCCGCCGATGATCGCGCCGTTGGCATCCCGGAAGCTTGGGTCAGTACCCACCATGACGATGGCGCCGAAGCCGACGATGATCAGCAGCAGGTAGAAGTAGCCAATGAAACCGGTGGCGTAGAACACGCTCTTGCGCGCTTCCTTGGCGTCGCTGACGGTAAAGAAGCGCATCAGGATATGCGGCAATCCGGCGGTGCCGAACATCATGCCCAGCCCCAGGGAAATCGCATCGATCGGGTTCGACAGCAAGCCGCCCGGCGCCATGATCGCGCTGCCCTTGGCGTGCACGGCGGTGGCCCCGGCGAACATCGCCTCGGTGCTGAAACCAAAGTGCTTGAGCACCATGAACGCCATGAAGGTGGTGCCGAACAGCAACATCACCGCCTTGATGATCTGCACCCAGGTGGTGGCGAGCATGCCGCCGAAGGTCACGTAGAACACCATCAGCACGCCCACCAGCATCACCGCGTACAGGTAGTCGATGCCGAACAGCAGCTCGATCAGCTTGCCGGCGCCCACCATCTGCGCCACCAGGTACATCAGCGCCACGGTCAGGGTGCCGAAGGCCGAGGTCAGGCGCACCGGGGTCTGCTCCAGGCGGTAGGACACCACATCGGCAAACGTGTACTTGCCCAGGTTGCGCAGGCGCTCGGCGATCAGGAACAGGATGATCGGCCAGCCGGCCAACACGCCCAGGGCGTAGAGCAGGCCGTCATAACCGTTGAGGAACATCATCGCCGAGATGCCGAGGAATGACGCCGCCGAGATCATGTCGCCGGCAATCGCCAGGCCATTCTGGAAGCCGCTCATGCCGCCGCCGGCGGTGTAGAAGTCGCTGGCGGAACGGGTGCGCAGGGCGGCCCAGCGAGTCACGCCGAGGGTGAACAGCACGAACACCAGGAACATGCCGATGGCGTTCCAGTTCAGTGGCCGGGATGCGCCGTCGGCGGCGACTGCAAGGTCCGTGGCCAATGCCAGCGGCAGGAGAAACCACGCTACCAGCCGGCTCATACTGTGCACTCCTGCTTGAGTTTGTCGTTCAGCGGGTCGATCACATGGTTGGCGCGGTACACATAAAAGCCGGTCAGCGCGAACGCCAGCAGCACAATCACCACACCCACCAGCATGCCCACGGTGGTCACGCCGCCGCTCAACGACTGCCCGAGGGTAGCCGGGGAGAACGCCACCAACAGCACAAACCCGAAATAGATCACCAGCATGATCAGCGACAGCGACCAGTACAGGTTCTGTTTGTGGCGTACCAACTGGATGAAATCGGGATGTCGACGGATGCGCTCGATATCGTCGGGGGTCATGGTGGTGTGCTCCTTTTTATTGTTGTTGTGGTTAAACCTGCGTCCTGTAGGAGCGAGCTTGCTCGCGAAAAACCTGAGGGCGCCGCGTTGATTCAGGCTACCCGCGTCATCGTTAACGATCTTCGCGAGCAAGCTCGCTCCTACAGGGGAGCGGTGTGTCCTTAAAGCTGATCGAAATCCAGTACCACCTTGTCGCTGACCGGGAATGCCTGGCACGACAGCACATAGCCGGCGGCCACTTCGTAGTCTTCGAGGGCGTGGTTGCTGTCCATCTCCACTTCGCCTTCGATGACTTTGCATTTGCAGGTGGAGCACACGCCGGCCTTGCACGAATACGGCAGCTCGGCGCCCTGGGCATTGCCCGCGTCGAGGATGCTCTGAGTGTTGCGGGGCAGGTCGAAGGCGAGGGCGCGGCCATCGCTGATCACCGTGATCTGGCTGACCGCCGCATCCACTTGCCGCGCCGCTTCGCGGGCCTCGCGCTTGTGCTGGCTGCCGGCGGCGGCGAACAGTTCGAAATGGATGCGCTCCGGCGCCATGCCCTTGGCCTTGAGGCTGTCGCGCACGGTCTCGGTCATCTCCTGCGGGCCGCAGATAAAGGCCGCGTCGAGGGCTTTTACGTCGAGCCAGCGGGAGAACAGTTGCTCGCACTTCTCGGCGTTAATGCGGCCGTTGTAAAGGTCGACATCCTGCTGCTCGCGGCTGAACACGAAGATCAGGTTCAGGCGCTGCAGGTAGCGGTTCTTCAGGTCTTCCAGCTGTTCGCGAAACAGTGCACCGGAGCTGGAACGGTTGCCGTACAGCAGCGTCACGCGGCTGTGGGGCTCGGTTTGCAGGGTGGTCTTGATGATCGACAGGATCGGCGTGATACCGCTGCCGGCCGCCACTGCCAGGTAATGGCCGTGGCGAGCGGGATCAAGGTCCACATGAAAATGTCCGGCGGGCGGCATCACTTCCAGGCTGTGCCCGGCCTTGAGCTGCTCATTGGCAAAGGCGGAGAACCGTCCACCGGCCACGCGCTTGATGGCGATGCGCAGTTCGCCGTCATTGACCCCGGTGCAGATCGAATAGGAACGGCGCACTTCCTCGCCATCCAGCTGGGTGCGCATCACCAGGTGCTGGCCCTGGGTGAAGTGGAAGCTGTCTTGCAGATGCTGCGGAATCTCGAAGGCGATGGACACCGCGTCACGGGTCTCGTTGCGCACATCCTTGATGGTCAGGCTGTGAAATTTGCTCATTGTTGTTCTCCAACCAAGCGGGCCGCTGGCCCCTCAGATGCACTTGAAATAGTCGAACGGTTCCAGGCAATCGCGGCAGCGGTGCAGCGCCTTGCAGGCGGTGGAGCCGAATTCGCTGAGCACTTCGGTGTGGGTGCTGCCGCATTGCGGGCAAGCAATCACCGGGCTTTCTCCCAGCAGGCTGCGTTTGCTGCTACTGCCTTGGGGCGGTGCGATGCCGTAGGCCCGCAGGCGTTCGCGGCCGCTGCTGGTGATCCAGTCGGTGGTCCAGGCCGGGGTCAGCTTGCGTTCCAGTTGCGGCGCGCGGAAACCTGCCAGCTCCAATGCATCGCGGATATCGCCCTCGATCACTTCGGTGGCGGGGCAGCCGGAGTAGGTCGGCGTGACCACCACATGCAAGTGGCCGGCCTGCCAGTCCAGGTCGCGCACTATGCCCAGGTCGACCACGCTCACCACCGGCACTTCCGGGTCCATGACCTGCGCCAGGGTGGCCCACGCGGCAGCCAGGTCGGTGGGTTGCGCCGGGCGTGCGCCCTGGTCGCTGGCGATCAGCTCACCAGGTTGCATCGGGGTACGCTCGGGGCAAAAACTGCATTTCCGCCAACAAAATTCCCAGGTGCTCGCTGTGCAAACCGCGGCGTGCATCCAGGTAGAAATAGCTCGCAGCAGGCGGCAGGGGCAGGGTGGCGCTGGTAAAGATTTCGCTGACCTGGGTCTGCCACGCTGCGGCAACCTGAGCGGCGTCCGGCGTAATGCCGGCGGCGTGCAGGCGCTGTTCACTGTCGTCGGCGCTGGTCAGTTCCACGGTGAACCGCCACAGCTCGGGGATCGCCGCGAGCATGCGTTTATGGCTTTCCTCGGTGCCGTCCCCGAGGCGCTCCACCCACTCGCCGGAGCGGCGCAGGTGATAGGTGACTTCCTTCACCGCCTTGGCCGCGATGCCGGCGATGCGTTCGTCGCTGGATTGGGCCAGGCCGCTCAACACCGGCAAGTGCCAGGCGTCATACAGGAATTGCTTGAGGATGGTCACCGCGTAGTCGCCGTTGGGTTGTTCCACCAGCAGCAGGTTGCGATAGGCCCGCTCATCCCGGCGGAAGGCCAGGTGATCGGCGTCGCGCCCGTCGTCCAGCAGCTCGGCGGCGTATTCCAGCCAGTTGCGCGCCTGGCCCACCAGGTCGAGGCCGACGTTCATCAGCGCCAGTTCTTCTTCCAGCGCCGGCGCATGGCCGCACCACTGGCACAGGCGCTGGCCCTGGATCAGGGCGCTGTCGCCGAGGCGCAGCAGGTATTCGATCAGATCGGTTTCAGGGTTCATGGTCGACCTCACATATGCCCGACTTCGGCCGGCAACTCGTAGAAGCTGGCGTGGCGGTAGACCTTGTCATCGGCCGGGTCGAACAGCGGGTCTTTCTCGTCCGGCGACGAGGCGGTGATCAGCGCGGAAGGCACTACCCACAGGCTCACGCCTTCACTGCGGCGGGTGTACAGCTCCCGGGCATTCTCGATGGCCATGGTGGTGTCGGCGGCGTGCACGCTGCCCACATGCTTGTGATTCAGGCCGTGCTTGCTGCGCACGAAGACTTCAAACAGGGTCCATTCAGACATAACGGTGACTCCACATCAGGTGGCCGATCAGGCGGCGTTCTTGTTCTGTTTTTTACGGGCGTGGGCGACGGCGGCTTCGCGTACCCAGGCACCGTCTTCAATCGCCTTGCGGCGGGTGGCGACGCGTTCCTGGTTGCACGGGCCGTTGCCCTTGAGCACTTCGTAGAACTCGCTCCACTGGATCTCGCCGAAATCGTAATGGCCGCGTTCGGCGTTCCACTTCAGGTCCGGGTCGGGGCAGGTGCAGCCCAGCAGCTCCAGCTGCGGGATGGTCTGGTCGATGAAGCGCTGGCGCAGTTCGTCGTTGCTCTGGCGCTTGATTTTCCAGGCCATGGATTGGGCGCTGTTGGGGGAGTGTTCGTCGCTGGGGCCGAACATCATCAGCGATGGCCACCAGAGGCGGTTGATCGCGTCCTGGACCATGTCTTTTTGCGCCTGGGTGCCCTGGCGCATCATGGTCAGCAGCAGTTCGTAGCCCTGGCGCTGGTGAAAGCTTTCTTCCTTGCAGATGCGCACCATGGCCCGGGAGTAGGGGCCGTAAGAGGTGCGCTGCAGTACCACCTGATTGACGATGGCGGCGCCGTCTACCAACCAGCCTACTGCGCCCATGTCGGCCCAGTTCAGGGTGGGGTAGTTGAAGATGCTGGAGTACTTGGCCTTGCCGCTGTGGAGCTTGGCGATTTCTTCGTCGCGGTCGGCGCCCAGGGTTTCCATGGCGCTGTAGAGGTACAGGCCGTGGCCGGCTTCGTCCTGGATCTTGGCCATCAGTTGCAGCTTGCGTTTGAGGGTGGGGGCGCGGGTGACCCAGTTGCCCTCGGGCAGCATGCCGACGATTTCCGAGTGGGCGTGTTGGGAGATCTGGCGGATCAGGGTTTGACGGTAGGCGTCGGGCATCCAGTTCTTGGCTTCGATCTTGATTTCGGCGTCGATTTTTTCCTGGAAAGCGCGTTCCTGGTCGGACATCTCGGAGAGGTCCTTGATGCGCTTTACTCCGGTTTCTACAAGCTGTGCGTACATGGGGGGTCTCCCGCCTTGTGTTTTTGTCGTAGGCATGGAGGACTTTATAAGCGATACGGAAATTAATATCAAACACAAAATATGGTGTCGTTATTTGATTTTGTATCGCTTTGCGGGAAGGGAGCAGATATCTGTCGCTACGGTAACGGCGGCATACGGTTCCCGGTCATCGTGGTAAGCAGGGCCAGTAGGCAAAAAACAGGGCCGCTTTATGTGGGAGCGGGCTTGCTCGCGAAGAACCTGAGTGCGCCGCGTTGAATCAGGATGCCCGCGTCATCGTTAACGACCTTCGCGAGCAAGCCCGCTCCCACATTTGAACCGTGTGCGCCTTTGATTTTGCTGGTGCTCTACCCCCACCCCAAAAAACGAGCAAAAAAAAGCCCCGCAAATGCGGGGCCAAAAAGGTGCAGCAGTCATGCTTTAGGGCGACGATCCTTCACATGGCATGCCTTCCCCTCAGACCGCTTGATCGAATGCAGCGGCTGCAAAACGATGCGCGAGCTGATCCCGATATACGTCTTGATGTGCCTGCTCAGTTCGCTGGAAACGGCTTTCTGTTGTTCAGCATTGAGGTGCTGATGCTCAGCCTTGAGCTCCACATGCACATCCACACTGTCCAGGTTGCCATTACGATACAGATGTATCTCATAACACTCTGAAAGCTGTTTTATTTTAAGCACCTGCTCCTCGATCTGGGTGGGAAACACATTAACCCCGCGAATGATCAACATGTCATCACTGCGCCCGGTGATCTTGTCGATCCGCCGCATCGGCCGCGCTGTCCCCGGCAGCAACCGCGTCAAATCCCGGGTGCGGTAGCGAATCATCGGCAGCGCCTCCTTGCTCAAGGAGGTAAACACCAGTTCACCCATCTGCCCGTCCGGCAGCACCTCACCCGTCACCGGGTCGATGATCTCCGGGTAGAAGTGATCCTCCCAAATGGTCGGGCCATCCTTGGTTTCCGCACACTCCATGGCCACCCCAGGCCCCATGATTTCCGACAGCCCGTAAATATCCAGCGCCGTAATCCCCAGTCGCGCCTCGATTGCACTGCGCAGCTCGGCAGTCCACGGCTCGGCCCCAAAGATCCCCAGTCGCAACGCCAGCTTCTGTGGATCAATGCCCTGGCGCTCGATTTCATCGGCAATGTTCAGCATGTACGAGGGCGTGACCATGATGATGTCCGGCTGGAAATCCTTGATCAGTTGCACCTGTTTTTCCGTCTGCCCGCCGGACATCGGAATCACCGTACAACCCAGGCGTTCCGCGCCGTAGTGGGCACCAAGGCCGCCGGTGAACAGCCCGTAGCCATAGGAAATATGCACCTTGTCGCCACGTCGCCCACCGGCCGCGCGGATCGAGCGGGCCACCACGTTGGCCCAGGTGTCGATGTCGTTCTGGGTGTAACCCACCACCGTCGGCTTGCCGGTGGTGCCGCTGGACGCATGCAGGCGCACCACCTCGTTCATCGGCACGGCAAACATGCCGTAGGGGTAACTGTCCCGCAGGTCGCCCTTGGTGGTGAACGGGAACCTGGCCAGGTCGTCCAGGGACTTGATGTCATCCGGGTGCACCCCCAGCGCGTCGAAGCGCTGACGGTACAGCGGCACATTCTGGTAGGCGTGGCGCAGGCTCCAGCGCAGGCGCTCCAGTTGATGGGCGCGCAGTTCGTCGACGCTGGCGGTTTCCAGCGGGTCCAGCACAGGGTTAAGCACGGCGTTTGGAATAGGCATGTTCATGAGTTCACTCGAATTATTTTTGTGTATCAGCCCACCGCACACCGTGGGCTTTGAGTGCATGCCCCAAGGATACCGCTAGGCTCCCCGGGAATCGCGAATCTTTAGTCGGACAGGCGCTCGATGATCAGCGCGATGCCCTGGCCCACGCCGATGCACATGGTGCACAGGGCGTAGCGGCCACCACGTTCCTCCAGTTCATGCAGGGCGGTGGTTACCAGCCGTGCGCCGCTCATCCCCAGTGGATGGCCGAGGGCGATGGCGCCGCCGTTGGGGTTCACCCGTGGGTCGTTGTCCCCCAGGCCCAGCTCGCGCAGCACCGCCAGGCCCTGGGCGGCGAAGGCTTCGTTGAGCTCGATCACGTCCATGTCCGCCAGGCTCAGGTTGGCCAGTTCCAACACCTTGCGGGTCGCCGGCACCGGGCCGATACCCATGATGCGCGGTTCCACGCCGGCGGTGGCCATCGCCACCACCCGGCCGCGGGCGACCAGGCCGTGACGCTTGGCAACTTCCGCGCTGGCCAGCAGCAGGGCGCAGGCGCCGTCGTTGACCCCGGATGCATTGCCGGCGGTGATGCTGCCACCCTCGCGGAATGGCGTGCCGAGTTTCTGCAGTTGTTCAAGGGTGGTGTCGCCGCGGGGGTGTTCGTCGTGTTCCACCACCTTGGCCGGGCCTTTGCGCTGGGGGATTTCCACCGCGACGATTTCCCTGGCCAGGCGCCCGCTGGCCTGGGCGGCGGCTGCACGTTGCTGGCTGCGCAGGGCAAACGCGTCCTGGTCGGCGCGGGAGATATTGAACTGCTCGGCGACGTTTTCAGCGGTCTCCGGCATTGAGTCGATCCCGTAGGCCTTTTTCATCAGCGGGTTGACGAAGCGCCAGCCAATGGTGGTGTCGTATAGCTGCGCATCGCGGGAAAACGCCTGTTCGGCCTTGCCCATTACCAGCGGTGCCCGGGACATCGATTCCACGCCGCCCACCAGCATCAAGCCGGCCTCGCCACAGCGAATCGCCCGGGCCGCGCTGCCGATGGCGTCCAGCCCCGAGCCGCACAAACGGTTGAGGGTGGTGCCCGGCACGCTCACCGGCAGCCCGGCCAGCAGCGCCGACATGCGCGCCACGTTGCGGTTGTCTTCGCCGGCCTGGTTGGCGCAGCCGTAGATCACATCGTCGACGCTGCTCCAGTCCACTTGCGGGTGGCGGCGCAGCAGTTCGCGCAGCGGCACCGCTCCGAGGTCGTCGGCGCGCACGCTGCTCAAGGCGCCGGCGTAGCGGCCGATCGGGGTGCGGACTGCGTCGATGATCAAGGCGTCATTCATTCGGATTCTCCTGCGCCAGCACCGTGCCGCGCACTTTGTAGGATTTGCCATGGAACAGCGCAATCAGCTGGCCCAGTTGGTTTTCGATACGGACGTCGTAGTTGCCGGTGCGACCCGAGCGGCTTTGCTCGCGGCAATCGGCACTCAAGGTGTCGCCCAGGTGGGCCGGGGCGATGTAGTCGATGCTGCAGCCGAGCGCCACGGTGGCGTCGTTGTAGCTGTTGCAGGCCAGGGCGAATGCCGAGTCCGCCAGCGCAAACAGGTAGCCGCCGTGGCAGGTGCCGTGGCCCTGGATCATGTCGGCGCGCACGCTCATGCCCAGTCGTGCGCAACCCGGCGCCACCGAGAGCAGGCGCATGCCCATGCCCTGGCTGGCGGCATCGCGGCTGAACATGGTCTGGGCGCACTGGTTGGCCAGGTTCATGGCTTCATGGTTGGTCATGTGGTGCGCTCCTTTCAGCGGCCCTTGAAGCTTGGGCTGCGTTTTTCCATGAAGGCGGCGACGCCTTCGCGGTAATCCTCGCTGCGCCCGGCCAGGCGTTGCAGGTCGCGCTCCAGCTCCAGTTGTTGGTCAAAGCTGTTGCTCAGGCTGGCGTTCAGGCTGCGCTTGATCAGCGCCAGGCCGTAGGTCGGTTGCGTGGCCAGGTGGCGGGCGAGGGTCAGGGCTTCGTTGCGCAATTCGGCGTCGTCCACGCAGCGGTAGATCAGGCCCCATTGCTCGGCCTGCTCGGCGCTCAGGCGGTTGCCCAGCAGGGCCAGCGCCTTGGCGCGGGCCATGCCCACCAGGCGCGGCAGGGTCCAGGTGCCGCCGGAATCGGGGATCAGGCCGATCTTGCAGAAGGCTTGGATGAAGTTCGCCGAGCGTGCTGCCAGCACCAGGTCGCAGGCCAGCGGGATGTTCGCGCCGGCACCGGCCGCCACGCCGTTGACCGCGCAGATCACCGGCAAAGGCAGGTCGCGCAGTTGGCGGATCAGCGGGTTGTAGAACTTCTCGATGGATTCGCCCAGGTCCGGCACCGCGCTGCCGGGTGCCACGTTGCGGTCGCTGAGGTCTTGCCCGGCGCAAAAGCCGCGGCCTTCACCGGTCAGCAGCAGCACGCGCACGTCGGGGTTTTCCTGGACTTGCTTCAACGCCTGCTGGACTTCGCCGTGCATCTGCGTGTTGAAGCTGTTGAGCTGGTCGGGGCGATTGAGGCTGAGCAGGGCGACGCCGGCCTCGATGGAAAACAGGATGTGTTCGAAGTTCATGGTCGTGAGGCCCTCACGGTGCACGCTCGGCGGTCAGCCGGCTCATTATTGGATCGGCGTGGTCAGCCGGTTTTGCCGGAGTATAGCTTTAACGTGATACATAAATGCAACGATAAAATTGATTTGGTGTGTCTTGTTTTGAGTTTGATGAAAATGAACTGCTCGCTGTGCTGGTCGGTAAATACCTGATAAATCCCCTATTTTATTGGCTTTACGTCGATTATCAGCGGCCCCGTATCAAGCCACGGCGACACATGATTCAAGCGATACGCTTTTTCAGCTTTGTGCTTGTAAAAATGATGTGATACAAAATAAGCCAAGATCGGCATCGCTTTGCGAATACGCCATAAAAGGAATCCCCATGACTTGCTACAGCCTCGACGGCCTGACCCCGGTGGTCGACCCCACGGCCTACGTCCATCCCTCGGCGGTACTGATCGGCGACGTGATCATCGGCCCCCATTGCTATGTAGGGCCGCTGGCGAGTTTGCGCGGCGACTTCGGGCGCATCGTCCTCGAAGAAGGCGCCAACCTGCAGGACACCTGTGTGATGCACGGCTTCCCGGACAGCGATACGGTGGTCGAGCGCAACGGCCATATCGGCCACGGCGCCGTGCTGCACGGTTGCCGGATCGGCACCGATGCGCTGGTGGGCATGAATGCGGTGGTGATGGACAACGCCCGTATCGGCGCTCGCTCATTCGTCTCGGCGGCGGCGTTCGTCAAAGCCGGTTTCGAGTGCCCTGAGCAGTCGCTGGTGATGGGCGCGCCGGCCAGCGTCAAGCGCAGCCTCAGTGATGAAGAGGTGCACTGGAAACAAACCGGCACCCGTGAATACCAGCGCCTGGCTCAGCGTTGCCTGGAGCAGATGCAGGAATGCGCACCCCTGAGCGCACCGGAAGCTGATCGCCCACGCATCAGCGACAGCGGCCTGCGGCCCAAGGGCAGATGAATCGCCTGCATCCCGACGCCGCTAAAAACGGTATATTTTCTCTTTTTGCCTCGGTACGCCCATGTCGTCACTGACACCCCTGAACCAACTGATTACCCGCTTCCAGGAGCAGACGCCGATTCGCGCCAGTTCCTTGATCATCACCTTGTACGGGGACGCCATCGAACCCCACGGCGGGACGGTGTGGCTGGGCAGCCTGATCCAGTTGCTCGAACCCATCGGCATCAATGAACGGCTGATCCGCACCTCGATCTTTCGCCTGACCAAGGAAGGCTGGCTGACCGCCGAAAAAGTCGGGCGCCGCAGCTACTACAGCCTGACCGGTGCCGGGCGTCGGCGTTTCGACAAGGCCTTCAAGCGGGTCTACAGCTCCAGCGTGCCGGCATGGGATGGCTCGTGGTGCCTGGTGATGCTCACGCAGTTGACCCAGGACAAGCGCAAACAAGTGCGTGAAGAGCTGGAGTGGCAAGGTTTTGGTGCGATTGCCCCGACCGTGCTGGCCTGCCCACGCAGCGACCGCGCCGACGTCAACGCCACCTTGCTCGACCTCGGCGCCCAGGAAGACACCATCGTCTTCGAAACCACCGCCCAGGATGTACTGGCCTCCAAGGCCCTGCGGGTGCAGGTGCGCGAGAGCTGGAACATCGAGGAGCTGGCGGCCCATTACAGCGAGTTCATCCAACTGTTCCGACCGCTCTGGCAAGCGCTTCGCGAGCAGGAACAGCTACAGCCTGCGGATTGTTTCCTGGCACGGGTCCTGCTTATTCATGAGTACCGCAAACTGCTGCTGCGCGACCCGCAATTGCCCGATGAATTGCTCCCCGGCGATTGGGAAGGCCGAGCCGCCCGCCAGTTGTGCCGCAATATTTACCGGTTGATCTACGCCAAGGCCGAGGAATGGCTGAACAGCGCGCTGGAAACTGCCGACGGCCCGTTGCCGGACGTTGGCGAAAGCTTTTACCGGCGGTTCGGAGGCCTGAAATAAGGAGCGACGCTGTTCAGGAGAACGGGTGGAGTAATGTGGCGTAGAGAATAAAAATAAGCCTGCGTGAGGCCTGAACATGATGTCTTCAATTGCACAGCGCTGTGATGGGTTCGACCAATGGATCCATCAGATCAATCAGATCTGTGGCGCATTCGATGGGCAGATCCTGGGGGATGGTTTTTCCGGGCAGATCCGCGAGTACCAGAGCGGCGCGCTGAAACTCAGCTTTGTCGACGCCTGCCAGGCTCGCTTGTTTCGTACCCCCAGCCAAATCGCGGCGGGCGAGGGCGGCAAGTACTTTGCCGTGTTCCAGCTCGACGGCACGGCCGGCATGGCCCAGGGTGACAGCAAGGCGCTGTTGCGCGCCGGCGACATTACCCTGATCGATGCGGCGCACCCCAGCGACTTCACCTACAGCGAGAATTCGCGGCAGTTGTCGTTGATCCTGCCGTCGTACCTGGTGGAGCAGACCTTGCGTTTCAACCCGGTCAAATGCGGGCACCGGATCGAGGCGACGTCGCCGATGGCGATGCTGTCCCGGCAGCTGATTCTGGAGGCCACCCGGCAAGACAACCTGACCTTGCAGGAAAGCGAGGCGACGCTGGAGGCGATCATCAACCTGCTGCGCCCGGCGATCAGCCAGGCGGGCGAGGGCAGCGACGCCCATGAGCGAGTGTTCCGCAAGACGCTGGAGTGCATTGACCAGCACATTCGCTCCGAAGAGCTGTGCCCCGAGTGGCTGGCGCGGGAGGTGGGGATGTCGGTGCGCGGGCTGTACCGGATCTTTGCCCGCAAGGGCCTGGTGGTGGCGCGGTACATCAAGAACCGACGGCTGGATTTGTGTGCTGAATCCCTGCGCCAATCCAGGGTGGAGGAAAAGCTTTCGGTGCTGGGGTACTCGTGGGGGTTTTCGGATTCGAGTTATTTTTCGACGGCGTTCAAGTCACGGTTTGGCATTGCGCCGGGTGAGTACCGCAAACAACACGCCTGATCAGGGGATACGCCGATCAAAAATGTGGGAGCGGGCTTGCTCGCGAATGCGGTGGTTCAGTTGATGCATTGGGTGACTGACACACCGCATTCGCGAGCAAGCCCGCTCCCACATTTGGATCGCGTTTCGTTCAGTTGGGCATTCCGTCTTCAATCGCAATCCCTTGCGCCCGCATTTCCTTGATCAACCCCGCCCTTGTGCCCGGCAGATTGAGCATCGCTTTGTGCCGCAACTCAGTCACTTCCTCGGCGCTATAGGGCTTGTAATCCACCGGCGTACTCTTGCCCGCCATCCCGTCCGGGCGCATCAGCCAGTTCAGCAAATCCGCCAGTTGCCCATCGTTCAGCGCCGACTGCGACATCCCCGGCACCCGTACCAAAAACTCCCGCCCGCCTGGCACCTTCAGAAAGTTGCCGACAAACCCGGTCATCCTCGGTGTGTCGTTGGCCGCCGAGCCCATGCCGCTGCCCAGATGGCAGCCGGCACACTGCAGCTGATAGTTTGTCGCCACGCTGTACCCGGCCTGGGCGATCGGCGTTTGCGGCGACTCATTGCCCGGTGCGTGCTTCTGGTTTGGATTGGGAATGGCCCGAGCCTGGGCGAGCGGGGTGGCGAAGACACACATCAAGCTCAGCAAAAACAACGTACGCATGACAAGCCTCTTGCACTGACCTGTGGCGAGGGCGCTTGCTCCCGTTGGGCTGTGCTGCGGCCCCAAGATCTCTGGGAGCGCTTCGCACTCCAACGGGAGCAAGCTCCCTCGCCACAAGGGTGAGTTAAACCGCGACGCCGCGAATGATCGAGACCGTGCAGTGGTAGATGTGGGATTTGGCCGCCAGGCACCAGTTCACATCGTTGTTGTTGAACGGCCGGTACGCCGGTTCCTCACTGTCGTTACGCGTGCACGCGCACTGGGCGCAGCTTTGCTTACCGCAGCAGTCGTTATAGGAAATGATGTAGTCCTTGCCATCCGCCGGGTTGCGGCAGGTGCCGATCCAGGTCACCTGGGACGCCTCGGTGCCCGGTGGGCAGGAGGTCACCGAACCGCCACAGCAACTGCACAGGAAACCGTCGATGGAGCAGTAGCGCCAGTAGTCGCAACTGTTCGGGTCGCCCGGGTCACCGGCTTTCGGATTATCGGCAGCCAGCGCCTTGCTGGTGCGGTCCAGGGGCAGCAGCAGGGGCAACGCGGCGCCTGCGACCATCAGCGAACCCATACGGGCCAACAGTTTGCGTCGCGACGTGGTGTCGGCCAGGCGACGGGTCGAGCGCTCGAATAACAGATCCAGCAATTTCATGAGAGTCTCCCTGCCTTAATCAGTGGCTATGGCCGTGGCTGTGGTCGTGGGGCTGCGGCTGGCTGTTGAGGTATTCCTGCAGCGTCGCGCTTTTCAGGTGTTCGACTTCGAACAGGCTGTCCAGGTGCTCGCGGGAATTGACCAGGCCCTTGGCGCGCAAGGTGCCGCTCTTGTCGATCAGCGCGGCATACGGCAGCTTGCCGATCTGGTAGGTCATGCCGACTTCCGGGCCGACCACGTAGGTGACGTCGTCCAGCTTGTGTTCGGTGATCAGCGCTTGCTGGGCTTCCATGTCGCCGTCGCTGATAAACACCACGTCGAGTCGGTCAGCCTGTTCCCTGGCGATGGACTTGATCGCCGGCAACAGGGATTTGCAGATCGGGCAGGTGGGCGAGAGGAAGAACAGCAACTGGTTCTTCTCACCGGCATAGCCGAAGTTCACCGGGCGGCCTTTACGGTCGGAAGCGGTGACTTGCGGGGCCGGCTCATTCACCGCCACGCCCTTGTCGACCATCAGTGCGCCGGCCGGGGCGATGCGCCCGTGCAGCACACCAATCTGGCGCACCAGGCCCATCACGGCAAACGCCAGCGCCAGCAGCAGTACCCACAGCAGTACGTTGGAAACAATAAGGCCTTCCATTGATCACCTACCAATCAGTTTGAGCAGAAGAGGGGAGTTCGCCAGCAGGCCATCGGCTGCGGCGTAAATCAGCAGCGCGACGGCGCTGGCGGCGACGGTGACGAAGCCGTCGAAAAAACCCAGGTCACGGGCAATCGGCAGCACGCTGGCCAGCAGGGCCACGGCCACCAGTGCGCCGTTGCGCAACAGCAGGATTGGCCGCAACGGCTGCGCCTGGTCGGGGCCTGCGCAGCCGCAGTCGATGTCCCGGCGGCCGCGCCACAGGTTGATGCCAATGGCGGCGGCGTACAGTGCAATCAGGCCGGCGGCGCCGAGGGCGGCCCAGGAACGGCTGGCCGGCACCAGCAGGGCAAAGGCAATCACCAGTTCCAGCACCGGGATTACCCGGGCGGCGGGGCGAGTCACTGCTTCTGGCAGCAACTGGTAATCGGCCAGTTGCCGGGCGAAGCGTGCCGGTGCGCGCAACTTGTGGGTCGCGGCACTGGCCAGCAACACCGCGATGGCGAGGGCGCTGGCAATGATGAAGATCGGGTCGATATGCATGGCCGAACCTCTTTAGTAGCTCATGATCTGGGTCGCGGTCTTCGCTACCTTGGCCATGCTACCGGTGAGTTTATTGGTCTTGAGGTCGAAGATCTGCAAGCCGCCTTCGACGTCGGCGCCCAGCAACAGGGGCTTGTCGTCGCCGGTGGCCTGCATGCTCCAGACCGGGGTCGGGGCTTCCAGGGTGGCTATCTTCTTCATGGTCTTGAGGTCGTAGGCCCAGATGATGGTGCTCGGGTCTTCCCACTTCATCGGCTCGTGGTTGTCGTGCATCAGCACGTACATGCGGTTGAGTTTCGGTGCCACGGCCATCAACTGCCAGCCACCCGGGGCCCAGCCGGTTTTCTTTTCCGCGTCGGTGGTGAGTGACCAGGACGGCAGGATTTTCGGCTCATCGCCGGAGAAATCTACCGGGCGGATGGTGCCGGTGGTGGTGGTGAAGTAGTAGGTGTCGCTCACGTTTACCGCGCGTTCGTTGAGCTTCTCGGCGTTGGGGTCGAAGAAGTGCGTGCGGTTGCGCGAGGTTTCCTGGCCCTGCTCGTTCAGCGTCACCACTTGCAGGCTGCCGTCACCGCACAGGGAGGCGAAGCGGCGAGTGCCGACCGGGTAATTGAGTACGCAGCCCGGGATCGCGATTTCGGCGGTGACGGAGCGGGACTGGGTGTCGACCACGGTCACCGAGGTGGAGGGTGTGAAGTTGTAGACGTAGACGAAGCGGTCATCGCCGCTGGTCTTCAGGCCATAGCGCTGGGTCAGGGATTCGGCGCGTTTGTTCGGGATCAGCACTTCCCAGGCGGGCGACAGGCTGGAGCTGTCCCAGGCGGTGAGCACATCGGTGCGATCGCCCCGGGTGCCGCGGGAATAGTAGATGTCGGCGCTGTACAGGGTCTTCTGGTCGTGGCTCAGGGCCGAGGGCGCGGCGAAGCCGGTGGGGACCATGCCGAGGACGCGCTTCTTGTCGGGATCTACCACGGTGACGCGGCCGACCACGAAGCTTTCGAATTCGACGTCTACCACGAATGCGCGGTGGGCTTCCGGTGGAAAGGCCAGGGTGGTCTGGCCGATGGTGTCTGGCGGTAAATCCGCCCGGGCGCTGTTCAAGCCGAGTACAAGCAGGCCCAGACCCAGCGCTGACTGTACGTTGATCCTGTTGCTTCGCATTAGTGGCACTCCCTGAATTATTGTGTTTTGCTAATCGCGGGTGCTTTGGCAGATTCTTGCAAGTGGATTCTGCCTTGTGGGGCGATTGCAAGAATTGTTGTGTCTGCCAAGTGGTTGTGTGTCTGTGCCAATGGTTTGGGGAGGGGGGTATATCGGTTATTTTTGTTATGGCAGAAACGGGTTCCGCTCTTGCAGCGGCTCACTTTTGAACAGCTCCTACAGAAAAGCCGCTTCGCAAATGCCCCAATCTCACGACCCCATCAAAGGCAACGAAAAACTGAACACCGCCCCACACGGCTCCAGATTCTGCGCCCAGATATCCCCCTGATGTCGACCAATGATGTTCTTGCACAACGCCAGCCCAATCCCGTTACCACCCACCTTCGACGAAAAGAACCCGTCAAAGATTTTCTCCCGCGCCACGGCCTGAATCCCGCGCCCACAATCCTCGACACTCAACCGCGCCACGTTTCCATCCCGGCAGGCATGCAACCGCAGCACCCGACGCTCCACGGGCAGCTCACTCATCTCTTCAATGGCATTGAACGCCAGGTTCAGAATCACCTGCCCAATCAGCACCCTCTCGCACTGCACCATCAGCGGTTGCGCGCTCGGGACGATCTCCAGCCGCACCTGACTCGGCTCGGCCCGCAGGCTGATGAAATATCGGGTTTCCTGCAGCAACTCATTGAGGTCCACCCACTCCGCGCTCTGCTCCAGCTTGACCACATAATCACGCACACTCTTGATGATCGTTGACGCATGCTCGACCTGCCGCACGGCACTTTGCAGCCCCCAGTTCACCCCCTGGTCGGCACTGTGGGTATCGCCCAGACGAATCAAAACCCCCTCGATAAAGTTGCGCGTGGCCGCCAGTGGCTGGCTCAACTCATGAGCAATCGCCACCGCCATCTCGCCCATGGCGTTGTATCGGGCCAGGTATTCAAGCTGCTGTTCACTGACACGCCGGGCTTCCTCGGCGCGGATCAGGTCCCGCTTCACCTTGTCTTCCCGGGAAATATCACGGAACTGCACCATCAGCACGTCGCGCCCGTCCAGGTGCACCAGCGTCGCGACCGCTTCCGAAAGAATCTCCACCCCGGCCTTGGAGCGATAACACCACTCGATGGTGCGCTGGCCACTGCGGGCCGCGCGCTCGAGCCAACGCAGGCCGATGGAGCGCTTGTACTTCGGTGCGTCCCGGGTCATGTCCGGGGCCTTGAGCGGGATCAGTTCTTCCAGGGTAAACCCCAGCGCCGACAGCGCCGCGGTGTTGGCCCAGAGGATGTCCTTGCTCTGCGCATCGTGAAGGATGGTGCAGATCGGCATGGCTTCGATCAGGGTGTGGAAATCATTGTTATTGGGTAGGTACATCGCGTAGCCCTTGGCGGTGGAGGGGACGACTACGGTGGCAAGTTATACCGGTTTGCATCCGGGGGCACGCTCAGAAGTAATCGGGGGCGCACTAGGGGATTTCTTTAGCCGGTGGGCTGCACGCCCCAATAGTTGACGGTGGTCGGGCTTTTTACACTGGACCTATCAACGCCCGACACGGCGTCCATAACAACTACAACGGAGAAAGCCCATGCTGCGTTCGGCCCTCGTGCAACCAGACGCTTTACCCGACGTGCAGCCCGCGCTGTTCCAGCAGGTGCTCGATGAAGTGCGCCAGCGCCGCGACGAGTTCGACGCCGGCTCCCACGTGCCACGGGACATGATCGAACGCTTCAAGCAGGTGGGCATCTACCGGGCGGCCACGCCCCGTTGTTTCGGCGGCGATGCCCTGGCCCCCGCAACGTTCTTGCAGATGATCGAGCGCATATCCGAAGCCGATGGCTCTGCCGGCTGGGTCGCCAGCTTCGGCAGCGCCGGGGTGTATCTTGCGGCCTTGCCCCAGGAAACCCTCGCCGAACTGTATGCCGACAGCCCCGATCTGGTGTTTGCCGGTGGCCTGTTCCCGTTGCAGCCGGCGGAAACCGTCGAGGGCGGCTGGCAGGTCAACGGCACCTGGAAGTTTGCCAGCGGCTGCAAAGGCGCCGACCTGCTGGGCGTGGGCATCGGTGCGGCGGGCGGCAAGCCACGCACTGCCGTGTTCAAGCCCGGCCAGGTTGAAATCATCGAAAACTGGGACGTGGTCGGCCTCAAGGGCACCGGCAGCCATGACCTGCGAGTTACCGACCAATACATCGACGAGCGCTGGACCTTCATCCGTGGCGGCGCCGCCACCATCGACGAGCCGCTGTTTCGTTATCCCTCGATTGCCTACGCCGCACAGGTGCTAGCGGTGGTCAACCTCGGCCTGGCCCGCGCGGCCCTCGATGAAATCAGCGCCATGGCCAGCGGCAGCGGCATCACCGGCGCGCCGAAACTGGCGGACCGCGCCTACGTGCGCATCGAAATCGCCAAGGCCGAAGCCCGGCTGAGCGCCGCTCGGGGCTTTTTCTACGGCGCCACCGAACAAGTGTGGAACTCGATCCTCGCCGGCAACCCGGTCACGGCCGAGCAAACCAGCCTGCTGCGCCTGACCGCCATTCACGTGTCCCAGGCCGGCGCCGCCGTGGTGCAGAGCGCCTACAGCCTGGCGGGCACCACCGCGATCTACCTGCGCCACCCGCTGCAACGCTACCTGCGCGACGCCATGGTGGTGACCCAGCACGCCTTCCTCAGCGAAGGCCTGTACGACGGCGCGGGCTCGGTGTTCCTCGGCGTTCCTCCATTTCCTGGCTACATCTGACTTTCAAGGATCAACCCATGTCCCAAGCCACTCAAGAACCGCTGCGCGTCGTCTTCTGCATCGGCATCACCCAGAACTTTTTCGACCTGCCTACCGGCGAAGGCCTGAGCGTGTGGAAAGGCTTCAGCCAGATGATGGGCGACCTCGGCGCCATGCCGGGCATCAACGTGCTGGGGGCGATGGATGACGACCGCTTGATGGTCGGCCCGTCGACCACCTCGCCGTGGACCGTCTACATCATGGCCGACGTCGACTGCCACCAGTCGGTGATCGACGCCTGCAACCTGTTCCGTACCACGCCGGTGGGTGAATACAGCCTGTGGCGCTACGCCAAGGTTGAAGCGCGGATCGGCCGCCCGCTGACCATTCCCGAAGCGGCCAGGGTGTGAGCCATGGACCTGTTGCAGCGTGTTGAAACCCTTGAAGGGGAGAGCCAGGTAAGGCGCTTGATGGCGCGCTACATGGACCTGTGCGACGTGCCCCGGGCGGCGACCAACGTTCGCGAGTTGGCCGAGCTGTTCACCGTGGATGCGGTGTGGGAAGGCATTGGCACAAGTACCGCGCAGACCTTCGGCCAGCATCGGGGGCGCGACGCGGTGGCGGCGTTTGTCGGCAGCTACCTGCCACCGTCGGAACACTTTGCGCTGAACCTGCATTACCTCACCAGTGAGTCGATCCAGGTAGACGGCAGCGCGGCTGCAGGGCATTGGATCATGCAACAGATTTCCACCTACGCCGACCAGCGCAGCGAGTTGTTCGGCACGCGGCTGACCATCGATTTTCGCCGTGTCGACGGCACCTGGCTGATCGCGCATTTCCGTACGCAGCGCCTGTTCAATAGCATGTTGGGGGTGAACCCATGAGTACCTTCGTCAGCGAATTTTTACTCGGTGGCAGCGGCCGACGCGTGGCCATCAAGGATTCCATCGACATCGCCGGGTATCCGACCCGCTCGGGCAGTCGTGCCTTTGCCGATGCTCCGCCGGCGACGCGGCATGCGCACGTGGTGCAGGCGGTCCTGGATGCCGGCTGGCAGATCGTCGGCAAGACCAGCCTGCATGAACTGGCATTTGGCGTCACCGGCATCAACGACTGGAGCGGTACGCCCGTCAATCCCCAGGCGCCAGACCGCGTGCCGGGCGGCTCCTCCAGCGGTTCGGCCGCGGCGGTTGCGGCGGGCCTGGCGGATATCGCCATTGGTACCGACACCGGCGGCTCGGTGCGGGTGCCGGCGGCGTGCTGCGGGATTGCCGGGTTGAAACCGACCTATGGCCGAGTCAGCCGCATTGGCGCGCAACCGGCGGTATCCAGCCTCGATTGCGTCGGGCCGTTTGCCGCGAACATGCAGGACCTGATTGCCGCGATGCAGGTGATTTGCCCGGGTTTCCAGGCACAGGCGGCGCCGTCCGGCAGCGTGCCGGTGGGCTTTCTGGATGTGGCCTGTGAGCCATGGCTGAAGGCGAGCCTGATGGCTGCCGTCGACGCGGCCGGCTGGCGTCAGCAGCGTCTGCATCTGGACGACTTTGACACGGCGTTCGGCGCCGGCCTTACGGTAATTAACGTCGAAAACTGGGCAGCCTTCGGTCACCTCACCGGCAAGGGCCTGATCGGTGCGGATGTCGAACAACGCTTGTTGGCTGCCAGCCGCACCAGCGCTGCTGATTTGGCCGCAGCCGAAGTCGTGCGCACCCGCTTCAGCCACCAGGTGGACGCCGCGCTCGAAGAATTCTCCGTGTTGCTGCTGCCGACGATGCCGGACCTGCCGCCGACCCTGGCCGAAGCCCGCAACGGCAGCCAGGCCGTGGCCCGCATGACGCCATTGGTGCGGCCATTCAACCTCAGCGGCCACCCGGCGTTGACGGTGCCGGTGACCCTGGCCGACAGCGGGCTGAAGGTCGGGCTACAGATTGTCGGCCGTAAGGGCCAGGACGAATGGGTGTGTGCCCTCGGCGCACAACTGCAACAGAGCATCACGGCTCGCCAATAAGAACAACGCCTTGAGGAGGGCTCCATGAGTACCCATGAATACCGGCTGATTGCCAAATCGAAAAGCCTCGACGAGTTGGTCAAGCACGATCGCGTCGACGTCTCGCTGTACAACGACCCGGCGCTGTTCGAGGCCGAACTGGAAAAGATCTTCTACCGCACCTGGGTCTGGGTCGCCCATGAAAGCGAAGTGCGCAACAGCGGCGACTTCAAGACCGCGACCATCGGCCGGCGCCCGGTGATTGTGGTGCGCGACAAGAAAGGCGCGATCAACGTGCTGGAAAACCGCTGCCGCCACCGTGGCGCCACGGTTTGCGAGAAGCACAAGGGCAACGCCAGCGGCTTCACCTGCCCGTATCACAGCTGGTCCTATGGTTTGGACGGCAAGCTGCGGGCGCTGCCTTACCCGGACGGCTACGAAGGCATCCTGGAAAAGTCCGAGTTACCCCTGACCAGCCTGCGGGTGGACAGCTACGCCGGGATGGTATTCGCCAGCTACAACGACGATATCGAACCGTTGGCCGACTTTCTCGGCGGCGCCAAACACTGGATGGACCTGTTCATGAAGCAGGGCGCCGGCTACCCGATCAAGACCCAGGGCGAACACAAGTTCAGCTTCAAGGGCAACTGGAAGATCCAGCTGGAAAACACCACCGACGGCTACCACTTCCCGATCGTGCACAAGTCGTTCATGTCGTCGGTGGACGCCGAGACCTCGGAAATGCTCTCGTTCATGACCGACGAGCAGGCCGTCACCCATTCCCTGGGCAATGGCCACAGCGTGATGGTGATGGTGCCCGAGCATGTCGACCTGGACCACGACGACGGTACCGAGCAGTTGCAGGAGCGTTTCGCCCACGTCACCGAAGAACTGTCGAAAACCATGGAGCCGGCCCAGGTGCGACGCATCGTGCGCTCGCTGCACGGCGCCGGGTTCAACCTCAACCTGTTTCCCAATGTCGCCATGTCGATGTCGTTCTTCCGGGTGCTGCGCCCGGTGTCGGTCACCGAGACCGAAATCCGCCACGTCGCCCTGGGCATGGAGGGCGGCCCACAGGTTGCCAACCGCGAGCGCCTGCGCATCCACGAACACTTCCAGGGCCCGTTCGGCTTTGGCAGCCCCGACGACGCCGAAGCCTGGGACCGGGTGCAACGCGGCTCGTATGCCGGCGTTGACGCACCGATCCTGGTCAACCGTGGCCTGAACCGCGAAGTGCTGGCCGACAACGGCGACAAGGTATCCCACGCCACTGATGAAGGCGGCATGCGCGGGGCCTATGACATGTGGAAAAGGATGATGAGCCAATGAACACCCTGACTGGTTTTACCGCACCGCTGGCCCAGGCCATCGAATTCATCTGGCGTGAAGCCCAACTGCTGGACCACAAGGACTACGTGCAATGGGCCGCGTTGTGGAGCGAGAGCGGGCGCTACGTCGTACCGATCGACCCGGACACCGAGGATTTTGAAGCCAACCTCAACTATGCCTATGACGATGCGCGCATGCGTGACCTGCGCATCGAACGGCTGACGGCGGGGTATTCACCGTCGGCGGTGGATGCGGCGAAAACCGTGCGCAGTGTCTCGCGATTCACCCTGGTGGAAGCAGCGGGCGAGGTGGTGGAGGTTAACTGTGCGCAGCTGCTGTACGCCTACAAGCGCGGGGTACACACGCCGTTCGTGGCCGACCTGAATTACCGCATCCGGTTCAGCGCCGGGGTCGCGACCCTGGAGCGCAAGGTGGTGCGGCTGATCAATTCCACCGACAGCCTGAGTGCGCTCGGCTTTCTGTTGTAAGCACGATTCAAACAACGACACAAAACCAATGTGGGAGCGGGCTTGCTCGCGAATGCGGTGGATCAGTCGCTACATGCATTGACTGACACACCGCATTCGCGAGCAAGCCAGCTCCCACAGTTGAGATGAGGACATCCTGATGAACCGAATCGCGCTTGTAACCGGCGCCTCCCGTGGCCTCGGCGAATGCATCGCCCGGCGCCTGCACGCCGCAGGCTACCGCGTGGGCCTGGCGGATGTGCACCTGGACGGCGTGCAGCGCCTGGCCTCTGAACTCGACAACCGCGGCGAAACCGCCGTCGCCATCGAGCTGGATGTGCGCAACAAGGCCGATTTTATTCGCGCCCGGGACCTGCTCAGCGAGCGCTGGGGCGGCACCGATATCCTGGTGAACAACGCCGGGGTGTCGAAAGTTGCGGCGCTGATGGACATCACACCCGAGGAATTCGACGAATCGATGGCGATCAACCTGCGGGGCACGTTCGTGGCCTGCCAGGTGTTTGGTGCGCATTTCGCCGAACGAGGGTTCGGGCGCATCGTCAATATCGCCTCCCTCGCCGGGCAAAACGGCGGAACTGCCACTGGCGCGCATTACGCCGCGGCCAAGGGCGGCGTGGCTACGCTGACCAAGGTCTTCGCCCGTGAACTGGCGCCCCGAGGCGTGACGGTCAACAGCATTTCGCCAGGCCCGCTTGATTTGCCGGTGGTGCGCGAAACCGTGGCGCCGGAGCGCCTGGAGCAGATCCTCAAGATTATCCCGACGGGCACCCTCGGCGACCCGCACACCATCGCCGACACCGTGCTGCTGTTGATCGCCGACCACGCCGCCTCGATCACGGGCGCGTGCTGGGACATCAACGGCGGGCTGTTCATGCGCTAGTCATCGCCGAAGAGAGTGGGCCTGCTGCGCAGTCCAGCGGGAGCAAGCTCCCTCGCCACAGGTTAGCGTTCAACCGAAACAACAGGATTCAGGTGCTGCAATGATGAAGGTGAAGATCGAACGCATCGTCGATGAAGCGCTGGATATCCGTTCCTTTCGCCTCGTGCGCAGTGACGGCCAGCCCCTCGACAGTTATGAGCCCGGGGCCCATGTGGACCTCACCGGGCCAACCGGCGTCACCCGCCAGTATTCGCTGTGCAGCCCGCCCCACGATGGCCGCGCGTACCTGGTGGCGGTGAAGAAAGAGGCGCAATCCCGTGGCGGCTCCCTGGCCCTGCATGAGCAGGTGCGGGAGGGCATGGAACTGGAGATGGGCGCGCCGCGCAACCTGTTCCGCCTCGACCCGGAGGCGCCGGCCCATGCGCTGTTTGCCGCCGGTATCGGGGTGACGCCGCTGTTGAGCATGGCCTATCGACTGGCCGACAGCGGCCAGCCGTGGCGCCTGCACTATTTTGCACGTTCGGCGCAGTACGCGGCGTTTACCCAGCTGTTGGCCGATACATTCGGCGAGCATGTGCAGTTTCACTATGGCGTCGAGCCGGGCGCGCTGGATGCGGCCTTGAGCGCCTGCCTGGAGCAGGCGGGCGCGGCTGCCCACGTCTACACCTGCGGCCCCGCACCGTTCATGCACAAGGTGGTGGAAGTGGCGGCCCGCAGCCGTCCAGAGGACGCGATCCACCTGGAGCACTTCCAGGCCGACCCAGCGGCGAATGTCGGGCCCAGCGGTGGTTTCGAGGTTGAGCTGGCCAGCTCCGGCGTGGTGCTGCAAGTACCGGCGAATACCAGCCTGGTGGACGTATTGCAGGCCCACGGTTGCGACATCGACACCGAGTGCCGCGAAGGCCTCTGCGGCACCTGCATTGTCGAGGTGCTGGAAGGCGTGCCCGAGCACCGTGACAATTGCCTGTCGACCAAGGAGAAGGCCGCCAACCGGCAGATTTGTGCGTGTGTTTCCCGGGCGGTTTCCGCTCGTCTGGTATTGGATATTTGATCGGCGCTACCCGTAAGATTGCTGGGACCAAAAAAATAAAAAACGTGAGGCCTTGCGGTCATGATGAGTTCAACGGTGCAACGTAACGAATCGTTCGAGCGTTGGTTACAGCAGGTTAACCAGGCCTGTGGACGCTTCGATGCCAGGGCCCTGGGCGCGGGGTTTTATGGGGAGTTGAGCGAGTTTCGCAGCGGCGCGATCAAGCTCAGCGTGGTCGATATGGCCCAGGTGCATCTGTATCGCAGCAGCAAGGAAGTCAGTACGGGCAATGAAGGGCACTACTACGCGGTGTTCCAGTTGCAGGGCAGCGCACAGCTGGAACAGGGCGACAACCGTGCGCAACTGGGCTGCGGTGACATCGCCCTGATCGACGCCTGCCGCCCCAGTGACATGACCTACCACGACAACTCCCGGCAATTGTCGCTGATCCTGCCGCGCCAGGTGGTGGAGCGCGGTTCGCACTTCACGGTGGTCAACTGCGCGACGCGGATCTCGGCGCGCACGCCGTTGGCGCTGATGGCCAGCCAGATGGTGCTCGACACCCGCCAGCAAAACGACCTGGGCATGCAGGAAAGCGAAGCCGTGCTGGATGCATTGGTCAGCCTGCTGCTGCCGGGGATCAGCGCCCGGGACAACGGTGTGGACACCCAGGAACGGCAGTTTCGCAAGACCATCGCCTACATCGATGCGCACATCGGCGCCGAAGAACTCTGCCCCGAGCTGATCGCCCGGGAAGTCGGAGTGTCGGTGCGCGGGCTGTACCGGATGTTTTCCAAGCGCGGGCTGGTGGTGGCGCAATACATCAAGCACCGACGCCTGGATTTCTGCGCCGAAACCCTGCGCCATTCGCCGGCGGAGCAGAAGCTGTCGGCACTCTGTTATGCCTGGGGCTTCTCCGACTCCAGCTACTTCTCATCGGCGTTCAAGTCGCGCTTCGGCGTGTCACCGGGCGAGTACCGCAAGCGCTATAGCCATCATTGATGCGTGCCGCTCCCGAACCTGGAATGCATTTTCCTGTGGGAGCCGGGCTTGCCCGCGATGCAGGCCACTCGGTCTGACAGGTACACCGCCGCGATCCCTTCGCAGCCTCGCCAAGGCTCGACAGCTCCCACATTCAATCATCGCGCCCTAGGGATACAACACCTCGCGGACCAGCATGGCGATGCTGGTCACGCCCATCTTTTCCTTGATCTTGGTGCGGTGCACGTCAACGGTCTTCACGCTGATGTTCAGCTCGCGGGCAATCACCTTGCTCGCCTTGCCGTCCACCACCAGCATCAACACTTCTCGCTCCCGGCTCGTCAGCAGCGCCAGCTTGCCTTGCAGGTGCTCGCGCTGTTCCTGGTCGGCCTGGGCCTGTACAGCGGTCTTCAGCGCGGCCTGGATGCGGTCGATCATCTGTTGCGGGTTGTAGGGCTTCTCGACGAAATCCAGCGCGCCGTTTTTCATTGCGGTGACCGACATCGGTATGTCGCCGTGGGCCGACACGAAGATGGTCGGCAAGGTGCTGCCGCGCCGGTTGAGGATCTCCTGCAACTGGAAGCCGCTGGTCTGCGGCATGCGCACGTCCAGCACCAGGCAGGCGGGCTGGCGCGGGTCGTAGTGCGCAAGGAACTCTTCGGCCCCGGCGAAACATTGGGCCTTTACGCTGACCGACTCCAGCAGCCAGGCCAGCGAGGTACGCAGGTCTTTGTCGTCATCAACGATGTAAACAATAGGTGTGCGAATTTCCATCAGGGACTGCCACGAGAATTTCTAATTGTTGTTTTCGCACGCGGGCACGCTGCGGCGGACATTGGCTCATCTGTGGAGCCTTGCCAGCAGAATACCCAGTGTGAACGGCCCTGACGATAAAGAAACCACCTAGTCGGCATGGGGATCGTCTGAATGGTCGCGCCGCACGGGGCGTCTTAGTCTTGTGGCATCACCCACGGACCGTAAAGGGGCACCGACATGGCCGACCTGAGCCAGCAGCAAATCGACTTTCGCAACGCCATGGCGCAACTGCCGGCCGCGGTGAACATCATCACCACCAACGGCCCCGGCGGGCGTTGCGGGATCACGGCGAGTGCGGTGTGCTCGGTGACGGATTCGCCCCCCACGGTGTTGGTGTGCGTGAACCGCGGGAGTGCGACCCATGATGTGTTCCGTACCAATGGGCAGCTGTGCGTGAACGTGCTGTGCGGGGAGCAGGAAGAGCTGGCGCGGCACTTTGCCGGGATGACCCAGGTGCCCATGGCGGAGCGGTTTGCCTGGGACCTGTGGGACGGAGGCGAGGCGGGGGTGCCGGTGCTGCGGGATGCGCTGGTGCAGCTGGAAGGGCGTATCAGTGAGTGCAAGGAGGTAGGGTCGCATTCGGTGATGTTCGTGGAGTTGTCGCGGGTTGGGGTGCGGGGGCAGGGCGACAGCCTGGTGTACTTCAACCGGCTGTTTCACCGGATTGAGCATGCTGGCGCCCATTGCTGAAGGTTCAGGAGATCAAATGTGGGAGCGGGCTTGCTCGCGAAGGCGGTGTATCAGAAACCTATTCAGTGGCTGACACTCTGTCTTCGCGAGCAAGCCCGCTCCCACATGGGGCCTGCGGGGCAGTTGTTGGTCAGATGCGAAAGCTGCCCACCAGCTGATTCAAGCGTTCCGCTTCACGCTCAAGCTCGGTACAGGCTTGCAGCGTCGACTGCAGGTTTTCCACCCCGGCCTGGTTCAGCATATTGATCTCGGTAATGTCCACATTCAGCGCTTCCACCACCGACGTCTGTTCCTCGGTCGCCGCCGCCACCGACTGGTTGACGTTATCAATCTCGCCAATCCTCTGCGTCACGCTGGCCAGCCGCGTACCCGCCAGGTTGGCGATGCTCACGCTTTCCTCGCTGTGCTGCTGACTCTCGGTCATGGTGCTGACGGATTCCCGTGCGCCCACCTGCAGCTCTTCGATCATCTGCTGAATCTCCAGCGCCGACTCCTGGGTGCGATAGGCCAGGCTGCGCACCTCATCGGCCACCACCGCAAACCCGCGCCCGGCCTCACCGGCCCGGGCCGCTTCAATGGCGGCGTTCAGTGCCAGCAGATTGGTCTGCTGGGAGATGCCCTTGATCACCTCCAGGATTTGCCCGATGTTCACCGTCTTGTGATTCAGCGCATCGATGTGCACGCACGAGGCGCTGATTTTGCCCGACAGTTCATTCATCACGGCAATCGTGCGCTCCACCACCTGGCGCCCGTCCTCAGCCTGTTGCCGGGCGCCGGAGGCTTGCTGCGAAGCGTCGGAGGCATTACGGGCGATTTCCTGGGCGGCGGCGCCCAGTTCGTTGATCGCCGCCGCGACACTGTTGGTGCGGGTCGCCTGTTCATCGAAGTTGTTCAGCGAGGAATTCGAGGCCAGCAGCACCCGCTTGACCACCTGGTTGACCCCGAGCCCCGCTGAAGACACTTCGCGAATTGACTGGTGGATGCGTTCGACAAAACGGTTGAAGGCGCTGGCCAACTGGCCGATCTCGTCCCGGGATGGCACCTCCAGCCGCCGCGTCAGGTCGCCTTCGCCCCGGGAAATGTCTTCCATCACCCGGGTCAGGGTTTGCAGCGGCCGGGTGATGCGCAGCGCGGCGTACCAGATCAACAGCAGGCCGAGCAGGGCTGAGCCGCCACCCAGCAGCAGTTCCAGGGCGGTGCTTTTCACCCCTTGGGCATCGAGTTGCTGTTGCAGCGCAGTGACCGGCGCCAGCAGCACCGACTGCGGCACGCCCACCAGAACGCCCCACGGTGCGGCACCGGCAATCGGTGCCAGCGGTTCGAGTAGCTTGATTTGCTGTTGATCGACAAAGGTTTGCGGTTGCCCCTGGCGCAACGCGTCCAGTACCTGGGCGCCATCGTGCATGACTTCGCTGATCGGCTGCCCGAGGCGGCTGGCGTCCTCGCTGTAGGCGGAAATCACGCCTTCGGGGCTGACGATGCTGACTTGCCCGTGGCCGTCGAACAGTTGCCCGGCGCTGGTTTGGCTGGCCTGTTGCAAGGCCGCCAGGTTGATGTCCAGGCCAATCACCGCGATCACCTTGCCGTGCTCCATCAGCGGGAACGCAATGCTGGTCACCAGCTTGCGGCTGCCGGAAGCCTCGTCGAAATACGGCTCCAGCACACAGGCCCTGGCGGTGTCGCGGGCGCAGGTGTAGAAGGCGTTGTACGGCGCGCCGCTGGGGCCGGGCGAGGTATTGGCCAGCAGCGCTTCGTCGCCGACTACCGCTGTCAGTTCACCCGGGGTGGCCTGCACCCAGTATTGGGCGAAGCGCCCGGCCTCGTTGCTGCCGACGGCGGCCTGGTCGACGAAGTGGGCATCGTCACCGTCCAGAGCATTGGCTTCGAAAATGACGTAAATCCCGAGCAGGTCGGGCTTGTCGACCAGGGCCTGGCGCAGCTGGGTATTCAGCTCCTGGCGCAACTCTGGGCGGGTCAGTTTGCCCTGTTGTTGCAGTTGCCGCAGGTACAGCACATAACGCGACAAGCCCTGGCCGTATTCATGGGTTTGCATGAAGGTGCGTTGCACCTGCATGGCCTGAACTTGCCCCAGGGCCTGCATGTGTTCCTTGGCGGCGGCAGCGAGCATGTCGCTGCTGGCCTGGGCCACGTGCTGGCTGCTCTGGTGGGTCTGGTACAGCGACAGGCTCATCAGCAGGCCGACCACCAATAACAGGCAGAGGCCGGCGAGCAGGGCGATCTTGCTCTGGATCGTGAGGAATTTCGTGTGCATTGCGAAGGCCTTGGCCAGGCGGGGCGATGGCGGCGCCACCGCCCCGGCCGGGCTTAGAAGTTAGTGGCGAACACCACTTGGCTGTAGAGGTTTTTATCGTGGTTGCCCAGCTGCGTGCCGCCTTGCTCGGCGCTCTTGTCCGGCTGGTACAGGCCGATCAGCGGCATCACTGTCAAGTGGTCGTTGACGTGCCATTCGGCATACAGGTCCAGCTCGTGGCCGTCGCTGTTGCCGAGGTTGCGGTCGATGGTCTTGAAGTCGAACAACACCGCGCCGACGTTGAGGTTCTGCAGGGGCGAAACCTTGAACGTGACGTTCTGGATGCGTGAGTTGTTGTTGAACGGCCCGGCGTAGTTGCCCGCCACTTCACCCTGGAACCAGGTGCCGTAGCCACGGCTGAAACCGTAGAACAGCGGGTCGAAACCTTCCGAGAAACGGCTGTAGCGGTAGCTCACATACGGCGTCCAGGTCACGTCGGAGAAGGTCCAGCCAGCTTCCAGGTACCAGGCGTCTTCGTTGCCGGTGTGGGGCTTGTCCTGCCAGGCGTATTCGCCGGACAGGAACAGGTTGGTCACCCCGGCATTGCCCGTGGCCCGCAGGCTGTAGGTCTTCATGCCATCGCGTTCCAGCTGCGTGGGGGAGGCGTACTGCTTGTCGACGTCGGTGGTGTCGATGTACGTCAGCCCCACGGTGCCTTCGGCGGCCACGTGTTCGAGGGTGGCGACGTACATCTCGGTCTTGGCCTGGGCACGGTTATCGGACTTGAGCCACATCAGGTCGCTGCGCCAGCCGTCCTTGCCGCCCAGGCGCAACACGGCGGTTTCGTCGAAGGCCTTGCGGGCGGCGATGTAGTAGCCGCCGCCGCGATTGAGGTCGCCATCGGCCACGCCCTTGCCGAAGTTCAGCGCGTCGCCGTCAATCAGGAAACCGTCGCCGACCACGATGTTCTGGCGGCCGAAGGACAGGTCCACGCCATTCTCGCCCAGGGCCTCAAACAACTTGCCCGAGCGCCAGCCGAGGTAGGCGTCTTCGAATTTTGTGGTGCGCTCCGAACCGTCGCTGAAACCTGCGGCATCGCCGTCGCCCCAGGTGCCGGAACTCAGCAGGTTGGCCGCACCGTAGGTGGTGCCGGCGCCGCTGAAGCTTTTGTCGAAGCTCAGGCCGTACTTCACGTAGCCCTCGCGCCAGGACGAGGAGCCCTTGGCCAGGCGGCCGGATTGACTGTAGTTCTGCTGGCTGTGGAAGGCACCGAATACCGCTTCCAGCGTGGCGTTCAGATGACTGCTGTCATCGGCGTACAGCTCATAAGCGCCGGCCGGGTTGGCGCCGATCATCAGCGCGAGGGTCGAGAGACGAAGCAAGGGGGACTTGAGCATGGTGTGGCATCCATTCTTGTTCATGACCACAGGGTTGGGGTCTGCCGCGATACTAATGCTGGCGAAGTGACGTGCCTTTTGTCTGGTTGCCAAAGACTTGACTGTGCTTGCCAGAATCCACGGTTTGGCAGCCCGGCCAATACGACTGGCACGCAGGGCAAAACCCGAGCGACCTTGAGCCCTGACAATCGTCGGCAACTTCGATGATTTCCAAGGTCGTTTTTCTATGTTCACTGCACACAGATTTTCCCTGGCCGGCCTGCTGTCGCTGGTCCTGGCCCACAGCGCATTCGCCGCTGAATGCAGCCCTGACCAGAGCCGTGGCGCCCAGGTTTTCGCCAACGAATGCAGCGTGTGCCATGCGGTGGCGAAGGGCGGCGCGACAATGATGGGGCCGAACCTGGCAGGCGTTTACGGGCGTAAATCCGGCTCCCTGGCGGGCTTCAGCTACTCCCAGGCGATGCGTGACAAAAACGTCGAGTGGCAAGCCGAGACCATCGCGCAATTCATCACCCAACCCCAGGCGTTTGTGCCCGGCACCTACATGCCCTACATGGGCCTGGCTTCGGCCGACGATCGCCAAGCGGTCGCCTGCTTTCTCAAAGAACAGCATTGAATACAGGTGAATCATGAGCAACGTTGAAATCCTGCCGCAGGTGGCTGCATTCCTGGACCGTCGTCATGGCTGCTTTATCGATGGCCAATGGGTATTTGCCGAGGGCGAACACATCAAGGTGATCAACCCGGCCACCGGGCAAACCCTGTGCGAAACCCTCGACGCGCCGCTGCACGTGGTGGAGCAGGCGGTGCAGTCGTCCCATGCGGCGTTCAAGTCCCGCGTGTGGTCGGGATTGCGCCCGGCCGACCGTGAGCGGATTTTGCTGAAATTCACCGCGTTGGTTGAGACCCATGCCGAGGAGCTGGCGCAGCTGGAAACCCTGAGCCAGGGCAAGTCGATCAACCTGGCGCGGGGGCTGGATCTGAACGCCACGGTGGAGTTCATGCGCTACATGTCGGGCTGGGCGACCAAGATCGAAGGGCAGACCTTCGACGTGTCCATCCCTTTGCCGCCGGGGGCCAGGTTCACTGCGTTCACCAAGCGCGAGCCAGTGGGCGTGGTGGTGGGCATCGTGCCGTGGAATTTCCCGCTGCTGATTGCGGCCTGGAAATTGATGCCGGCGCTGGCGACCGGGTGCACGGTGATCATCAAGCCGGCGATGGAAACGCCGCTGACGGCGATGCGCCTGGCGGAGCTGGCGCTGGAGGCGGGGATTCCGGCGGGGGTGTTCAACGTGGTGACCGGCGGCGGGGCCTCGGTGGGGGGCGTTCTGACTGCTCATCCGTTGGTGAGCAAGGTGTCGTTTACCGGTTCGACTGCGGTGGGCAAGAGCGTGGGGGTGGCGTGCATGGAGAACATGACGCGGTTTGCCCTGGAGTTGGGGGGCAAGAATCCGATGATCGTGTTGGCGGATGCGGATATTGATAAGGCGATCCAGGGGGCGATCCTGGGTGGGTTGCTGAACAACGGGCAGGTGTGTGCGGCGGCTTCGCGCTTTTATGTGCATCGTTCGGTTTATGACCGGTTTGTCGAGGGGTTGGCGGCGGCGGTGTCAGCGATGCCGTTGGGGGCGGGGATGGATGGTGAGGCGGCGATTAATCCGTTGGTGTCGCGCAAGCAGCAGCAAGGGGTACTGCGCCATATCGAGCAGGCCCGGGCTGAAGGGGCGCGGGTGGTGATCGGTGGGGATGAGGTTGCGGGTGAGGGGTTTTATGTGCGGCCGACGATTTTGGCGGATATCGATCATGGGATGGCGGTGGCCCGGGAGGAGGTGTTTGGGCCGGTGTTGGGGGTGATGGCGTTTGATGATGAGGATGCGGTGATTGAGTTGGCCAATGACAATCGGTATGGGTTGGCGGCCAGTCTTTGGACCAATGATCTGGGTAAGGCGATGAACCTGGTGCCGCGGATCGAGGCGGGGACGGTTTGGGTGAATGCGCATGTGTTGCTGGACCCGGCGATGCCGTTTGGCGGGGTGAAGCAATCGGGGATGGGGCGGGAGTTTGGGCGGGCGGTGATTGAGGCTTATACCGAGCTGAAGTCGGTGTGTATTGCGCATTGATTGGGGGCATATCCGTTATTTAGGTCATGGCTGCTTATGGTTTCGCTCTTACAGCGAGTCACTTTGCAAAAGCGACAAAGTAACCAAAGCGCTCTGCCCCGCCTGTCGGCGCCTCGCCTAGGCTCGGCGTTCCCTCACTCCGGCAGCACGAAGCGGGCCGCCGCGACGGGCCATCCATGGCCCGGCGCGGGTAAACCGGCGTCCTGCCGGTTTACCCNNNTTATTGGGGCAGTCAGATCAAGATCAAAAGCAAGAGCACGGCGGCCTGAAAGCCGACCTGAGTGTTAAAAGCCAGATCAAAAGCCAGAGCGAAGGCAGAGCTGCTTTTCTGTAGGAGCTGGCTTGCCGGCGATGCAGACAACTCGGTGAATCAGACACACCGAGGTGATGCCATCGCCGGCAAGCCAGCTCCTACAGTGGACCGTGCCCGCTTTAGCTTTTGATTTGGTTTTTAAACACTCAAGCCGGCCGG
>NZ_JACAPJ010000040.1:0-75562 GCF_013385765.1 Pseudomonas sp. C8002
ACTTTTGCGCTGTTCAAAAGTGAGCCGCTGTAAGAGCGGAACCAATAGCGGCCGTTACCGCAGCAACGGATGTACTCAAACCTCACGCCCCCCAAGGCCGAGCTGTTGCCTGACCAACACTTCCCACACACATTGTCGTTTTCAGCAATCCCCCAACCCTCCAATCCCCCCTGTTTACAGGCCCAAAAACCCGGCATGCCTTGTGCAATGACCCAGTTCCCGGACTTTAGGCCTGACCCATCATGCAAGAACCCGCCCCTTACCCGCGACGATCCAGCCCGTTGCTCCTTATCGGCACCGCCACACTCTGCGGCCTGCTCCTGGGCTGTGGCCAAGGCAGCTCAACCGTCACCCGCAGTGACCAGCCGGTAAAGGGCGGCACCCTGGTCTACGCCACCGACCGCGAACCCACCTGCCTCGACCCCCACGTGGCCGGCGACATGCCCCAGGTGTTCGTCGCCCAGCAGTACCTCGACTCCCTGGTCTCGATGGACGCCGACGGCCGCATCGGCCCCTGGCTCGCCAAGACCTGGGAAGTCTCCCCCGACGGCCTGACCTACACCTTCCACCTGCGCAACGACGTGCACTTCACCGACGGCACCCCGTTCAACGCCGCGGCGGTCAAGGCCAACCTCGACCACATGGCCAACCCCAAGACCCAGTCCAGCACCGCAGGCGGCTACATCCGCCAATACCGCAGCACCGACGTGCTCGACGAATACACCGCAGTGGTGCACCTGGCCACGCCGTACGCGGCCTTTCTTGAAGTCCTCGCCCAAGGCTTCCTCGGCATCGAGTCCCCCACGGCATTGCTGCGCTCGCGCGATGTGAACTGCGAAAGCCCGGTCGGCAGCGGCCCGTTCAAGGTCGTGCGCTGGGACCGGCAAAGCCAGGTCGAGCTGGTGCGCAACCCCGACTACAACTGGGCGCCACCCACCGCCAAGCACCAGGGCCCGGCCTGGCTCGACCGGATCGTCTGGAAGTTCATCCAGGAACCTTCCGTGCGCTTCGCCTCGTTGCAGGCTGGCGAGGTCGACGTGATCGAAGCGTTGCCGCCCGAATCCCACGAGGCCGCTCGACGCAACCCGGACCTGACCCTGGTGATCGCCCAACGCCCCGGCAACCCCACCAACGGCACGCTGAACATTACCCGTGCGCCGTTCGATGACGTGCGAGTGCGCGAAGCCTTCGTGCGCAGCTCCGACATCGAGGGCGCGTTGAAGAGCGTGTACTTCAACGAATTCCCCCGCGCCGGCGGGCCGCTGAGCCCTGCCACGCGCTTTTACAGCCCGGAGTTCCAGCACGCCCAGGATTACGACCCGGCCCGGGCTGCTCAGTTACTCGACCAGTCCGGCTGGACCCAGCGCGACAGCGAGGGCTACCGCACCAAGGACGGCAAGCGCCTGCAAGTTCACGTGGTGATGGGCAACCGCACGCCACCGTCGGAATACACCTTGTGGGAACAGGTGCAGGCCACCACCCGGCAGGTCGGCTTCGAGCTGATCGTCGACCAGATGAGTGACGTGCAGGCCACCAAACGCCAGGCCGACTGGGACTACGACATTCGCCTCGGCTACTGGAACACCAACACCGCCGACGTGCTGCGGATCATCTTCGGCAGTGAGTTCATCAGCCCGGCGGGTGTCGGTGGTTACCACCAGAACACCGCAGGCTTCAGTGATCCGGCGTTCGACACGCTGATCCGGCAAGCCCTCACCACCCAGGACAGCGAGCAGCGCCGGGCGCTGTATTACCAGGCGCAGAAAATCGCTTCCAGCCAGTACCTGCAATTGACCACCTACCCGCAAAGCACGCGGCTGGGTATCTACAAGACCACCCAGGGCGTGCGGCTGGAGCCGTCGCTGGCGGTGACTTATCTCTATGACGCATGGGTGAACAAATGAGCGACACATCACTTGCCAACCCACGGCGCGAGCGCCTGGCCCGGCTCGGCAAACGCGCGCTGTGGCGCCTTGCCGGCGGCGTGCTGGTGCTCTGGGCGGTGGCCACGCTGACGTTCTTTGCCTTGCGCCTGATGCCCGGCGATCCGGTGCAGGCGATCCTCGGCGGCCCGAGCGGCAACCCCACCCCCGAGACCATCGCCGAAGCCACCCGCGAGTACGGCCTCGACAAACCATTGGCGGTGCAATACGCGTTGTACCTCGGGCGACTGGTGCAGGGTGACCTGGGGGTTTCCTATTCCCAGCACCTGCCGGTGACCCGAGTGCTCGCCGAGCAATCCTGGCCGACCCTGGAGCTGACCCTGACGTCCCTCGCCCTGGCCTGGGTCCTGGTGCTGGCGCTGACGGTGCTGACCGCCGGGCGCCGCCGCTGGGTGGCCAGCCTGGCCTCGCTCGCGGAAACCCTGGCCGCCGCGTTGCCGCACTTCTGGCTGGGGATTCTGCTGCTGGCGGTGTTTGCGTTCGGCCTGCGGCTGTTCCCGCCGGCAGGCAGTGATGGCTGGCGCACCCTGGTGTTGCCGTCGTTCGCCCTGGCGATTCCGCTGGCCGGGTTTATCGCCCAGGTCACCCGCGAATCCCTGGATTTGACCCTCGACCAACCCTTCATCCTGACCGCCCGCACCCGTGGCCTGAGTGACTTCAACGTGCGCTTCAAACACGCGTTGCGCCACGCCGTGTTGCCGGGCATCTCGCTGTCGGGCTGGGCCATCGGCGCGCTGATCAGCGGTGCCGTGGTGATCGAAGTGATTTTTTCCCGCAAGGGCCTCGGCCGCCAGTTGTACCAGGCGGTGCAGGCCCAGGACCTGCCGCTGACCATCGGCATCAGCCTGGTGGTCGCCGCCGGCTACGTGCTCGCCAATATCCTGATCGACCTGTTGTACCTATGGGTCGACCCTCGCCAACAGGAACTTCCAGCATGAGTGGCCTGACCCTGGAAACACCGCTGCCCGCACTGCGGATTCAGCGCACCACTCGCACGCTGCGCCTCGGCCCGCTGTTGGCGATTACCTTTCTGTTGCTGGTGATCGTCGCGGCGCTGGTGCCGCAGTTGTTCGCCTACAGCGACCCGCTGGCCATCGTGCCCCGCGATGCGTTTCATTCGCCGAGCCTGAGCCACTGGTTCGGCACCGATCAGTCGGGGCGGGATATTTTTTCGCGGGTGATCCATGGCACCCGCCAGTCGTTGTTCATCGGCCTGGCAGCCACGGCGATTGCGATGACCATCGCCATTGTGCTTGGCCTGTTGGGCGGGCTGGGCGGCGCGCGGGTGGACCGCGGCGTGGGTTGGTTGCTGGAAGTGCTGTTTGCGTTTCCGAGCCTGATCCTGGCGCTGTTGTTCGTGGCGATTTTCGGCAGCGGCATCGGCCCGCTGATCGTCGCCACCGGGCTGGGCAGTGCACCGGGTTATGCGCGGATGGTCCGTGGCCAGGTGCTGGCGGTGCGCAACGCGGGCTATATCGAAGCCGCCCGGGCCCTCGGGCATCCGCCGCTGCGCATCATCCTGCGCCAGTTGCTGCCGAACGCCATGCGCCCATTGATCGTGACCCTGACCATGGGCGTGGGCCAGGCGATTGTCTGGGCCTCGGCCCTGAGTTTTCTCGGCCTGGGCGCCCGTCCGCCGGCACCGGAGTGGGGGACCATGTTGTCCATGGGCCGCGACTTCATCGCCAACGCCTGGTGGCTGACGTTCTTCCCCGGGCTGTTCATCGTATTGACCACGCTGTCGACCACGGTCACTGGCCGTTACCTGCAACAACGCCTGGAGGGCCGTCTTTCATGAGCGACCAGAAACGCTTGATCGTTGAAGGGCTGTCCATCGAGTTTGCCGGGCAGTCGGTGGTGCGCAATCTGTCTTTCACCCTGGAGCCTGGCAAGACCCTGGCGCTGGTGGGCGAATCCGGCTCCGGTAAAAGCGTCACCGCCCGCAGCCTGATCGGCCTGGCGGGTGCGGGCGCGAAGGTTACGGCGCGCACCTTGAGCTATGACGGTGTGGATTTGCTCAGCCTGTCGGAACGCGGCTGGCGTCGTTTGCGTGGCAATGGCATCGGCTTCGTGTTGCAGGATGCACTGGTGTCCCTCGACCCGTTGCGGCCGGTGGGCAAGGAAATTCTCGAAGTGCTGGAGACCCATCGCTGGGGCGACCGTCGCAGCCGTGGCGAACGCGTCATTGAACTGCTGGAACTGGTGGGCGTACCCGAACCGCAACTGCGTGCGCGCCAGCGCCCCGATCAACTCTCCGGCGGCCTGCGCCAGCGTGCGCTGATTGCCAGCGCACTGGCATTGAACCCCGGCCTGGTGATTGCCGATGAACCGACCACGGCGCTGGATGCCACGGTGCAGGCGCAGATCCTGCAGGTATTGCAGCAGATCAAGGCCCGTGGCGATTCGCTGCTGATCATCAGCCATGACCTGGCAGTGGTCGCGCAATTGGCGGATGAGGTGCTGGTGCTGCGCCACGGCGAAGTGGTGGAGCAGGGGCCGATGGATCAGGTGCTGCTCAACCCGCGCCACGCCTACACCCGCTCGCTGCTGGATGCGGTGCCCGCCGAACATGCCCGTGGCACACGCCTGTCGCCGGAGCGCAGCAACGCTGTGGCGCAACCACGGCCGGGCGCGGATTCGCCGGTGTTGCTCAAGGCCTCCGGGCTGGGCAAGCGGTATGTCGGCCCCGATCAACAGTCGCGCCAGGTGGTGGATAACGTCAGCTTCGAGCTGCGCGCCGGTCGCACCCTGGGCATCGTCGGTGAATCCGGCTCCGGCAAAACCACCGTGGCACGCATCGCCCTCGGCTTGCTGCAACCGGATGCCGGTGAGGTGCGTTTTCTCGACCAGCCATGGGCCGCGGCAGGTACCGAGCGGGTCGAGGAAAAGACCCGCCGTGTGCATCGCCGGGATATCAGCGTGATCTATCAGGACCCGCTGAGTTCGTTCGACCCGCGCTGGACGGTGGGGCAGATCCTCAGTGATGCGCTGGACGTTGCCGGTATCGACGCCGAGCAACAGGCGGCCCGCGTGACACAGTTGCTCGACCAGGTACGCCTGGCGCCGCAATTGGCCGCGCGCCGACCGTTGCAACTGTCGGGCGGGCAGCGCCAGCGCGTGGCGATTGCCCGGGCGATTGCCAGCAACCCCAAAGTGATTATCTGCGACGAGCCGGTGTCGGCGCTGGACGTGTCGGTGCAGGCCCAGGTCCTGGATCTGCTGGCCGACCTGCAAGCCTCGCTGGGCCTGGCCTACCTGTTTATCTCCCACGACCTCGGGGTGATTCGCCACGTCAGCGACGAAGTGTTGGTGATGCGCCACGGCCAGGTGGTGGAAAGCGCCAGCGTCGAGACGTTGTTTGAATCGCCCCAGCACGAATACACCCGGCGCCTGCTGGGCGCGGTGCCACGCCTGCCCGGCAGTGGCACGCAGTTGGTGGTGCCGGCCCTGGAGCCGGAAAACCCCGGTTGGCTGTTTGATGAATCGCGCCTGTGGAAAATCGCCATCTAGACCTGAATCAAGGAAGTGCCATGAGCAAGTTGTCTGCTGTACCTACGCCGCCGGTTGTAACGGTGGCCGAACTGAACGCCCGCGCCGACCGCATCCTGCCGCAGATTGCCGCCGGCGCTGCGCAACGTGAGCGTGACCGCCAACTGCCGTATGAGGCCGTGGCGCAGATCGCCCAGGCCGGGTTGTTTACCGTGCGGATTCCCAAGCGGTTTGGCGGCGCCGGTGGTTCGGTCAAGGACGTGATTGCCTTGCTGATTCGCATCGCCTCGGCCGACTCCAACGTGGCCCAGGCGCTGCGCCCCGGTTTCGGGTTTGTCGAAGGCCTGCTGGCGTCCCGCGCCGAGGGGGCGGAGGAGGAGCGCGAGCGCTGGTTCGGGCGCTACCTGCAAGGCGCCGTGATCGGCAATGCCGGTTGGGAAGTCGGTGGCGCCAACGGTTCCATCAGCGCGCGCATCGTGGTTGACGGCGAGCACTTTCGCGCTTCCGGCAGCAAGTACTACAGCACCGGTTCGTTGTATGCCGATTGGGTCAGCGCCGTGGCCCTGGACGAGAATGACCAGCCCGTGTCGTTCATCCTGCCCCGCGACCGCCAGGGCCTGGAGTTGCTGGATGATTTCGACGCCATGGGCCAGCGCCTGACCGCCAGTGGCACCACCCATCTGCATGATGTGCAGGTGTTGGCCAGCGAGATCCGCACCCGCACCGTCGAGGAAGGCAAGCGCACGATTGTCACGCCGTTCCTGCAAGTGTTCCTCGCGGCGGTGCAGGCCGGTATTGCGCGTAATGCGCTGAATGATGCGGTGACCTTTGCCAAGGAGCATGCGCGGCCGATCAAGCACAGCAGCGCCACGCGCTCGGTGGATGACCCGTACGTGGAACTGAGCGTGGGCGACGTCTCGGCCCGGGCCTTTACCGCCGAAGCGGTGGTGTTGCACGCGGCGGACTCCATTGACCGCGCCTGGGCTGCGGATCTTGATGCGGTGGCCGTCGACCAGGCGGCAGTGGACGTGGCCCAGGCGCAATACATCGCGGCGGAGTCGGCGCTCAAGGCCGCCGAGCTGGTGTTCGACGTGGGTGGCGCTTCCACCACCGGCCGCGCGCATAACCTGGACCGGCACTGGCGCAACGCGCGCACCGTGGCCAACCACAATCCTCGGCACTGGAAAGCCGCAGCCGTGGGTGCCTGGCAACTCAAGGGCACGCCGCCTCCGACATCGGGGCTGTTTTGAACAAAGCCCTCGACCTTTCACACCCCTTGGGCGAGGTGGGCACCGGGCACGCGCGCCGGGTGCCGATGATCATCGGCTGTGCGCTGTTCATGGAATTGATCGACGCCACGGCGGTGCTCACGGCGCTGCCGCAGATGGCCCAGGATTTCGGCGAGCCCAGCGTGCGCATGAACCTGGTGGTGTCGCTGTACCTGCTGGCGGTGGCGCTGTTCGTGCCGGTCAGCGGCTGGGCGGCCGACCGGTTCGGGCCGCGTCGGGTGTTTATCAGCGCCATCGTGCTCTTCACCCTCGCGTCGGTGGCCTGTGCCTGCTCGGGCTCGTTGTTGCAACTGTCCCTGGCGCGTTTGGCCCAGGGCGCTGCGGGGGCAATGATGGTGCCGGTGGGGCAGGTGATCCTGCTGCGCTGGTCGGCGCGGGAAAACCTGCTGCGTGCCATGTCGTACCTGACGGTGGCGGCGCTGGTGGGGCCGCTGCTGGGCCCACCGTTGGGCGGGCTGTTGGTGACGGTGCTGTCGTGGCACTGGATCTTCCTGATCAACCTGCCGATCGGCGTGCTTGGGGTGATCCTGGTGCTGCGCTATATCCCGGACTATTCCGGGACACCCGGCCAGCCATTGGACGTTCCCGGCCTGTTGCTCAGCGGTGTGGCATTGGGCGGGCTGGTGTTCGGTTTCGAGGTGCTGGGCCACGGCCTGTTGCCGCGCCAGTGGGCGTTGCTGCTGATTGGCGGCGGGCTGTTGAGTGCCTGGCTGTATGTCCTGCATGCACGGCGGACGGCGTACCCGTTGATCGATTTTTCATTGTTGAAAATCCCGACCTTCGCGGTGAGCTTCTGGGGCGGCAACCTGATGCGCATCGGTAGCGCGTCACAGCCGTTTTTGCTGGTGTTGCTGTTCCAGCTGTGTTTCGGGCTTAACCCGTTGCAGGCGGGGCTGCTGAGCGTGGCCGGTGGCGTGGGGGCGTTGCTGATGAAAATGCTGGCAGTGCGGATTGTCAGCCGCTTCGGTTTCCGGCGCACCTTGATCGGCAATGCGGTGCTCACCGGTGCAACCATCCTGGCGTGCAGCCTGTTCGAGGTATCAACGCCTTACTGGATTGTAATACTGGTGTTATTTGGCAGCGGGATCATTCGCTCGCTGCAATTCAGCACCCTGGGGGCGTTGACCTATGCCGACGTGCCACCGGAACAATCCAGCCGCGCCAGCAGCCTGTCGGCGATGACCATTCAGTTGACGTTGAGTTTATCGGTGGGCATCGCGGCGGGGCTGCTCGGTTTGATCATGGCCGTGCGCGGGCATGCCACGGTCGAGCAGAGTGATATCGCCTGGATCATGGCGGGTGCCGGATTGCTGTGTGCCTTGTCGGGGCTGGTTTATCGCAGGCTGTCGCCCCAGGCGGGCTCGGCGATTTATGCAAAACGCGCAGAGGGAATTGGATGATTCGTGCAGCACGTATCGAGGACGCAGGTGACATTGCCTGGGTGCATATTCGCAGTTGGCAGCAGGCTTATCGTGAACTGATGCCGGCGGATTACCTGGCTTCGCTGGAGGCGACGCAGCCTCGGCGTGAAGCCTTTTGGCGGCAGTCGATTGAGCAGGGGAGCGAAGCTGTGTTTGTCGCGCAGGTCGAGGGGCGTGTGGTGGGCTGGATTGTTGTCAGCTCGAGTCGTGATGAGGATGCTGATCCAGGCGTAACCGGTGAAGTGCAGGCGGTGTATGTGCTGGCCGAGCATTGGGGAACGGGGGTGGGCAGGGCGCTGTGGCTCAGGGGGCTGGAGCATCTCGCGAGCCTGGGCCTGGAGACGGCGACGTTGTGGGTGCTGGCTGAAAACCGGCGGGCAGTGCGCTTTTACCAAAATGCAGGATGGATAGCGCAGCCCGAATCAAGCCGCACCCTTGCTCGGGGCGGTCGTGAGTTGGAGGAACTTCGCTACCAATCCCAAAAGTGACGCTGAACCTGTGGCGAGGGAGCTTGCTCCCGCTGGGCTGCGCAGCGGCCCCAAAATCCTGGGAGCGCTTCGCACTCCAGCGGGAGCAAGCTCCCTCGCCACAGGGGAATGTTTGTCTGTTTCATGGGGCACAGTTGCTGCCTATTGAGATCGTTCCCACGCTCTGCGTGGGAATGCCGCTCTGGACGCTCTGCGTCCGCTCTTAAAATCGTGACGCAGAGCGTCACCGGATGCATTCCCACGCAGAGCGTGGGAACGATCACACTCACCATTTTTGCCTGAAAGCTGCGCGGCCACAGGCGTCATTCAGGAATGTCATTGGCCATGAGCTCGTCTTTTTCATTGTTTCGCACCTGGAATGTCCAGCACTTGCCATCGACCCCGGCGGCGTTTGTGCGGCATTTCATCGGGCATTTCAAAGGGTGGTACCTGGCGATCCTGCTGTTGCAGATTGCTGCCGTGGTGTGTTCGATCCTGATTCCCTGGGGCCTTGGGCAAATCACCCGCACCGTCAGCAATGGGCTGGAGGCGGAGCGTGCGTTCGAGGTGCTGCGCTGGCCGTTGACGCTGTTCGCCATACTGCTTGTGTGCGAGGTGTTATTTACCCGCGCGGCGGCGGGCTGCCATATCCACGTGTTGCCGTTGCAGCGGCGTACGGTGACCCATGTGGTGTTCGCCTACCTGCAACAGCATTCCCATCGCTTTATCAGCAACGAATTCGCCGGCGCCCTGGCGCACCGGGTGTCTGAGGTGACCCTTGGGGTGAACCAGACCCTGAGCATCCTGCTGTTCGACCTGATCCCGCTGCTGGTGACGCTGAGCCTGGCCACGGCCTTGCTATGGACCGCTTCGCCGCTGCTGGCGCTGTTCATGGCCGGCTGGTCGGTGGTGTTCATCGCCATCTGTTACCTGCTCGCACGGCGCAGTCATCCGCTGGCCCAGCAGTATTCGGCAGCGCGCAGCACCAGTACCGGCAAAGTGGTGGACGCCGTGTCCAACCTGGCCAATATCCGCCTGTTTGCGCGGCATGCCTTCGAGCACAGTTACCTGGGCACCTTCCTCGACAAGGAGGTGACGGCGGCTTATCGCTCCCTCGGCTATATGGAGCGCATCCGCTGGTTCCAGACCAGCTGTGGCGTGGTGCTCAAGCTGGGCCTGTTGCTGCTCGCCCTGTACTTGTGGCGCAGTCACCGCATCGATATTGCGGCGTTTGTGATGTCCACCAGCTTGTCGCTGTTGATCATCAGTGACGTGGGCAACCTGTCGCGACGCTTTCTCGAATTCTTCGAAGCCACCGGCAATATCGCCAACGGTGTGCGCACCCTGATCCGCCCCCATGAAGTCATCGACCAACCCGGCGCCAAGGCGCTGATGGTCAAGCGCGGCGATATCGAGTTTCGCGATGTCGGCTTCAGCTATGGCGGTGACCGTTCGATTTTCGAACACCTGAATATCGTCATCCCCGCCGGCCAGAAAGTCGGCCTGGTGGGTGCTTCGGGCTCCGGCAAGTCGACCCTGCTGAGCTTGCTCCTGCGTCTCTACGACGTGCAGCAAGGCCAGGTGCTGGTGGACGGCAAGGACGTGCGCGAGGTGACCCAGCATTCGCTGCACCAGCAGATCGGCCTGATTCCCCAGGAGCCCGGCCTGTTCCACCGCAGCATTCGCGAAAATATCCACTACGGCCGCCTGGATGCCTCGATGGACGAGGTCGCCGAGGCGATCCACCGCGCCGGCGCCAGTGAATTTATCGACAGCATGGAACACGGCTACGAATCGCTGGTGGGCGAGCGTGGGGTCAAATTGTCCGGCGGCCAGCGCCAGCGCATTGCGATTGCCCGGGTGTTGCTGAAAAACGCGCCGATCCTGGTGATGGACGAAGCGACTTCCAGCCTGGACTCGATCACCGAGCGCTTTATCCAGGACAAGCTCGACGAAATCATGGAAGACAAGACCGTGCTGGTGGTCGCGCATCGGCTGTCCACCGTGGCCCACCTGGACCGGATCCTGGTGTTCGACAATGGCCGGGTGATCGAGGACGGCAGCCACGAACAGTTGCTGCGCCAGGGCGGGCAATATGCGCGGTTGTGGAGTCGCCAGTTCAGCGATGCGCTGGATGAAGCGGTGGTGTGACCAAGCGGCGTACCGGGTACGCCGCGCAGTCAGGTCAGATCGAGAGGTGCAGCACCCGGTCATCCTTGGCACCGGCCAGCGGGCGGCGCTTGTTGACCTTCAGCTCACCGAGGTTGATCAGCAACGTGCGGGTCACGTTGCGGCTCAGCCCCAGCAACTCTGCGGTGTGCACCTGGTTGTGCTGGCACAGCCGGTAGGCGGCGGTGAGCAGGCTGCGTTCCACCTGTTCGTGGAGGTTTTCTATCTGCTCCTCGAACAGCCGCTGGAAGGCCTGGTCGAGCAGGTCATGGGCGGTGGTGCTGTCTTCCTGGCGTTCGATACGCAGGTTGGACATGCGCAGGTCATCGGCCTGGATCACGCCGTCGCGGCAGATCAGCAGGGTGTGGTGGATGACGTTTTCCAGCTCGCGGATATTCCCCGGCCAACTGTAGGTGGCCAGGCGTTGCTCGGCTTCCTTGCTCAAGATGATCTCGCCATAGCCGAGGCGGCGGGTGTAGGTGTCGATGAAGTACTGCACCAGCGGCAGGATATCGCCGGGGCGATCCCGCAGCGGGCTGAGTTCCAGGTTGACCACGTTCAGGCGGTAGAACAGGTCCTCGCGGAAATGCCCGGCGTTGATGGCTTTTTCCAGCTGCACGTTGGTCGCCGCCAGTACCCGCACATTGATCGGAATGCTTTTGCGCGAACCCAGGCGCACTACTTCACGCTCCTGCAATACCCGCAGCAGCTTGACCTGGATCGACATGGGCAGGTCGCCGATTTCATCGAGGAACAGCGTGCCGCCGTTGGCTTCTTCAAACCAGCCGGCCTTGGCACCGAGGGCACCGGTGAACGCGCCTTTCTCGTGGCCGAACAGCTCGGCTTCCACCAGTGATTCGGAGAACGCACCGCAATTCACCGCCACGAATGGCTGCTCCTTGCGGCCACTGAGGTTGTGGATATGCCGTGCGACCAACTCTTTGCCGGTGCCGGTTTCACCGATGATCAGCACGCTGGCTTCGCTCGGCGCGACTTGTTGCACATGCTTGAGCAAGGCCTTGGACCTGGGGTCTTCAAACACCTGCGCGGTGGCGCGGATGGAGGTGGCAAGGGCGGGCGAGGGCGGTAGGGTCAGCAGTTGCATGGTTATCCCTTTGAATAAAAGATCAGGAATAAAACGTCGGGATGGGCGCGGTACCGTTCAGTGCCCACTCGCCCAGTTCATGAAGTTTGTAGTCCAGCGGGTCATGCAGGCTCTGGGTGCGCAAGTTGCGCCAGTGCCTGTCGAGGGCCACCGAGGCGTTGGTCGCCCGTGCGCCGGTGACCTCGAAGACCTTGCTACACAACTCCAGGCCATTGCGGCTGGCGGCGACTTTGGCGGTGGCGATGGCAATCGCCGTTTCGCCGCGTTCCTCGCTGGTCAGGGCCGAGCCCTTGGCCCATGCCGCGTCCAGCACCTGGCCTGCGCGCTCCACCAGCAGGCGGGTGCTTTGCAGCGCCACCCAGAAATCGCCGTAGTGGCTGAGGATGTAAGGGTCCTGGGTGCTGTGGCTGGCGCTGGAACGGAACCACGGGCGGGCTTCTTCCAGGGTGTATTGGCGCGCTTCTTCGAACGCGCCTTCGGCGATGCCGAGGAAGATATTCGCGAAGTGCAGTTGCGCAATCAACGGCCGCAGGCAGGCGAACGGAGTACTCAGGGGGCCCGGGTCCAGCAACAGGTCGGACTCTTCCACGCGCACGCGCTTGAAGGTCACGCTGCCGCTGTCGGTCTGGCGCTGGCCCATGTTGTTCCAGTCGTTGTGCAGGATGATCCCGCTGCGGGCGCTGGGAATCGCCGCGATCAGCAACTTGCCGCCGGCGCTTTCATCGATGGCCGAGGCGATCAGCATTTCCGAGTCGTTGGCCCCGGAGCAGAAGTTCTTCTGTCCCGAGAATTCCCGCCAGCCCGTGTGGCGCTTGACCACCGTGCGGGTGTCCAGGGGGTTCAGGGTGTTGCCCCAGAACCAGTTGTTGCTGGCCGTCAGGCTGAACCAGGTTTGCCATTGTGCGGGCGTGGCGAATAACCGGACGGTGGCGAGCATCAGGTGATGAAAGCCGAATACGTGGGCGATGGAGCTGTCGACCCGGGCGAATTCGCGCACCACCTCGAAGGTTTCCGACCAGTTGGCGTCCAGCCCGCCGAATTGCCCGGGGATGCTCAGGGACAACAGGCCGCTGCTGCGCAGTTTGTCGCGTTCGGCCTTGGGCGTACCGCCGCTGGCGTCGCGGTCGACGGCGGTGCGCGCGAACTCGGTCGCCAGGTCACGGGCAATCTCCAGTGGCGTCCTGCGGGTGCAGAGTAAGTTGACCGTCACGCGTGAATACCTCGTTGCTTAAGTCGAGAATGCTCGAGCTGATTTGTTTCAACAGGCAATGGATAGAGCAAGACCCATACCAAGTAACAATAAGCCGATAACTTGCGACTTCTTACGGGGATGCAGGCGCGGACAGTGTCGAATACGCAACTTTTGTTGGAGGGCTGTTGGGATTTGCACAGTTGCGTCCTGTGCCCGCAGGGCGGGGCTTTCGTTATGCTTTTATTGCTTGAGCATATAAGTGTTTGTGGGTGGTTTTTGTATTGTCCGGAATCGAACATTTCACCAGCAAAGTGTTGCACTTGTGGCGATTAATAAGAGTGGCCGGCCAGTGTTTATTGAGGCTTGGAAGTGGCATGAACCCTGCAAAGTTGGAAACAGAGCGCGACTATACGAATAGATGCTCCAACTAATTCGAGACCCCAGGAGTATTTAATTCATGCGGCAACTGTTTGAACCTCGCGCTCGTCGTTTTGAGTCACTGGCCACCGCGTCCAGCCTTGGCGTGCTGTTGATGTTGATACACGGCGCGGCCTTTGCCGCCCAGGCGGACCCGACCCTGGCCACGGTAGTGGTCACCGGTGCCGAAGCCACCGAAGCGCAAAAGGCCGAGAAGCAACTGTCCAAGGTGCCCGGCAAAACCGCAGTGATCGACAACCGCAAGATCGAACAGGGCCGCGCGGCGAACGCCGAGGACGTGCTGGCGTTGCAGCCGGGCGTATTCGCCCAGGCCACCAGCGGCTCGGGCGCGAACAAGATTTCGATCCGCGGTTCGGGCCTCAACACCTTCTATCAAGGCTATGTGCTGGGGATCAAATTCCTCTATGACGGCCTGCCGTTGACCGGCCCGGGCGGCACCCAGGAAGACATGCTGGACATGGCTTCCGTGGACCACACCGAGGTGCTCTACGGCGCCAACGCCTTCCGTTATTCGGCCTTGTCCCTGGGCGGCGCGATCAACTTCGTGAGCAAGACCGGCCGCACCGATCCGGGCAACTACGCGCGTTTCGAAGCCGGCAGCTTCGGCTATCGCAAGGAGCAACTGAGCACCGGCGGCGTGGACGGCGACAATGACTATTACGTCAGCATCCAGCACAACGAGCGTGACGGTTACCAGGACAACACACCGAACAAGGGGCAGGGGATCGTTGCCAACTTCGGCCACGTGTTCAGCCCGCAACTGGAGACGCGCTTCTACATTCGCTACAAGGAAGAAACCCTCAGCCAGGGCAACACCCTGACCAAATACCAGCTCAAGCATGACCCCACGAGCAACCTCGTGCCCATCGGGCGCAAGAAGGACGGCTCGACCCTGCTGGGCAGCACCACCACCTACACCTTCGACGACAATGCCAAGCTCGAAGTCGGCCTGGGCTACAACGATTACCCGCTGGACAACGGCTGGCGCTATTCGCCAACACCACAGGAATGGCGCTCCCAGGACGTCAACCTGACCTTGCGCTACCTGCGCACCGCCGACACCTTCTTCGGCCTGCGCAGCGACAGCAGCGTGACCTTCAGCAATACGCTGGCGTACCTGGCCGATGTGAAATCCCACAGCAAGGCCACCGGCATCACCCAGCAGAAGACCAACTACACCGGCTCGCGGGACACGGTGTTTTCCCTCGGCAACGAACTGCAACTGAATGACCGCACGTGGCTGTCCACCGGGTTGTCATTGATTGATATCAAGCGCAAGGCGCAGATCGAATACAGCACCGCCACCAATACCAGCGCGTTCCCCAGTGGCGTTGAATACGACGAGACCGACGTCGCCCCGCGCATTGGCCTGCGCTATCAGTTGACTCCGGAATTCGAAGTGTTCGGCAACGTCAGCCGCTCGGTGGATCCACCGGTCACCTGGCAGCTGGGCAGCACCGGCACGCCGTACATCCGTGATGTGCGGCCGCAAAAAGCCAACACCGTGGAGTTCGGTATTCGCGGCGGCCACGGTATTTTTGACGGCAGCCTGACGGTCTACCGCTCGTGGGTGCAGAAAGAACTGCTGTCGGTAGTGGTACGCCAGGCGACGGCCACCCAGGACCAATTGGTGGCTACCTCCAACGGCAGCGCGACCATTCACCAGGGCATCGAAGCCGGCTTGAATGCGCAACTGTGGGACGGCGGCAATGGCGACACCGTGACCCTGCGCCAGGCCTATACCTTCAACGACTTCCACTACCGCAACGATGCGGTGTTCGGCGACAACCAGCTGCCGGGCCTGCCGCGCCAGGTCTACCAGGCCGAGCTGGAATATCGCCAAGGCAGCGGTTTCTACGCGCAGCTCAACGCCCGGGCGGCGTCCAGTTATTACGTCGACTTTGCCAACTCCCTGAGTGCGCCGTCGTATACGTTGTGGGGGGCCAAGGTGGGCTACGAGGCCCCGAGCAAGAAGTGGGAAGTGTTCGTCGATGCACGCAACCTGACCAACAAGCGCTATGCCACGGCCACCAACACCGCGTACGACGCCAAGGGCCAGGACTCGGCCAACTTCTATGTGGGGGATGCGTTCAACGTGACCACGGGGGTGGCGTTTCACTTCTGACCGCAGGCCGGCGCTCTAACAAACAAAGGAAATCCTTGTGGGAGCTGTCGAGCTTTAGCGAGGCTGCGATGGCATCACCTCGGTGTACCTGAAGCACCGAGGTGCCTGCATCGCAGGCAAGCCAGCTCCCACACTGGATTTTTGTAGCAGCTGGAAATTTAGTTCTGCGGCCGCTGTTTGGTCGAGTCCAGCTCGGCCTTTTTGCCGGTGCTGATCTCGGTGATCTGCGCCGACTTGGCGATCGCGAAATCAAAGGTGTCCTGCATCTTGGCGATGGCATCGGTCGCCGTGCCGTTGAGCCCACCGTTGGCTGCCCAGTCGAAGTTCCACACCCCGGAAAAGTTATCGGCACCGGCCACATCATGGGTTTCGATCGCGGTGAACACGTCGGGATGGCGCTCCATGTACTGGGCCGCAGCGCTCACATCGGCGGGCACCTTGCCCGAGGCATTGCTGGCCAACTGTGAAAGCTCTTGCTTGGTAATGGCCGACTTGCCCGACTGGCGCATGTAATCGGCGATCACCTTGCTCGACTTGGAAATATTCAACTTGTCGTCGAATACCGACGTCGAGGCTTTTTGAGTGGTCGGTCCGCCACCGGCGGGTGTTACGGTAGTAGACATCGGCGCTGCTCCCTCAATGAATTGGATGACATCGAAGCCGACGTTAGCATGGGCAATTGGCCATTTATCACCGGCTTCACAACAATTCGCAGCGGCCGGAAAATTTCACAGCGTTTCGCACAGGGAAGGGATGGTGTTCAGGACGAATCAAGGGCAAAGCCGGTTTGCCGGTTTTTTCATCAGCCGCAATTTTTCACTTTTATGGCTGGGCCAGGCGCTCTCGTCCTTCGGCGAGTATGTGCTGGAGAGCACGATCATCGTCTGGCTGGTGACCGATCTGTTCCGTGACAGCGCCTTTCTACCCAGTGCCGTGGGCCTGGCGGTGGCGGCCTCGGCGATCCCGCGGGTGCTGGTGGCGCCATTGGCGGGTGCCTGGGTCGACCGCCTGACCCCGCTCTACGTGATGATCAGCGCAGACGCTATCCGGGTGATCAACTTCCTGATCTTTATCCTGATCTATTCGCTGTCCGGCCTCGATCAGATGCAAGTGTTCGCCGGCGTGCTGCTGTTGCTGGTGATGAACAGCAGCGCCGCGCAGTTCTTCAACCCGTCCCGGCAGGCGGTCATGCAAGTGATCATTCCCGCTGAGCGGCGGGTGGAAGCGTCGGCCAAGACGATGTTTTCCCTCACGGGCATTTCGGTGCTTTCCGCCTCCGTGGGCCCGGCGCTGTTTGTGTGGGTGGGGCCGATCTGGGCGTTGCTGATCAATGTGCTGGCGTTCAGCTGTTCAGCGCTATGTATCCTGGCCACCCGAGATTTGGGGGCTGCATTGCCCGCAGAGCGCGCCTCATTCTGGCGTGGACTCTTGGCCGGCCTGCGGTTTTCCTGGGGGCACCCGTCGATTCGAACCCTGCTGACCGGCGTGGCGTTATATGGCTTTTCCCTCGGTATCAACAACGTCGTCCTGTCGTTGTATGCCTTCAAAACGTTGGGCCTGAGCCCGCGTGAATATGGCCTGGTACTCGCCGCATTCCCCGTCGGCGGGCTGGTGGCGGCCTTTCTCGTTCGGCCGCTGTTGAAGGTCTTGAGCATTCGACGCGCGTTCACCGTGGCGCTGTTGTGCCTGGGGCTGAGCTACCTGGGCTATGCGTTGCATCCGCCGTTTTACCTGGCCTGGGGGCTGATGTTCTGCTGCGGGCTGTGCTTTTCGGTGTTTGCCATGGTGCAGGGGCCTATGCTGCAAGAGGCCGTGCCGGCAGGCTATATGGGCCGAGTCTCCGCGACCGTGACGCCGGTGCTGGCCATTGCCTCGCTGACCGGCACCCTGGTGTGTTCCCAGACGCTCAACCTCGTGCAAGGTGTGGATGTGTACGGCGGCTATATCGTTATCGCGGCGGGCTTGCTGCTGACGGGAGGTGGATTGATGCTGCTCGGTCAGCGTGCCGGCAAACACCAAGTCGCCCGCTCAAAGTGACTCGCCCGCATCCAGCTTCGCCAGCAGCCTCTGGCCCCGTTCCCACAGCGCGTCCTGCTTGGATTCAGGCATCCGGTCGAGATTTTTATAGAGCATGGCCATGCGCTGATTGCCCCGCAGCAGGTCGCCGTGGCGCATCAGGAAGTGCCAATAAAGCGCATTGAACGGGCAGGCATTGTCAGCGGTACTTTCCGTGACTTTGTAGGCACAGCCTCGGCAGTAGTCCGACATGCGCTTTATATATTGGCCGCTCGCGCAATAAGGCTTGGAACCCAGGTAACCGCCATCGGCATGCATCACCATGCCCAGGGTGTTGGGCAGCTCGACCCAGTCGAACGCGTCCATGTAGATCGCCAGGTACCACTCGCATATCTGGCTGGGCACGATGCCGGCCAGCAGGGCGAAATTGCCGGTGACCATCAGCCGCTGGATGTGATGGGCATAGGCATGTTTCAGGCTTTGGCCGATCGCCTGGCGCATGCAGTTCATTTGCGTCTCGCCCGTCCAGTAGAACTCCGGCAGCGGGCGGCTGTTGCCGAATGCATTGCCGGCGGCATAGTCGGGCATCTTCAGCCAGTACACGCCGCGTACGTACTCACGCCAGCCAATCAGTTGGCGGATAAACCCTTCGCCAGCGTTCAGCCCGATGCTGCCCGACCAATAGGCCGCCTCCACATCGCTGCACAGCTGGCGCAGGTCCAGCAGGCCGATGTTCAGCGCTGCGCTGATACGGGCGTGAAACAGGAACGGCTCGTCGCTGGCCATGGCGTCCTGGTAGTCGCCGAAACCCGCCAGGCCATAGTCCAGAAAGTAGTTCCAGAGGGCCTGCGCGTCGGCGTGGGTCACGGGGTAATCGAAGGTGTCGAGGGAACCGTAGTGGCTGCTGAAGTGTTTACCTACCAGCGCCAGCACGTCCTGGGTGATCGAGTCCGAGCTGAAGCGCGCCGGGTAGGGCGCCTTGGTGCCCTTGGGCAATGCCTTGCGGTTGTCCGCATCAAAGTTCCAGGCGCCGCCCACCGGCGTACCGTCACCGTTGAGCAAGAGCCCACTCTTGCGGCGCATCTCCCGGTAGAAGAACTCCATGCGCAGCTGTTTTTTACCGCTGGCCCAAGCGGCGAACGCGTCACGGCTGCACAGGAATCGGTGGTCGGCATGCCACTGGATCGGCAAACCGCAGTCCTTCAGGGATTGCTCCAGACGCCAGTCACCGCATTCGGTCAGGTGTATTTCCCGGGGTTGCATCAGCGATTGCCAGCGCCTTAACTCGCCGGGCACCGAGCCGGTGTTTTGCGGATCGTCCAGGGTGACGTACTGCACCCGCACGCCACGCTGCTGCAACGCCTGGGCAAAATGGCGCATGGCGCTGAAGACCAGGACGATTTTTTGCGGATGGTGGGGCACATGGCTGGCTTCCTCCATGACCTCGACCATCAAGACCGCATCGCGCTGGCTGTCCAGCCCATCCAATGAGGCCAGGTCAAACGACAACTGGTCGCCCAGCACCAGGCACAGGTTTCGAACTGCCTTGGTCACCACGGCGCTTCCAGGGAAAATGGCGTTCGCAGTGGCTCGATAGCGCCTTCTCGCCGGCCGCACATTTCGTCATGCACGCACTGATGCACGAGGGTGCAGGGAAACGCAGGGACTGCCTGCAACACGTCACGCAGGTGATTGACGGAGCGAAAGTGCATGGGCTTCGCCGACTCGTCCAGCAGCGTGAACTGGCCGTGGTCCAGCGTTACGCGCGCCAGATAGAAACCACCTTCCAGCGACAGCAGTTCCATTTCGCGTACAGCGCCTTGGGTGGCCAGTTTGGTCAGGGCTTGCAGGTTCATGGTTCACTCCTTACCGGTCAGGGTTGTGAAGACTGGCGACGGAAGAACAACGTCACCTGGCCGACTTCCACACCCAACTTGGACATGCTGGAGCGGTTGATCAACGTGTCTTCGTCCATCAGGTACATCCAATCGTCGAGGCTCACTTCGTAGACGGATCCATCAACCGGCAGGTTCAGGACGTAGCGCCAGCGCAGTGCGTTGCCCGCCACTTCGCCCCTGGCCTCGCCCACCACATCACCGGCCCGTCCGCGCCAGTGGGTGGGGCCGTCCGGGGTGAGGGTCCAGACACGTTGCTGGCGAGTACCATCGCTGTATAGAAAGCGCTCATCGAGAATCAGGTTTTCACCCTCGCGGCGGCTGGCGATATTCACCTCGAAACGCTTGGCCACTTCACCCGAGCGTTTCTCGAAGATGCCCCAGGCCTTGACGGGCTTGCTGAAGAAGCTCACCAGGTCCAGTTGCGGTTGCTGGTCGGCATAGTGTTTTACATCCACGCTGCCACAACTGCTCAGGCCCAACACCAGGGCCAGCGAAACCAATAGACGGGTCATTGCGGTTCTCCCCGAGAGGGCTTGATACTGCTGATACTTGTACAAAATAATAAAATTGTACAGGTATTTAGCGCATTACCAGGATGTTACCGGCTACCGGCCTGCCCATTTATGGCGGGTATATGCAGCCTCAGGGGACCAGGTGCAGATGATCGTTCCCACGCTCTGCGTGGGAATGCCGCCTCGGACGCTCCGCGTCCCGCTGGCACCGCCGCATTGACGCCTCGCGCCATGGTGACGCGGAGCGTCACGGTATGCATTCCCACGCAGAGCGTGGGAACGATCAACAATGGGCATACGCCGGCAGCGGTATCGCCCGTTCCTACGCAGACCGTTCCCACATAGATTTCAGGTTGCTTCCAGACCTTCTCGCCGCTAACCTTCGCGGGTCGCTGCCAATTCAGCGAACGGGTGTGGTAGCCCGGCTATTTCATAGATCCCAAAACGCTCAAGGGCGTTTTTTTGTGCGGGCTGCTTTGTGGCGGCTGTGCATGGGAGGCTTCGGCCTGCCGGGTTTCTATGACCGGTCTACCACCCCGTGTACAGTCGCCTCCTTAATCGTGTGGTAGCGAGCGTGGAGGTGCTTACTCATAGAGGAGCTTCACCATGAAAAAGGTCTCGCCCAACCCGCCGCATTACTTGAGCGACCAGAAATTCCACGATGCTGCCCAGCGCGCATTCAAGCACTACGACCTCAATTCAGAACCTGCCGCTTCGCCTCCGTCCTCCAACAAACTATTCTCCGTACGTGCCGGCCTCAGCACCGAAGTCGCCTTGTGTAATGCCAGCGAGATTCTTGAATCGGCGGCTGTCAGCGCCTATGACTGTGCCGAGCATCTTGATGGGGCCAGCCGCAAGCAAGTGTTGGCAGTGGTGCAATTGGTGGAGATGGCGCAGTTGTTGGTGGATGAGGCGCTGAACCGGGAGTGTCCGGTGGCCTGATCACATCCGAAATCCAACTGGCAACATAAATCCAGTGTGGGAGCGGTTGGTCAGGAGAGCGGGTTTGTCAGCAGGCTCGCGATCACTCCCACGCTGATCGTTCCCACGCTCTGCGTGGGAATGCCGCCTCGGACGCTCCGCGTCCCGCTGGCAATGCACAATGGAAGCCTTGCGCAGTGGTGACGCGGAGCGTCACGGTATGCATTCCCACGCGGAGCGTGGGAACGATCGGTCGCCCGGTTTATCAGTAGCGAATCATCACCGACTTGAGCTCGGTGTAATCCTCGATGAACGCCCCGCCAAACTCCCGTCCCACCCCCGAAGACTTGTTGCCGCCAAACGGCACCGCCGGGTCGAGCATCGTGTGCATGTTCACCCACACCGTCCCCGCGTTGATCGCCGGCACCATGCGCAGGGCCTTGCTCAGATCATTGGTCCAGAGGCTGGCGCTCAGGCCGTAAGGCGTATTGTTCATCAGTTCCAGCAGCTCATCCTCGGTGTCGTAGGGGAAAAACGTGGCGATCGGGCCGAAGGTCTCTTCGTTGAGCAGGGTGTCGTGGATCGTGTTGGCGAGAATCACGGTGGGCTCCACATAGCACCCCGGTCCGTCGATCAGCTTGCCGCCGTGGACAATCGTATTGTTCTCGGCCCGGGCCTTGGCGAAAAACCATTCGAGTTTCTGTTGGTGCTGGCGGTTGGTCACCGGGCCGAATTCGGTGCGCTCGTCCAGCGGCGAGCCGATGTTCAACCGGCCCAGGCGTTGCGCCAGTTTGTCCATGATCGGCTCGATCTGCGAGCGGTGGGCGAAGAAGCGTTCGGCGGCCGCGCAGATTTGCCCGGAGTGCAGGAAGCCGGCTTCGATGATGCCGTTGACCGCTTTGTCGAGGTCCACATCCCGCAGGAACCCGGCGGAGTTTTTGCCGCCCAGTTCCAGGGTCGCCCGGGTCAACCCGGCGCCCATGGCACTGCGGCCCACGGCGATGCCGGTGGGCACCGAGCCGGTAAACGAGACCTTGTCGGTGCCCGGGTGCTCCACCAGGCCTTTGCCCACGTGGCCGCCACCGGTCAACACGTTCAGCACGCCCGCCGGCAGGCCGGCGTCGATGGCCAGTTCGGCGATGCGCAGGATGGTCAGCGGGGTGAACTCGCTGGGCTTGATGATGATACTGCAGCCGGTCACCAGCGCCGAGGCGAGTTTCCAGATGGCGATCATGGTCGAGAAATTCCACGGCACGATGCCCACCACCACGCCCACCGGTTCGCGCAGGGTAAACGCGGTGTAGCGTTCGCCGGCGAAGGAGGGCAGTGACGGGGTAAGGGTCTGGCCGCTGATCTTGGTGGCCCAGCCGGCGTAGTAACGCAGGAAGTGCGCCGCCTGATCGACCTCGAAGGCCCGGGAAATCTGGATGATCTTGCCCGACTGGCAGGTTTCGATCTGCGCCAGTGCTTCGCGGTGTTGCTCCAGCAGGTCGGCGAGTTTCAGCAGCACATTGCCGCGAATGGCAGAGGCGACCTGGGACCATTGCCGGAAGCCACGCCGGGACGATTCCACCGCTGTGTCGATATCGGCCAGGTCCGCATCGGCAACCTGGGCGATCACCTCGCCGGTGGCCGGGTTGATCACTTCCAGAGCCTGGCCGGAATGGCTTTGGACGTACCCGCCGTCGATAAACAAGGCATGGCTTCGACGGAGGAAGGCCTGGACTTCAGGCAGCAGCGCAATATCGCTCATGGGATTTTCCTGCTCGCAAAAGCCCGAGGGTAACCAGCGCCGCCGGGCCAGGCTTGTCTGTGCCTGCCGGGCGATATGTCTGTGGCTGCCAGGCCTGTGGAAAGTGCAATCTTGGCTGTGGAAGGTGCATTTTCCGGGGGTGTCGCCCGCTCCATACTGGCCCCACATCCAGCGCCGTTCGTTGAGTTTGAACGCCAGCCGGACATCCAATAATAAGCAGGGCCGTCCATGAAAAAGCCAAACCCGCTCCTCGAAGATCTCAAGGCGATTCTGCCGACCATCGCTGCCAACGCCTTCCAGGCCGAGCAGGACCGCAAGGTTCCCGACGAGAACATTGCGCTGCTCAAGAGCATCGGCATGCACCGTGCCTTTCAACCCAGACCCTTCGGCGGCATGGAGATCTCCCTGCCGCAGTTTGCCGACTGCATCGCGTTGCTGGCCGGCGCCTGTGCCAGCACCGCCTGGGCCATGAGCCTGTTGTGCACCCACAGCCATCAACTGGCGTTGTTTCCCGCCAAGTTGCAGCAGGAAGTCTGGGGCGATAACCCGAATGCCACCGCCAGCAGCAGCATCGCGCCGTTTGGCCGCACTGAAGAAGTTGAGGGCGGTGTGCTGTTCAGCGGTGAAATGGGCTGGAGCAGCGGTTGCGATCATGCCGAGTGGGCGATTGTCGGTTTCCGCCGTAAAAACGCCGAGGGCACCCAGGACTATTGCTTCGCGGTACTGCCGCGCAGCGACTATCAGATTCGCGATGACTGGTTCGCCGCCGGCATGAAAGGCAGCGGCACCAAGACCCTGATCATCGACAACGTGCGGGTGCCAGAACACCGCATCCAGAAAGCCAAGGACATGATGGAAGGCAAGTCCGCCGGCTTCGGTCTGTACCCCGACAGCAAGATTTTCTACTCGCCGTACCGCCCGTATTTCGCCAGCGGTTTCTCCACCGTGAGCCTGGGCGTGGCCGAGCGCATGCTCGAAGTATTCCGCGAAAAAACCAGGACCCGCGTACGTGCCTACACCGGCGCGGCAGTGGGGGCGGCGACTCCGGCGTTGATGCGCCTGGCCGAGTCGACACACCAGGTGGCCGCCGCCCGGGCGTTCCTGGAAAAGACCTGGCAGGAACACGCCGAACACAGCGAACAGCACCGTTACCCGAGCCGCGAGACCCTGGCGTTCTGGCGTACCAACCAGGCGTACGCCACCAAGATGTGCATCCAGGCGGTGGACCGCTTGTTCGAGGCCGCCGGTGGCAATGCGTGGTTCGAGCACAACGAGATGCAGCGTCTGTTCCGCGATTCCCATATGACCGGCGCCCATGCGTACACCGATTACGACGTGTGCGCGCAGATCCTGGGGCGTGAGCTGATGGGGCTCGAGCCTGATCCGAGCATGATTTGACGCCGCCCCGGCCATCACAACCATCAGGACTGCGCGTTGATGCAGTCCGGGAGTCTTGCATGTCTGATAACAGTTTCGACCCACGGGCCTTTCGCCGGGCCCTGGGCAACTTTGCCACCGGTGTCACGGTGGTCACCGCCGCTGATGCCAGCGGGCGCAAAGTGGGTGTCACCGCCAACAGCTTCAACTCGGTGTCCCTGGACCCGCCGCTGGTGCTGTGGAGCATCGACAAGCGCTCCAACAGCCACGAGGTGTTCGAGCAGGCCAGCCATTTTGCGGTCAACGTGCTGGCGGCCGACCAGATCCACCTGTCGAACAACTTCGCCCGGCCCAGGGACGATCGCTTTGCCGAAATCGAATTCGAGCCCGGAGAGGGCGGTTCGCCGGTCTTCGCTGATTGCTCGGCGCGGTTTCACTGCGAGAAGTACCAGCAGGTGGATGGTGGCGATCACTGGATCATGATTGGCAAGGTGGTGGCTTTCGATGATTTTGGTCGTGCGCCGTTGCTTTATCACCAGGGGGCGTATGCGCGGATCGAGGAGCGGCAACCGTAGGGCGAACACCTCTATCGAAGGCTGAAGCAGGTTCAATGTGGGAGCGGGCTTGCTCGCGAATGCGGAGTGTCAGCCAATACATCTGGCGACTGACACACCGCTTTCGCGAGCAAGCCCGCTCCCACATGTGATCTCGGTAGCTCATTGCATCTGTGTTAGAACGGCACGGCCACGGTGACCTGGCTATAGAGATTGGTGCCATTGCCACCCACCTGGTTGCCGCCGTTGCTCTCATCCTTGTTGGGCTTGTACAAACCCAGCAGTGGCGTGACGATCAGGTGTTCGTTCACCGCCCACTCCGCGTACAGGTCCAGTTCGCGCCCATCGAGGTTGAGCATGCCGCCCTTGCTCAACGTCTTGTAGTCGAAGAACAGCGCGCCCAGGGTGACGCTGTCCAGCGGCTTGACCTTCAACGCCACATGCTGCACCTCGGTGTTGGTATTGAACGGCCCCGAATAATTGCCGGCCACTTCGCCCTGCACCCAGGTGCCGTAGCCACGGTTGAAGCCCGAAAACATCGCATCCCAGTTTTTCGAATAGCGGCTGTAGCGGTAGGTCAGGTCCGGCGACCACGGCAGCGCGGCGAAGGTATAACCGCCTTCGGTGTGCCAGGCCTTTTCCGGGCCGGCGTCCTTGTCCTGCCAGGCGTATTCAAAGGAAAAGTGCGCGTTCTCGATCCCGGCATTACCGGCGCCCCGCAGGCTGTAGATGTTCATCCCGGCGCGCTGTTTTTGCAGGTCATTGGCATAACGGTCGTCGACGCTGATGCCGTGGATATAGGTCAACCCCAGGGTGCCGGGCGCGGCGGTGTAGTCCAGGGTGCCGGCAGCCATTTCAGTGTTGGCCTGGGCGCGGTTGTCGGACTTGATCCACATTACGCTGCCATGCACGCCGTGCTTGCCACCCAGGCGTAGCACTGCGGTTTGATCGAAGGCATGCCGGGCGGCGATGTAGTAGGCGCCGCCCCGGTTGAACTTGCCGTCATCCACGCCCTTGCCGAAGTTCGGGCCGTCATCGTTGATGATGAAACCGTCGCCGAGCATGATGACCTGGCGGCCGAACGACAGGTCCACACCCTCCTTGCCCAGTGCCGGAAACAGTTCCCCCGAGCGCCAGCCGGCGAAGGCTTCGTCGAACTTGGTGGTGCGCTCGCTGCCGGTGGTCACGCCCGACGCATCGCCATCACCCCAGGTGCCCGAGCTGACCAGGTTGGCCGTGCCATACACGCTGCCCAGGGCGCCGAAGCGCTGGTCGACGCTCAAGCCATACTTGATAAAACCTTCGCGCCAGGTGGAACCGCCGGTGGTGCCGTCGTAGTTCTTGCGGCTGTTGAACATCCCGTACACCGCCAGGAAGTTGCCGGTGACCTGAGTGTCGTCATCGGCATACAGCTCGAACGCCTGGGCCGATGAGTCGATGATCATCAGCGCGACGCCCAGGCTGATGGCCCTGTACAGGTGACGGGTTTGTTGTGTGTGCTGCATTGTTATAGTCCCCAACAAGGTGAATTGAGGGAGCATTAGGGCGAGCGCCACCGGGCCAAGTCTTTCCCCTGCGTGCCAGGAAATTGTCCCAGGCCGCCAGTGGCGCAGCAGTGGCAGGCAGCAACAAAACCGGCGGCAGCCAGGAGCAAGACGATCAGCCAGGGCGGGCGCAGAGTGCCAATACTTCTAAAAATCCGCTTCTTGAGGATCTGCACCATGTCGATCAACGACCGGCTCACCGAACATTTGAAACGCGGCACGGTGGGCTTTCCAACCGCGCTGGCGAGCACCATTGGCTTGATCATGGCCAGCCCGGTGATCCTCACCGCGACCATGGGGTTTGGCATCGGCGGCAGCGCCTTTGCGGTGGCGATGTTGATCGCGGTGGTGATGATGCTGGCCCAGGCGACCACCTTCGCCGAAGCCGCCTCGATCCTGCCCACCACCGGCTCGGTCTACGACTACATCAATTGCGGCATGGGCCGGTTCTTTGCGATCACCGGCACCTTGTCGGCGTACCTGATCGTGCATGTGTTTGCCGGCACCGCCGAAACCATCCTCTCCGGCGTGATGGCGCTGGTGAATTTCGAGCACCTCAACACCCTGGCGGAATCCGCCGGCGGTTCGTGGTTGCTGGGAGTGGGCTTCGTGATTGTGTTCGGGGTGCTCAATGCGTTTGGCGTCAGCGCGTTCGGCCGGGCCGAGATCATCCTCACTTTCGGCATGTGGACCACCTTGATGGTGTTTGGCGTGCTGGGCCTGATCGCAGCCCCAGCGGTGCAGCTGGACGGCTGGTTCGGTGAATCCCTGGTGGGCACCGACCTGATCACCATCCTGTCGCTGGTGGGCATGGCGATGTTCATGTTCGTCGGCTGCGAATTCGTCACGCCGCTGGCGCCGGACCTGCGCAACTCGGCCAAGGTGATGCCCAAGGCGATGGTGCTGGGGCTGCTGGGGGTGGCCACGTGCATGTTCATCTATGGCGCGGCCATGAAACGCCAGGTGGAAAACGTATTGATCGACGCGGCGGGCGGCGTGCACCTGCTGGATACGCCGATGGCCATCCCGAAATTCGCCGAGCAGGTGATGGGCAGCATCGGCCCGATGTGGCTGGGCATCGGCTTCCTGTTTGCCGGTGCTGCGACCATCAACACCTTGATGGCCGGTGTGCCACGGATCCTGTACGGCATGGCGGTCGACGGCGCGTTGCCCAAGGTCTTCACCTACCTGCACCCGCGCTTCAAGACACCGTTGCTGTGCATCCTGGTGGCGATGCTGATTCCGTGCCTGCACGCGCTGTACTTGGGCGGCAACACCGACAACATCATGCACCTGGTGCTGGCGGCCGTGTGTGCCTGGAGCTTTGCTTATCTGCTGGTGACGCTATCGGTGGTGATCCTGCGGATTCGCCGTCCGGATCTGCCTCGCGCCTACCGTTCGCCGTTCTTTCCGCTGCCGCAGATTCTGTCGAGCATCGGCATCCTGCTGGGCATGTGGTTTATCACCCCGCCGGGCATGAACCCCGCCGACATCTACATTCCCTTTGGCGTGATGCTCGGGTGCACGGCGGCGTACGCGCTGTTCTGGACGCTGGTTGTGCAGAAGGTCAATCCATTCAGGCCCGCCTCGGTGGAAGAGGTGTTGGCCAAGGAGTTCGCCCATGAGCCGGGTCAGCCGCACAACGGGTATATCAGCCATGCTGCAAAAACTGTCTGAGCTGTTCAGCGCCCGGCGCGCGCCTGCCGGGTATCGACCCGGCGTTACGCTGGAACACCTGCGGCGTAACCTCGGCCTGGCCGGTTATGAGGTGTGTGGACCGACGACGGCCCGGGTTTCCCTGGACAATCTCGGGCTGCAACTGGAGATCGTCGAACGCACCGAGTCGCAGCTGTTGATGCACCTGGTGATGACCGAATTCGTACTGCGCATCCCTGCCTCGCAGCAGGGCACGGCGAGCTTCGAACTGCACCACACCGGGGCCGTTCGACGCACCGGAATCCGCTGTCGACAGCGGTCGGGAGACAAGGAGGTTTCAGGCATTTTGCACACGCAATTGCAGGAGGGCAGCGCCTTGCATCGCGCCTTGATGCCGCTGGACTTCAAGCGCCTGCGCATCGACCTGGTGGATCACCAGTGGTGTGTGCGGCTTGAGCATATGGGCGGCAGCGAGGTGGTCAACCGCATGCCGGCGTTCCGTCGCTACATCGCCTTGAGCAGTGTGCAACGCGCCTGGCTGCTGGACGCCTTGAACGGTTTCCAGCGCGCCTTGCAGGCCCACTGACCACCGGATTTGGCATCAATAGTGCAACCACCTTGGCAGACACGTACTTGTTGCGCGCATATAGATAACATGTTAACTATTGCCCGACAAAAACAAAAAGCCAAGGTGGAAACAACCATGAGCATGCAACAGATTGGGCAAGACGGGCTGGACCTCTGGACCCGGGATCTGCGCGCGGTTTGCGGTCACTTCGACACAGAACTGGCCTTCAACCGCTCGCTGTTCATCGGCAGCATCAGCACCTTTTCCCGCGGCGGTTTGCCCCTGGCCAGCCTGCGCACCAACGCCGGCCTGATCAAGCGCCCCAAGGCCCGCGCCGATCACGATGACGACCAACACTGCTTCCTCGTCAGCCAGCGCAGCGGCTACTGCCAGATCACCCAAAACGGCCAGAGCTTCCAGCTTGCCCCCGGCGAACTGTTATTGATGGACTCGGTGGGCTCCATCGACATCACCCCGTTCGGGCTCATCGAACACGCGTCCCTGTCCTTGTCCCGGGCAGAGGTGTGCAAACAGTTCAGCAACCAGCCCAAGACCTTCGGCAAAATCTCCTCGAGCAAAGCCTGCGGGCGCATGTTGCATGTGTTGATGGACCAACTGTGCAAAGACGCACTGAACGGCGAAGGCGCGGTCGGGGAGGGGCAGGCGTTGCAGTCGGCGTTTGTCTCGCTGCTGGGGTCGGCGTTTGAGCAGGAAGACGATGAGCGCGATGATTGTGGCGGGTTGCAGGGCAGCAATCTGCGCAGCTATGTGCAGAAGGTGATTGATGAGTCATTGACCCAGCCAGGGCTTAGCCCGGTGGGGTTGGCGAGTCGGTTGAATATCTCGGTGCGGCATTTGTACCGGTTGTTTGAGGAACAGGATGACAGCGTGTGCCGGTATATCCAGCGGGCGCGGTTGAAGCGCAGTGCGGATGATCTGACCAACCCGTTTTTGCGCAGTGAGTCGATTACGTCGATTGCGTATAAGTGGGGGTTTACGGATTCGGCGCACTTTAGTCGCTCGTTCAAGAAGCAGTTTGAAGTGTCGCCGAAGGATTTTCGGGCTGGGCGGTTGCAGCAGGTGGGATAGGGGGGTTGGCAGGCATTTCATTGTCGTACACAGCTCAACTGTGGGAGCTGGCTTGCCTGCGATGTCGATTTTTTAGGCACCCTACATGCTGGAATGTTCCGAATATGCTGAACATTCCAACTGGCTGTTCTTCCGTTATTCGAAAGGTGAGAATGTACTAATCGCTTAGTTGAAATCTTCGTATCTTTCAGCGCTTAACGATGCAAGCCAGGTTTTAAAAAAAGTAATTTGCTCTTGTGGGTCATTTGTGAGGTTTTCCTCTTCGTAATCAAAAATGTGAACTATATCCTCTGGGAGGGCGGGTTTGCCCATCGTCATTTGATAAGCGACAAGCCCTGCACTCATTTGGGATGCCATCCTTGAAGGCATCACGTTTAATCTCGCGCCCTTGCAAAGAAATGCGATGCGGGGGTGATCGGCTCTGATTTTTGCAAGGCAGACATAGAGATCTCTTCCACCATAGATTCTCTGTGGGGTTTCAGATTCTGAGAGTTTCATCAGGCATTTGGCTGCATCATATCTTACGGAGATTTCGACTTTTTTATTTTCTATTAGTGCGCAGATTTTTTGGGTTTTCATTATGACGATTTCTAATTGGGATCCATGATGTCGTATTGAAAAAATAGACCAGTCCTGAGCTTTCAGAGTTTGATCAGACCGAATCTGCGTGTGAACTCCCCGCAACCTTGACCAGCGCCGCTTTATTTTGCGACTAACATGAAGTTGCCCAGCGCTCGCAAAAATCATGCTGTTCTTGTATGTCATTGGTTAAGTCGTTTTCTTCGGGAGAAAAAATGTGAACTAGCTCGCCTTCAGGTTTGCCCATGGTGAGTTCGTAAGCTACCAATCCATTTGACATGTGTGATGACATTCCAGATGTGTGTACGTTAATTTTTGCGCCCTTACACAAGAACTTTATATCCTTGAAGTCCATTCTTGCCAGACCGAAGCTTTCGTATAGATCTATGGCGCTGTAGGATTTTCTGACCCCGTTGTTTAATGATAGAGTAAGGGTCGGCTTCCCCCCGTCGTATTCAACTGTTGCACTTTCACGAACGTTATCTCTGATTATGGTGATTTCACGTGATTTCATGGGTAACCTCTGTTCGGATTTAGTAGTGTGTATCCTTTGTAAGTGCCGTCATCGTTTACCGGTGAAGCACCCAAAATATCTTTAGTGTCGATACGTTTGGGAATGGCGATTTCTAATTCATATTTGTATTTGGAGCGGTCGCCTAGTTCCTTATTGACATCCCTCCCAGGAATCTTTTTGAGGGTATAAAGGAATCCCTCATCAAATCCATGTCCCGAGGCAAAGACCAGTGCTCTTTTCCTTGATGTGGAAGTAGGCACGAAATTGCTAGGAGGGCTGGCGTTATTCAAAGAGTGTAAATAGAGATTTGTGCTCTCTCCTCTACTTTCAAACCCGTCTCTGAAAATTTCATCTGGATGTCTCAAATCACCTCGATACAGATATTCCTGCTTTTTTTCTGGCGCGGGAGTTGAGGGCGTACCCTCATCAACCTTAGATATTCCTGATGGATCTTCAGCTTTGGTTTCAGGCTTGCATCCATCCCCACCCGGACAGGTACTCAAGCCTAACGGATCCACCCACCCCGTCGGGTTGGGCACGTATTGATATCCGTTCAGCCCACCCGCGAGCTTCACGGGATCGGGCGTCAGGTAGCGGCCAATATCCGGATTGTAGTAGCGATGTCGGTTGTAGTGCAGCCCGCTTTCCGGGTCGAAGTACTGGCCCTGGAAGCGCAGCGGGTTGGTAACGGTGTTGACGTCCAGCTTCGCGATTTGGCCGTAGGCGCGGTAGTGCGCTGACCAGACAATTTCGCCGTCCGGCGCGGTGAGTTCTTGTGGGGTGCCCAGGTGGTCGAGTTGGTAGTGGAAGGGTTTTGCGTCTTCCGGGCCGTAGCCTTTCAGCAGCGCTAATGGGCGAAAGCTGTTGGGTTCGTAGATATAGCTTTGGTGGTGATCAGCACTGTGTTCGGCAATCAGAGTGTCGCCTTGCCAGAAGAACTCGGTGGTTTGGCTTTTTATCGTTTTGGCGATACGCCGACCAAATGGATCGTAGCGGTAGCTGGCCTGTATTCCGTCCGGTTGGGTGACGCTGATCAGGCGATGCTGACAGTCGTAACTGTATTCGGTAACTAACTGCTGCGCCCGACCCCGGCGTTCCCGCAGGAGGTTGCCGAAAGCGTCGTAGTCGTAATGGCGGTCACCTTGCATCAACAGGCGATTGCCTTTGACGACGCTGGGCCCTACGCGGTCTTGCATCAGCAGGTTGCCCGCCGGGTCGTGGACGAAGCGTTCCTGCAGGTCGTGCGAGTGGTTGGCGCGGGTCAGGCGGTCGAGTGGGTCGTAGTGGTAGTCGTGCTGGCCTTTGCGGGTGTCGAGGATGCGGGTCAGGTTGCCGCGTTTGTCGTAGTTGTATTGGCGGCGCTGGTAGCGTTGTTCCTGTTGGGTGATGGCGTGGGCGTGCAGGCGGCCCTGGTCGTCATAGTGGTAGTGGCTGAGGAGTTGGCCCTGCTGGCGTTGGTGTTCGCGGCCGGATTTGAACAGGTGCGAGGTGAGCAGGCTGCCATTCAGTTCGACGGTGGCGAGGTCGCCACCTTTGTCGTGGTGGAAGGCGAGGCGGTTGTTGTCTGGCAGCCGCAGGTAGTTGAGTTGCCCGCATTCGTCGTAGCGGTAGCGCAACGTGCCCCAGCCCTGGTGTTCGGCGGTGAGGCGGTTTTGCAGGTCGTATTCGTAATGCAGCGGCCAATGACCGTCGTCGACGCTGAGAAGGTTGCCGAGACGGTCGTAGGTGTAATCGACAATGCTGCGGTCGGGCAGGGTTTTTCTTACCAGGCGACCGGCAGCATCGCGCGCATAACCGGTAACCAACTGACTGCCGTCATCGCCGTATTCGGTCTTTTCCAGCAGATGCCCGGCGAGGTCGTAGGCATAGGCGGTGCGGCGCCCATCAAACCCGATTTCCTGCTGTATCAGGCCGTTGGCGTGGTACTCAAGCCGGTAGGTTTCCCCAACCTCATTTTCGATCTCGGTGAGTAACAACCGAACATTGTCATAACGGTATTTAAGCTGCGTGCCGTCCGGATTAATCCGACGGCTGATCAGGTGCAAACCATCGGCGTATTCGTAGCGGGTGACGCGGCCCAACTCGTCGCGCGCAGCAGTGATTTTTCCGTACGGGTTGTAGCTGAATTCGCGTGTGGCACCTTCAGGCTGAATCACCTTCAGCAAACGACCCACGGCGTCCCACTGATACTGGGTCAGTGCACCATGCTCATCCTCGCAAGCAACCTGCCGCCCCAGCTCGTCATAGCGATAACGCCGCACACCGCCATTCGCCAGTTTTTCCTCAATGAGCTGGCCGCGTTCGTTCCAGATAAAGCGTTGGCTGCTGTTGTCCGGATACCAAACACCCGTAAGCTTTCCGTGTGGGGTGTACGTGTATTCGGTGTAATTGCCGTCCGGATCAGTCTTGCGAGTGATATCGCCTTGATCGTTACGCTGGTATTTCCACACCGCGTCACCACGGCGCACAACCCGTACGAACCCGTTGTCATGCTCGTAGGACGTCGGCGTATCGTCCCCGGGAAACAGCGCAATCAACCGACCGGCTTCGTCGTACTGATAGGCCGTCACCGCTCCCAGTGGATTCTGCTCGACCGTCAGCCGGCCTTTTTCGTCGTAGGATTTGAAGTGCTGCGCGCCGTCCGGATCGATCCGCTGCACCAGCCGTGCGCGCTGGTCGTGGACGTAGACTTCCTGGCTGCCATCGGCGTTGTGCACGGTGACCGTGCCGTTGTCGTCCCACACATACCGCGTGTCCATCTGCGAAAAGCTGGCCCAGTGCCGGACACATCGCGCTGCCTTGCCAGACCGTTCCCACTCCCAGAAGAAACTCGCCCCACCGGCCAGCTCGCGCTCCAGGATCACCTGCTGATCGTCGTACCGATAACGCTCGCTTTCGCCGACAGCGTTGGTCGCTTCAATCAATCGCCAAGCGTCGTCATACCTGTAGGAAACAACGTTCTGTTCGGTGACCCAGCCGAGTTCCCGGTGCACCTGATAGTCGACGGCAACGATATGGCCGCGCTCATAACGCAGCAGCAATCCCTGGCCAACATGGTTATCGATCCGCTGAATCCGCCCGGAATAATCGCGGGCAATGCGCAGCCGGTTGTCGTAAGCATCGCTGATCGCCGTCAGCACACCGTCACGGAAGTGGTAGAAAAACGACGCCTGAGCCAGCACCCATTCATCCGGCAAAGCACCCAGATAAATCGCCGCTTCCGCCAGGCTATTGGTGATGGCCGGCCGTGCAGCAGAGGGCAGGGGAAAGGTGGTGCTGCGGTTTTCGTGATCGGTCCACACCACCGATTCGCCACTCACCACCAAGCGCTGCGCCAGCGCATGACTCCAGCCAAACCCCAACCCGCAATCCACTTCCACGGCACTGCTGCGATACAACCGCGTCCAGGCAAATGGCAGGACACCCTCCAACGAGCCGTCTGTGAGGGTCAGCAGTTCCTCACCAGTAACCATCGAAACCGGACAGCCATTGGTACAGGTATTCGCCGAACAGACCGAAGCATCCCCATTGGGGTTTTTCGCCGAAGCCGGGGCATCATCCACATGTTCTTGCTTCACCAACGCCGTGCGCGCCGTCTTCGGCTCCCGCACCATCGGTGCCGGGTTGGAAATCTCATCCACGCCAGCCTTCAACGGCACCGCCGCAGCCTTCACCGGTACTGCCTGACTCTGAAGCGATAACGGCTTAAGCACCTCCGCATGCCTATCCAGCGGGGCCGTACCGCCCAGCTTGGCAATCTGTTCCAACCACTCCCGTGCCCGCTCGGACTTGACCTTGCCCAGCACCTGCGCGCCCAGCCGTACCGCCACACCCATACCGCCGGTAGCCCACAGCAACAGCAGGTTGAGCAACACCTCGGTGGTGATTTCCCCGAGCAACTCAAACATGTAATGCGGCGGCAGCATGCGCATCCAACTGACCATCGCGGACAGGTAGATGAACAGCAGTGGCTCGTCGCTGAGAATCGACAATCCCTTGGCAATTGCCTCATTACTGAGCTGCAGCAGCGCTCCAAGCTCGGCTTGTGAGAGGTACTGCAGGAGCTTTTCGCTGTTGGGCTTGATGTCTGCCAACCACTGGTACAGCTGCGCAATACCGTCCCAGAGGCCGTAAAGCACGTTTTCAAAGCCCCGCGCATAAGCCAGTTGCAGCGAGGTGTAGCGCTCGCCATAACCCGCCTTGGCATAGCTCTCCCATATCGGCTTGAACGTGCTCGTCCACTGACCGCGCAAGTTGCCTTCCAGCGAGCTGATCTCGGACTGATAGGAGGCATACAGTGCCTTGACGTGATCCCTGGAAACGTTGGGATAAAAGCTGACTCGATACTGCCGGTCGACCGTGCACTCGGTGACTTCGAGAATGCCGCTGGGGCCGATGGTCTTATGGATGGGATCGCCGAGGGGACCACCGTCTTGCGCGACTTCCTGCAGCATCACCGGCGTATTACCGATGGGCACGAACCGCGTGCTCTGGAACATATGCACCAGGGTCAACGACGCGTTGGCTTTGCAGGTCGCGACGGTGCTGCTGGGATAAAGAGAACGGGTGATGGGAGCAACCAGCGCAACTTCATCCCCCACCTTGAACACCTGCTCGACATCCAGCGCCGAAAAGCTCCAGAAGCTCTCGGCCCACGCGTCGTAGGTGTTCAGGCAATGTGTGAAGTCGTTGAGAACCCCATCGACGTCGCGCGTCTTCGGGTCCATCGCCGCCACGACCAGAAAGCCTATGGCGGGATTCAAGAGGCAGCCCCATCGGGCAGGGCATTAATCGAAAAAAACATCGGCGTTCCCTCGCGCTGTGTGATCAGGCGAGGGACTTTGCAGAGGTTCTCAGGGCAGGGGAGTAGAGGTTATCCGGCAGTTCGGTAGGACGTTTCGTTAAACCTCCGGCAAGGTCGAGCCGCCCTCCACCACCAGCGTCTGCCCAGTGATATAGCCCGCCAGGTCCGATGCCAGGAACAGCATTGCCCCGGCAATATCCGACGGTGCGCCCAGCCGTCCCAGCGGTACCTGGCTGGCGATCTGTGCATTTACCTGGTCATCCCCCAGGTTACCCATGGCCGGGGTTGCGATCATGCCGGGCTCCACACCGTTGACTCGCACATTCAAACCGGCCATTTCCAGCGCCGCATTGCGAATGAACCCGTTGACCCCGGCCTTCGACGCCGCATAGTGACTCAACCCCGGAAACGCAACCCGCGGCCCCGTGACAGACGACGTAACCAGCACGCAGCCCCGACCCTGACGGCGGAACATCGGCAGCGCCGCCTGGGTCAGCCAGAACAACGCCGAGAGGTTGACCGCCAAGGTACGGCCGAGCATCGCCGGAGTGATCTCGGCAAAGGGCGTCAGCGGAAAATACCCGGCGTTATGCACCAGAATATCCAGCCGCCCCCAGTCGTGTTCCACCCCCGCAATCAGCTCGAAAACCGCAGCCGCATCCGCCAGATCCACCGTCACCGCTTCCACCTGGCAGCCGCGCCCGCACAGCTCCAGCGCGAGCGCCTCTGCCAGTTGCAGGTCGGCGATCATCACCCGCGCGCCCCGCAGGGCAAACGCTTCGACGATGGCCCGACCAATACCCTGGGCGCCACCCGTTACCAATACGTTGCGACCAGTGAAATCCAGGTCTTCATTCATGACGCTGCTCCATACGCGCATAGGCCAGCGTCGGCACATCGACGATGCTTGAGCCCCCGTCCGCCACCAGCGTCGCACCCGTAATGATCGACGCGTCACTGGAGGCCAGGAAGCGGCACACCCTGGCGATTTCTTCAGCGCTGGCCGGCCGGCGCAACGGCACATCGGCGCACACCCGGTCATAGGCGTGCTGCAGCGTCTCGCCATAAAAGTCCATCAACGGCTGCATCTCCTCATCCGCCATCGGCGTGCGCACCCAGCCGGGGCACACCGCGTTCACCCGCACCCCGCGCGGGCCGTAATCCCGCGCCAGCGAGCGATTGAGCCCGAGCAAGGCATGCTTGGCCGTGGTGTAGCCGCATACTTCAGGCCCTGCGGCCAGGGAGGCAATCGAGCCCATCAACACGATGTTGCCGGCGCTTTCCAGCAGCAGCGGCAAACACGCCCGCGCACTGTAGAAGGCGCTGTCGAGGTTGCTGCGCAGCGCCGCTTCCCAGGTCTGCGGGCTGGTGTCGGTGGCGCTGCCCACGCCATGGCCGCCCGCACAGGCCAGCAGCACGTCGATCCGCCCATAGTGCTGGCGAATCTGCGCAATAAAACCCTCCCAGGTCTGCGGGCAGGCCGCATCACCCACCAACACCAACCCCCCGGTTTCCCGCGCGACCTGCTCCAGCGGTTCGCGACGACGGCCGATCAGTATCAACTGCGCACCCTCGGCAGCATACAGCCGGGCGCACGCAGCACCGATGCCCGTGCCGGCCCCGGTGATCACAATCGTGCGCGGCTCAGTCATCAGGATGCTCCGTGCGATTGAGCACCTGGCAGTAGGAACTGATGGGAAAGTTCGATAGCTCATCGAAGGAGGCGTCGGCATAGCCAAAGATCTTGCCGTCGCTGCGGTGTTGCTGCAGGTCGATCAGCACCAGGCCGAGGGTGGGGATGATTTTTTCGCGCCAGACGAACAGGTAGAGCTGGTCGGCGATCTTGTAGTAATCGCAGCGGTCGGTGTCGCACAGGCCCTGCTCGACACCCTTGAGGCATTGCCAGGCGTAGAACTGGTGGTTGAGGTAGATGTGCTCGTAGACCTCGCTCGGGCTGTAGCGGTACTGGTTGCGCAGGCCGATCAGGTCGGTGGTGGGCGCGTGGGGGCATTGGCCGGCTTGCCACGGGCGGTCGAGGCTGCCGTGGAGGAACTCCACTTCCACCGACGTCAGCGGCTTACCGGCCAGGGCGCGGCTGTAGAGGCCTTCGCGGGTTTGTTCCTGGGTGGGCATGCGCCCGAGCACAGCGGTGAACGAAGCGCTGGCGGTGTCGAGCACCAGGCTGACTGACCAGGCCTGCGTGCCTTCGCGCTTGATGAAATCCACCAGGTACAGGCCGGGGCGCACCGAGGTCGCACGGTAGATGGCGCTGCCGCTGGAGTGACCGTCGGCTGCAACCCAGGAGAGGCTGTCGCGCTCGAAACGGTGCTCGATCTGCCAGCCATTGGCGAAGTGCAGGGTGAAGGCCTTGCCGCTCAGGTCGGCCAGGTTCGGCAGGATAAATGCCTCTGGGGCGAAGCCGTCGGCCAGGGCGCCCACGGTGATCCAGTCAGAAGGGGTGGTCATTTGCGAAGCTCCGGTTGGGTGGGTGAACACCACGAATCATCGCGCCCGGGAGCAGGCGCGGGTATCAACCGGATGGTTGAGGCGAACTACAGGAAAAGACTTCCCACCAGTTCTGTGCGACTGCTGACGCCGGCCTTGCGAAACAGGTTGATCAGGTGGGTCTTGATGGTGGGCAGGCCGACATCCAGCTCCTGGGCCAGCTGTTTATTGCTGGCGCCCTGGCGCAACAGCAGGGCGATCTGGCGCTCCTTGGGTGTGAGACCGGCCAATGCATCTTCAGTGGGCTGCATGTTGGCCACCGCCAGTTGCAGCAAGGTTTGCAGGGCGTTCAGTTGGGCCAGTTGCTCGCCGGTGAAAGCGCCCTGGTCGGCGGTGCGCAACAGCGAAATCGCCGCCTGGGGCTGGCCGGCGCGCTGGGCGAAAATCTCCACCACATCGACCACGCCATAGCGCCGCAGAAAATCCCCATAGCGCCGGGTATCCCGCGCCGGCTGGCGGGCCATGGCAACGTCCAGCGTTACCACCGCCAGGCCACTGGACAGGCAGTTGCGCGGTTGCAACGGGTCGAATTGGCGGTAGTTGTCGAGGTAGTCGCGGTGCATTTCGCCGCTCATGCCGTGCAACTGGAAATCCCGGGCTTGCAGCTGGCGGTCGACGCAATAGAACGCGGCCTGGCTGACCGGAATCAAGCGGGTGAAAGCCTGCAGGCACTGGCCGGCGACTTCGTGGGCGGGGAGAGCGTGCATGGGTGGGCACCTGCGCCAAAAGGCTGCCGACGGGTGCCGGCAGCCGGGGCTATCACACCACGGCGAAATAGTGTTTGACGAAACTTTCGCTGACCACTTCCCACAGCACCGGGGTGCCCTTGGTCACGAACCAGCTGTCACCGGCCTTGTAGCGGGTGCTCTGGCCGGTGGACTCGTCGGTGAGCACCACTTCGCCGGTGACCACGGTGGCCTGTTCGGCAAACGGGTAGACCATGCGGAACTTGCCCTGGGTGGTGCCGAAATAGGCGCTGCTGACCGGGTCGGTGGGGGCACCGAAAGTCATTTTGCCGAAGGCCCGGACTTCGCCTTCGAGGATGGTCGAGCCGAGGTCGGCGACGGTGCCCCAGGCGTCGAGTTCGGATAGCTGGATGTCTTTCTTGAGGGTAACGAGGGTCATGGCAGTTGCTCCTGATGAGAAAAAATTAGTGACCAACTGTAGGAGCGAGCTTGCTCGCGAAGGTCGTCAACGATGACGTTGGCGTCCTGGATTAACGCGGCGCCCTTGGGTTTTTCGCGAGCAAGCTCGCTCCTACAGGTGTCAGGCGTGGGATTTAGCGGCGGCCGTTCCAGTAACCGGAGAGCTGATGCCAGGATTTGCCGGCGGTAAGCAGCAGCGGGCGGATCGCGTCCTTGCCGATGATGGTCGGGCGATGGATCGAGCTGACCAGGTCATACCGCGCCGAGCCTTCGCTCATGCCTTCGGCCAGCACCTTGCAGATGATGTGGCTTGGGGTCACGCCGAAGCCCGAATAGCCCTGCACGTAGAACGCGTTGCTGCGCCCGGGCAAGGTGCCGACCTGCGGGAACAGGTTCGGGCTGCAGGCCATCGGGCCGCCCCAGGCCAGGTCGATCTTCACGTCCTTGAGGTACGGGAAAATCTTCAGCATCAGGTTGCGGTTCCAGGCTTTCAAATCGCCGGGAATGTGCTCCACCAAAGGCGTGGCGGCGCCGAACAGCAGGCGGTTTTCGTTGGTGACGCGGTAGTAGTCGATCACCGGGCGAATGTCGCTGTAGGCCCCGCGAATCGGGCTGATACGGTTGATCAGCTCTTCTGGCAACGGCTCGGTCATCATCTGGAACGCGTAGGTGTTGATGGTCGAGCGGTGCAGTTCCGGCTCCAGCTTGTTGAGGAAACTGTCGCAGGCCCACAGCAGCTTGCTGGCCTTGACCGAACCGCGCCCGGTGCGCACGGTGATGCGTTCGCCATAACTGACTTCCAGCGCCGGGCTGTTCTCGAAAATCCGCACGCCGTGGCCGGCCAGGGCCTTGGCTTCGCCCAGCAGCAGGTTCAACGAGTGCACATGCCCGCCGCCCATGTGCAGCAGGGCGCTGCTGTAGGCGTCGGAGCCGATGATCTGCCTGACGTCGGAGCCGCCAAGAAAGCGGATCTCGTGTTGGGTGTTGATGGATTTGAAGTCTTTCTCCCAGGCGCGCAGGGTCTTTTCCTGGCGGGCGTTGAAGCCCATGTAGCCATAGCCGTGGCAGAAGTCGGCATCGATGTCGTACTTGGCGATGCGGTTCTTGATGATGTCGGCGCCCAGGTCGCTGATCTCGAAGATCTGGCGCAGGCCGTCTTCACCCACGTCCTTCTTGATCTTTTCCAGGTCGTGGCCGATGCCGGCCATGATCTGCCCACCGTTACGCCCGGTACCGCCAAAACCCAGGTAACGCGCTTCCAGCACGACGATGTTGGTGATGCCTTTTTCGGCGAGCTCCAGGGCGGTGTTGATCCCGGAAAAGCCGCCACCGATGATCACCACGTCGGCTTCCACGTCCTGCTCCAGGGTGGGGAAGCTGAGGTTGTATTTCTTGGTCGCCGTGTAATAGGTCGGCGTTTCGATATTGATCATTGCGCTGCCTGACAGTGAAGAGCTAATGAGTGTATTAAGGCCGTTGGCGCGCTGGATGTCTTGATTCTGTGTGCCGCCGGTTTTGATCCTGCGCGCCAGAGCCTTCGCCGGCTTCACAAGTTATAGCGTGAGGTGGGGAGGAGAGTGTTAGAGTTTCGTTAAAACATTAACTAAATCTATCGTGACCCTGAGCCTATGTTGAAACCCAGACAATCCCTGACCTTGACCTTGCTTCAGGCCCGTGAAGCGGCCATGAGTTTTTTCCGGCCCTCGCTGAATGAGCATGGGCTGACCGAGCAGCAATGGCGGGTTATTCGAATTCTCAGCCAGCATGATGAGCTGGAGATTTACCAACTGGCGGAACTGGCGTGCATTCTCAAGCCGAGCATGACCGGCGTGCTGGTGCGCATGGAGGCGGCGGGGATGGTGCACCGGCGCAAGGCCGAGCAGGATCAGCGGCGGGTGCTGGTGACGCTGGCGGAGAAGGGCAAGGCCAGTTTCGAGTCGATGAGCCAGTGCATGGAGGAGAATTACCAGCGGTTGCAGGAGCAGTTCGGGGAGGAGAAGTTGCAGGTGTTGTTGGGGTTGCTGGATGAGTTGAAAACCATCAAGCGCTGACACACCGCCGATCCAAATGTGGGAGCGGGCTTGCTCGCGAATGCGGTGGGTCAGCCAACAAACCTGGCACTGATACACCGCTTTCGCGAGCAAGCCCGCTCCCACATTTTGGATCTTTGTGGTTTCAGAGCGTCAGTACACGCCGCCGGTAATGGCCGGTGTTGCGGTGTCTTTGAATTTCGCCGCCAACCCCTGCAACCCGCGCATCAACACGGTCGTATCCACCCCCACCGCCACAAACGCCGCCCCCAGCTCGATATACCGCCGCGCCAGTTTCTCATCCGCACTCAAGATCCCCGCCGCCTTGCCGGCTTTTTGAATCCGTACGATGGCGTCCTCAATCGCCGCCTGCACCTCGGGGTGCCCGGGATTCCCCCGGTGCCCCATGGCCGCGCTCAGGTCCGCCGGGCCGATAAACACCCCGTCCACTCCGTCAACCGCCGCAATCGCATCGAGGTTGTCCAGGCCTTCACGGTTCTCGATCTGCACCAGCAGGCACATCTGCGCATCGGCCTCATCCAGGTAACCGGGAATACTGTTCCAGCGCGACGCCCGCGCCAGCGCGCTGCCCACGCCCCGTACACCACCCGGTGGATAACGCATCGCCCGCACCAGCTGCCGTGCCTGGTCAGCCGTCTCCACCATCGGCACCAACAGCGTCTGCACGCCGATATCCAGCACCTGCTTGATCAACGCCGTATCGCCGATCACCGGGCGAACCACCGGTTGGCTGTCATAAGGCGCGACAGCCTGCAGTTGGCCGAGCATGCCGCGCAGGTCATTGGGCGCGTGCTCGCCGTCGATCAGCAGCCAGTCGAACCCGGCATTCGCCGCCAGTTCGGCGCAATAAGCGTCCGCCAAACCGAGCCACAGGCCGATCTGGGTCTCGCCACGTTGCAGGCGCTGCTTGAAACGGTTGATGGGCATGTCCATGAAACAGTCCTCCAGTATTCAGACAAAGCGGCAGGAGATGGAACCCAGCATGTCGTAGTCGACATGGAAGGTGTCACCCGGATTCGCCGTCACCGGGCGGGTGAAGGAGCCGCCGAGTATGATCTGGCCGGGTTGCAGGGTGACGTCGTACGGCGCCAGTTTGTTCGCCAGCCAGGCCACGCCCTTGGCCGGATGGTTAAGTACCGCAGCCGACACCCCGGACTCTTCGATCACCCCGTTGCGGTATAGCACCGCCGGCACCTTGCGCAGGTCAATCTCGGTGGGGCGCACGGCGCGGCCGCCCATCACCACGCCGGCATTGGCGGCGTTGTCGGAAATGGTGTCGAACACCTTGCGGGTGGCGTTGGTGTGGGGGTCGATCTGCTGGATGCGGGCGTCGATGATTTCCAGCGCCGGGATCACCCATTCCGTGGCATCGAGCACATCGAAAATCGTGCAGTTCGGGCCCTTGAGCGGCTTGCCGAGGATGAACGCCAGTTCCACTTCCACCCTCGGCACGATGAAGCGCTCGAAGGGGATGTCGGTGCCTTCGTCGAAGAACATGTCATCGAGCAGGGCGCCGTAATCCGGCTCGGTGATGTTCGACGACACCTGCATCGCCCGCGATGTCAGGCCGATCTTGTGCCCGACCAGCTTGCGCCCGTCCTTGATTTTCCGGGCCACCCAGGCGCGCTGGATGGCGTAGGCGTCTTCAATCGTGATGTTCGGGTGCTCCAGGGAAAACTGGCGCACCTGTTCACGGGAACGCTCGGCCTGGTCGAGGCGGGCGGCGGCTTGCTGAATAAGGGCTTGATCAAGCATGACAAAATCTCTACTGGGGATTGACGATGGCCGCATGGGTGCGCAGCACCAGCAGGCCGCCGAGGGCGATAAGCAGCGCCAGCACGTACAGGGCCAGGCTCGCGCTTTGGGTGGTGTCGCGCATCCAGCCGATCAGGTAGGGCGCGAGGAACGAAGCGATGCTGCCGAACGAGCTGATCAGCGCGATGCCGGCCGCCTGGGTGCTGTTGGACAGGAACGCCGGCGGCAATTGCCAGAACATCGGCAGCGCAGCGCTGGCGCCCATGCCGGCGAGGATCAGGCCGCCCAGCACCAGGGTCGGGTTGGTGGGCGAGAGCCCGGCCACCGCAATACCGATGGCCGACATCAGCAACGGCACGCACAGGTGCCAGCGGCGTTCGCGGTTGCGGTCGGACGAGCGCCCGCAGCCGATCATGAAGAAGCACCCGGCCAGATACGGTACGGCGCTCAGCAAGCCGACCTGGCTGTCGCGGCCGATGCCGGCGCCGTGGATCAGGGTGGGCATCCAGAACGCCAGGGTGTTCACCGCCAGCATCACCGCGAAGTACACCGCCACCAGCAGCCACACCTGCGGGTCACGCAGGATGCCGCCGAAGGAGGTGATGGATTTGCGCTGTTCTTCAGTGCTCAGTTGCTCGCGCAGTTGTTGCTTTTGCGCGGGCTCCAGCCACTTCACGGTTTCGAAGCTGTCGGGCAGGTATTTCAGGACGACCAGGCCGAGCAGCACCACCGGGGCGCCTTCGATCAGGAACATCCACTGCCAGCCCCGCAGCCCGCCGAAATCATGGAAGTTCTCCAGGATCGCACCGGACAACGGGCCACCAATCACACCGGCCATGGGCACGGCAATCGCAAACAGGGCGGTGACTTGCGCCCGGCGGCGGGCCGGGTACCAGCGGTTGAGGAACACCAGGATCCCCGGGAAGAAGCCGGCTTCGGCCACCCCCAGCAGAAAGCGCAGCACGTAGAAGCCCGTGGAGCTTTCGATCCACAGCATGCTGGTGGAGAGCACGCCCCACACCACCATCAGGCAGGCGATCCAGCGCCGTGGGCCGACCCGGTCCAGGGCCATGTTGCTGGGTACGCCGAACAGCGCGTAGGCGATGAAAAACAGGCCGGCACCGAGGCCATACACCGTGTCGCTGAAGTGCAGGTCGGTGCTCATCTGCATCTTGGCGAAGCCGATGTTGATGCGGTCCAGGTGGGCAAACAGGTAGCAGATCAGCAGCAACGGCATCAGTCGCCAGGTGACGATGCTGTGGGTGCGCTGATGTTCGATCAGGGTGGTGCTGTCGGCGGTATTGGCTGTGCTCATGATGTTGTTCTTTTTTGTTTGAGTGGCCATGGGCGGAAAGGTGGGCTGTGCTCAGCCCGCCTGGTTTTTCAGGAATGCGTGCACGTTGTTCTGCTTGAAATTCAGCTCGGGGTGCAGCTCGATCATCTCGAACGACAACGCCAGCAGCCGCTGGGATTGCAGCTCGGCGAAGTGTTCGGTGATGACCTTGAACAGGGCTTCGGCCACCGCCTTGCGGGTTTCCAGGTCGCGCCCGTGGCCGACCTTGAGGGTCATGTGGACGAAGGCGTAGTCATGCTTGCCGTCGGCCATGCGCCAGGTGTCCAGGCGCACTCCGCGACTGCGGATGCCCCCCAGGGGAAACACGCCGCTGTCCCCCAGCACGGCGTGAACCTGCTCGAACAGGGCCGGCAGGTTGGCCTGCTGCTCGATGTTGTCGGTGTATTCGGCGATGAAGTGCGGCATGTGTATCTCCTCTTGGGGTGAGGTGCAGCGAATTCCTTGTAGGAGCTGGCTTGCCTGCGATGGCATCAACTCGGTGCGACAGATACACCGAGGTGCCTGCATCGCAGGCAAGCCAGCGCCTACAGGTGATCTTCACCAAGGCTCATAAAGGGAAAATGGCATTGATCTGCCCGGTGCCCGAACTGCCGAACGGCTGGGTGATGATCTCGGCCGGCTGGTTGTAGTCCGGCCCGCCCAGCAGTCCCAGGAGCATCGCGGTGTCGTGCATCTTGCCTTCGCCGAAGCAGTGCTCGGCGTAGTCCGGCAGCATCGCGCAGAACTCCTTGAAGCGGCCTTGCTTCCACATCTCCACCACGTGTAGGTCCATCTGTTTGTCGAATTCACGGGTCCAGTTGTGGATATTGGCTTCGGCTTCGCGGTCGTCCGAGAAGCGGTGGGAGAGGGAGCCCGAGGCCAGCACCAGGACTTTGCGGTCGCTTTTCTCGATGGCTCGGCGCACGGCGGCGCCAAACGCGAAGCTGTCTTCCAGGCGGTGCCAGGCGCACCATGCGGCGATGGAGATCACGTCGAACTTCTGCGCGTCCGGAACGCCCATGTGCATGTAGCGCATCGGCACCAGGGTGCCGTATTCCAGCTCCAGGCTCGGGATGTTGTGGGCCATGGTGCGCACGCCGGCCAGGTTGGCCTCGGCGGCGATCAACTCGCCCAGCTCGGGGCAGCCCGGGTACTCGTACTCCATGTTCTTGATGAAGTGCGGCAGCTCGTTGCTGGTGTAGGTGCCCTTGAAATGCTCGCCGCAATTGACGTGATAGCCGCTGTTGACCAGCCAGTGCACGTCGAACACCACCGCGGTGTCGGCCCCCAGTTCACGGGCGCGCCGCCCGATTTCCTTGTGCCCGGCGATGGCTGCTTCGCGGCAACCGTGGTGCTTGCCGGGCAGTTCCGACAGGTACATCGAGGGAACGTGGCAGATCTTCGCTGCCAGAACCACTTCGCCCATGATCATTCTCCTGAGTATTTATTCTTTTGTAGGAGCGAGCTTGCTCGCGAAAAACGTCAACGATAACGCAGCACTTCTGTTAGCCCGCGGCGCCTGCGGGTTCTTCGCGAGCAAGCTCGCTCCTACAGGTAGCGTTGTTATATCCGGGTTACACACCCCAGCGCGGGATGTGATGACTGCCCATGGAAATGCACACGTTCTTGATCTCGGCAAACACTTCGAAGCTGTACTGGCCGCCTTCACGGCCGGTGCCGGAACCTTTTACCCCACCAAACGGCTGGCGCAAGTCCCGCACGTTCTGGCTGTTGATGAACACCATGCCGGCTTCGATGCCGTAGGCCAGACGATGCGCCTTGCCGATGTCCTGGGTCCAGATATAGGACGCCAGGCCGTACTCGGTATCGTTGGCCAGTTGCAGCGCCTCGGCTTCGTCCTTGAACGGGATCAGGCACACCACCGGGCCAAAGATTTCTTCCTGGGCGATGCGCATGTTGTTGTTCACATCGGCAAACACCGTCGGCTGGATAAACTGCCCACGGCTCAAGTGCGCCGGCAGGTTGGCCGGGCGTTCCAGGCCGCCGGCCAGCAGGGTGGCGCCTTCTTCGAGGCCAATCCTGATGTAGCCGGTGACCTTGTCGTAGTGGGCCTGGGTGATCATCGAGCCGACCTGGGTCTTCGAGTCCTGTGGGTCGCCGACGATCAGGCGTTTGGCGCGGGCGGCAAATTCGGCGACGAACTGCGGGTACACGCTCTCCTGAATGAAGATCCGGCTGCCGGCGGTGCAGCGTTCACCGTTGAGCGAGAAGATGGTGAACAGTGCCGCGTCGAGGGCGCGGTCCAGGTCGGCGTCTTCAAAGATCAGCACCGGCGACTTGCCACCCAGTTCCATGGAGTACTTTTTCAGCCCGGCGGTCTGCATGATTTTCTTGCCGGTGGCGGTACCGCCGGTGAAGGAAATCGCCCGCACGTCCGGGTGGCGCACCAGCGCATCACCGGCGGTGGCGCCGTAGCCCTGGATTACGTTCAGCACGCCTTTGGGAATCCCGGCTTCGACCGCCAGGCGCCCCAGTTCATTGGCCGTCAGCGGCGACAGCTCGGACATTTTCAGCACCGCAGTATTGCCCAGCGCCAGGCACGGCGCAGTCTTCCAGGTGGCGGTCATGAACGGCACGTTCCATGGCGACACCAACGCGCACACACCCACCGGCTGGTAAAGGGTGTAGTTGAGCATCTGGTCGTCCACCGGGTAGCTGTGGCCGTCCATGCGGGTGCAGACTTCGGCGAAGAAATCGAAGTTGTGGGACGCCCGGGGAATCAGCACGTTCCTGGTCTGGTGGATCGGCAGGCCGGTGTCGAGGGTTTCCAGTTCGGCCAGGTGCGGCACGTTCTGTTCGATCAGCTCACCGAGCTTGCGCATCAAGCGGGCACGTTCCTTGGCCGGTGTGCCTGCCCACTTCGGAAAGGCTTCCTTGGCTGCTGCAACGGCCTGCGCCACTTCCTCGGCACCGCCGCTGGCCACTTCACCGATGGCTTCGCCGGTGGCCGGGTTGTAGTTGATGAAGGTGTCTTTGCTCTCGACCTCACGGCCGTTGATCCAGTGTTTGATCATATTGCTCAAGCCTCTTTACGGGCGGCGAAAAAGTCCGCCTCGCTGACAATTCGATTGACCAGGCGGCCTACGCCTTCCACTTCCACGACCACTTCATCCCCCGGCACCACATCCGCCAGGCCTTCCGGGGTGCCGGTGGCGATCATGTCGCCGGGCTGCAGGGTCATGAAGCTGGACAGGTACTCGATCAAATACGGGATGTCGAAAATCATGTCTTTCGTACTGCCTTCCTGGCGCAGTTCACCGTTGATCCAGGTGCGCAGCTTCAGGTTGCTCGGGTCCGGCACGTCGGCGACATCCACGATCCATGGGCCCACGGGCGTGGTGGCGTCGCGGTTTTTCACCCGCAGGTTGGGGCGGTAGTAGTTTTCCAGGTAGTCGCGGATCGCGTAGTCGTTGCACACCGTGTAGCCGGCCAGATACTCCAGGGCGTTCTCGCGCTTGACGTTGCGCGCAGGCTTGCCGATGACTGCCACCAGTTCGCACTCGTAGTGCATGTAGGCGACGTTGTCCGGGCGCCAGGTCACCTGGTTGTGGCCGGTGTAGGTGCCGGGGGACTTGATGAACGCCAGCGGTTCAGTCGGTGGCTTGAAGGCCAGTTCGGCGGCGTGGTCGGCGTAGTTCAGGCCGAGGGCAAACATGCTGCCGGTGGCCGGTGGCAGCCATTCGACCTGGTCTTCAGCCAGCAGGCGACCGTCGGCCAGGCGCACGGCGTTTTCAGCTTCTACCAGCACCTGGTGGGCTTCACCTTCAAAGCGAATACGGGCGTGTTTCATGACAGCTCCTCTGCCTTGATGTGGTTGACCAGGCGGCCCAGGCCGCTGATCTCGACTTCAACCGTGTCGCCGGGTTGCACATCCACCCGGCCTTCGGGGGTGCCGGTGATCAGCACATCGCCTTCGTGCAGGGTCATGAACTCGCTGATCTCGGCGATCAACTGCGGCAGGCTGCGCACGAAGTTGACGGTGGAGTTTTGCTGGCGCAGTTCACCGTTGACGAACAGCTTCACGCTCAATTGATGCGGATTGGCGACCTGGTCGCGGGCCACCAGTTCCGGGCCCAATGCGCAGAAACCGTCCCGGCACTTGGCTTTCACCGCCGGGCGGTAGTAGCTGTCTTCCGGCAGGCTGAACTCATTGACGATGGTGTAGCCCGCCACATGCTCCAGGGCATTTTCGACGCTGACCCGGCTGGCGCTCTTGCCAATCACCACCCCGAGTGCCGGGCCCGGTTGCAGGCGTTCACCTTGCGGGTGCAGCACCACGCCGTCGTGGCCGTTGCGGGTATTGGGCGTCTTGATGAACAGCACCGGCTTCACCGGTGGTTTCTGGTAAGGCGCTTGTTCGAATTCGGCGAGACGTTGGTTCAGCAACCCCTGGTAGTTCAGCGCAACGCCGAACAGGGTGCCGTTCGCAACATCATGCAGGGCACGGCTCATGCTTTTCTCCTGGCAGTGGCGGGGCAGATTCGGACCTGCACCGTGGGAAATTCGTTAACCTGTTAACGTTATAATTAAGATGTTAACTATCGTCAAGCGTGGCAATATTTCAGGGCAGTCAAAACAACAAAGAGAATGCAGTGATGAGCGATCGTCAGCCGATCCCCAACATCAACATCGGGCAGGTCTACGACCAGCGTTACAGCGATGCCGAGGTGCACTACGACCGGCTCGGCAACCTGGCGGGATTTTTTGGCCGCAACATGCCGGTGCATCGCCATGACCGGTTTTTCCAGGTGCATTACGTCAAGACCGGCGCGGTGCGGGTCTACCTGGACGACCAGCAGTACCTCGAATCCGGGCCGATGTTTTTCCTCACGCCGCCGACGGTGGCGCATTCCTTCGTCACCGAAGCCGACGCCGACGGCCATGTGCTGACCGTGCGCCAGCAACTGGTGTGGGCCTTGATTGACGCCGACCCCAGCCTGGCCCCCGGCGCACAATTGCCGGCGGCCTGCGTGGCGTTGGCGCGGCTGGCACCGGAGTTTCAGCCCGAGGTGCGCCGCCTGGAATTCCTGCTTGATGAGCTGTGCAGCGAGATCAACGCCCAGGCCAGCGGACGCGGTTCGGCCCTGGACAGCCTGACGCGGCTGATCATGATCAGCCTGCTGCGGCTCTGCGCCAATTCCCTGGAAGCCCGCCCTGCACGTCACGAAGACCTGCGGATCTTTCACCGCTTCAACGAACTGATCGAAGACCACTACCTGCAACACTGGCCGCTGTCGCGCTACGCCGACGGTATCGGCGTCACTGAAGCGCGGCTCAACGAGGTGTGCCGACGCATCGCCGACCTGCCGTCCAAGCGCCTGATTCTGGAGCGGCTGATGCAGGAGGCCCGGCGCCTGCTGCTGTTCACCGGCAGTTCGGCGAATGAAATCTGCTACCAGTTGGGGTTCAAGGACCCGGCGTATTTCAGCCGGTTCTTCCAGCGCTACGCGCAGATGACGCCGGGGGAATACCGCCAGCGTCAATCGGGGTTGCGTTGAGGCGCCCGGCGTTACCACAGGGCTACGGTGTAGCCGATGATCACCCGGCTTTCGTCGATGTCGCTGGTCAGGCCGTTGCTTGAGCGCAGGGTCGCATTGCGCAGGCGCACGTTGACGTTCTTCAGTGGGCCGCTCTGCACGGTGTAGACCAGGTCGGTGTCGCGCTCCCATTCGCGGCCGTTGCGCACCGTGGCGGTTTGCGCATGGCTGCCGTCGACGTAGCGGGTCATGAAGGTCAGGCCCGGCAGGCCGAGGGCGGCGAAGTTGTAGTCGTAGCGCGCCTGCCACGCGTCGGTGTTGGCCTTGGTGAAGATATTGATGGTCACCAGGTTGACCGAGTACGGGTCTTGCCCCGGGAAGGCAAAGTCGCCGTCACCGGAAAGGCTCTGAAAGCCCAGGCCGAATTTGTGTGCGCCCACCGACAAACTGAACATGCCGTTGAAAAAGCGGTTGTCGATCCGCCCGCCGTCGACCCGCGAAGCGCTGCGCAGCAGGGCGCTGCCTTGCTCGCGGGTGTCGAAGTAGCGCAGGTCGGTGCGCAGGTTCACGCCTTGGGCCAGCGGCAGGTCATGCACCAGGCCGATGAAATTCTGGCGGTAGATGTCCTGCATCTGCGCGTAGTAATAGGTCGCGGCCAGGTGCGGGTTGATCGCGTAGGTGCCGCCGGCAAGGTCCAGGTGGCTGCTGTTGACGCCGCCGTAGCTCATGGACTCGTTGTTGGAGGAGTCCCGCAGGTTCTGTTTTTCCAGGCGGCCGACGTTCAGGGTCAGGCCGTCGATGTCCTGGGAGGTCACCAGTCCACCGTTGTAGGTCGACGGCAACAGCCGCGTGTCGTTATAGGCGGCCACCGGCAACAGCGGTTGCAGGGTGCCGAGCTTGAGCACGGTTTTCGACACGCGCAATTTGGCGGTCAGGCCGAGTTCGCTGTAGCTGTCGGCCGGCTCGCCGCTGGCGCCAGACGGCAACAGCCCGGTGCCCCGGCGGTCGCGGCTGGAGTCGAGCTTCAGGCCCATTTCACCCAGGGCGTCCACGCCAAACCCGACCACGCCTTCGGTATAGCCCGACTCCAGGCGCAGCACAAAACCTTGCGCCCATTCGTCTGCCTTGTTCTGCGGCGCGTTGGCCTGGCGAAAGTCGCGGTTCATGTAGAAATTGCGCAGGTCCAGGCTGGCCTTGCTGTCCTGGATGAAGTCGGCGTGGGCGACCAGAGGGCTAAACGCGGCGCACAGGCCAGCGCTTGCCGCCGTGCGAAAGAGGCACGAATGCATGAGGGGCGTTCCTTTTGTTGTTTTTGTTGGTAGAGCCCGCCACCAGGGCAGGGGCGGGCATATTGTTAACATGTTATCTTTAAGCTGAATAGCTGGATTAACAGGTTTTTATGAATTCGTTTCGAAATTAACGACTTGCTGCGTGCGTCGGGTTGCGCACGCGGGACACCGACTCTAAGCTTCGTCGCTTCGACCTCTATTGCGCGTGAACCATGCCCACCCCCAGACCGTCCCTTACGCTCACCTTGCTCCAGGCCCGCGAAGCGACCATGGCGTTCTTCCGGCCGTTGCTCAATGAACATGACCTGACCGAACAGCAGTGGCGGGTGATCCGCATCCTGCGCCAGCAAGGCGAACTCGAAAGCCACCAACTGGCGCACCTCGCCTGCATCCTCAAGCCGAGCATGACCGGCGTACTGGGGCGGCTGGAGCGTGACGGCATCGTGCGCCGGCGCAAATCCGCCGAAGACCAGCGCCGGGTGTTCGTCGCCCTGACCGAACAGGGCCAGCAGTGTTTCGTCGACATGAGCGCCGGGATGGAAAGCAATTACCTGAAGATTCAGGAGCAGTTCGGCGAGGAATCCCTGGAGCAATTGATGGAGCTGCTCCAGAAGCTCAAAGGCATCAAACCGTAATAATCAAAAAATAGTGGCTGAAGCCTGTCCCTTTTTTTCACGTGACTGGTCATTCCAGGTAAGTGAACAAAATCGAGAGCTTCTTCCAATGCCCGCAATACGCCCGTTGCTGAACCTCAGCCTCATGCTGAGCCTGAGTGCCAGCCCGTTGTTCGTTCCCATCAGCTATGCCGAAGACGGTGCGTCCCGGCGCAGCTACCAGGTGCCGGCCGGCAGCCTGAGCGCCGCGCTGACCCGTTTCGCCGGGCTGGCCGGGGTCAACCTCTCGGTGGACCCGGCGCTGGTCAGCGGCCGCAACAGCAGCGGGTTGTCCGGCGAATACGGCGTCGAAGAAGGTTTCGCGCGCCTGCTCCAGGGCTCCGGCCTGCAACTGCAGCCCATGGGCGAGCAGGCCTATAGGCTGACCCCGGTTCCCGAAGGCGGCAGCCTGCAACTGGCGCCCACCTCGATTCTCGGCACCACCGGCGATGCCGACAGCGAGTCTTTCGCCGGTGGCCAGGTGGCGCGCCGTGGCTCCCAGGGCCTGCTGGGCTCGAAGGACTTCATGGATACTCCGTTCAGCATGACCACCTACACCAGCGCGGCGGTCAAGAACCAACAGGCGCGTACCCTTGGCGACCTGATTGCCAGCGACCCCTCGGTGCGCGCCACCAACCCGGCCGGCGGGCGCTATGAGCAATTCACCATTCGCGGCTTCAGCCTGTTCAACAGTGATGTCGCCTACAACGGCCTCTATGGCGTATTGCCGACCTACACCATCGACATGGAAATGGCCGAGCGCGTCGACATCATCAAAGGCCCCAGCCAGTTGATCAACGGCATCTCGCCACGGGGCAGCGTGGGCGGCGGGATCAACGTGGTGCCCAAGCGTGCCACCGACACACCCATCACCTCGCTCACCGGCAGTTGGGCCTCCGACAGCCAGGCGGGCGGAGCCGTGGATATCGGCCGGCGTTTTGGTGAAGACAACCAGTTCGGCCTGCGTTTCAACGGCGTGAAACAGTCCGGCGACACCGCCTGGGATCACCAGAGTGTCGACCGCGAAATGGCCGTGCTGGGCCTGGATTTTCGCGGTGAACGCCTGCGACTCTCCACCGACATCGGTCGTACCGAGCGCGACACCGACGCCCCCCAGGAACGTGTGCAAGTCGGGCCCAACGCCAGGGTGCCGAGTGCCAACGACGTACGCCACAACTACGCGCAGCCCTGGAGCAAGGCAAGCACCAACGACACCTTCGGCACGGTCAACGGCGAGTTTGATCTCAGCGACAACGTAATGCTCTACGGCGGCGTCGGTGCGCGCAAAAGCAACCATGACTTCCTGCGCCATGCAGTGTCGGTGGCCAACAACGCCGGTGATTTCAGCGTGCAGCCCCGCGACTTCACCCGCGATGAAAACGTGCGCACCGCCACGGCGGGCGTGCGCAACTGGTTCCATACCGGCCCGGTGAGCCATGAGGTCAACCTGGCGGCCAGCTACTTCTACATGGACTTCGAAAACGGCGGCGCGCGATATGCGCAGGGTTCAAGCAATATCTACAACCCTGTGGAAACCCCGGCGCCTGGCCGGCCAACGCGATTTGACTCGAAGGTCTACACCGAAAACCGTTTCAGCGGTGTGGCGTTGTCCGACACCCTGGGTTTTTTCGACGACCGGTTGCTGCTGACCCTCGGTGCGCGCTGGCAGCGGGTCAAGGTCGACGACTGGACCGATGACGTCAAAGGCGACACCGCCTACGACGAGGAAAAAATTTCACCGTCCGGCGGCATCCTGTTCAAGGCCACCGACAAGCTCTCGTTGTACGCCAACTACATGGAAGGCCTGAGCCAGGGCAAGGTCGCGCCGTCGGCGTCGGTCAACGATGACGAAATCTTCCCACCGTTCATCAGCCGTCAGGTCGAAGTCGGCGCCAAGTACGACGCCGGTGCGTTCGCGGTGACGGCCGCTGTATTCAGGATCAAGCAGCCGGCCTACGAGACCAACGCCACCACGCTGGTCTTCGGCCCCAATGGCAAGCGCCAGAACGATGGTGTGGAACTCAGCGTGTTCGGCGAGCCGCTCAAGGGTTTCCGCCTGCTGGGCGGGGTGATGTACATCGACAGCGAACTGACCCACACCACCAACGGCACCTACGACGGCAACCGCGCGCCGGCCACGCCCAAGTACAACGTCAACCTGGGCGCGGAGTGGGACGTGCCGACTGTTGAAGGCCTGACCCTGACCAGCCGCGGGATCTATTCCAGCTCGCAGTACCTGGACCAGTCCAACGTCAAGGAAATCGACGCCTGGACGCGGCTTGATGTCGGCGCACGCTACGCCTTCAAGGTCGACGACAAGCACATCACCCTGCGGGCCAATGTCGAGAACGTGGCCAACCGGCGCTACTGGAGTTCGGCCGGTGCCTCGGATGACAGCGAGCCGGGGTTGACCTTGTCGACGCCGCGCACTTACTTGCTGTCGGCCACCGTCGACTTCTGAGGAGCCTGCCATATAGCCTTCTGTACATCGATGGGCTTGGGCAGCAGGCGGTTCTGGTAAAACAGGTCCGCCGTCTCTTGCTGCGCCCCAATGATGTGCTTATCAATCGGCAGGATCGGCGATGGCGGCCGGTTGTCGACGTAACGTGCAATCACCCCGGCCGGCAAACCCATGAAACGGGTCAGCACCTGCAGGCTGTCTTCGCGCTGGCTGCGGGTCAGGGCTTCGGCGGCGCTCAGTTCATCGAGCAGGGCGTGGATGAACGGACCATTGGCCTCGGCGTATGCACGGCGCGCGGTATAGATCGGCCCAGACAGGTTCAAGCCTTCGCCGTTGGCCAGGACGCGGCTCGGGCTTTGGCTCAGGGCGAGTGACGAGTAGGGCTCCCAGATTGCCCAGGCGTCGACACTGCCTTGCTCGAAGGCGGCGCGGGCATCGGCCGGTGGCAGGTAAACCGGCTGGATATCCTTGTAGCTCAGGCCGGCTTTGTTCAAGGCCCGCAGGATCAGGTTGTGGGAGCTGGAGCCTTTCTGGAAGGCGACTTTCTTGCCCTTGAGGTCGGCGATGCCGTGCAGTGGGCTGTCGGCCTGCACCAGGATGGTTTCTGCCGTCGGCTTGGGCGGTTCAGCGCCGATGTAGACGAGGTCGGCGCCCGCCGCCTGGGCGAACAATGGCGGGATATCACCGGTGGACGCCACGTCCAGCGCGCCCACGTTCAAGGCTTCGAGCATCTGCGGGCCAGCGGGGAATTCGATCCATTGCACCTTGGTCTGGTCGAAGCGTTTTTCCAGCAGGCCATGTTCCTTGGCGAGTACCAGGGCGATCGAGCCTTTCTGGTAGCCGATCCTCAGGGTGGCCGGCTCGGCGGCCATTGCGGTTTGAGTCAGGGCAAACAGCGCAAACAACAGTGCAGGAATTCTCATGCCGGTTTCTCCGCAAAGCGATTGGCCGGTCGCGCCAATCCAAGGTTTTCACGCAGGGTGGTGCCGGCGTATTCGGTGCGGAACAGGCCACGCCGTTGCAGTTCCGGCACCACCCATTGGGCGAAATCTTCCAGCCCGCCCGGCAGGTGCGGCACCAGCACATTGACGCCATCGGCGGCGCCATTCTCGAACCAGTGCTGCAGTTCATCGGCGATCTGCGCGGGTGTGCCGATCAGGCTGTAGTGCCCGCGGCCACCGGCGATGCGCCGGCCCAGTTGCGCCAGGCTCAGCTGTTCGCGGCCCGCCAGTTCGGTCAGCAGTTGCTGGCGACTGCGCTGGCCGCTGTCGGTCAATGGCAGGTCCGGCAGCGGGCCGTCCAGCGGGTAGCCGGACAAGTCGAAGTTACCCAGCATGCGCCCCAGTAACGCGACGCCAACCTGCGGTTCGACCAACTGCTGGAAGGCCTCGAATTTGTCCCGGGCTTCAGTTTCTGTCTGCCCGACCACCACAAACACCCCCGGCATGATCTTCAGCGCATCCGGTTCCCGCCCATATCGAGCCAGGCGCCCCTTGAGGTCGGCATAGAACGCCTGGGCATTGGCCAATGATGTCTGGGCGGTGAACACCACTTCGGCAGTTTGTGCCGCCAATTCGCGGCCTGCCTCGGACGAACCCGCCTGGACAATCACCGGCTGGCCCTGGGGCGAGCGCGCCACGTTCAGCGGGCCCTTCACACGAAAGTGTTCGCCGACATGCCCGAGTACATGTAGTTTCGCCGGGTCGTAGTAACTGCCACTCGCCTTGTCGCGCACAAAGGCATCGTCTTCCCAGCTGTCCCACAGCCCCGTCACCACCTGGTGAAACTCCCGGGCACGGCTGTAGCGTTCGCCGTGGCCGAGGTGCTCGTCGCGGCCAAAATTCTGTGCTTCGGCGGCGTTGTCCGAGGTCACCAGGTTCCAGCCGGCGCGCCCGCCGGACAGATGATCCAGTGAGGCGAACTTGCGCGCCACATGGTACGGCTCGTTGTAGCTGGTGGTGGCCGTGGCGATCAGGCCGATGTGTTCGGTCACCACGCTCAATGCCGACAGCAGCGTCAGTGGCTCGAAGTGATCCGAGCGCGCCATGCGGCTGGAAATTTCGCCGGTGGCGGCGGCAATGCTGTCGGCCACGAACAGCGCGTCGAATTTCGCCGCTTCGGCAATTTGCGCCAGGCGTTTGTAGTGGGCGAAATCCAGCCCGGCATTGGCCGGCACATCGGGATGGCGCCATGCGGCGACGTGGTGCCCGGTGGCCATCAGGAAAGCGCCGAGTTTCAGTTCACGGGGCATGCTCAAAAATCCTTGCGCAGTTGCACGCCGAAGTAACGTTCATCGTCACGGGGTACGGCGCGGTAGATGTAGCTGCCGCCACTGGCCAGCAGCGGTGAATAGGACTTGTCGGTGAGGTTCTTCGCCAGCAGGGCCACGCGCCAGCCGTTGCTGTAGTCGGCCAGGGCGACGCTGGCGTTCCAGATGCCGTAGGCGCCTTGCTTGGTGTCGACGTTCTGGCTGATGTCGTACTGCACTTCGCTCTGCCAGCTGTAGTCGGTACCCAGTTCGATATCCAGGCCGTTATCCAGTGGGATGCTGTAGTCGGCGCGCACGTAGCTTTTCCAGTCCGGGCTGAAGGGCAGCGGCTTGCCGTTGACGTTGCAGGACGCCGCCGCGCCAGGCGGGCAGGCGAACTCATCGATGCGGGCCCGGGTGTAGGCCAGCGCGCCGGAGAGCTTCAGTTGTTGAGTGGCCTGCAACGCGTAGTCGAGTTCGACGCCTTCGGTGCTGACGCTGCCGGCGTTGATCAAGCGCGTCACCACTTGCCCGGCGACGGTGTCGAAGAAGTTCGCCTGGTAGTTGTCGTAGTCGCTGTGGAAGATCGCCAGGTTGGTGGTCAGGCGATTGTTCCAGCTGGTGGCCTTGATCCCGACTTCCCAGGTGTTGGAGGTTTCCGGTTTCAGCGCGTCGGTGTCCCGTGGCTGCATGTTGAAGAACACGTTGTAGGCCGGGCCCTTGTAGCCGCGCGAGTAGGTCAGGTAGCTGGTGACGGTGTCGCTCAGGTCGTATTGCACCCCCAGCCGGCCGGACCAGCCGTCTTCGTCCACCGAGCCGGAACTGCTGGTGGCCGGTTGAATGCCGCTGACAGTGGTGGCCGAGGTGGAGACACGGCGGTGATCGTATTCCAGGTCGTCGTGGGTGTAGCGCAGGCCGGCGATGCCACGAAAGGCCGAGGTGAAATTCAGCGTGGTCTCGCCGAACACCGCGTAGCTGTCGCTGGTGGTGCCGTAGTCGGCGATGCCGCGGTCGGTGCGCGTGGTGGTGGTCAGGGTGCGCTGGTAGGTTTCCTGATCCTTGCCGTGCATGTAGAACAGGCCGCCGACGTATTCGAGGAATTCGCCTTTGGGCGAGGCCAGGCGCAGCTCCTGGGAGTATTGGTCGAACGCCAGTTGGCCTTTGTCGGCGGTGCCGGGGAAAGCGGCGGTCACGGTGCCCAGGCGGTCGCCGTCCTGGTACTGGGTGTTGTCCCAGCCGCGCCAGGCAGTGATCGAGGTCAGGGTGTAGTCGCCGAGGTTCCAGTCCAGTTGGGCAGACAGGCCTTTGTTGGTGTCCTCCACGTGGCTGCGGGTGTCGGTGTTGATGTCGCGGTTGTCGCTGGTCCCGCGCACCGGGTTCAGCGCGTTGGCGAACGCCGGGGTCAGGGATTTGCTCACCACGCCATTTGGCGCATCGTCGTGGGACTGCATGTAGTCGGCAATCAGGGTCAGTTTCACGTCGTCGTTGGGGGTGAACTCCAGTTTGCCGCGCACGCCCTGATGGTTGTAGCCGTTCACTTCCTGGCCGTTGTGCTTGTTGTCGACGTTACCGTCGTAGCTGCCGAATAGCCCGCTGATGGAGCCCTTCAGCGTGCCGGGAATCAGGCTGCCGCCCAGGCCGAAGCGGGTGCGGCTTTCATTGCCGCTGAAGTAGGACTGGTCGATATAGCCGTGGGTCTCGGCCGTCGGCGCCTTGCTGGTGATATTCAGCACGCCGGCCGAGGCGTTCTTGCCGAACAGTGTGCCCTGGGGCCCGCGCAGCACTTCGACACGATCCAGGTCGAGCAGGTCCAGGGTAGCCTGGCCGGGGCGGGCGTACACCACGCCGTCAATCACCGTCGCCACCGTGGGTTCAACCCCGGGCGAGGTGGATATCGTGCCCACTCCGCGTACGAACAACGAGGTGTCCTTGTTCGACGCGCCGGTACGGAAATTCAGCGAGGGTACCTGCTGGACGATGCTCGCCACGCCGTTGCGATTGTCACGCTCCAGTTGTTCGCCATCGAGCACCGAAACCGCCACCGGGACTTTTTGCAGCGACTCTTCGCGGCGGGTGGCGGTTACTGTGACCGGCTTGAGGGTGGGTTCCTGGTCGTCGGCGGCGAATGCAGCGGGAACGGGCAGGGCGGCGAGCCCCGCCAGTAGCCAACCCAGGTGGGCGCAGCGCCCGGTGGCGGCGCGTATGGATTGCGAAAGTTTTTGAGGTTGCCCCGAATGTGTGTGCATGCTCTGACCGCTCGAAAAATGCCCTGAACCGCTGCCGTTCTGCGACGACAGCGCCGTTGAATCCGTCTTGGGCATTCGCTCGAGCGAGTAGCAGACAAAACGCTTTGGTAGCGCTAACATCGGCATTATTGGTAGGTGCGATATAGAGCGTCAAATACTAAAAAATTAGTTTTATATTCTTTTAGGTTTTTAACAGGATCGTCCCTTGAGCGAAGACAAACCCCGGAAACGCCGTGGTGCCGGCCGCGTCACCTTGAATACCGTGGCGCGCCAGGCCGGTGTGTCAGCGATTACCGTGTCGCGCTATTTCAACCAGCCGGAACAGGTCTCGCCCGAACGCCGCGAACGCATCGCGGCGGTGGTTGCCGAATTGGGCTATGTGCCGAACCTGGTGGCGGGTGGGCTGGCGTCGGCGCGGGGCAGGATCGTCGCGATGGTGATTCCAAACATCTCCGGGCCGATCTTCGCCAATACCATCCAGGGCTTCAGCGATACCCTCAGCCGCCACGGCTACCAATTGCTGCTGGCGTCCAGTTACTTCAGCGCCGAGCAGGAAGAAAATGCAGTGCGCGCGTTTCTCGGCTGGTCCCCGGCGGCATTGGTGCTCACCAGCCGCTTCCATAGCGCGGGCACCGAGAAGATGATCGCCGAGGCGGATATCCCGGTGGTTGAAACCTGGGATTACCAACCCGAGCGGGAGCCGTTGCAGATTGGCTTCTCGCATTACGAGGTGGGCGTGACGGCTGCGCGCTACCTGCATGGCAAGGGTTATCGGCGCATCGCGTTCGTACAGAACAGCGCGCCGGGGGACTTCAGTGCACTGGAACGCCGGGATGGCTACAGCGCGACCCTGATTGAGCTGGGCATGCAGCCGTGGGTGTTCGCCCCGGACGCCGATCGCGCACCGTTTGAGGCGGGCAAGCAAGCGATGCACGTGTTGATGAGCGCCGCCACGCCGCCCGACGCAATCATCTTCGCCAATGACAACCTCGCCGCCGGTGGCTTGCTGGCGGGGCAACGGGCAGGGCTGAGAATCCCCGAGGAGTGTGCGGTGCTCGGCTTTGGTGATTACCCGTTTGCCGAAATGCTCTTGCCCAGTCTCAGCACCATCAAGCCGCCCGCCCTGGAGATCGGTGTGCTGGCGGCAACGCGGGTACTGGAAAGCCTGGGCGTGTTGCCGGTTGAGGATGAGGTGCAGCGCTTGAACCTGCTGGAGTGCCGCTTGATCGAGCGCGAGAGCGCCTGAGTCCAGTTGCGGCTCATGGCCATGTTGCGTTGACTCTCGGTATTTTCTGATAACGGATTATTCAAGGTCAGGCGCTGAAACATGCGTTTGATTGCGTGCGCTAGTCTCTTTTTTATCAGTGGGTAGTTCTTCTTCGGTGACAAGTTTTAGCGATGGCTAATTGCAACTAGTGCGGTGGGTTTCGCGATTTAAAAAGTGCAATGACTTGGTGGGTTGTTCTTTTGAGTAGTGTCCATGTGATATTGCAAGGTGGCCTATTGAACTGATCATTGATTGCCATTAGGTGCCGGGATAGACCCAGATCTTGCGTGAGGCTGGCGATATTTTCTTGCGCTGATGAACTAAGTTTAAACATGTCAGTCGATGCTTTAAACATCATGTGTACGGTCATGGCTAACTAATGGCGCCTGTTGGTAGTTCTAAAAGGCCATAACTTAAGTGGGCTGTAATACAAAATGTTTTGGTGTAGGGTCCGTACCTTGTCGTGACAGCGCTTGCGCTAAAAACCTCCAACTTAGTGTGGATGCCCTTGTTCCGGCGCGTGCCACGGAACAGGTTTTTAAATAGCCCCTCAGACTTGTGCAGATGCCCCAGCCGATACCGTCAATGCCCATCGACGCATGCCGAATGCAGATTCCGGATGCCGAACAAGTGTGCGCGTGGCTGATGCGAAAAGCCGGTCTGAAAACCGTCGACCTGGAACGTGCTCGACGGTTATCCCAGGAATCCGACGACCCCGAACTGCTCGGCCTGCTGACGCGCCTGGGGCTGGTTTCCGAAGTGGAACTGGCGCGGGCCTGGGCCGATTTGCTCGGCGCGCCGTTGCTGCTGGCCGATGCAGCACCGCCCGTGCTCGACCCGCTGCCGGCGCTGACCGAACGCTTCATGCGCCATTACCAGGTGGTGCCGGTAGGCTGGAGCCACGGTGGTGTGCGGGTGTTGGCGGCCAACCCGGCGCTGCTGTATCCGTTCCAGGCCCTGGCCTACGCGTGCGGCGTGCCGGTGTGGCTGGCGGTCGGGCCGCGCAACGAAGTCGAAACCCTGATCGAGCGTTACTACGGCCAGGGCCGTTCCGCCATGGGCACCCTGATCGAAAACCTCGATGAACAGGGCGGCGCCCTGGAAGACATCGAACACCTCAAGGACATGGCCTCCGAAGCCCCGGTGATTCGCCTGGTCAACCTGATCCTGCAACGGGCCGTGGAGCACCGCGCCTCGGACATCCATATCGAACCCTTCGAAAACCAGCTCAAGGTGCGCTACCGCATCGACGGTGTGCTGCATGAAGCGGAAGCGCCGCCGGCGAGTTCCTCGGCGGCGGTGATTTCCCGGGTCAAGATCATGGCGCGCCTCGACATCGCCGAGCGCCGCCTGCCGCAGGACGGCCGGATCATGTTGCGCATCCAGGGCAAGGAGCTGGATTTGCGGGTATCCACGGTGCCCACCAGTTTTGGCGAGTCGGTGGTGATGCGCCTGCTGGACCGCCAGACCGTGCAGTTCGATTTCCAGAGCCTGGGCTTTGATGGCCAGCGCCTGGAAACCTTTCTTGAAGTGCTCGAGCGGCCCCACGGCATCCTGCTGGTCACCGGGCCCACCGGCTCGGGTAAAACCACCACGCTCTATACCGCGCTTTCGCGGCTCAATACCGCCGAGCGCAAGATCATCACCGTCGAAGATCCGGTGGAATACCAACTGGAAGGCATCAACCAGATCCAGGTCAAGCCGGCCATTGGGCTGGATTTCGCCGGGGCGCTGCGCTCCATCGTGCGCCAGGACCCGGACGTGATCATGATCGGTGAAATCCGCGACCTCGAAACCTGCCGCATCGCCATCCAGTCCTCCCTGACCGGCCACCTGGTGCTCTCGACCCTGCACACCAACAGTGCCGCAGCAAGTATCACGCGCCTGCTGGACATGGGGGTGGAGAGCTACCTGATCGCCTCGACCGTCAATGGCATCCTCGCGCAGCGCCTGGTGCGCCGCCTCGACCCGGCGACCCGTGAGGCGTTCGAAGCACCGCCGGAGTTGATCGAGGAACACGGCCTCGACCGCTTCACGGAGCAGCGCCCGATCCTGCTTTACCGGCCTCGCGCCAACGCCGCCGGCGGCGGTTACCACGGCCGCAGTGCAATCACCGAATTGCTGGTGATGAATGACGAACTGCGCAGCTTGTTGATGCGCCAGGCCGACGCCGCGACCCTCGAACAGGCCGCCCGCCGTGGTGGCTTGCGCACCCTGCATGAAGAAGGCCTGCGCCAGGCGGTGGCCGGTGTCACGTCCCTTGAAGAAGTGTTGCGCGTCACCCGTGGAGAGGGCGCGTGAGCCTGTTCAAATACCGCGCCCTGGACAGCCAGGGCGTCGCGCAGAACGGCACCCTCGAAGCGAAGGACCAGGCCGCCGCCGTCGCTGCGCTGCACAAGCGTGGCCTGCTGCTGTTGCACATCGATGCCGCCGGTGCCCAAGGGCTGCGCAATGCCTTCGGGCGCGGCCAGTTGAATGGCGCGGCGCTGGTCAGTTTTACCCAGCAACTGGCCACCCTGCTGGGCGCGGGCCAACCGCTGGAGCGCTCGCTGGGCATCCTGCTCAAGCAGCCCGGCCAGCCGCAGACCCGGGCGCTGATCGAGCGTATCCGCGAGCACGTCAAGGCCGGCAAGCCATTGTCGGCAGCGCTGGAAGAGGAGGGCAGCCAGTTTTCGCCGCTGTACCTGAGCATGGTGCGTGCCGGTGAGGCGGGCGGTGCGCTGGAGAACACCCTGCGCCAACTCAGTGACTACCTGGAACGCAGCCAGTTATTGAGAGGCGAGGTGATCAACGCGCTGATCTATCCCGCCTTCCTGGTGGTGGGCGTGCTCGGTTCCCTGGCGCTGTTGCTGGCTTACGTGGTGCCGCAGTTTGTGCCGATCTTCAAGGATCTGGGCGTGCCGATTCCGTTGATCACCGAAGTGATCCTGGGCCTTGGCCAGTTCCTCGGCGCCTATGGCCTGGCGGTTTTTGCCGGGTTGATCGTGACGGTCTGGGCCCTGGCGGCACGCCTGCGCAACCCACGACACCGCGAGCAGTACGACCGGCGCGTGCTGGGTATCCGCGTTATCGGCCCGCTGTTGCAGCGGGTCGAAGCCGCACGCCTGGCACGCACCCTCGGCACCTTGCTGAGCAACGGCGTGGCGCTGCTGCAAGCGCTGGTGATCGCGCGCCAGGTCTGCACCAACCGTGCCTTGCAGGCACAAGTGGCCCAGGCCGCCGAGTCGGTGAAAGGCGGCGGCACCCTGGCCAGTGCATTTGGCAGCCAACCGCTGCTGCCGGACCTGGCCCTGCAAATGATTGAAGTCGGCGAACAGGCCGGTGAACTGGACAGCATGCTGCTCAAGGTCGCCGACGTGTTCGACGTCGAAGCCAAGCGCGGCATCGACCGCCTGCTCGCCGCCCTGGTGCCGTCCCTGACGGTGGTCATGGCGGTGCTGGTGGCGGTGATCATGCTCGCGATCATGCTGCCGCTGATGAGCCTCACCAGCAATATATGAAGACCCAAGGAAGCAAGCCGATGCGCCATACCCGTTTCAAACCCGCCCGCCGCCAAGGCGGTTTCACCTTGCTGGAAATGCTCGCGGTGATCGTGTTGCTGGGCATCGTCGCGACCATCGTGGTGCGCCAGGTGGGCGGCAACGTCGACAAGGGCAAATACGGCGCGGGCAAGGCGCAACTGGCCAGCCTGAGCATGAAGATCGAGAGCTACGGCCTGGACGTCGGCTCGCCACCCAAGACCCTCCAGCAATTGGTCGACAAGCCCGGCAACACCGCCGGCTGGGCCGGGCCGTACGCCAAGCCCTCAGACCTCAAGGACCCGTTCGGCCATGCCTTCGGCTATCGCTTCCCCGGTGAACATGGCGCCTTCGACCTGATCTTCTACGGTCAGGACTGCCAGCCCGGCGGCGAAGGCTACAGCGCCGACCTGGGCAACTGGGAATAATGCCGGCCCTCCAACGCGGCTTTACCCTGCTGGAGATGCTGGTGGTGATCGTGTTGATCAGCATCGCGGCCGGGTTGGTGGGATTTGGCCTGCAACAAGGCCTGCGGGTAGCGAAAGAGCGCCAGGTGGTCGGGCAGATGGTGGATGCCCTGCGCAGCACACGGGCACGGGCGATTGTCAGCGGCAGGTCGGCCAAGACCGTCTTCGACTTGGCCCGGCTGAGCTTTCAGGCGCCGGGGCAACCCATCAAGCACTGGCCGGCCGATCTGCAAGTGACCCTGCACACCGCCGAACACGCAGGCGCTGCGGTGGAGTTTTACCCCGACGGCAGCTCTACCGGCGGCAACCTGTTATTGGCCAATGGCACGCGGCGCTGGCGCATCGACGTCGGCTGGCTGACCGGCAGCGTGCAGTCCAGGGCATTGCCATGAAGCGTCAGTCGGGTTTCACCTTGCTGGAAATGCTCGCAGCGCTGACCCTCATGGCGATCTGCAGCACGGTGTTGCTGGTCGCGTTCGGCCAAAGCGCGCGCTCGTTGTTGCAGGTGGCCCACAGCGACCGCCTGACCCATACCGCCTTGAGCGTGATGGATCAGGAGGCGTCGGGGCCCCTGGCCAGTGGCGTGCGCGAGGGCGAGCTGGACGGCATTGCCTGGCAACTGCGCGTCGCCCAGCAGCCCACCCGCATCGGTCAGCCACATTTGTTTCGCCTTGATCTCAGCGTCAGCGAAGGTCCGCGCCGCGCAAATTTCAGTACCTTGAAACTGCGCGCCAGCCGCGACGGGAGCCTCCAGTGAAGCAGCAGCGGGGCTTCACGTTGCTCGAAATCATGATCGTGCTCAGCCTGCTGGGCGTGTTGTTGGCCCTGGTGGGCGGCGCGCTCCTGGGAGCCAACCGTGCAGTACTCAAGGCGCAGCGCTACACCGTCAGCCTGGATGAAAGTCGCGCCGCGCAACAGTTCCTGCGCACGTCCATCAGCGAGGCGCTGCCCCTGGACGTGACCGAGGACGACAGCCAGACCAACGGCTTTTTTGTCGGCGCTCCCCAGCGCCTGCAATACGTCGCGACCTTGCCGGGCGTGCTCGGCGGCGGTATCCAGCGTTTCACCTTGCAGTTGACCGAGCGCGAGTTGCAGGTGGCGTTCGCACGGTTTGAGTCCAATGCCCAAGTGAGCGTGCCGGCCACCCGCAGCGAACCGCAGGTGTTGCTGAAGAACGTCGAGGATCTGCAATTCAGCTATCGCGGCCTGTCGCCCAAGGGCCAGGCCACCGGTTGGATCAGTGACTGGCCGTGGACCAAACGCCTGCCTTATGCGGTACGCATTGCAGCACAAGTCAACGGACCGGTGCCGTGGGTCACCCAAGTGGTTGCCCTGCGGCTGAACCTCTCCAGCGGAGCATCAGGCGAATGAAGCGTCAGCGCGGCGTTGCATTGCTGCTGGTGCTGTGGGTACTGGCGTTGCTCAGCTTGCTGCTGGGCGGCCTGGCCGGTTGGGTACAACTGGAAAGCCGCCAGGCCCTGTGGCATCGCCAGCATACCCAGGCGCTGCTGGCGGCGGAGGCGGGCGTGGCGTTGGCCATGCAGGCCCTGGCCGACCCGCTGCAACGCAAGCAATGGATCGCCGACGGCCGCGAAATGCCCCTGGTATTTGATGACGCACAGCTTCACGTGAGCCTGCACAGCGAGCGCGGCAAGCTGTATTTGAACAGCGCCGAGGCCGCTGACTTTGCCCGCCTGGCCCTGGCGTGCGGTGCCACCCAGGCCCAGGCCAGCCGGCTCGCCAGGGACCTGGAAATGCGGCGCAACGCAGGCCTGGCGCCGTTCCGCGTGGTGGAGGAAGTGCGGCAATTGCCCGGCATGACCCAGGCGCTGTACAGCCGGCTGGCCCCGGAAATCAGTTTGTGGAGCGGCCTGGACCGGCCCGATCCCGCTTTCGCCAGCCCCTTGATGCGCCAGGCGCTGAACCTGCCCCGGCAGAGCGCGGTAGGGGCCGACCCCGGTGACGTGCTGGTGATCGACAGCCGCGCACAACGCCCCGGCGGTTACCACGCACGGTTACGAACCACGGTTTTATTGAGCCCATCGGAGGGAAGCGCACAACCTTATCGGGTGCTGCGTTGGCAAGAATGAATCCATACCTTTCGGCGCCAGTGGCGCGCCTTCAACAGCTGGCCGAACCGCTCACCCGGCGCTGGCGCGGCAGCTTGCTGCAAGTGGGCTGGCGCCTGTGGCTCAAGGAGCTGCGTGGCTGCCTGCCGGCGTGGCTGTCGGTCCGTGACATCCCCGAGCACCGCTACCACTGGCCGTTGACCGGGCCGGTGGCAAAACCTGCCGACGAGGTGCGCCAGGTGCTGGTGCTCGCGCCCTCGGCGGTGTTGCTGCAAACCCTGCAACTGCCCCTGGCGGCCGCGCGCAACCTGTCGACGGTGGTGGGTTATGAGCTGGACCGCTTTACCCCGTTCGAAGCTGAACAGTTGTACTTCGTGGCCCGTCAGGAACGGCGCACCGCCACGCATGTGCAGGTGACCCTGGTGGCCATCCTGCGGGAGCGCCTGGATCAAATCCTGTTGGACTGCGCTGCCCTCGGCTTGCAGCCCCATGCGGTGGATGTAGACGGGCCAATGGGCATCGACCTGCTGCCGGCGCCGTTGCGCCCACGCCAGCGGCCGGCCGGGAAGGGCTTGCAACGCAGCCTGCCCTGGCTGTGCGGCGCCTTGCTGATTGCCGCGATGCTGCTGTGGCTCAACGACCGCCAGCGGGTGCTCGACGTCATGCAGGCGCAGGTGCAACAACAGAAAGCCCAGGTCGCCGAGGTCCAGAGCCTGCGCCAGCAACTGCTCAATACCCGTGGCGCCGCGCAGTACCTGATTCGCCGCAAGTCGGCACAACCGCCGTTGGCGGCGTTGCTCAACGAGCTGACCGCCTGCCTGCCCGCCGATACCTGGATCGACCAGTTGGACGTCAACAACGGCGCCGACGTGTCCTTCTCCGGGCAAAGCGCCAAGGCGAGTGCCCTGATCACTCGGATCAAGGCGTGCCACAGCCTGGAAAACCCCCAGTTCGAAGGGGTGATCCAACCCGATGCGCAAACCGGCAAGGATCAGTTTTCCCTGCGCGCCCATTTGCACCAGGAGGCCGCCGATGCGCCGACCACTGACACCCCGTGAGCGTCGCGGCGCCGCCTCGCTGGTCCTGGCGCTGGTGCTGGGCGGCGGTTACTGGCTGCTGATCGACAGCTGGTTCGCCGGGCCGTTGCGTGCCATGGGCGAGCAGGCCGAACAGCTGCGCGAACAACAGCAACGCTATGCGGGCCTGCTGCACCAGGGCGCCGCCTTGCGTGAGCAATTGGAGCAAGCCCGCCAGGACCCGGCCAGCAGCACCAGCCTGTTGCCGGGGGATGACCCCAGCGCCGTGGCGGCGGACCTGATGCAGCGCATCGCCGACCTGATCAACAGCCGCGCCGGCCTCGGCGGCGGCTGCAGCCTGACCCAGCGCATGCCCATTACTCCGGAGCAGGACGACACCGAGCCCTATCGCCAGGTCAAAGTCAGCCTGACCCTCAACTGCGCCATCGAGCCCCTGACCGCGATCCTGCATGAGCTGGAGTACCAGCGACCGTTCCTGTTCGTGGATGAAATGAGCGTCCGTCGCGGGCCGAATGCCCCCGCCAGCGGCGGTGCCGGAAAGCTGGTGGTGCACCTGTTGGTGCGCGGTTATCTGCAACCGGCAGCCGCCACGCAGGCCCGCCGATGATCAATTCATTGCGCCCCCTCGAGTGGGTGTTGCTCGGTGTGGCCGGGCTGCTGGGCCTGCTGATGGTGGGCATCTTGAGCAGCATCGGCGACGCGCCGCAGTGGCTGGATGAGCCTGCCTCCGCCGTGCGCGCCAATGCTTCGGCGAAGGTTCACGTGGCCCCGAGTGCGACCCTGGAAAGCCTCGCCGGCACCTGGCAGGCGCCGGTGTTCAGCCCCGACCGCAGCCCCGATGCCGCCGTTGGCCAGGCCGAGATTTCCAGCCTGTCGAGCCTGAAGCTGACCGGCGTGCTGCTCGACGGCGACCTGCGCGTCGCGCTGCTCAAGCGTGACGAGGGCCCGCCGCTCAAGGTCCACCAAGGCCAGACTCTGCCCAACGGCTGGCGCCTGGAACACCTGACACCGCTGCACGCCCGTTTTGTGCTGGATGGCCGCACGCAAACCCTGAGCCTCAGCGTTCCGCGTTTGCCGCCGCCGTCCACCACACCACCGATTTCCCTTCCTCACGAGCCCGCCCCTTGATCGATACTTCCCCTAGCGCCTTGCGCACCAGCGTGTTTTGCCTGGCCACCGCCGTCGCCTTGGGCGGCTGTGGGTCATTCCCCGATCACCTCGACCCGGACGATGCCTTGCTTCACGAGGCGATGCAGGGCACCGGTTCGCAACGGCCGCCCGTGGACCCGGCCAGCGAGTCGCCTGCGGCCGACAGCCGCCAACCCCAGGCGCCTACGTCGCCCCAGCGCCAGTTGATTCGCGGTAACCAGCAGTTCGTGCGCCAGCCCGCACCGGCGCCGGCGGTCAAGGATGAAGCCAGCGGCGACATCGTGTTCAACTTCGCCGACCAGCCGATTGAAGCGGTGATCAACAGCGTCATGGGCGACCTGCTGCACGAGAACTACAGCATCGCCCAGGGTGTGAAAGGCAACGTAAGCTTTTCCACCTCAAAGCCGGTGAACAAGAAACAGGCGCTGTCGATCCTCGAGACCCTGCTGTCCTGGACCGACAACGCGATGATCCGCCAGGGCCAGCGCTACGTGATTCTGCCCGCCAACCAGGCGGTGGCGGGCAAGCTGGTGCCGGAAATGAGCGTGTCGCAACCCTCCAGCGGGCTCTCGGCCCGGCTGTTTCCGCTGCGCTATATCTCGGCCACGGAAATGCAGAAACTGCTCAAGCCGTTCGCCCGGGAAAACGCATTCCTGCTGGTGGATCCGGCGCGCAACGTGCTGAGCCTGGCCGGTACGCCGGATGAGTTGGCCAACTATCAGGACACCATCGACACCTTCGATGTCGACTGGCTCAAGGGCATGTCGGTGGGCGTATTCGGTTTGCAACGGGCTTCGGTCGCGGAGTTGATGCCCGAGCTGCAAAAAATGTTTGGCCCCGACAGCGGCATGCCCCTGGCGGGCATGGTGCGCTTCCTGCCCATCGAGCGGACCAATTCGGTGGTGGCGATCTCGTCCCAGCCGCAGTACCTCAGTGAAGTTGGCGACTGGATTCACACCATCGATGAAGGCGGCGGCAACGAGCCGCAGATGTACGTCTACGACGTGCGCAACATGAAGGCCACGGACCTCGCCAAATACCTGCGGCAGATCTACGGCACCGGCGCGATCAAGGACGATGCGCCGGCCAAGGTGGCACCGGGTCTGCGCACGGCGACCTTGTCGTCACTCAACACCAGCGGCGGCACCTCGGGTGGCTTGAACAACAGCAGCAATAGCCCGCCCGTCAGTGACGATGAGGACCAGGCCCCGGCCGCCAGCGAAGACGGTGAAAATGCAGAGCCGGGCGCTGCCAAAAGCCTCGACGCCGGCACCCGGATCACCGCGCAAAAAAGCAGTAACCAGTTGCTGGTACGCACCCGACCGGTGCAGTGGAAGGAGATCGAATCGGCGATCAAGCGCCTCGACAACCCGCCGCTGCAAGTGCAGATCGAGACGCGCATCCTCGAAGTCAAACTCACCGGCGAACTGGACCTAGGGGTGCAATGGTACCTGGGCCGCCTGGCGGGCAACTCCACCAGCACCACGGTAGCCAATACCCCTGGCAGCCAGGGCGCCCTGGGTGGCGGCGGTGCGGGATTGGGCGCGGATTCGCTGTTCTATTCCTTCGTCAGCTCTAACCTGCAAGTGGCCTTGCACGCCCTGGAAACCAACGGCCGCACCCAGGTGCTGTCGGCGCCATCGCTGGTGGTGATGAACAACCAGCCTGCGCAGATCCAGGTGGGTGACAACATCCCCATCAGCCAGACCACGGTCAACACCGGCAACGCCGACAGCACCTTGAACAGCGTCGAATACGTGCAGACCGGGGTGATCCTCGACGTGGTGCCGCGGATCAACCCGGGCGGCCTGGTGTACATGGACATCCAGCAACAGGTCAGCGACGCCGAGAACCAAACCACCAACAGCAGCGACACACCCAACAACCCGCGTATCTCCACGCGCTCGGTGTCGACCCAGGTGGCGGTGCAAAGCGGCCAGACCGTGTTGCTCGGCGGGTTGATCAAGCAGGACAACGCGGAGAGCGTCAGCGCCGTGCCGTACCTGGGGAAAATCCCCGGGCTGCGCTGGTTGTTTGGCAACACCAGCAAGTCCAGGGATCGCACCGAGTTGATCGTGCTGATCACGCCGAGGGTGATCACCAGCAGCGGTCAGGCGCGGCAGGTGACGGATGACTACCGCCAGCAGATGCAGCTGTTGCGACCGGCCAACTGAAGGACCTTTCAGCCCTTGCGTTGCAGGGTGTGATAACCCAGCGCTGCGCGGGCTTCACGCAGGGATTTGCCTTCATCGAGCAGCGCCCGGATACGCGCTTCCACCGCTTCAATCGAGCGTGCACAGGCTGCCACTTCATGGGCGCGCTCGCGCGGCACGATCACCACGCCATTGGCGTCGGCCACCACGATGTCCCGGGCGCACACCCGGGCCTGGCCGATGGACACCGGCTGGTTTACCGCTTCCACTTCAACCCGGTCCTTGCCCGTGCGCATGAACCGGCCCTTGGTGAACAGCGGGTAGCCGTCGCCCAGGGCCTTGCTCACGTCGCGGCACACGCCATCGATCACCGTCGCGGCGATCCGCTGGCTGCCGGCGTACTGGGTCATGATGTCGCCCCACACCGTGCAGTCGGTGCGTCCGTCATTGTCGATCACCACCACATCGCCCTCGGCCACGTCATCGACAAAGTCGCCTACGGTGCCCGGCGGGGTGCTGGCGCTGACGTAGCGTACGGTGAAGGCCGGGCCGACCACCACCTGGCGATAGTTGTCCAGGGGCATGATTCCCAGGCACTGGCCGGGCAAGCCGAGTTTGTCCAGGGCGTCGGACACGCCCGGGGTGTCCAGGCCGGCAAACAGGGCAACCAATTCTTGGTCTTGGGGTGACATGGATAACTCCTCGTGGTGGTGACAAATCAGGTCGGGTGGCTGGAGGCCGGGCGGGGCTCGGCAATGGTCAGCAAAATGATGAAGCTGATGAACGAGCCGATCGCCAGCCAGGCGAACACGTAGTTCCAGCCGTAGTTGTCCAGCAGCAGGCCGGTGATGAAGGGCGTGGCGGCGGCGCCCAACTGGCCGATCATGTTCACGATGGCGTTGGAGATCGGGAAGGTCTTCTTGGTGGTCAGGCCCATCGGGTAGACCATGTAGGACGAGAAGCCGAGGCTCAGCACCACGCCGGTCAGCATCAGCAGCAAGCCGTAGGGCAGGGGCTCGGCCGGTGAATTGATCAGCAGGTACATCATCAACGAGGTGCCGACCGCCGACAGCAACATGCCCGGCTTGCGGCGCCCGCCCATCAGGCGGTCCGAGCAGAAACCGCCCAGCAGGTTGCCCAGCACCGCGCCCACCCAGGGCGCTGCCGAGACCAGGCCCATGTTCATGATCGAGAACTGCTTGACGGTCATCAGGTAGGTGGGAATCCACGCCAGCAGCACGCTGGAGACACCGAGCTGGAAGCAGTAGCTGGTGGCGCACCCCCAGATATTCCATGAGGTGAAAACCTGACGGTTGGTTTCCAGGGGCTTTTCATCGCGGGTGCGGATCACCCGGTCGAGCTTTTTCACCCACGCCGGCGTCTTGTGCACACGGGCGGTCTGGGCGATTGCGGTGTCTTCGACGATGTATTGAAGTTCGGCCTGGTTGACGAAGCGGCTGCGGGACGGATGGTCGGTGACCAGGAAGTACCAGACCACCGCCAGCACGATGCCCGGGATCGCAAAGAAGTAGAAAATTTCGCGCCAGCCCCATACCGAAATGATCACGGCACACAGCGGCGGCACGATCACCGGTCCGAACTTCACGGCCGACAGAAAGATCCCCGACGCGGTGCCTTTTTCCCGTGCCGGAAACCAGTTATTGATGGTGGTGGTCATGCTGATGGGCAGCGGGCCTTCGGCGATACCCAGGCCCAGGCGATAGAGTTTCAGCGCCAGCAGTGAGCTGGCGGTGCCCACCAGCCCGGTCAACAGGGAGGTCAGCACCATGGCCCCCGGCAGGATCCGGCTGACGCCAAAGCGCCCGAAGGCAAAGCCCGACGGCAGTTGTGCCAGGGCGTAAGCCAGCAGGAACAGGCTGACCAGGCCACCGGCCTGGGCGTTGCTCATTGCAAATTCCTGGCGAATGAACGGCAGCGCCACGCCGAGGTTGGCCCGGTCGGCGGCGGCCACGGTGTAGATCAGGAAAATCAGCGCAGCAACCACCCAGCGGTATTGGCTGCGCACAGCGGGTTTTATGACTTCAGGCATAGACATGGGGGCAGACCTTGTTGTTGTGAGTGTTGTCCTGTTCGGCCTTAATCTTAAGAAGGGGCGCACGCCACCATTAGCGATATTTATCTATGTGAACTCATCACTTTTATTCTTCTGCCAGCAAGCTGCTGCAGAAGCCGCGGATTGCCTCGCACGCCTGGCGCAACGACTTGTCATCCAGGGCATAGGCGATGCGGATGTACGGCCCCAGGCCGAAGGCGCTGCCATGCACCACGGCTACATTGGCCTCATCCAGCAGCGCCAGGGCCACGTCTTCATCGCTGCGCAGCAGCCGCCCGCCCGCCGAGGTGCGCCCGATCAGCGCGGCGCATGAGGCGAACGCGTAGAACGCGCCGGCGGGGCTGATGCACGTCAGGCCTGGCGTGTCGTTCAGCAACTGGACCATCAAGTCCCGGCGCGCCTGGAACACCCGGCGGCTGTCGCGGATGAAATCCCTGGGGCCTTCCAGTGCCGCGAGGGCCGCCTGTTGCGAGATCGAACAGGCGCCGGAGGTCTGCTGGCCCTGGAGTTTTTCCATGGCCTCCAGCAGCCAGCGTGGGCCGGTGGCGAAACCGATGCGCCAGCCGGTCATGGCGTAGGCCTTGGACACGCCGTTCATGGTCAATGTACGCGGTGCCAGCCGGGGTTCAACCTGGGCCAGGGTATGGAACACCTGGCCGTCGAAGATCAGGTGCTCGTAGATGTCGTCCGCCAGGATCAGCACCTGCGGGTGGGCCAACAGCACTTCGGCCAGCGCCCGTAGCTCGCCCTCGCTGTACACCGCACCGGTGGGGTTGGACGGTGAGTTGAGGATCAGCCAGCGTGTTTGCAGGGTCATTGCAGCGGCCAGGGCCTCGGGTGTCAGCTTGAAACCGCTGTCGGCATCACAGGTGACGATGCGCGCTTCGCCGCCGCACAGTTGCACCATCTCCGGGTAACTGACCCAGTACGGCGCGGGCACGATCACCTCGTCGCCTTCATTGAGGGTGGCTGCCAGGGCGTTGTAGATCACCTGCTTGCCGCCGTTGCACACGAGGGTGTCCTGCCAGGACACGTCCAGGCCGTTTTCGCGCCGGAACTTCGCCGCCACCGCCTCCCGCAGGGCCCGCGCACCGGCCACCTGGGTGTAGCGGGTATGCCCGGTTTCAATGGCCTGGATCGCGGCTTCGCGGATATGCGCCGGGGTGTCGAAATCCGGTTCGCCGGCGCACAGCGAGATAATCTGCGCGCCTTGCGCCCGGCGTTCGGCGACGCGGTCCATGATGCGATAGGTGGCAGACGGTTGTGCGCTGGCCAGGCGCTGGTTCAGCCGCTGGATATCGGCGCTCATCGGCTGATCGCCTCAAACTGTGCGTCGTGCATCACCTCGACCACCGAGCGCCCGCTGCGCACGGCCTGCACCATGCCGTCCTGGCGGCGGGCAATGCGCTCGCCCAGGTCCAGGACCTTTTCGATCACCGCCTGGGGCACGAACACCGTGCCGCAGGTATCGGCGATCAAGTAGTCGTCCTCGCTGACGCTTACGCCAGCAACGCTGAGGGTCACGCCGGCGTCGAGCTGCACCACGCGGTTGCGCGCGCTGATCATGGTCACGCCGCGTCCGTACACCGGATAGCCGATGGCTTCGCTGCCGTCGATATCGCGGCTGAAACCATCAATCACCGTACCGCGTATGTGTTTGCGCAACGCCGCGTTGGCGATGATGTCGCCCCAGCAGGAAATGCCCTCGATACCGCCGGCAATCACCAGCACCCGGTCGTCTGTCGCGACCTGTTCGATCACCGGGGTGATCAAGTGCACGGTCGGGGCGATGTCGGACTTGGGGCTGAGCAGTACGGTACTGGCGCGGCCAACGATCTTCGGGCAGTTCCACAATGGGCGCAGGCCCACGGTGGCGCCGGGCAGGCCGAGGAAGTCGAGGGCGTCGGACACGGTGTTGGTGTCCAGTGCGGCCAGGCGGTCGAGCAAACGGTCAGGGGTCATGGGCAAGCCTCGGGTGACGGAGGCGGCCAGTGTCAGGCAGTGCCTATGATAGGTATATTACGAAGTACAAAAGCCTTGCATACGCTTAACCTATGGATAAGACCATGATCAACTTTCGCCTGATTCGTCACCTCTGGTTGTTCCTGGCCGTGGCTGAAGAGCAGAACTTTGGCCGTGCGGCCAAGCGCCTCGGCATGTCCCAGCCACCGCTGAGCGAGCAGATCCAGGTGCTGGAGCAGGCGCTCAAGGTCAAGCTGTTCGACCGCTCCCGACGGGGGGCCAAGCTGACTCCGGTGGGCGCGGCGATCCTGCCGGCGGTGCGCAAGTTCGCCGAGCAGCTGGAGCGCCTGGAACTCGCCGTGGAAGAAGCGGTGGCGGGGCAGTCGGGGATGTTGACCATCGGCGCGATTTCCACGGCGATGTTTGATGTGCTGCCGGGGTTGATCGAGCAACTGAAGCTTGATTACCCGCAGCTCACGGTGTCGGTGCGGGAAATCGACAGCGTCGAGGCGTTGCCGGCGCTGGAGGCCGGGGATATCGACCTGGCGTTTGCCCGGCTGGATGGTGACCTTGGGGCTTCGGTGCAGTCATTGCCGCTGACGGAGGACCGGCTGGTGGTGGCGCTGCCGGTGGATCATCCGTTGGCGAGTCGTACGCGGATCAGTTTGTCGAGCCTGGCGAATGAGCCGTTGGTGATGTTTTCGCGCAACGTCAGTCCGGTGTATTTCGACAATTTGATCGCTACCTGTCGTGCCAGTGGGTTTTCGCCTCGGGTGCTGCATGAGGTGCGGTCGGTGGCTTCGCAGATCGCGTTTGTCAGCTATGGGCAGGGCATTGCGTTGGTGCCGGCGTCGTTGAAGAAGCTGGCGCCGGCTAATGTGGTGTTTCGTGGGTTGAGTCAGAAACTCAATGTGGTGACTACGGCTGTCGCGTGGAATACCCAGCGGCCGAATCCGGTGGTGGAGGCGGTGATTGCGCGGTTTCGCTAGGGGTTGGGGTTGAGTACATATCCGTTATTTAGGTAACGGCGGCTTATGGTTCCGCTCTTACAGCGGGTCACTTTTGGCAAACGCCCGGAATGCCGGCCCAGCCAAAAGTAACCAAAAGGTCTTTGCCCCACCACTCGGTGCCTCGCCTAGGCTCGGCATGCCCGCACTCCGGCCATCGTGGTTGACGGGGCCCGCAGGTCAAAATCAGAGCACAGCGGCCTACCGGCCGGCTTGAGTGTTAAAAGCAAAAGCAAAGACCAGAGCGAAAAC
>NZ_JACAPJ010000041.1:0-69065 GCF_013385765.1 Pseudomonas sp. C8002
CAAAAGTGAGCCGCTGTAAGAGCGGAACCCTAAGTGGCCGTTACCTAAATAACGGATATGTACTCAGTTCAAAAAGCCCGATAAGCCCGCATAAACAGCCCCACAACCTCCTGCACATGCTCCTCGGCCGCCTCAGCGCTCAGTTGCCCCCCACACCCATACAACAAACAAAAATTCGCCGTCCCCTTGAGCAAGCAAAAAAAATGCTCCGCCGCGGTGAACGGCTTGGCAATACGCAATGCGCCACTCTGGTCGATCTTACCGAGCAGCCGCTCCATCCCCTGCAACATACGCATCGGCCCGGCCTCGAAAAAGATCTGCGACAACTTCGGATCCTGACTCCCGGAAGTCATCATCAACCGATGCAGGTTCACCGACTCCTCGCTATTGATCAGCACATGAAACCCGCGGGCGATATTGAGCAGCACCTTCTCCACCGGCACACCCTCGGGCAGCTCGAAATACATCACCGGTAACTGCTCTTCGCACTTGGCAACCACCGCCGCCGAGAACAGCGTCTCCTTGTCGGTGAAATGGCTGTACACCGTCAGCTTCGACACCCCGGCCTCCACTGCCACGGCATCCATGCTGGTACTGGCATATCCATTACTCAAAAACAGGATCTTCGCCGCATCAAGAATCGCCTGGCGTTTTGCCATGTCCTTGGGACGCCCGGGGCTATTGGTGTTCACAGGATTGTCGGACATTTTCACTTTATTACTGGACTGGTGAGTTTGGTATTAATAACATACTGGCCAGTATAATTATTCCTAGCACCATTAGCGAAAGGTCCTTCAGCATGCGCAGCTATTTCCTGCCACTCGCGTTGCCTGCCAGCTTGTTATTCCTGTTGGCTGCCTGTGGCCATGAAGAAGCGGCGCAAACCACCGTCCGCCCGGCCATGGTGGTTCAGCCAGAGCCTTCGGCGCAGGCTTCCGACAGCTACCCGGGCGAGGTGCGTGCACGCTATGAACCCGACCTGGCCTTTCGCATTGGCGGCAAAGTCAGCCGACGACTGGTGGAGGAGGGCGAGCGCGTCAAGGCCAACCAGCCCCTGGCCGAACTCGACCCTCAGGACGTACGCCTGCAACTGGAAGCCACCCGCGCCCAGGTCGCCGCTGCCGACGCCAACTTGAGCCTGGTGCGCGCCGAGCGTGACCGCTACAAGACCCTGATGGACCGTCAGATGGTCAGCCGCTCCCAGTACGACAACTCCGAAAACCTCTACCGCTCCGGTGAAGCACGCCTCAAGCAGATCAAGGCCGAATTCGACGTGGCCAATAACCAGGCCGGTTACGCCGTGTTGCGCGCACCCCAGGATGGCGTGGTCGCCAAGCGTGCAGTGGAAGTCGGCCAGGTGGTGTCGGCCGGCCAGACCGTATTCAACCTGGCCACCGATGGCGAGCGGGAGGTGTTGATCAGCCTGCCGGAGCAAAGCTTCGGGCGTTTCAAGATTGGCCAGCCGGTGTCCGTGGAACTGTGGAGCCAGCCCGACCAACGCTTCAACGGCCGCATCCGCGAACTGTCGCCGGCTGCCGATCCAAAGTCGCGAACCTTCGCCGCCCGCGTCGCGTTTACCGGCGGCAAAGTGCCTGCGGAACTGGGGCAGAGCGCTCGCGTCTTCATCCAGGCTGACGGGGTGATTCCCCTGGCGGTGCCGCTGTCTGCCCTGAGCGCGGAGAACGGCGCGTCCTACGTCTGGGTGGTGCAGCCCGACAATACCCTCAAGCGCACACCGGTGCGGATCGGCGCCTTTGGCGAGAAAACGGTGCCGGTGCTGGAAGGCTTGAACCCCACTGATTGGGTGATCGCCGCCGGTGTGCATGTACTCCATGAGGGCCAGCAAGTGCGCCCGGTGGATCGCGCCAATCGAGTGGTAAGTCTGGCGGCCAAGGAGTAGTCCCCGATGGGTTTCAATCTTTCCGAATGGGCGTTGCGTAATCGCCAGATCGTACTGTTCCTGATGATCCTGCTGGCAGTGGTCGGCACCTTGTCCTACACCAAGCTGGGACAAAGCGAAGACCCGCCGTTTACCTTCAAGGCCATGGTGATCAAGACCAACTGGCCAGGCGCTACGGCCCAGGAAGTGTCGCGCCAGGTCACCGAGCGTATTGAAAAGAAATTGATGGAGACCGGCGACTACGAGCGCATCGTCTCCTTCTCGCGGCCCGGTGAATCCCAGGTCACCTTCATGGCCCGGGATTCGATGCACTCCGCAGAGATCCCGGACCTCTGGTACCAGGTGCGCAAGAAAATCAGCGATATTCGCCAGACCCTGCCACCGGATATCCAGGGCCCGTTTTTCAACGATGAATTCGGTACGACCTTCGGCAATATCTACGCCCTGACCGGCGATGGCTTTGACTACGCCGTGCTCAAGGATTACGCCGACCGCATCCAGATTCAGCTGCAACGGGTGCCGGATGTCGGCAAGGTCGAACTGCTGGGCTTGCAGGACGAGAAGATCTGGATCGAGCTGTCCAACCTCAAGCTCGCCACCCTCGGCCTGCCGCTGGCGGCCGTGCAGCAGGCGTTGCAGGAACAGAACGCGGTGTCCACCGCCGGCTTCTTTGAAACCCCGAGCGAGCGCGTGCAGTTAAGGGTGTCCGGCAACTTCAAGACCGTTAAGGAGATTCGCGACTTCCCGATCCGCGTCGGTGATCGTACGTTCCGTATCGGTGACGTGGCCGAGATTCATCGTGGCTTCAACGATCCACCGGCACCGCGCATGCGCTACATGGGCGCCGACGCCATCGGGCTGGCCGTGGCCATGCGTGATGGTGGCGACATCCTGGTGCTGGGCAAGGCCCTGGAAGGCGAATTCGCACGCCTGCAGAAGAACCTTCCTGCCGGTATGGAACTGCGCAAGGTGTCGGACCAGCCGGCAGCGGTAAAAACCAGTGTCGGCGAATTCGTCCAGGTGCTCGCCGAGGCCCTGGCGATTGTGTTGCTGGTGAGCTTTTTCTCTCTGGGCGTGCGCACCGGCATGGTGGTCGCCCTGGCGATTCCGCTGGTGTTGGCCATGACGTTTGCCACCATGTATTACCTCGGCATCGGCCTGCACAAAATCTCCCTCGGCGCGCTGGTGCTGGCGCTGGGCTTGCTGGTGGACGATGCGATCATCGCCGTGGAAATGATGGCGATCAAAATGGAGCAAGGGTACGACCGGCTCAAGGCCGCCAGTTTCGCCTGGACCAGCACAGCCTTCCCGATGCTCACCGGCACCCTGATCACGGCCGCGGGTTTCCTGCCGATTGCCACGGCGCAATCGAGCACCGGTGAATACACCCGCTCGATCTTCCAGGTGGTGACCATTGCGCTGCTGGCCTCGTGGGTCGCCGCCGTGATGTTCGTGCCGTACCTGGGGGAAAAACTCCTGCCGGACCTGGCGAAGATTCATGCGGCCAAGCATGGCACCGACGGGCCGGATCCCTACGGCACACCCTTCTATCAGCGCGTAAGACGCCTGGTGGAATGGTGCGTGCGTCGGCGCAAGACGGTGATCGTCCTGACCTTGCTGCTGTTTATCGGCTCGGTGGCGCTGTTCCGCTTTGTGCCCCAGCAGTTCTTCCCGGCTTCCGGGCGACTGGAACTGATGGTCGACCTGAAACTGGCTGAAGGCGCGTCCCTGAGCAATACGGCTGACCAGGTCAAACGCCTTGAAGCCTTGCTCAAGGAACATGCAGGTATTGAAAACTATGTGGCCTATGTCGGTACCGGTTCGCCACGTTTCTACCTGCCGCTGGACCAGCAACTGCCGGCCGCCAGCTTTGCCCAGTTTGTGGTGTTGGCCAAGACCATCGAGGAGCGCGAAAGCTTGCGCACCTGGCTGATCGAAACCCTCAACGAACAATTCCCGGACCTGCGTTCGCGGGTTACGCGGCTTGAAAACGGCCCGCCGGTTGGCTACCCCGTGCAGTTCCGGGTAACGGGCGAGCACATCGAAGAAGTCCGGGCCCTGGCGCGGAAAGTGGCGGCCAAGGTTCGCGAAAATACCCACGTGGTCAACGTGCACCTGGACTGGGAAGAACCGAGCAAGATCGTCTACCTCAACGTTGACCAGGACCGCGCCCGTGCCCTCGGCGTGAGCACCGCCAACCTGTCGAAATTCCTCCAGAGTTCCCTCACGGGCTCCAGCGTCAGCCAGTACCGTGAAGACAACGAGTTGATCGAAATCCTGCTGCGCGGCACGGTGCATGAGCGCACCGAGCTGTCGCTGCTGCCAAGCCTGGCGGTGCCGACCGACAACGGCAAGAGCGTGGCGCTGTCGCAGATCGCGACCCTGGAATACGGCTTTGAGGAAGGCATCATCTGGCACCGTAATCGCCTGCCGACCGTGACCGTTCGCGCCGATATCTACGGCAAGGAACAACCGGCCACCCTGGTGCAGCAGATCCTGCCGACCCTCGAAGGCGTGCGCGCTGAACTGCCGGACGGCTACCTGCTGGAAGTTGGCGGCACGGTCGAGGATTCCGCCCGTGGGCAGAATTCGGTCAAGGCCGGTGTGCCGCTGTTTATCGTGGTGGTGCTGACCTTGCTGATGCTGCAATTGCGCAGCTTCTCCCGCACGGCGATGGTGTTTCTCACGGCGCCCTTGGGCCTGATCGGGGTGACACTGTTCCTGCTGGTGTTCCGCCAGCCCTTTGGGTTCGTGGCGATGCTGGGGACCATCGCGCTGTCGGGGATGATCATGCGTAACTCGGTGATCCTGGTGGACCAGATCGAGCAGGACATCAAGGCCGGCCTGGCTCCCTGGCAGGCGATTATCGAGGCGACCGTGCGGCGCTTCCGGCCGATTGTGCTGACGGCGCTGGCGGCCGTACTGGCGATGATCCCGCTGTCCCGCAGCGTGTTCTTCGGGCCGATGGCCGTGGCGATCATGGGCGGCTTGATTGTTGCGACGGCATTGACGCTGTTGTTCCTGCCCGCGCTGTATGCGGCGTGGTTTCGGGTCCGCAAGGAGGCGGTGTAAGGCTGCGAGTGGCAGGGGTGTCCTGTAAGGAAATGCCTCTGGTCATTCACACATAGACGCAAACTACGACCCTGGGCGACGGAACGTTTGCCCATGGTGCTCCACTCAGAATTGTCTGATTGACAGACGTCGTTGTCGGGGCCGCAAGCCTGCGGTCCCGATGAACAACAATGAGTTCATGGAGTGTCATATGTTTATTTTGTCTGCCCTGGCAGCTTTCAAAGGTGCTTTCCTGGGGTCACTGCTGGGCAATCTGTTGCCTGGTTCCAATAAAGAAGCTGATACGGCGCGACCGCACAAGCCCGGCCATGGACGGCCCGGTTTCAACCACGGCCATCACTCCCGACCAACGGGGCCTGTCCTGCCTGCGCGGCCCAAGCCGTATCACCAGGCGCCGGTGCATGAGGCCCACCAACCCTACCAGAGGTCATCGGCACTCTTTCCGATCCATCGATAGCCGCTGACTCGAGGCAGCCCGGGAACCACTCGGGCTGCCTTGCCACTCAGAGGGGGCTTTTGACCCTAAATATCGAGGAGTGTGTATGATTTTTCCAGTACTGGTTTCACCACTGCACCTGTTGGGGGCTGTATTTGGAATAGGGCCGAATTTCGGTCGGTCCAATGGCAATGGCCAGCCCGAGATCAACATTAATATCAAAACCGAAAACAACACCACCAACAGCAGCAACAGCAATGCCGTGGGTAGTGATTTGCCTTGCAAGTGCCGCTATTAAAAAAAACGCCCTGAATAGTTCAGGGCGTTTTTAGTTGCCGGGTATGGTCTACAGCGCGCCGAACACCTTCTTGGCCAAGCTGGTGGCAGCCGCCGCCGGGTTCTTGCGAATGGTTTCTTCCTGCTGGGCGATCATCTTGAACAGCCCGTCCAGCGCCTGTTCGGTCACGTAGCTTTCGACATTGGCGCTCTTGGCATCAATGGCGCCAAAGGTGGCGGCCTTGCCGGCGAGCGCGTTGTACTGCTGGGCCACGCCGACCTTGTCGGTAGCGGCCTTGACGATCGGCAGGAACTTGGCCCGGATCTCGTCACGGCTGCTTTTGTTCAGGTACTGGGTGGCCGAGTCCTGGCCGCCGGTGAGGATGCCCTTGGCATCGGTCACGCTCATGTTTTTCACCGCGTTTACCAGGATCGGCTGGGCCTGGGTGACAGCAGACTCGGCCGCCTTGTTCATGCTGGTTTCAAGTTGCGTGACCTGGTCACCCATGCCGAACATTTTCAACTTGTCAGCGACTTTGCCCAACTTGCCCGGCAGGCCGATCTTCACTTCGGGGTTGTTGCTGAAACCACCGGGCACACCCAGTTGTTTCACGGCAATCTGTGCGCCTTGGGTCAGTGCATCCTTGAGGCCGCCGGTGGCGTCGCCCTGGGACAGGCTGCCGAGGGACAAGGCCATGGCGTTGGCACCGAGCAGCAAGCCGGCGCACAGGGCAGTGAGGCGAAGGGAGTTACGGAGCATGGGCGCTTCCTTATGTTCGATATTTTAATCAGTGTGCAACCGCATCCACGCGCAGGCGCAGCGGTTGTGGGTCCTGGCCGTTCAACTGCACGGAGTGCCGTTCGGTGGTGATAAACAGTAGCTTGCCCTCCAGTTCGATGCGAGCGCTCACCGAGTAACTGTGGCCAGGCTTGACCTGGGTCGGGTCGTAGCTCAGGTGAAAGGGCAGCGGCACCTGGCCTTTCACCGGGCCTTTCTGCTCGGCCAGGGTCACGGCCGGGGCATCCATCAAGGACACATCCTGCAGGGTCACACTCAAGGTGGCGGCGGGCGGCAGGGCGATGCGTTGCAGGTAGAAGACTTCGCCATCGAGGCTGGCTTTGGGCGCGGGGCTCATGGTCTGGCAGGCTCCCAGCAGGGCGGTCAGGCCCAGGAGGATGATTTTTTTCATGGTGCAGCTCCTTGTCAACGGCGCCAGAAACACCCTGGCGCCTCGGTCACTCTAGTGTGTTTCTTCGGGTACCACAGGCTGGTCTGCCGCCTCTTCGCTGCGATGCAGTGCGACCTGGCGAATCGACAGGCGAATCTCCGCGGGCAATACGCGTTTGGCTGCACCTTCGGCCAGCTCACCCAGCAGCGGGTGATAGCTCAGTTTGCCGGCCTCGTCGCGACGTAGCACATCTTGCTCCAGCAGGGTCTGGATAAAATGTCGGAAAAGGCTCTTGTCGAAGAACTCCGGGGCATTCAGGCCGTGCAGGATCGACAGGCGCTGGGCCATGACCGTGCACAGGTCTTCCAGCTCTTCGGCGCTGATGCTGTTCTGGCCGCTGTTGAGCAGCAGCGAGATCGCCATGTAGAAGCGTTGCAGGGTCTGGGCGATGCTCTTGGACAGCAGGGTCAACAGCACAAACTGCCGTGAGCTCGGCGCCGGGCGCAGGTACACGTCGTTTTCAAAACGCAGCAGGCCTTGTTCGACGAAGGCGTCCAGCCACTGGTCGACCACAGCATCCAGTTCGTCCAGGGACCAGCGGATAAACAGCTCCGATTGCAGGTACGGGTAGAGCGCACGGGTATAGCGCAGGATCTGTTCGCGGCTCATCCGCGAGCTGCTCTGGAAGAAACTCGCCAGCAGCGCCGGCAGGGCAAAAATGTGCAGCACGTTGTTGCGGTAGTAGGTCATCAGGACGGCGTTCTGCTCGTCCAGGTAGAGGATCTTGCCCAGTGCATCGCTCTGTTCCGACAGCAGGTCCATGTCCTTGACGTGCTTGATCAGCGCCAGGCCGTCGCCTTCCGGCAGGGTGGTGTGGGGCGAGTAGGGCACCTTGCGCAGCAGTGCCAGGTACAGATCCAGCTGGCGCGCCATCGCCTGTTCGTCCAGGGCCAGGCGGGTGGTGGACAGCAGCGCGAGGGCCACCAGGTTCACCGGATTGATTGCCGCCGCTTCGTTCAAGTGTTGCGCCACCCGTTCGCCGAGGCGGTTGGTGGTTTCGTTGAGCCACGCCGGCTTGTAGTTCGGGCCCAGCTCCTGGGAGCGCCAGTCGGGCTGCTCGCTGTCGAGGAATTCAGCCAGCTTGATCGGTTCGCCGAAGTTCACGGCGACCTGGCCAAAGCGCTGCTTGAGGGCGCCGACCACTTTGAAAATATCGAAAATCGACTCTTTCTTCTTGCTCGCACCGCGCAGTTCGCCCAGGTAAGTGCGGCCTTCCAGCACCCGCTCATAGCCGATGTACACCGGCACGAACACGATGGGCATGCGCGAGGAACGCAGGAAGCTGCGCAGGGTGATCGCCAGCATCCCGGTCTTCGGTTGCAGCATGCGCCCGGTGCGCGAGCGTCCGCCTTCGACGAAGTATTCCACCGGGAAACCCTTGGTGAACAAGGTGTGCAGGTATTCGTTGAACACCGAGGTGTACAGCGGGTTGCCCTTGAAAGTACGGCGCATGAAAAACGCCCCGCCACGGCGCAACAGGCTGCCGATCACCGGCATGTTCAGGTTGATCCCGGCGGCGATGTGCGGCGGGGTCAAGCCATTCTTGAACAGGAGATAGGAGAGCAGCAGGTAGTCGATATGGCTGCGATGGCACGGTACATAGATCACCTCGTAGCCCTGGGCGACCTTTTGCACACCTTCGATGTTGTTGACCTTGATGCCGTCGTAGATCTTGTTCCAGAACCAGCTCAGCACCACTTCGAGGAAACGGATGGCGGTGTAGGTGTAGTCCGAGGCGATCTCGTTGCCATAGCGCAGAGCCTGGGCCTTGGCTTTCTCGGGGGTGATTTTCTCGCGTTCGGCCTCGTCGAGGATCGCCTGGCGTACCAGTGGCATGTTCACCAGGCCCTTCACCAGGTTGCGCCGGTGGGACAGGTCGGGGCCGATCACTGCGGTTTTCAGGTTGCGAAAGTGCACCCGCAGGATGCGCTGGGCCATGCGCACGGTGCGTTCGTGGCCTTTATTGTGCTCGATCAACTCACGCAGGTTGATGGGCGCGGAGAATTGCACCCGGGTCTTGCGGCCCAGGATCAGGATGCTCAGCAGCCGGCGCAGGCGGCCGGTGACAGCCCAGCTGTCGGCGAACAGCAGTTTCCAGGGGCTGGACTCGCTGTCGGGCGACTGGCCCCAGAACACGCTGACTGGAATGATCTGTGCATTCTCTTCGGCGTGTTCGGTGAGCACATCCACCAGGCGGGTCAGGGTGGGTGGGGCGCCACGCTTGTCCTGGCGCCCCAGCCAGTCGGGGTCGGGCGTCAGGTAGAAGAAGGCTGCCGGCTCCATCAGCGGGCCGACCGACACCGGCAGCACCGGGCGCGGCAGGCCGGCCTTGGTACATTCGGTATCAACCACCGCCAATTCGGTGAGGGATGGAGATTGCAGGACGTAAAACACCGGACGACTGCGGTCGAGGTTCAAGGTAAGGGACGACTGGTTGATCGTCTCTGAGCGAACCCAGAGGTACAACAGCCGGCGCAAGGTGCCAAATACCAGACGGCGAAAGGGAGAACGGGTCATACGGCTTCTGCTTTGAGTGGGGAAAAAAACCGGGCAGGTGCTCGGGGCGCTAGTGTGCAGTATTAGCCGAAAATCGGCAAAAAAGCGGCGAAGTAATCTTGAGTTGAAGCTTTTTGAGCCTGTCTTATACTCGGCAGTTCAACTGCGACGACTCAACAATAAACGTACTTATAAAAAGCATGTGGGAGCAAAACAGATGGCAACGCGCGAAACCGGCAATGTGAAGTGGTTCAACGACGCCAAGGGCTATGGCTTTATCCAGCGGGAAGATGGCAAGGATGTGTTTGTGCACTACCGCGCCATTCGCGGTGAAGGGCATCGTTCATTGGCTGAAGGCCAGCAGGTGGAATACGCCGTGGTGACGGGAGAGAAGGGCTTGCAGGCTGAGGATGTGGTGGGCCTGTAACCTTGGCGTGATCGTTCCCACGCTCTGCGTGGGAATGCTTCTTTGGACGCTCCGCGTCTGCTTTTAATCGTGACGCGGAGCGTCACAGGTTGCATTCCCACGCAGAGCGTGGGAACGATCCCTCAGGTTGTTTTCCAGGTGATCTGCTCTTCACCGTCGGCGCTGATACGAATCCAGGTATCCGCGCTTTCTTCACCTTCTTCCTCTACCCAGCTGCCCGGCGCGCAACGCACTTCGACGTTCAGCGCGGCAAAGGCTGCGCGGGCGCAGGCGATGTCGTCTTCCCACGGGGTCTGGTCGCTTTCCAGGTACAGGCTGTTCCATTTGCCTACGGCTTTCGGCAGCCAGGTGACCGGTACGCTGCCGGCTTTGCACTTGTAGGTCTGGCCGCGCTGGACCCAGTCGGTGCACGGGCCCAGGGCGGCGCCCAACCAGGCGGCGATGGCCTTGTGGTCGACGTCGGCGTCCTTGAGGTAAATCTCGATATCAGGTTGGCGCATGGATGTTCCTCGTTGCGGGATTTTGAAAATCCATTCGCGGATTCGGTGTGGGCCCCGAGGCCCACAAAAATAATGGGTTATTGAAGCACGAAATAGTCGTAGCGCATCGACACAGTGACCAGCAGCGGTTCGGCGGCTTCGATCACCCGGGCCCGGCGTTCGGCACTGGCGCGCCAGCCGTGGGGCGTCATCGCCAGCAGGTTGGCGCGATCCTTGGGATCGGCCAGGCTGAGCTTGAACTCCAGGGTTTCGCTGTGTTGCAGGCTCATGCCCTGCGGCACCAACGCCAGGTGCTTGTCGTCGGTGTACTCGCGCACTTCGTCGTACAAACGCTCACGCAGCTCCATCAGGTGGCCGCGGGTCGGGCCGACTTTCATCAAACCACCACCCGGGCTGAGCAGGCGCTTGGCCTCCAGCCAGTCCAGTGGGCTGAACACGCTGGCCAGGAACTGGCAACTGGCATCGGCCAACGGCACCCGGGCCATGCTGGCGATCAACCAGGTCACCGTGGGGTTGCGCTTGCAGGCGCGCTTGACCGCTTCCCTGGAAATATCCAGGGCATAACCATCGGCGCGCAGCAGGGCGTCGGCGATCTGTGCGGTGTAGTAACCCTCGCCACAGCCGATATCCAGCCAGCGCTGGGGTTTGCGTTCAGCGGCCAGTTCGGCCAGGCGCCTGGCCACCGGGGCGTAATGCCCGGCGTTGAGGAAGTCGCGGCGCGCTTCCACCATCGCCAGGTTGTCGCCCGGGTCACGGCTGTTCTTGTGCTGCACCGGCAACAGGTTCAGGTAACCCTGGCGCGCCCGGTCGAAACGGTGCCCGGCCGGGCAGGCTACGCCGTTGTCCACTTCCTGTAGCGGTGCGCTGCAAATGGGGCAAGCGAGCATCAGGCGAGCAACTTGATCAGGGTCTGGTAGTAGATTTCGGTCAGCACATCGAGGTCGCTGGCGAGGATGCGCTCGTTGACCTGATGGATCGTCGCGTTGACCGGGCCCAGCTCCACCACCTGAGTGCCGAGGGTCGCGATGAAGCGCCCATCGGAGGTGCCGCCGCTGGTGGACGCCTGGGTCTCGCGACCGGTGACGGCCTTGATGCTGGCGGAGACCGCATCGAGCAACGCGCCCGGTTCGGTGAGGAACGGCAGGCCCGACAGCGCCCACTCCACATGCCAGTCCAGGCCATGCTTGTCGAGAATCGCCGCGACCCGCTGCTGCAGGCCTTCGACGGTGGACTCGGTGGAGAAGCGGAAGTTGAACACCGCCGTCAGGTCGCCCGGGATCACGTTGGTGGCGCCGGTGCCGGAGTTGAGGTTGGAAATCTGGAAGCTGGTAGGCGGGAAGAAGGTGTTGCCATCGTCCCAGTGCTCGGCGGCCAGTTCGGCCAGGGCCGGAGCCGCCAGGTGGATCGGGTTCTTCGCCAGGTGCGGGTAGGCCACATGGCCTTGCACGCCGCGCACGGTCAGGGTGGCGCCGAGGGAGCCGCGACGGCCGTTCTTGACCACGTCGCCCACCAGGGTGGTGCTCGACGGTTCGCCGACGATGCACCAGTCCAGGCGCTCCTTGCGGGCTGCCAGGCGTTCGATCACGGCCTTGGTGCCGTGGTGCGCCGGGCCTTCTTCGTCACTGGTGATCAGGAATGCGACCGAACCCTTGTGGTCCGGGTAGTCGGTCACAAAGCGCTCGGAAGCGACCAGCATCGCCGCCAGGCTGCCTTTCATGTCGGCTGCGCCACGGCCGCAGAGCATGCCGTTTTCATCGATCAGCGCGTCGAACGGGTCGTTCTGCCAGGCCTTGACCGGGCCGGTCGGCACCACGTCGGTGTGGCCGGCGAAGCACAATACCGGGCCTTCGTGTTTGCCGTGGGTGGCCCAGAAGTTATCCACATCCTCGATGCGCATCGGCTCAAGCGCAAAACCGGCGTCGCCCAGGCGCTGCATCATCAGCTTCTGGCAATCGGCGTCGACCGGCGTCACCGACGGGCGGCGGATCAGGTCGATAGCGAGTTGGAGGGTCGGCGAAAGGTCGGCGTGGGCCGTCATGTAAAAACTCCAGAAGCATGTCAGGGCGCAAGGCTTATGTGGGAGGGGGCTTGTGTGGGAGCGGGCTTGCTCGCGAATACGGAGTGTCAGTCAACAATGTATGAACTGACCCGGCGCATTCGAGAGCAAGCCCGCTCCCACACAAAGCAATGGCCTGGGCCAAGTCTCACAAAATGGCCGTTATCTTATAGCAAAACGGCGGCCAGAGGCCGCCGTTTAGTGCATTGCGCAGGATTTTAAGCAGCGGCCACAGGCTCTTGCTTCGGTGCCGGTTTCGGCAGCGACGACAGGAACGCCATGATCAGCGCCGCCACATACGGCAGCGACTGCACCAGCAACATCACCACCCAGAAGCGCATGTCATTGCTCGGCAGGCCCTGCACCAGGTAAATCCCCAGTGCCGCACCCCACAACAGCAGCATGATGAACATCTCTTCCCGGGCTTCGGAAATCGCCACCCAGAAACCGTGGTTATCGGCATTCTTCGGTGTACGGAAGAACGGAATGCTGGTGGTGAAGAACCCGTACAGCACCGCCTTGGCGATGGTGTGCGACAACGCCAGCCCGGCCAGTGCCGCGCAGAACGCATCTTTCAGGTTCACACCCACCGCACGACGGTAGAGGAAGATGATCTTGCCGACCTTGAACACGAACAACGCCAGTGGCGGGATCGCGAAAATCAGCAGCGGCGGGTCAACCCGCGTCGGCACGATAATCATCGCCGCCGACCACAACAAGGCGCCCACGGTGAAGAAGATGTTCATGCCGTCGGCCACCCACGGCAACCACCCCGCGAGGAAGTGGTAGCGCTGGCCACGGGTCAGCTCGGTGTCCTTGCCGCGCAAGAGGCTCGCAGTGTGACGCTTGATGATCTGGATCGCGCCGTAGGCCCAGCGGAAACGCTGTTTCTTGAAGTCGATAAAGGTATCGGGCATCAGGCCCTTGCCGTAGCTGTCGTGGTAGTACGCCGCCGACAGGCCCTTCTCGAAGACCCGCAGGCCCAGCTCGGCATCCTCACAGATGCACCAGTCGGCCCAGCCCAGCTCTTCCAGCACCGAGCGACGGGTCATGGTCATGGTGCCGTGCTGGATGATCGCGTCACGGTCGTTGCGGGTGACCATGCCGATATGGAAGAAGCCTTTGTATTCCGCGTAGCAGAGCTTCTTGAAGGTGCTTTCGTTCTGGTCACGATAATCCTGTGGCGACTGCACCACGGCGATTTTCGGGTCGGCGAAGTGCGGCACCATGTGCTTGAGCCAGTTTGGCGACACGCAGTAATCGGAGTCGATCACCGCGATCACTTCGGCATCCTTGGCGGTGTGCGGGATCAGGTAGTTCAGTGCGCCGCCCTTGAAACCGGCCAGGGGCGAGACGTGGAAGAACTTGAAGCGCGGGCCGAGGGTTTCGCAGTAGTCGCGCACCGGCTCCCACACGGCCGGGTCCTTGGTGTTGTTGTCGATGATCAGGACTTCGTAGTCCGGATAATCGAGGGCGGCCAGGGCGTCGAGGGTCTGTTTGACCATCTCCGGCGGCTCGTTGTAGCACGGCACGTGGATCGAGACTTTCGGGCGGTAGTCCGAATCCCCTTCAACCGGCAGGAATTCACGCCGGCGTTTGTGGGTCCAGACTGCTTCGGCCAGCTCATGGGCTTCAGTCAGCAACACGATAAATACGCCCAGGGCGCCGAGTGCCAGCAGGAAGCCCACCGTCAAGCTGAACCAGGTGCTGTATTGCTGGCTGTAGTCATAACCGATCCACACCAATACCGACCCGCACAGGAACGCGATAAAGGTCAGGAACGTACGGCCGCGCTGGCGCAGGGCCGAGCCGTCGATCATCAGCAGGGTCAGGGACAGCAGCGCAAGCACCACCGAGCCGATCGCCAGCACTCGCCATTGCGGAATCGCGACCACCGGGCCATCAAAGTTGAATTTCTGCTGGCGTGCGGCGTTGAACACGCCCCAATAGGCCCCTACAGAGCCTTCGTCGCTGGCTTTCCATGGCTGGTCAAACGCTTCGATCACGAAGTAGTTGTAGCCCTGGCGGTTCAGCGTGTTAACCAGCGTGCGCAGGTAAATCGCTTGGTCGGCGGGGGAGGCGTCAGCACCGCCACGCATCCGGCCGTTGCTCGGCCAGCCAACCTCCGACAGCAACAGCGGCTTTTTCGGGAAGGTCTTCTTCAGGTCCCGTGCGCGATCGAGGACGAACTGGCCGGCCTTGTCCACCGGGATATGTTCCCAGTACGGCAGGATGTGCGCGGCGATCAGGTCGACGTGCTTGGCCAGTTGCGGGTTGTGTTCCCAGATGTGCCATTGCTCGGAGGTGGTTACGGGCACCTTGACGGCGGCCCGTACCCGATCCAGCAGCACGATCAGCGCTTCCGGAGTGATTTCCTCGCGGAACAGCGCCTCGTTGCCCACCACTACCCGCACTACGCTGCGGGAGCTGTTGGCGATTTCGATGGCGCGCTGGATCTCGCGCTCGTTGCGCTCAAGGTCCGGACTGATCCAGATCCCCAGGGTCACCCGCAGGCCGAATTCTTCCGCCAGCTTGGGGATATCCCCCAGGGTGCCGTCGACCGAGTAGGTACGGATGTTGTCCGTCAGCTTGCTCATGATCGCAAGGTCCTGACGCATTTGATCGTCGGTCGGATACTGGTCTTTCTGTGGGTACTGGCCTTGCTGGAACGGCGAGTACGAAAAACCGGAGATCTGCTCGGGCCAGTTAGGGGCATTGACCGGGCGGTTGATCAGCGCCCAGAAGCCGGTGAACAGCGCGGCGATTGCCAGCACCACCACCAGGTTGAGTCCAAATTTACGCGATGACATGGCTATTTCGGGTTCCAAAGGGTGTGGAACGAAAAGAGGTGTCGGCCTGCGCCGAACGGCGCGCATCCTACACTGGCCTTTCACCGACCGTACAGCAAGCCGGGAAAAACCGGACATTGGGCAGTGCAACTCGTCGTAAGTTCTCTTACTTGTAGCTTGTAGTTTAAAACTTGTCGCTGTGTAGCCCTATAATGCGCGCCGGTTTTTGGGGTAATGGTCATGAGTACAGAAGATCCACGGTTTACCGGCGTCGCCCGCTTGTATGGCATTGAAGGCCTGGAGCGCCTGAAGGCGGCCCATGTGGCCATCGTCGGCGTGGGCGGGGTGGGTTCGTGGGCGGCGGAAGCCATCGCTCGCTGCGGCGTGGGCGAGATTTCGCTGTTTGACCTCGATGATGTATGCGTCAGCAACAGCAACCGTCAGTTGCATGCGCTGGACAGCACGGTGGGCAAGGCCAAGGTCGAGGTCATGGCCGAGCGCCTGAAAGGCATCAACCCGGATTGCACCGTGCACGCGGTGGCGGATTTCGTGACCCGCGAGACGATGGCCGAGTACATCACGCCGAACATCGACTGTGTGATCGACTGCATCGACAGTGTGAACGCCAAGGCCGCACTGATTGCCTGGTGCAAGCGGCGCAAGATCCAGATCATCACCACCGGCGGCGCGGGCGGGCAGATTGATCCGACGTTGATTCAGGTGTGTGACTTGAACCGTACGTTCAATGACCCGCTGGCGTCGAAGGTGCGCTCCACGTTGCGTCGCGACTATGGCTTCTCCCGCACTGTGACCCGCCACTACAGCGTGCCCTGCGTGTTCTCCACCGAACAGCTGCGTTACCCGAAGCCGGACGGCAGCATCTGTTTGCAGAAGAGTTTTGTCGGGGATGGCGTGAAGCTGGACTGTGCCGGCGGGTTTGGCGCGGTGATGATGGTGACTGCGACCTTCGGCATGGTGGCCGCGACCAAGGCGGTGGACAAGATAGTGGCCGGGGTGCGCCGGCCTGCTGACAGGGTCAAGGCCCCTTAGATCTCAGTCTGGAATGAAGATCAAAATGTGGGAGCGGGCTTGCTCGCGAAAGCGGTGTATCAGTCGACATCTCCGGTGACTGACACGCCGCCTTCGCGAGCAAGCCCGCTCCCACATTTAGTTTTGTATAAGGCTCAACTCCCGCATCCGCTGAAGCACGGCATTCAACCCATTGCTGCGCGACGGCGATAACTGCCGCGACAGGCCCAGTTGTTCAAACCAGCCGGGCAAGTCGACGGCTTGCAGTTCGGCGGCAGACACACCGTTGACCCGCGCCAGCAACAACGCCACCAGCCCGCGTATCAGCCGTGCATCGCTGCTGGCGGCAAACTGCCAATGCCCATCCTGCAAGCGCCCCACCAGCCACACCAGGCTTTCACAGCCCTGCACCAGGTTGACGTCTACCTTGTCTTCGTCCGGCAAGGCGGGCAGCCGCTCGCCCCATTGCATCAGCAGGCGGGCTCGTTGCTCCCAACTGCCGACCGCCTGGAACGCTTCCAGCGCGACTACGGCCTCAGTCGGCAAGCTCATCGCAACATATCCAGGGCTTGATCCAGCGCTTCAAAAAAGCGCTCCAGGTCATCGGAGTCGTTGTACAGCGCCAATGACACCCGAATCGCCCCCGACAATCCCATCTGCTTGAGCAGCGGCATCGCACAATGATGGCCGGCGCGCACCGCAATCCCTTGTTCGGTCAGCAAGTGGGCGAGGTCGGCGTTGTGCACGCCTTCCACCACGAAGCTGGCCAGGGCGACGTGCGGCGACCCCAGCAAGCGCACGCCATTGCGCGCTTGCAAGCCACGCAACAGGTAGTCGTGCAGGGCGGCTTCGTGAGCCGTCACCGCCTGCTGGTCCAGGGAACTCAGGTAATCCAGGGTTGCCCCCAGGCCGATCACGCTGGCGATCGGCGGAGTCCCGGCTTCGAAACCGAGGGGCGCCGGGCGGAAACTGGCGCTTTGATAATCAGCCTGCTGCACCATCTCGCCCCCAAACTGCCAGTGGCGCAGGTGATGCAGGGCTTCGGTGCGGCCATACAGCACGCCGACGCCGTCCGGCCCATAGAGTTTATGGCTGGAAAACACGTAGAAGTCGCAGCCCAGGGCCTGCATATCATGGCGACCATGCACGATGCCCTGGGCGCCATCGACCACCGTCAGTGCATCGTGGGCCTTGGCCAGCGCCAGCAGTTGCGGCAACGGCTGCCAGGCGCCAAGTACGTTGGACAGTTGGCTCACCGCCAGCAGGCGGGTGCGCGGGCCGATCAGTTGGGCGGCGGCTTGCAGGTCGATCAAGCCGCCAGCGTCAAGCGGCAGTACCACCAGCGCCAGCCCGCGACGCTTGGCCAGTTGCTGCCACGGCAGCAGGTTGGCGTGGTGCTCCAGGGCGCTGATGACAATCTCGTCGCCCGGGTTGAATAGGTGCTCAAGGCCATAAGCCAGGAGGTTCAGCGCCGATGTCGCGCCGTGGGTGAAGATGATTTGCCCCTCGTCACCGACGTTCAGCCACTGTGCCACCTTGCTGCGACTGTCCTCGAAAGCCTGGGTCGCATGGGCGCCCGGCAAGTGCTGTGCACGGTGCACATTGGCTGCGCCATTGGCGTAGTAATGGCTGATGGCGTCCAGCAGGGCTTGAGGTTTTTGCGTGGTGGCGGCGTTGTCCAGATAGGTCTGGTCTTGCCGTTGCAGGGTGGCGATGGCCGGAAAATCGGCGCGCCAGGGAGAGGGCACAAGCATGGTGATCAAGACTCGTATAAACGGCCCGCACCGGTCAGGCGCGGGCCGTTAGTGGCATCGAGTCGCTGCTTAGTTGTGAGCGTGCAGCGCTGCGTTCAGTTCGATGGCCGATTTGTGGGTTTTGCACTCCACGGCACCGGTCTCGGAGTTGCGGCGGAACAGCAGGTCCGGTTGGCCGGCCAGCTCGCGGGCCTTGACCACCTTGACCAGCTGGTTCTGCTCGTCCAGCAGCGCAACCTTGGTGCCGGCGGTCACGTACAGGCCCGACTCCACGGTGTTGCGGTCGCCCAACGGGATACCGATACCGGCGTTGGCGCCGATCAGGCAGCCTTCGCCGACCTTGATCACGATGTTGCCGCCACCCGACAGGGTGCCCATGGTGGAGCAACCGCCGCCCAGGTCCGAGCCCTTGCCGACGAACACGCCAGCCGACACGCGGCCTTCGATCATGCCCGGGCCTTCGGTACCGGCGTTGAAGTTGACGAAACCTTCGTGCATCACGGTGGTGCCTTCGCCTACGTAGGCGCCCAGGCGGATCCGCGCGGCATCAGCGATACGCACGCCGCTCGGCACCACGTAGTCGGTCATCTTCGGGAACTTGTCCACCGAGAACACTTCCAGCAGGTCGCCACGCAGGCGCGCTTCCAGTTGACGCTCGGCCAGCTCATTGATGTCGATTGCGCCCTGGCTGGTCCAGGCCACGTTCGGCAACTGCGGGAACACACCGGCCAGGCTCAGGCCGTGAGGCTTGACCAGGCGATGGGACAGCAGGTGCAGCTTGAGGTAGGCCTCAGGCGTGGAGGTCAGTGCGGCGTCTTCGGCCAGCAGGGTGGCGACCAGCGGCGTGTGGCTTTCAGCCAGGCGGCTCAACAGGGCGGCTTGGGCAGCGTCGACGCCCTTGAGCGCGTCAGCCAGTTGCAGGGCCTGGGTGACGGTGAAAGTGATCGCCTGGTTGCCTTCGGTGTAACCGAGGATCGGCGCGATGGCCGCGATGATTTCAGCCGATGGATTGAGCAGCGGTTGTGCGTAAAACACTTCCAGCCAAGCACCTTGGCGGTTCTGAGTGCCGACGCCGAAGCCCAGGCTGAACAGGGAATTGGACATGCTGTTACCTCTACAAAAATGGAGTGGGCTGGCCTACTTGAGGGCCGCCGAATAGCTATCTGGCTTGAAGCCAATCAGGGTTTTGTCACCGAGATCAAGCACCGGGCGCTTGATCATCGAGGGTTGCGCGAGCATCAATTCAATGGCTTTCGCTTGGTCGAGATCGGCTTTGCGTTCGTCTTCGAGTTTGCGAAAGGTGGTGCCCGCACGGTTCAAAACCACCTGCCAACCGTGCTCATTGCACCATTGGGTCAAGTGTTCGCGGTCGATACCGGCCGTCTTGTAGTCATGAAACTCATACTGGATAGCGTGCTCATCGAGCCAGGTGCGCGCCTTTTTCATGGTGTCGCAGGCTTTGATGCCGAAAAGGTGCAACGTTTTGCTTGAAGCGGTCAAGGAATTGCCCCCCTTTGGGCTCACGCAGATTAAAGGTCACGGATTATGCCATGGCCAGCGGCTTTCGGCGCCGCTCGTCACACTTACGTTTTGCTCGTGTGCGACTTTTGTGCAAAGGCCATCGCGCAGCATAGGCGGCTAATATGGCACTTCAACGGCGAGTTGTTGCCTGATGTGTGTTGTTGCAAGTTGATTGTCTGGGAATCCCGCGTTATGCAAACCGCCTACACCGTACTTATCCTGCTGATGCTGGTCAGCGTTTCGCGCCTTGTCGGGCGTGTGATCCCACTGCCGTTGCCACTGGTGCAGATCGCCGCCGGTGCGTTGCTGGCCTGGCCGACCCTGGGGCTGCATGTCGCCCTGGACCCTGAGTTGTTTCTTTTCCTGTTTCTGCCGCCGCTGCTGTTCTCTGATGGCTGGCGCATGCCCAAGCGTGAATTGTGGCGCCTGCGCGGGCCGATCCTGACGCTGGCGGTGGGGTTGGTGCTGTTTACAGTGGTGGGTGCCGGTTACTTCATTCACTGGTTGTTGCCGAGTATTCCCCTGCCGGTGGCCTTCGCCCTGGCGGCCGTGTTGTCGCCGACGGATGCCGTGGCGGTGTCGGCCATTTCCCAGAACCGCTTGCCGACGCCACTGATGCACATGCTCCAGGGCGAGGCGTTGATGAATGATGCCTCGGGCCTGGTGACCTTCAAGTTCGCCTTGGCGGCGGCGCTGACCGGCGTGTTCTCGCTGGCGGATGCGAGCCTCACCTTTGTGCTGGTGGCCGTGGGTGGGCTGGCGGTCGGTGTGGCGTTGAGCTGGCTGGTCGGCCGCCTGCGTGCCTGGATGATCGCCCGGGGCTGGGACGACCCGGCGACGCACGTGGTGTTCATGTTGTTGCTGCCATTCGCCGCCTACGTGCTGGCGGAACGCCTTGGCGCATCGGGCATCCTGTCGGCGGTGGCTGCGGGCATGATGCAAAGCTGGCTCGACCTGCTGCCGCGCCAGACCAGCACCCGGTTGCTCAACCGCAGCGTCTGGTCGCTGCTGGAGTTTGCGTTCAACGGCTTGATCTTCCTGCTGCTGGGCCTGCAACTGCCGGACATCATCAAGGCGGTGGTCAGCCATGAGCCGACGCTGTGGCCGACCTTGTTGTATCGCTGCCTGGACGTGATCGCGATTTTCCTGGTGCTGGTGGTGTTGCGGTTTATCTGGGTGCAAAGCATCTGGCGACTGTCGGGTTTATTGCGCCGGATTCGTGGGAAAAGTGAGCTGACGCTGGTGCCCACCGCGCGGTCCTGCTGGTTGCTGACCGTCGGTGGCGTACGCGGTGCCGTGACCCTGGCGGGTGTGATGTCGGTACCGTTACTGCTTGCGCCGGGGCAGGATTTTCCCGAGCGCGACCTGCTGATCTTCATCGCCGCCGGTGTGATCCTGCTGTCGTTGGTCGCGGCCTGCATCGCTTTGCCGCTGCTGTTGCGCGGCATCGAGAAGAGCCCGGATGAGAAACGCCACAATGAAGTGCGCGAGGCCTGGAAGAAGACCGCCGTGGCTGCTATCCATGCCCTGGAAGCCGAAGAACCCGCTGAAGCTGCACCCCAGGATGCCGCCCAGGCAGCCTTGGCCACCGAGCTCAAGGCGCGGTTGATGTCGGAGTATCGTCATCAACTGGAAGTGTTCAACGATTCGGCCGAAGCCCAGGCGCTGGCGTTGCAGATGGATCAACTGGAGCGCAAGTTGCGGCTCAAGGCCCTGCGGGCGCAGCGTCTGGAACTGTATAGCCTGAGCCGTCACCATCAGATTGGTGATGATGTGCTACGGGAGGTGTTGGCGGATCTGGATATGAGCGAGGCGAATCTGGGTCATATCAAATAACACCGCGGTGCTTGCTTGTGGCGAGGGAGCTTGCTCCCGCTGGGCTGGGTAGCGGCCCCAAAAAAGCGGGAGCGCTGCGCACTCCAGCGGGAGCAAGCTCCCTCGCCACATTCAGCGCAGTTATTTATTGCGGGTAATAAAGTCGCGAATCCGCGTCGCCGCTTCCACGCACTCCGCCAGCGGCGCGACCAGCGCCAGGCGTACACGCCCGGCGCCCGGGTTGACCCCGTCCACTTCCCGCGACAGGTACGAGCCCGGTACCACGGTCACGTGTTCTTCCACGAACAAGTCCCGGCAGAACGCCGCATCGTCGCCCTTCACATTCGGCCACAGGTAGAAGCCGCCGTCCGGGTTTTGCACGTCCAGCACCGGCTTCAGGATCGCCAGCACCGCATCGAACTTCTCCCGGTACAGGTCACGGTTGGCCTGCACGTGGGCTTCGTCCTGCCAGGCAGCAATGCTCGCCAGTTGGGTTTGCACCGGCATCGCGCAACCGTGGTAGGTGCGGTACAGCAGGAAGCCCTTGAGGATATCGGCATCGCCGGCCACAAAGCCCGAACGCAGGCCCGGCAGGTTGGAGCGCTTGGACAGGCTGTGGAACACCACGCAACGCTTGAAGTCCTGGCGGCCCAGTTCCACGCAGGCGCTGAGCAGGCCTGGCGGCGGGGTTTGTTCGTCGAAGTACAGCTCGCTGTAGCACTCGTCGGCGGCGATCACGAAGTCGTATTCGTCGGCCAGGGCGATCAGCTTTTTCAGGGTGGCGACGGGAATCAGTGCACCGGTGGGGTTGCCTGGCGAGCACAGGAACAGGATCTGGCAGCGTTTCCAGATGTCCGGCGATACGGCGTCGAAATCCGGGTTGAAGCCGTTTTCATCCAGGCACGGCAGGTAATGCGGCTTGGCCCCGGCGAGGAACGCAGCCCCTTCGTAGATCTGGTAGAACGGGTTCGGGCTGACCACCAGCGCGTCGTCGCCGCGGTTTACCACGGTCTGGGTGAAGGCGAACAGCGCTTCACGGGTGCCGTTCACCGGCAGGATGTTGCGCGCCGGGTCAAGCCAGCCCTTGGGCACGCTGAAACGGCGTTCACACCAGGCGCCAATGGCTTCGCGCAGGGCGGGAATGCCCAGGGTGGTGGGGTACACCGCCATCTGGTCCAGGTTGTTGGCCAGCGCCTCGGCGACAAACTGCGGGGATTTGTGCTTCGGCTCACCGATGGACAGGGCGATGGGGCGTTTGTCCGGGTTCGGCGTGACGCTGCCCAGCAGGACGCGCAATTTCTCGAACGGGTAGGGCTGCAGCTGGTTCAGGGCGTTGTTCATCGATAAATCTCGTTCAATTCATTGGAAGCTGAAAATGGGCGGTCGGTCAGATGCTCAAGCGTGACATCTCGACGCCGGTCTCCTGATTGACGCTCAACTGCTGGACGATGGCTTCCTGCAAGCGTCGGCACAGTTCAGGGTCGGAAAGCGGCTGGTTGTCGGCATCGGTAATGAAGAACACGTCTTCCACCCGCTCGCCCAGGGTCGCAATCTTGGCGTTCTGCAACGACAGGTCGAACTCCAGGAATATCGTGCCGATCCGTGCCAGCAGGCCCGGGCGGTCCGGCGCGCTGAGTTCCAGTACCGTCACCGGGCGCTGGGCGTCGTTGTGGATGGTCACCTCGGGGGCAAAAGCAAAGTGCTTGAGCTGGCGCGGCACCCGACGCTGGATGATGGTCGGGTAGTCGTCAGGATTGCGCAGCGCGTCGGTGAGGCCTTTGCGGATCTTTTTCACCCGCTCCGGGTTGTCGCCGATGGACTCGCCTTCTGTGTCGAGCACGATGTAGGTGTCGAGGGTGAACTGGCTGCTGGAGGTGATGACCCGGGCGTCGTGAATGTTCAGGTTGAGCTGGTCCATCGCCGCCACGGTCACGGCGAAGAAGTCGTGCTGGTCGGGCGCGTAGATGAAGATCTGGGTGCCACCCTCGAACTCGCGCTGGGTGGTTTCCTTGATCAGCACCAGTGGGCCGCCATCGGCCGGCTGCTGCAGGATCGCGTCGCTGTGCCAGGCCACGTCGCCGGCGGTGTGGCGCAGGAAGTAGTCGTCTCCCAGTTGCGACCAGAGTTGCTCGACGTCGTCCGGGTCATTGCCGCCACGCACCAGAATATCCAGGGCCGCGCTTTGGGTGCGGCGGATCTGTTCTTCGCGGTCCACCGGGTTCTCGAGGCCGCGACGCAGCGCGCGCTTGGTCTCGGTGTAGAGCTGGCGCAACAGGCTGGCGCGCCAGGAGTTCCACAGCGTCGGGTTGGTGGCGTTGATGTCGGACACGGTGAGCACGTACAGGTAGTCGAGGCGGGTTTCATCGCCGACGGCCTGGGCAAAATCGTGGATCACCTGCGGGTCGGACAAGTCCTTGCGCTGGGCGGTGGTGGACATCACCAGGTGGTTCTGCACCAGCCACACGATCAGGCGGCTGTCCCACAGCGGCAACTGGTGACGCTGGCAGAACGCTTCGGCGTCCACTGCGCCAATTTCCGAGTGATCACCATGCCGGCCCTTGCCGATGTCGTGGTACAGGCCGGCGAGGTAGATCAATTCCGGCTTGGGCAGACGCGCCATGAGCTTGCTGGCCAGCGGGAATTTCTCTGACACCTGGGTGTACTGCAACTTACGCAGGTGCTTGATCAGGTTCAGGGTGTGGGCGTCCACCGTGTAGATGTGGAACAGGTCGTGCTGCATCTGCCCGACGATAAAGCCGAACTCCGGCAGGTAGCGCCCCAGGATCCCGTAGCGGTTCATGCGCCGCAGGTTGCGGTGGATGCCGATCTTGCACTTGAACAGCTCGATAAACAGGCTGGTATTGCGGATGTCGTGGCGGAAATCGTCGTCGATCAGGTGACGGTTTTCCCGCAGCAGGCGAATGGTGTCGGCGCGTACGCCCTTGATTTCCGGCTGCTGGGCCATCAACACGAAGATTTCCAGCATGGCGAACGGCGTGCGTTTGAACACGTTGTCGTTGCGTGCCTCGATATAGCCATCGTGGAGCTGGAAGCGCGCGTTGATCGGCTGCGGCGGTGCTTCGTCTTCCGGGGCCAGGATCACTTCTTCGAAGTGCTGGATGATCAGGTCGCTGAGCTGGGCAATGCTCATCACCACGCGGTAGTACTGCTGCATGAAACTTTCGATGCTGGTCTTCGCGTCTTCGCCTTCAAACCCCAGCAGGGTGGCGATGGAGCGCTGGTGGTCGAACAGCAGGCGGTCTTCGGAGCGCCCGGCCAGCATGTGCAGCGCGTAGCGCACTTTCCAGAGGAATTCCTGGGAGGAGGCCAGCAGGGCGTTTTCGCTCTCCACCAGGAAGCCTTCCCCGGCCAGGGCGCGCAGGTTCAGGGTGCCGTACTGGCGACGGGCGACCCACAAAATCGTCTGGATGTCCCGCAGCCCGCCCGGGGAGCCTTTGACGTTGGGTTCCAAGTTGTATTCGGTGTCGTTGTACTTGTGGTGCCGGGCTTTCTGCTCGGCACGCTTGGCCAGGAAGAAGTCCTTGCTCGGCCACATGTGCGCGGTGCTGGTGACTTCCAGCATGCGCTGGCGCAGGCGCTCGGGGCCGGCGATGGTGCGGCTTTCCATCAGGTTGGTGATCACCGTCAGGTCGGCGCGGGCTTCCTGGGCACACTCGTCCACCGAGCGTACGCTTTGGCCGACTTCCAGGCCGATGTCCCACAACAGCGTCAGAAAACGCTCGATGGAGTCGCGAAAGATCTCGTGATCGGCGCTGTCCAGCAAGATCAGCAGGTCGATGTCGGAGTAGGGGTGCAGTTCGCCACGGCCGTAGCCGCCGACCGCCACCAGGGCGATATCGGCGTCTTCACTCCAGCTGAACTGTTCCCAGGCCTTTTGCAGGATGTTGTCGACGAACCAGGCGCGGTCCTCGATCAGCCGGCGGATATCGCGGCCCGTGCGGAAGCGCCCGTCGAGCACCTCGCGGGCCTGACGAATGGCCTTCTTGAAGGCGGCGATGGGGCTGGCCTTCAGTGCCAGTTCCGCCTGGAACTGGCCACGGTCGAAGAGTTCGGGATCCACCTGGGGCATCGATCGGTTTTCCTTTCTATCTATGGGTCACAGCGTCGCTATTAGAAAACCGGTGCAAACATTACGCCGAAACGCGGGGAATCGTGTCGTCGGCACGCAGGGTGAAGATCTCGTAGCCGGTCTCGGTCACCAGCAGGGTGTGTTCCCACTGCGCCGAGAGCTTGCGGTCCTTGGTGATGGCGGTCCAGCCGTCGCCCAGCACCTTGGTGTCGGCCTTGCCCTGGTTGATCATCGGCTCGATGGTGAAGGTCATGCCTGCCTTGAGCTCCATGCCGGTGCCGGCGCGGCCGTAGTGCAGGATCTGTGGCTCTTCGTGGAACACCTTGCCGATGCCGTGGCCGCAGAACTCGCGCACCACCGAGAAGCCGTTCTTTTCAGCGTGCTTCTGGATGATTTCACCGATGTCACCCAGGCGGCAGCCAGGCTTGACGATCTCAATGGCCTTGTACATGCATTCCTGGGTGACTTGCGACAGGCGCTCGGCCCAGACCGGCACGGTGCCGACGTGGAACATGCGGCTGGTGTCGCCGTGGTAGCCGTCCTTGATGACGGTGACGTCGATGTTCAGGGTGTCGCCGTCCTTCAGCGGCTTGTCGCCGGGAATCCCGTGGCACACCACGTGGTTGATCGAGGTGCAGATCGACTTGGGGAAACCCTTGTAGTTCAGCGGCGCAGGGATGGCCTTTTGCACGTCGACGATATAGTCGTGGCAAATGCGGTCCAGCGCTTCGGTGGTGACGCCGGGCTTGACGTGTTCGGCAATCATTTCCAGGACGTCGGCAGCCAGTTTGCCGGCAACACGCATGCCAGCGATATCTTCGGCGGTTTTGAGGGTTACGGTCATACAGGCTCTCTCTAGCGCGACGCGCTGAAATCAATACGGTTTACGGGTGTGCGACAAAAGGTTGCAGAATTCGCACAAGCCCAAAAAACGCGATTCTAGCAGACGCAAGGGTGAAACCATGAGCGTCTGGCGATCGCTTCTGTCTATAAGGATGGGGGCATTCTGGCTCTATTCAAAGGCTTAGGCAAAAGCGACTGACGGCAAATGTGATTGCGGGTTTCGTTTTTGCAAGCTCTGTGGTATAAAATGCGCCGCTTTCCGGGGATACCCCGCAAAGCTTAAATCCACACACGTGTCGACACGATGACCTGGGTGCCGGAGGCGAATGCCGCTGGTTGGTCATTGGGATACGTGGAGGCCAAACCCGACTTATTAAGGAACTATCATGTCCCAAGTCAACATGCGCGATATGCTGAAGGCCGGTGTGCACTTCGGTCACCAGACCCGTTACTGGAACCCGAAAATGGGTAAATACATTTTCGGCGCGCGTAACAAGATCCACATCATCAACCTTGAAAAAACCCTGCCAATGTTCAACGAAGCTCTGACTTTCGTAGAGCGCCTGGCCCAGGGCAAAAACAAGATTCTGTTCGTCGGCACCAAGCGTTCCGCTGGCAAGATCGTTGCTGAAGAAGCAGCACGTTGCGGTTCGCCGTACGTCGATCACCGCTGGTTGGGCGGCATGCTGACCAACTTCAAAACCATCCGTGCTTCCATCAAGCGTCTGCGTGACCTTGAAGTGCAAGCCGAAGACGGTACTTTCGCCAAGCTGACCAAGAAAGAGGCGCTGATGCGCACTCGCGACCTGGAAAAGCTCGATCGTTCCCTGGGTGGTATCAAGGACATGGGCGGTCTGCCTGACGCACTGTTCGTTATCGACGTTGATCACGAGCGCATCGCGATCACCGAAGCCAACAAGCTGGGCATCCCGGTTATCGGCGTAGTCGATACCAACAGCAGCCCGGAAGGCGTTGACTACATCATCCCAGGCAACGATGACGCAATCCGCGCTATCCAGCTGTACATGGGTTCGATGGCTGACGCTGTAATCCGTGGTCGCAACCACGTTGCTGGCGGTACCGAGCAGTTCGTTGAAGAAGCTCCGGTAGCTGCAGCTGAGTAACTGACGCCTTGGCGTTGACTCAGTAAGCAAAAAGGGGGCTTGGCCCCCTTTTTGCCACCTCGAAAACCATTTGTCGGCAGCGCAGCTACAACATTTGTAACGTGCAGCGGCCTACAAGGGTGGTTCGGGAAGAATTGATCGCCCGTTCAATCGGGTGGAATGGTTGAAAACCTATCCAAGAGGATTTTGAAAATGGCAGAGATTACTGCAGCGTTGGTTAAAGAACTGCGTGAGCGTACCGGCGAAGGCATGATGGATTGCAAAAAGGCCTTGACCAAGGCCGGCGGCGACATCGAAAAAGCCATTGACGACATGCGTGCTTCGGGCGCCATCAAGGCTGCCAAGAAAGCAGGCAACGTCGCTGCTGAAGGCGCCATCGCAATCAAGGAAGACGGCAAATCGGCCGTTATCCTGGAAGTTAACTCGCAGACCGACTTCCTGGCCCTGCAAGACGACTTCAAGAACTTCGTCGCTGCCAGCGTTGAAAAAGCATTCGCTGACAAGCTGACCGACGCCGCTCCGCTGATCGAAGCTCAAGAAGCTGATCGTCTGGTTCTGGTGGGTAAAGTAGGCGAGAACGTTAACATTCGTCGCCTGACCCGCGTTGAAGGTGACGTTGTGGGTGCTTACCTGCACGGCAACAAGATCGGTGTTGTGGTTGCCCTGAAAGGCGGCAACGTTGAACTGGCCAAAGACATCGCTATGCACGTAGCGGCCAGCAACCCTGAATTCCTGCTGCCATCGGAAGTTTCTGCTGAAGCCATCGAACGCGAGAAAGCCGTGTTCCTGCAGCTGAACGAAGAGAAAATCAAAGGCAAGCCTGAAAACATCGTTGAAAACATGGTCAAGGGCCGTATCAGCAAGTTCCTGGCTGAGGCTTCCCTGGTTGAGCAGGCGTTCGTCAAGAACCCTGAAATCAAGGTTGGCGAACTGGCCAAGAAAGCCGGTGCTGAAATCGTTTCCTTCACCTACTACAAAGTAGGCGACGGCATCGAGAAGCCGGTCGACAACTTCGCTGAAGAAGTTGCTGCCCAGCTGGCTGCCACCAAGAAGTAAGACAGTTTTTAACTGTCGCCCAAAAGAGGCTGCCCGCTTACGCGCGCAGCCTCTTTTCAAATGGGGTGATCGATTTTTATTGGTTTCCCTTTGGAACTGGCTTACAAAGCCGTGTTCCGATGGCGCTGTGACAGCGTCAAGCTAGAGTGAACGCAGGCCGTAAACGGCTTGCCAAGAATTTTCAAAAAATACGCCGCAGGAGAGATTCGCAATGGCTCAGCAGGGCAGTGGTCATCAGGCTCGCTATAAACGCATTCTACTCAAGCTTAGCGGCGAGGCCCTGATGGGCTCGGAAGAGTTTGGGATCGATCCCAAAGTACTCGATCGCATGGCGCTGGAAGTCGGCCAACTGGTCGGTATCGGTGTCCAGGTCGGTCTGGTGATCGGCGGCGGCAACCTGTTCCGTGGCGCGGCACTCAGCGCTGCCGGCATGGATCGGGTGACAGGCGACCACATGGGCATGCTGGCCACTGTGATGAACGCCCTGGCCATGCGTGATGCGCTGGAGCGCGCCAATATCACCGCGATCGTGATGTCGGCTATTTCCATGGTTGGCGTAACGGATCACTATGATCGTCGCAAGGCCATGCGTCACCTGGATGCCAAGGAAGTCGTGATTTTTGCGGCCGGTACCGGCAACCCATTCTTTACCACCGATTCGGCAGCTTGCCTGCGTGGTATCGAGATCAACGCGGACGTGGTACTCAAGGCCACCAAGGTTGACGGTGTCTACACCGCAGACCCATTCAAAGACCCGCATGCCGAGAAGTTCGATCATCTGACTTATGATGAAGTACTGGATCGCAAGCTGGGCGTGATGGACCTGACGGCAATTTGCTTGTGCCGCGACCACAAGATGCCGCTGCGCGTATTTAACATGAACAAGCCCGGCGCCCTGCTGAACATCGTACACGGCGGCGCGGAAGGGACTCTGATCGAGGAAATCGAACAATGATCAACGAAATCAAAAAAGACGCTCAAGAGCGCATGCAAAAATCCCTGGAATCCCTGAACCATGCGTTTGGCCAGATTCGTACCGGCAAGGCCCACCCAAGCATCCTGGGCAGCGTGATGGTGCCTTACTACGGCGCTGATACCTCGATCACCCAAGTGGCCAACATCACTGTAAAAGATTCGCGCACCCTGCAAGTCGTTGCTTTCGAGCGCAACATGCTCGGCGCCGTCGACAAGGCCATCCAGAGCGCCGGTTTGAACCTCAATCCGACCAACCTGGGCGAATTGCTGCTGATCTCCATGCCTGCCCTGACCGAAGAAACCCGCAAGGGCTTCACCAAGCAGGCGCGCAGTGCAGCGGAAGACGCACGTGTTGCCGTGCGCAACATCCGTCGTGATGCCTTGGGTGACCTGAAGAAGCTGGTCAAGGACAAGGAAATCAGCGAAGACGAAGAGCGCCGTGCCGTTGCTGATATCGACAAGCTGACTAAAGATGCCGAGGCCCAGATCACCAAGGCCACGGAAGATAAAGAAAAGGACCTGATGGCCGTATAAGGGGTCAGGACGCCTTCATGGAAAAGACCAAGCAGACTGTGCCCTCCGTGGTGCCGCGCCATGTCGCGATCATCATGGACGGGAATAATCGCTGGGCGAAGAAGCGCTTTATGCCGGGCGTTGCCGGGCATAAGGCGGGTGTCGACGCTGTACGAGCCGTGATCGAGGTGTGCGCCGAGGCCAAGGTCGAAGTATTGACCCTGTTCGCGTTCTCCAGTGAAAACTGGCAGCGCCCGGCCGAGGAGGTCAGTGCCTTGATGGACCTGTTCTTCAAGGCCCTGCGCCGCGAGGCCAAGCGCCTGAACGAGAACAACATCAGCCTGCGTATCATCGGTGACCGTTCGCGGTTTCATCCGGAGCTGCAGGCGGCCATGCGCGAAGCCGAGGCGATCACTGCCGGCAGCAACCGTTTTGTGCTGCAGATCGCAGCCAACTACGGCGGCCAGTGGGATATTGCCCAGGCCGCGCAGCGTCTGGCGCGGGAAGTGCAGGCCGGCCATCTGCGCCCGGAAGACATCACCCCCGAACTCTTGCAAACCTGCCTGGTGACCGGCGACCTGCCGTTGCCGGACCTGTGCATTCGTACCGGTGGCGACCATCGCATCAGCAACTTCCTGTTGTGGCAGTTGGCCTATACCGAACTGTACTTCTCCGACCTGTTCTGGCCGGACTTCAAACACGATGCCATGCGCAATGCGCTGGCCGATTTCGCTTCCCGTCAGCGTCGCTTCGGTAAAACGAGCGAGCAGATCGAAGCTGGAGCCCGGGTTTAATGCTTAAACAACGAATCATCACGGCGCTGATCCTGCTGCCTATTGCCCTGTGCGGGTTTTTCCTGCTTGAAGGTGCGAACTTCGCGCTGTTCATCGGCCTGGTTGTGACCCTGGGTGCCTGGGAATGGGCGCGCCTGGCGGGTTTCGCCGCGCAGTTGCCTCGTGTGGTGTATGCCGCTGTCGTGGCGTTGTTGATGTTCCTGATGTACATCCTGCCGGACGTGGCGCCCTGGGTGCTGGGTGCGGCGGTGTTGTGGTGGGCGTTGGCGACCTATCTGGTGCTGACCTATCCGGGCACCAGCAGTCATTGGTCCAGTGTCGCCTGCAAGCTGGTGATTGGCCTTTTGATTCTGTTGCCTGCCTGGCAGGGCCTGGTCTACATCAAGCACATGCAACTGGGTAACTGGCTGATCATGGCGGTGATGGTTCTGGTGTGGGGTGCCGATATCGGCGCCTATTTCTCCGGGCGTGCCTTCGGCAAGCGCAAGCTGGCGCCGGCGGTCAGTCCGGGCAAAAGCTGGGAAGGCGTATATGGCGGCCTGGCGTTGACCCTGGTGATTACCGTGGTGGTCGGTGTGGTGCGTGGCTGGACCGTCAAGGAAATGCTCCTGGGCCTGGTGGGCGCAGCCGTGGTGGTGTTCATCTCGGTGGTCGGTGACCTGACCGAAAGCATGTTCAAGCGCCAGGCCGGGATCAAGGACAGCAGTAACCTGCTGCCGGGTCACGGTGGCGTGCTGGACCGTATCGACAGCCTGACGGCCGCGATCCCGATCTTTGCCGTACTGCTGTGGATGGCTGCCTCGTGAGCCGCCTGCAACAGGTAACCGTGCTGGGCGCTACCGGCTCGGTGGGGCTAAGCACCCTGGATGTGATTGCCCGTCATCCCGAGCGTTATCAAGTATTCGCCTTGACCGGTTTCAGTCGCCTGAGTGAACTGCTGGCACTGTGTGTGCGGCACGCGCCGCAATACGCAGTAGTGCCCGAAGCGGCAGTTGCACGTGGTTTGCAGGATGACTTGCGCGCTGCGGGCCTGGCGACTCAGGTATTGGTGGGGGAGGAGGGGTTGTGCCAGGTTTCGGCAGACCCTGAGGTCGACACCGTGGTTGCGGCGATTGTCGGCGCTGCCGGCTTGCGCCCGACCCTGGCGGCCGTTGATGCGGGCAAGAAGATTCTGCTGGCCAACAAAGAAGCCCTGGTGATGTCCGGGGCACTCTTCATGCAGGCGGTGCGCAAGAGCGGCGCCGTGCTGTTGCCGCTCGACAGCGAGCACAACGCGATTTTCCAATGCATGCCTGGTGATTTCGCCCGCGGGTTGAGCCAGGTCGGCGTGCGCCGGATTCTGCTGACAGCCTCCGGTGGTCCGTTCCGGCAGGCGCCGCTGGCCGATCTGGAGCATGTTTCTCCCGATCAGGCGTGCGCTCACCCGAACTGGTCCATGGGGCGCAAGATCTCGGTGGATTCAGCGAGCATGATGAACAAGGGCCTGGAGCTGATTGAGGCCTGCTGGTTGTTCGATGCCCGGCCGGACCAGGTCGAGGTGGTGATCCACCCGCAAAGTGTGATTCATTCCCTGGTGGACTATGTGGATGGCTCGGTATTGGCCCAACTGGGCAATCCGGACATGCGTACGCCGATCGCCAATGCCCTGGCATGGCCTGAGCGGATTGACTCGGGTGTTGCGCCGTTGGATCTGTTTGCCATTGCCCGTCTGGACTTCGAAGCGCCCGACGAGCAACGCTTCCCTTGCCTGCGTCTTGCGCGGCAAGCTGCGGAGGCGGGTAACAGTGCCCCGGCGATGCTGAATGCGGCCAATGAAGTGGCTGTGGCGGCGTTTCTGGACCGGCGCATCCGCTTTCCGCAGATCGCGGGTATCATCGAGGACGTTTTGAGCCTTGAGCCCGTCGTCCCGGTGAATGATCTGGGCGCGGTGTTCGAAGCGGATGCAAAGGCCCGGGCCTTGACCGAGCAGTGGTTGAGCCGCAATACGCGTTAGCCTCTGGGTGTGTTCAAGCCTTCAGGCACTGGATTGAAATGCGGAGAAATTAGATGAGTGCGCTCTACATGATTGTCGGCACCCTGGTTGCTCTGGGTGTGCTGGTTACCTTCCACGAGTTCGGCCATTTCTGGGTCGCGCGTCGTTGCGGCGTCAAGGTACTGCGCTTTTCCGTAGGCTTCGGCATGCCGTTGCTGCGCTGGCACGACCGTCGTGGCACCGAGTTCGTAATTGCGGCCATTCCATTGGGCGGCTACGTCAAGATGCTCGACGAGCGCGAAGGCGAAGTGCCGGCTGATCAGTTGGATCAATCCTTCAACCGCAAGACCGTTCGTCAGCGCATCGCCATCGTCGCGGCAGGCCCGATCGCGAATTTCCTGTTGGCGATGGTGTTCTTCTGGGTCCTGGCCATGTTGGGTAGCCAGCAGGTGCGTCCGGTGATCGGTGCCGTCGAGGCCGACAGCATGGCGGCGAAGGCCGGCCTGACTGCCGGGCAAGAAATTGTTGCAGTTGATGGCGAACCAACCACCGGCTGGGGTGCCGTCAATTTGCAGTTAGTGCGTCGCCTGGGTGAAAGCGGCATCGTGAAACTGGTGGTGCGCGATCAGGATTCCACCACCGAAACCTCGCGCGAGCTGGCCCTGGACCACTGGCTGAAAGGCTCCGATGAGCCTGACCCGATCAAATCCCTGGGCATTCGCCCATGGCGTCCGGCCTTGCCACCGGTGCTGGCGGAGCTGGATCCGAAGGGGCCAGCCCAGGCCGCGGGTCTGAAAACCGGCGATCGCCTGCTGGCCCTCGATGGCCAGGCGCTGGGTGACTGGCAGCAGGTGGTCGACCTGGTGCGTGTACGCCCTGATACCAAAATTGTGCTGAAAGTTGAGCGCGATGGTGCTCAAATCGACGTCCCTGTGACCCTGGCGGTTCGTGGGGAGGCCAAGGCAGCCGGGGGTTACCTGGGGGCCGGCGTCAAAGGTGTCGATTGGCCACCCTCGATGGTTCGAGAGGTCAGCTTCGGGCCGTTGGCAGCGATTGGCGAGGGTGCGAGACGCACCTGGACCATGAGTGTGCTGACCCTCGATTCCCTCAAGAAAATGTTGTTCGGCGAGCTCTCGGTAAAAAACTTGAGTGGACCGATAACCATTGCTAAAGTGGCGGGCGCTTCTGCCCAGTCGGGCGTTGTAGATTTCCTGAATTTCCTGGCTTATCTGAGTATTAGCCTTGGGGTTCTGAATTTGTTGCCCATTCCAGTATTGGATGGGGGGCATCTGTTGTTTTATCTGGTCGAGTGGGCGCGTGGTCGCCCCTTGTCGGATCGGGTGCAGGGTTGGGGGATACAGATCGGTATCAGTTTGGTGGTCGGGGTGATGTTATTAGCCCTGGTCAACGATCTGGGACGACTGTAACGCTTCGCTGAATTGCGAATCTGCCGCATTTTGCGGCAGTTTGTTTATTGCCAGTTGGAATAAGAAAGGACTTCATGAAACGTCTGCTGCTAACTGCGGTTCTCACCGTATTGATGATCGCCGAAGTTCACGCCGAGTCCTTCACCATCTCCGATATTCGCGTCAACGGCCTCCAGCGGGTTTCCGCGGGTAGCGTCTTTGGTGCCTTGCCGTTGAACGTCGGGGAACAGGCTGATGACCGTCGCCTGGTGGAATCCACTCGTGCGCTGTTCAAAACCGGGTTCTTTCAAGATATCCAACTGGGTCGCGAAGGTAACGTCCTCGTCATCACTGTCGTCGAGCGACCTTCTGTCGCCAGTATCGAGATCGAAGGCAACAAGGCGATCTCCACTGAAGACTTGATGAAAGGCCTCAAGCAATCCGGCCTTGCCGAAGGCGAGATCTTCCAGCGTGCCACCCTCGAAGGCGTGCGTAACGAACTGCAACGCCAGTACGTTGCCCAGGGTCGTTACTCGGCTACCGTCGAGACCGAAGTGGTGCCGCAACCGCGTAACCGCGTCGGCCTGAAGGTCAACATCAACGAAGGCACCGTGGCGGCCATCCAGCACATCAACGTGGTGGGTAACACCAAGTTTGCTGATGACGACCTGATCGACCTGTTCGAACTCAAGACCACCAACTGGCTGTCGTTCTTCAAGAACGATGACAAGTATGCCCGTGAAAAACTCTCCGGTGACCTGGAGCGCCTGCGTTCCTACTACCTGGACCGCGGCTATATCAACATGGATATCGCTTCGACCCAGGTGTCCATCACCCCGGACAAGAAGCACGTCTATATCACTGTCAACGTCAACGAAGGCGAGAAGTACAAGGTTCGTGACGTCAAGCTCAGCGGCGACTTGAAAGTGCCTGAAGACCAGGTCAAGTCCCTGTTGCTGGTGCAGAAGGACCAGGTGTTCTCGCGCAAGCTGATGACCACCACCTCCGAGCTGATCACCCGCCGCCTGGGTAACGAAGGCTATACCTTCGCCAACGTCAACGGCGTACCGACCCCGCACGACGAAGACCACACCGTGGACATCACCTTCGTTGTAGACCCGGGCAAGCGTGCCTACGTGAACCGCATCAACTTCCGTGGCAACACCAAGTCTGCCGACGAAGTGCTGCGCCGCGAAATGCGTCAGATGGAAGGTGGCTGGGCGTCGACTTACCTGATCGACCAGTCCAAGGTTCGCCTCGAGCGCCTGGGCTTCTTTAAGGAAGTCAACGTTGAAACCCCGGCTGTACCGGGTGTGGATGACCAGGTTGACGTGAACTACGCCGTAGAAGAGCAAGCCTCCGGTTCGATTACCGCCAGTGTCGGTTTCGCCCAGAGTGCCGGCCTGATCCTCGGTGGTTCGATCACCCAGAACAACTTCCTCGGTACCGGTAACAAGGTTTCCATCGGCCTGACCCGAAGCGAATACCAGAGCCGCTATAACTTCGGTTATGTCGACCCCTACTGGACTGCTGACGGCGTGAGCCTGGGCTACAACGCCTTCTATCGTACAACCGACTACAAAGACCTCGACGTTGACGTTGCAAGCTATGCAATCGACAGCTTCGGTGTTGGTGCCAACATTGGTTACCCGATCAGTGAGACCTCGCGTCTGACCTTCGGCCTGACCGCGCAGCAGGACAAGATCAAGACCGGTGTGTACACCGTGGATGAGATCTTCAACTTCGTGCGTAAAGAAGGCGACCAGTTCCTGAACTTCAAGGCTTCGGCCGGTTGGTCGGAATCGACCCTGAACAAAGGCGTACTCGCGACCCGCGGCCATTCCCAGAGCCTGACCCTGGAAGCCACCACGCCGGGCAGCGACCTGTCGTTCTTCAAACTCGACTACCGTGGCCAGTTGTTCCAGCCTTTGAGCGAAAACTACACCATGCGCCTGCACACCGAGCTGGGTTATGGCGACGGTTACGGTTCGACCAGCGGCTTGCCGTTCTATGAGAACTACTATGCGGGTGGTTTCAACTCGGTACGTGGTTTCAAAGACAGCACCTTGGGTCCTCGTGGTACCCCAAGCCGTGGCGTGGGTGTGACCGGTAACCAGGGGACTGTGGCTGACTCGGACAACGACCCGCTGCCATTCGGTGGTAACGTGCTGATCCAGGGTGGTGCTGAGATTCTGTTCCCGCTGCCATTCGTTAAAGATCAACGTTCCCTGCGTACTTCGGTCTTCTGGGATGTGGGTAACGTATTCGACTCCAAGTGCGAACAGGTCACCAACCCGAATGGCTCGAAGTCCAACACGCAGTGCAACGACGTGAGCTTCAGCAACCTGGCAAGCTCTGTCGGTGTCGGTGTGACCTGGGTTACCGCGCTTGGCCCATTGAGCTTTGCTCTGGCCATGCCGGTCAAGAAACCGGATAACGCTGAAACCCAGATTTTCCAATTCTCCCTCGGCCAGACGTTCTAAGCGTCTGACCCAAGATAACGACAACGGATTCTGTAGGAGTGCATCGTGCGTAAGTTGACTCAATTGGTTCTCCTGGCGACTGTCCTGGTAGCGACCCCGGCCTTTGCCGAAATGAAAATTGCCGTTCTGAACTATCAGATGGCGCTGCTGGAATCCGATGCGGCCAAGAAATATGCCGTAGATGCCGAGAAGAAATTCGGTCCTCAACTGACCAAGCTCAAGACGCTGGAAAGCAGCGCCAAGGGCATCCAGGATCGTCTGGTAGCCGGTGGCGACAAGATGCAGCAAGGCGAGCGCGAGCGTCTGGAGCTTGAATTCAAGCAAAAGGCCCGTGACTACCAGTTCCAGTCCAAGGAGCTGAACGAAGCCAAGGCTGTTGCCGACCGCGAAATGCTCAAGCAGCTGAAGCCGAAACTCGACAGCGCTGTGGAAGAAGTCATCAAGAAAGGTGCCTTTGACCTGGTATTCGAACGCGGTGCAGTCATCGACGTTAAACCTCAGTACGACATCACCCGTCAGGTGATCGAGCGCATGAATCAGCTGAAGTAAGCCATGACTGCGACTATCAAGCTCGGCCAATTGGCCGAGTTCCTGGGAGCCACCTTGCGTGGCTCCGCAGAGAAGGAAATCACTGGGCTAGCCACCTTGCAGGAGGCTGGCCCAGCTCAGTTGAGCTTCCTGGCAAACCCCCAATACCGTAAATACCTGGGCGAAAGCCGCGCCGCAGCCGTGCTGCTGAAGGCCGCTGACGCCGAAGGTTTTGCCGGGGACGCGCTGGTTGTTGCCGATCCGTACCTGGCGTATGCCCGGGTGTCGCACCTGTTCGATCCGAAACCCAAGGCCCCCGCCGGTATCCATCCGACGGCGGTGATCGCCGATGACGCTCAGGTTGACCCTGCCGCGAGCATCGGTGCTTTTGTGGTGATTGAAAGCGGTGCACGCATCGGGGCGGGTGTAACGCTGGGTGCCCAGTGTTTTATCGGCGCGCGCAGCGAGATTGGTGCCGGTGGCTGGCTGGCTCCGCGTGTGACCCTGTACCACGATGTGCGTATCGGTGAGCGTGTGGTGATTCAGTCCGGTGCCGTGATTGGCGGCGAGGGCTTCGGCTTCGCCAACTCGAAGGGTGTCTGGCACAAGATTGCCCAAGTGGGCGGCGTGTTGATTGGCGATGACGTTGAAATTGGCGTCAACACTGCCGTTGACCGCGGGGCCCTGGCCGATACCGTCATTGGTAACGGCGTGAAACTGGATAACCAGATTCAGATCGCCCACAACGTGCAGATTGGCGATCACACCGCCATGGCCGCCTGCGTGGGGATCTCCGGCAGCACCAGGATCGGCAAGCATTGCATGCTCGCCGGGGGTGTTGGCCTGGTGGGCCATATCGAAGTGTGCGACAACGTATTCATCACCGGCATGACCATGGTGACCCATTCGATTACCGAGCCTGGGTCCTATTCATCCGGTACGGCCATGCAGCCTGCGGCCGAATGGCGCAAGAGCGCGGCGCGTCTGAGGCAGCTCGACGATATCGCTCGGCGCCTGAAACATCTGGAAAAGCGTGTTGGGGACGTGACCCCTGACGGTAATGCTTCATCAGATGGCTGATACCATTTCCATATCAAGTGTGCACAGCCGCTAGACTGCCTCCTTGATTTGCTAGAGGGGCGTGCCTTAGTCCGCACGCTCCCAATCTTTATTACAGGCTTCCCCCCGAAATGATGGACATCAACGAGATTCGCGAATACCTGCCTCACCGTTACCCGTTCCTGCTGGTGGACCGGGTCACGGACCTCAATGTTGAGGAAAAGCGCATTCGTGCCTACAAGAATGTCAGCATCAACGAACCGTTCTTCAACGGTCACTTCCCTGCGCATCCCATCATGCCAGGCGTATTGATCATCGAAGCGATGGCCCAGGCTGCCGGTATCCTTGGTTTCAAAATGCTCGACCTGAAGCCTGCCGATGGCACGCTCTACTATTTCGTGGGCTCTGACAAACTGCGCTTCCGCAACCCGGTAACTCCGGGTGACCAGTTGATCCTTGAAGCCAAGTTCATCAGCTGCAAGCGCCAGATCTGGAAGTTCGAATGCCAGGCCTCGGTCGACGGCAAGCCGGTGTGCTCGGCTGAAATCATCTGTGCGGAACGCAAACTATGAGTTTGATTGACCCTCGCGCAATCATCGATCCGACGGCCGTACTGGCCGCCGACGTTGAGGTCGGCCCTTGGTCGATCGTCGGCGCAGGTGTGGAAATCGGCGAGGGGACAGTCATCGGGCCGCATGTGATCCTCAAAGGCCCGACGAGGATTGGCAAACACAATCGTATCTATCAGTTCTCATCGATAGGCGAAGACACCCCGGACATGAAGTACAAGGGTGAAGAAACACGTCTGGTAATCGGTGATCACAACATCATCCGTGAAGGCGTGACCATTCACCGCGGTACTGTCCAGGACCGTGCCGAGACCACCCTGGGTGACCACAACCTGGTGATGGCTTATGCGCATATCGGTCATGACAGCGTAATCGGCAACCATTGCATCCTGGTCAACAACACTGCGTTGGCCGGCCATGTGCACGTTGACGATTGGGCGATCCTGTCCGGCTTTACCCTGGTGCATCAGTACTGCCATATCGGCGCCCACAGCTTTTCCGGCATGGGTACCGCCATCGGCAAGGACGTTCCGGCGTTCGTCACCGTGTTCGGCAACCCGGCCGAGGCCCGCAGCATGAACTTCGAAGGCATGCGCCGTCGGGGCTTCAGCGAAGACGCGATCCACGCCCTGCGCCGCGCCTACAAGGTGGTTTACCGCCAGGGGCTGACGGTCGACCAGGCCTTGATCGAACTGACGGAGCCAGCCGCATTGTTTCCGGAAGTCGCGATATTCCGTGACTCTATCCAGTCGTCGACTCGCGGCATCACCCGCTGATCATGGCCAGGCTGCGTATAGCGTTGGTGGCCGGAGAAGCTTCCGGCGATATTCTCGGTGCAGGCCTGATGCGGGCCCTCAAGCTCCAGCATCCTGCGGTTGAATTCATCGGTGTCGGCGGTCCGCTGATGCAGGCTGAAGGCCTCATGTCCTACTTTCCCATGGAGCGCTTGTCGGTCATGGGGCTGGTGGAAGTGTTGGGTCGGTTGCGTGAGCTGCTGGCCCGTCGCAAAAAGCTGATCCAGACCCTGATCGAAGAAAAGCCCGACGTCTTTATCGGAATCGACGCGCCGGACTTCACCCTCAATATCGAACTCAAATTGCGTCAGGCCGGGATCAAGACCGTGCATTACGTCAGCCCGTCCGTGTGGGCGTGGCGGCAAAAGCGCGTGCTCAAGATTCGCGAAGGCTGCGACCTGATGCTGACCCTGCTGCCCTTCGAGGCCCGGTTCTACGAAGAGAAGGGCGTGCCGGTGCGGTTTGTCGGGCACACCCTGGCCGATACCATTCCTCTGCAGGCCGACCGTGCTGCCGCGCGTGCCGAACTGGGTTTGCCCGAAGGTCCGCTGGTGGCCTTGATGCCGGGGAGCCGTGGCGGCGAAGTCGGTCGTCTCGGCGCGCTGTTTTTTGATGCAGCCGAACGCCTGCAGGCGCTGAAGCCGGGTGTGCGCTTCGTATTGCCATGCGCCAGTCCTCAGCGCCGTGCACAAATTGAAGAATTGCTGGTAGGGCGCAACTTGCCGTTGACCCTGCTCGACGGCGGCTCGCACCTGGCACTGGCGGCGTGCGATGCGGTGCTGATCGCCTCCGGCACTGCGACCCTGGAGGCCTTGCTCTACAAGCGCCCGATGGTCGTGGCCTATCGCCTGGCGCCGCTGACCTACTGGATTCTCAAGCGTATGGTCAAAAGCCCCTACATCTCCCTGCCGAATTTGCTGGCCCAGCGTCTGTTGGTGCCCGAGTTGTTGCAGGACGATGCGACGCCTGAAGCCCTGGCGCAAACCCTTTTCCCGTTGATCGATGGCGGCGAAGAGCAGACCCGTGGTTTCGACGAAATCCACCGCACCTTGCGCCGTGATGCGTCGAACCAGGCGGCGGACGCTGTGCTGACCTTGATCGGCCATAAACAGGAAACCCTATGAAGACGCAAATGGGCCTGGATTTCAGCCTGGTCGCCGATGCCCTTGATCTGGTTGCCGGTGTTGACGAAGTCGGTCGCGGCCCGCTGTGCGGCGCAGTCGTCACCGCCGCGGTGATTCTCGATCCAAACCGTCCGATCCTTGGCCTCAACGATTCGAAGAAACTCACCGAAGCCCGTCGCGAAAAACTCTACGACGAGATCTGTGAGAAAGCCCTGAGCTGGCACATCGCCCGGGCTGAGGTCGAAGAAATCGACGAACTGAACATCCTGCACGCCACCATGCTGGCCATGCAGCGCGCTATTGAAGGCCTGCACATCACGCCCAAAATGGCGATGATCGACGGCAACCGCTGCCCGAAGCTGACGATGCCGGCTGAAGCGGTGGTCAAGGGTGATAGCAAAGTGCCGGCGATTGCCGCTGCATCGATCCTGGCCAAGGTCAGCCGTGACCGTGAAATGGCGGCTTTCGAATTGATCTATCCCGGCTACGGCATCGGCGGGCACAAAGGCTATCCAACGCCCGTTCATCTGGAAGCTTTGGCTCGCCTGGGCCCGACCCCGATCCACCGCCGCTCGTTTGCCCCGGTTCGCCAGGCTTTCGAGGCTCGGGAAAGCCTGATCGAGGTTTAGCAGCAAGGCTGATGTTTTTGCCAAGGCCCGGTACAATCCGGGCCTTGTTGTCTCCACGTTTTGTACAGGATCACTATGCCGGCTTCATTCGTTCACCTGCGCCTGCACACTGAATACTCCCTGGTCGACGGCCTGGTACGGATCAAACCCCTGGTCAAAACGCTGGTGGGCATGAACATGCCTGCCGTGGCGGTGACCGACCAGAACAACATGTGTTCCCTGGTCAAGTTCTACAAGGCCGCCATGGGCGCCGGCATCAAGCCGATCTGCGGTGCCGACCTGTGGCTGTCGAACAAGGACCCGGATAACCCACTGAGCCGCATCAGCCTGTTGGCGATGAACGGCGTGGGTTATCGCAACCTCACCGAACTGATTTCCCGTGGCTTTATCGATGGCCAGCGCAATGGCTCGATCATCATCGAGCGCGAGTGGGTGGCCGAAGCCAGCGAAGGGCTGATCATGCTCTCGGCGGCCAAAGAGGGTGAAATCGGTATCGCGCTGTTGGGCGGTAATCCTCATGAGGCTGAAGTGCTCGCCCGTGAGTGGATGGAGGTGTTCCCCAACCGTTTCTACCTGGAAATCCAGCGCACCAACCGCCCCAACGATGAAGAGCAGTTGCACGCCGCTGTGGCCCTGGCTGAAAAGCTTGGCGCGCCGCTGGTGGCGACCAACGATGTGCGCTTTATCAAGAAGGAAGACTTCGAGGCCCACGAAACCCGCGTATGCATCGGCGAAGGCCGGGCGCTGGACGATCCGCGCCGCTCGAAAAACTACAGCGAAGAGCAGTACCTCAAAAGCGCCGATGAAATGGCCGAGCTGTTCAGTGACCTGCCCGAGGCCCTGGAAAACTCCGTCGAAATTGCCAAGCGCTGCAATATTGAAGTGAAGCTGGGCAAGCACTTCCTGCCCAACTTCCCGATTCCCGATGGCATGACCATCGACGAGTATTTCCGCAAGGTCTCGTTCGACGGTTTGGAGGAACGCCTGAGCGTCCTGCTGCCCAAGGACACCACTGAAGATTATGAAGCCAAGCGCCAGGTCTACGTCGACCGGCTGAATTTCGAGCTGGATATCATTATCCAGATGGGGTTCCCCGGTTACTTCCTGATCGTAATGGACTTTATCCAGTGGGCCAAAAGCAACGGCGTGCCAGTGGGCCCAGGCCGTGGATCGGGTGCCGGGTCGCTGGTGGCCTATGTGCAGAAGATCACCGACCTCGACCCGCTGGAATACGACCTGCTGTTCGAACGTTTCCTTAACCCGGAACGGGTATCGATGCCCGACTTCGACGTCGACTTCTGCATGGATGGTCGCGACCGGGTTATTGAGTACGTGGCCGAGAAATACGGCCGTAACGCGGTAAGCCAGATCATCACCTTCGGTTCCATGGCGGCGAAAGCGGTAATTCGCGACGTGGCCCGGGTGCAGGGCAAGTCCTACGGCCTGGCTGACCGCCTGTCGAAGATGATTCCGTTTGAAGTCGGCATGACCCTGGAAAAAGCCTACGAGCAGGAAGAAATCCTGCGGGACTTCATCAAGGTCGATGAAGAAGCGGCTGAAATCTGGGACATGGCGCGCAAGCTCGAAGGCGTGGTGCGTAACGTCGGTAAACACGCCGGTGGTGTAGTAATCGCGCCTACCAAGCTGACCGACTTTTCGCCGATCTATTGCGACGAAGAAGGCGACGGCCTGGTAACCCAGTTCGACAAGGACGACGTGGAGGCGGCCGGCCTGGTGAAGTTCGACTTCCTCGGCCTGCGTACCCTGACGATCATCGACTGGGCGCTGAAGACCATCAACCGCGACCGCGCCAAGGTCAATGAGCCACCGCTGGATATCGCGTTTATCCCGCTGGATGACAAGCCGACCTACAGCCTGCTGCAAAAAGCCGAAACCACGGCCGTGTTCCAGCTTGAATCCCGCGGCATGAAAGAGCTGATCAAAAAGCTCAAGCCCGACTGCCTGGAAGACTTGATCGCACTGGTGGCCCTGTTCCGTCCGGGCCCGCTGCAGTCAGGCATGGTGGATGACTTCATCAATCGTAAGCACGGGCGTGCCGAGCTGGCTTACCCGCACTCCGACTACCAGTACGAAGGCCTCAAGCCGGTACTGGCACCGACCTACGGCATCATCCTGTATCAAGAACAGGTGATGCAGATTGCCCAGGTCATGGCCGGCTATACCCTCGGCGGCGCGGACATGCTGCGTCGAGCCATGGGTAAGAAAAAGCCCGAGGAAATGGCCAAGCAGCGCGGTGGCTTCATTGAAGGTTGCGCCACCAACAACATCGATGCCGACCTGGCCGGTAACATCTTCGACCTGGTGGAAAAGTTCGCCGGTTACGGCTTCAACAAATCCCACTCTGCCGCCTATGGCCTGGTGTCTTACCAGACTGCGTGGCTGAAGGCTCACTACCCGGCGCCGTTCATGGCGGCGGTACTGTCTGCGGATATGCACAACACCGACAAGGTCGTGACCTTGATCGAGGAAGTGCGCACCATGAAGCTGCGCCTCGACGCGCCGGACGTGAACACTTCCGAGTTCAAGTTCACGGTAAACGACGAAGGCCGCATCATTTATGGCCTCGGCGCGATCAAGGGCGTGGGCGAAGGCCCGGTGGAGGCGATTACCGAAGCGCGTCAGGACGGGCCGTTCAAGGACCTGTTCGATTTCTGCGCCCGGGTCGACCTCAAGCGCATCAACAAACGTACTCTGGATGGCTTGATCCGCAGCGGCGCCCTGGATCGCCTGGGCCCGTACTTCCATGACGAGCCGAAGGCGTACCAGGCCAATATCGACCGCAACCGCGCGGTATTGCTGACCGCCATGGAAGAAGCGATCAAGGCCGCCGAGCAGACCGCACGCACCCACGACAGCGGCCACGCCGACCTGTTTGGCGGGCTGTTCGTCGAAGAAGATGCCGACGTCTACGCCAACCATCGCAAGGCCAAGGACCTGACCCTCAAGGAGCGCCTCAAGGGTGAGAAAGACACCCTGGGCCTGTACCTCACCGGTCACCCGATTGACGAATATGAAGGTGAAATCCGGCGTTTCGCCCGCCAGCGCATCATCGACCTGAAGCCGGCGCGGGATACCCAGACCGTCGCAGGCATGATCATCGCGCTGCGGGTGATGAAGAATAAAAAAGGCGACAAGATGGGTTTCATCACCCTAGACGACCGCTCGGGCCGGATCGAAGCCTCGCTGTTTGCCGATGCCTTCCATTCCGCCCAGTCGCTGTTGCAGACCGACGCGATGGTGGTGGTGGAAGGGGAGGTCAGCAACGACGACTTCTCCGGCGGCCTGCGCCTGCGGATCAAGCGCGTGATGAGCATGGAAGATGCTCGCACCAACCTGGCCGAAAGCCTGCGCCTGAAGGTCAAGACCGATGCGCTCAAAGGTGATCAGCTACGCTGGTTGGGTGACTTGCTTAAACGCCACCGTGGCGCCTGCCCGGTGACCATGGAGTACACCGGCAACGACGCCAAGGCGATGTTGCAGTTTGGCGAGACGTGGCGAATTGACCCCGCCGATGGCTTGATTCAAGCATTGCGTGACCAGTTCGGGCGTGACAACGTCTTCCTCCAATACCGTTGACGGTCAGGCAGTACGAAGATCGCCTGATCTCGACCGAACATTTAATCTCGACCTAACCGCGCCTCTCCCTTAAGGTAGGGCGCGAATAGACAACCGGCTGGCCAGGCACTCCTTGGCCGTCGACCCAAGACGGACGCTTATGAACCCGAATTTTCTTGATTTCGAACAGCCGATCGCTGACCTGCAAGCCAAGATCGAAGAGCTGCGCCTGGTCGGCAATGACAATTCGCTGAATATCGGCGATGAAATCGCTCGCCTGCAAGACAAGAGCAGCACGCTTACCGAAGACATCTTCGGCAAGCTGACCAGCTGGCAGATCGCGCGCCTGGCCCGCCACCCGCGCCGTCCGTACACCCTGGACTACATCGACCATATCTTTACCGAGTTCGATGAGCTGCACGGCGACCGTCACTTCTCCGACGATGCCGCCATCGTGGGCGGTATCGCTCGCCTGGACGACCAGCCAGTGATGGTCATCGGTCACCAGAAAGGCCGTGAAGTGCGCGAGAAAGTCCGCCGCAACTTCGGCATGCCGCGCCCTGAAGGCTACCGCAAGGCCTGTCGCCTGATGGAAATGGCCGAGCGCTTCAAGATGCCGATCCTGACCTTCATCGACACCCCGGGCGCCTACCCGGGTATCGACGCTGAAGAGCGCAACCAGAGCGAAGCGATTGCCTGGAACCTGCGGGTGATGGCTCGCCTGAAGACGCCAATCATCGCTACCGTGATCGGCGAAGGCGGTTCCGGCGGCGCATTGGCGATTGGCGTCTGCGACCAGCTGAACATGCTGCAATATTCCACCTACGCGGTGATCTCGCCGGAAGGTTGCGCCTCGATCCTGTGGAAAACCGCCGAGAAGGCACCGGATGCCGCGGAAGCCATGGGCATCACTGCCGATCGCCTGAAAGGCCTGGGTATCGTGGATAAAGTGATCGCCGAGCCATTGGGCGGCGCCCACCGTGACCCGGCTGCCGCTGCCGCGACCATTCGTGCCGAACTCAGCTCGCAGCTGGCGATGCTCAAGAAGTTCGACAACGAGGCGCTGCTGGCCCGTCGTTACGAGCGCCTGATGAGCTACGGTCTCTAAGCCGACGCGTTACTAAATGCGGGAGCTGGCTTGTGTGGGAGCGGGCTTGCTCGCGAAGGCGGTGATTCAGTCAAGATAGTTGGCGACTGACACACTGCATTCGCGAGCAAGCCCGCTCCCGCATTTGCCTTGTGTATGCTGGTTACCGCATTCCAGTTTGATGGCGTACTTTGCTATGAAGCCCACCTTAACCGCCAAGCTCCTGCAAATCCTCGCCCCCTGGCGCAACGCCCCGGCCTGGCACATCGCCTTCTCCGGCGGCCTCGACTCCACCGTCCTGCTGCACCTCCTGGCCACTCTGGCCAAAACCGACAAGCTTCCGCCACTCAGCGTTATTCATGTTCATCATGGGCTGCAAGCTGCGGCGGATGCGTGGCCGGCCCATTGCCAGTCCGTGTGCGACGCCTTGTGCGTGCCTCTGCGGGTGATCCGCGTGCAAGTGCAACAAGGTGCAAGCCTGGAGCGCGCGGCCCGTGACGCGCGGTATCAGGCGTTTGCCGAGGTCACCGGGGCAGGGGAGTTGCTGGTCACGGGCCAGCACCGTGACGATCAGGCAGAAACCTTACTGTTTCGGCTGTTGCGTGGGGCTGGCGTGCGTGGCCTGGCGGCAATGCCCGCGCAGCGCCCTTTGGCAGATGGCTATCTGGTGCGACCCTTGCTGGATGTGTCTCGCGCCGAGCTTGAAGCCTACGCCCGTGAACATCAATTGACCTGGATCGAAGACCCGTCGAACGCTGATCCGCGTTTCTCCCGCAATTACCTGCGCCACCATGTTTTCCCGCAGTTGACCGAGCGGTGGCCCCAGGCCGTCAGCACCATGGCCCGTGGCGCTGAACATTTGAGCGAAGCCCAGGGGCTGCTCGACGAACTGGCGCAGATGGACCTGCTGGCCGCCAGCCAGCACCCGGTGTTTCCCTGGCTGGCATTGCCTTCGCTGACCCTTGAACCGCTTGCCGCGCTCTCCGAGGCCCGCCAGCGCAACGCACTTAGGCACTGGCTGACACCGCTGACACGCTTGCCCGACAGCGACCACTGGACCGGCTGGGCGACCTTGCGCGACGCCAAACACGATGCACAGCCACTGTGGCGCCTGGCCGACGGTCAATTGCACCGTTGTGGTGGACTTATCTGGTGGTTACCTGCCAGTTGGTCGGAATTTTCTGACGCATCGGTGAGCTGGCCGCGCCCGCAAAACCCACTACAGTTACCCGGTAACGGCCAAGTGCGCTTCAGCGGCAGTGCACCCGAAGGCCCCCTGAGCATCCGTTATCGCCAGGGCGGTGAAATCATGGAATTGCCAGGCCGGGGCCGGCGCGACCTGAAGCGCTTGCTTAACGAAAGTGCGGTGCCAGGCTTCATCCGTGGCAGATTGCCGCTGCTGTATCAGGGCCAGCAATTGCTGGCTGTGGCCAACCTGCCGGGGCTTGCGGCGGGTGGCGGTACCGGCTGGCAATTACATTGGATGCCACCAACCTGCGATCAAGGTTTGAGCTGATAGAGCCTTTCCGGTAGACTACGCTCCCTTCTTGATACAACTTCTGTGGATTCGCCTGAATCGCAGCAGTTGCCGATTACCAAGCAGTCTTTGCTGGGCGATTCCAAAAAATGTGTAGCGATCAACGTACCGGTGTTTCATTGCTGGTCTGTCACAACGCGGCGGTTTTTTTGAAAGGTGCACTGTGATTAATGCAGGTGATCGGGGGCTTCGGCCTTCCTTCGCTTTCCCCGGCGGCTCGGACCGCTTTAACGCAGACTTCTAGGGTTTTTCATGACGCGCTACATATTCGTCACGGGCGGTGTTGTTTCTTCATTGGGGAAAGGCATTGCCTCCGCTTCATTGGCGGCCATCCTGGAGGCGCGGGGACTTAAGGTCACCATGCTCAAGCTGGACCCGTACATCAACGTTGACCCGGGCACCATGAGCCCGTTCCAGCACGGTGAAGTGTTCGTCACCCACGACGGCGCCGAGACCGACCTGGACCTGGGCCACTACGAGCGGTTCATCCGCACGACCATGACCCAGAACAACAACTTCACCACCGGCCGTGTCTACGAGCACGTGCTGCGCAAGGAGCGCCGTGGTGACTACCTGGGTGCAACCATCCAGGTGATCCCGCACATCACCGACGAAATCAAGCGCCGCATCATCAAGGGTGCAGGCGATGCCGACGTGGCGATGGTCGAGATCGGTGGCACCGTGGGTGACATCGAATCCCAACCGTTCCTCGAAGCCATCCGCCAGTTGCGTTTCGAAGTCGGCGCCAAGCGCGCGATGCTGATGCACCTGACGCTGGTGCCGTACATCGCCACCGCCGGCGAAACCAAAACCAAGCCTACCCAGCACTCGGTCAAGGAACTGCGTTCCATCGGCCTGCAGCCGGACGTGCTGGTGTGCCGCTCCGACCACGCGATCGACATCGCGTCCCGTCGCAAGATCGCCCAGTTCACCAACGTTGAAGAACGTGCGGTAATCGCCCTGGAAGACGCCGACACCATCTACAAGATCCCGGGCATCCTGCATTCCCAGGGCCTGGATGATTTTGTCGTCGAGCGCTTCGGCCTGCAGTGTGGCGGCGCCGATCTGTCCGAGTGGGAAGCCGTGGTCGACGCCAAGCTCAACCCTGAGCATGAAGTCACCATCGCCATGGTCGGCAAGTACATGGAACTGCTGGACGCCTACAAGTCGCTGATCGAAGCGATGAGCCACGCGGGCATCAGCAACCGTACCAAGGTCAACCTGCGCTACATCGACTCCGAAGACATCGAGAACCAGGGCACCGCGTTGCTGGAAGGCGTTGACGCCATCCTGGTTCCGGGCGGCTTCGGTCTGCGTGGCGTGGAAGGCAAGATCACTGCCGTCCAGTACGCTCGTGAGAACAAGGTGCCGTACCTGGGTATCTGCCTGGGCATGCAAGTGGCGGTCATCGAGTTCGCCCGTAACGTAATGGGCTGGAAAGACGCCAACTCCACCGAGTTCGATCGCACCAGCGGCCATCCGGTCGTGGGCCTGATCACCGAGTGGGAAGATGCCACCGGCGCCGTCGAAACCCGTACCGAAGCCTCCGACCTGGGCGGCACCATGCGCCTCGGCGCGCAGGATTGCCTGCTGGAGCCGGGGTCCCTGGTTCACGATTGCTACGGCAAGGACGTGATTGTCGAGCGTCACCGTCACCGCTACGAAGTGAACAACAACCTGCTGCCGAAAATCATGGAAGCCGGCCTGAAAATCTCCGGTCGTTCCGGTGATGGCGCGCTGGTTGAAGTGGTTGAAGCACCGGATCATCCATGGTTCGTGGCTTGCCAGTTCCACCCGGAGTTCACCTCGACCCCGCGCGACGGTCACCCGTTGTTCAGCGGCTTCGTTAAAGCAGCACTGACGCAACATCAGAAGAAGGCGTAAACCTGATGGCCCAGAAGATCATTCGCGTAGGCGACATCGAGATTGCCAACGACAAGCCCATGGTGCTGTTCGGCGGCATGAACGTGCTGGAAAGCCGCGACATGGCGATGCAGGTCTGTGAAGAGTACGTGAAGGTGACCGAGAAACTCGGTATCCCCTACGTATTCAAGGCCAGCTTCGACAAGGCCAACCGTTCGTCCGTGACCTCCTACCGCGGCCCGGGCCTTGAAGAAGGCATGCGGATCTTCCAGGACATCAAGCAAGCCTTCGGCGTGCCGATCATCACCGACGTCCACGAGCCTGAGCAGGCTGCCGTGGTTGCCGAGGTGTGCGACATCATCCAGTTGCCGGCCTTCCTGTCGCGCCAGACCGACCTCGTGGTCGCGATGGCCAAGACCGGCGCTGTGATCAATATCAAGAAAGCCCAGTTCCTCGCGCCTCAGGAAATGAAACATATCCTGAACAAGTGCGTGGAAGCGGGTAACGACCAGTTGATCCTCTGCGAGCGTGGTTCGAGCTTCGGCTACAACAACCTCGTGGTGGACATGCTCGGTTTCGGCATCATGAAACAGTTCGAATACCCAGTGTTCTTCGACGTGACCCACGCGCTGCAAATGCCCGGTGGTCGCGCCGATTCCGCTGGCGGGCGCCGTGCCCAGGTACTGGACCTGGCCAAGGCCGGCATCAGCCAGTCCCTGGCAGGTTTGTTCCTGGAAGCCCACCCGGACCCGGACAACGCCAAGTGCGACGGCCCATGCGCCCTGCGCCTGGACAAGCTGGAGCCATTCCTGGCCCAGTTGAAGCAGTTGGACGACCTGGTCAAGAGTTTTCCGACGGTAGAGACCGCGTAAGCGCCATTTCTCCGGTAGACTTTCCCTCGCTTTACGCTCAGGCCCGCAGGCCTGAGCCTTGTCGCCTGCAAGCCTGCCCGTTGTTCCACCCTTGCGGTCGGTCAAAAGATTTCCTTCAGCTGCGTCGTTTTCGTCAACTTTGGAGTGTTTACAACAATGGCAAAAATCGTCGACATCAAAGGTCGTGAAGTTCTCGACTCCCGTGGCAACCCTACCGTCGAAGCCGACGTGCTTCTCGATAACGGCATCATCGGCAGCGCCTGCGCGCCGTCCGGTGCTTCCACAGGTTCCCGCGAAGCACTGGAACTGCGTGATGGCGACAAGAGCCGTTACCTGGGCAAGGGTGTACTCAAGGCGGTGGCCAACATCAATGGCCCGATCCGCGACCTGCTGCTGGGCAAGGATCCACTTGACCAGAAAGCCCTCGATCACGCGATGATCAAGCTCGACGGTACCGAAAACAAAGGCAGCCTGGGCGCCAACGCCATCCTCGCCGTGTCCCTGGCCGCTGCCAAGGCTGCTGCACAGGACCAGGACCTGCCGCTGTACGCCCACATCGCCAACCTGAACGGCACTCCGGGTGTCTACTCGATGCCGGTTCCGATGATGAACATCATCAACGGTGGCGAGCACGCTGATAACAACGTCGACATCCAGGAATTCATGGTGCAGCCGGTTGGCGCCAAGACTTTCTCCGAAGGCCTGCGCATGGGCACCGAGATTTTCCATCACCTCAAGGCTGTGCTGAAGGCCCGTGGCCTGAGCACTGCAGTGGGTGACGAAGGTGGTTTCGCGCCGAACCTGGCGTCCAACGAAGACGCACTGAAAGTGATCTCCGAAGCCGTGGCCAACGCTGGCTACAAGCTGGGCACCGACGTGACCCTGGCCCTGGACTGCGCGGCCAGCGAATTCTACGAAGACGGCAAGTACAACCTGTCCGGCGAAGGCCACGTCTTCACCTCGGAAGGTTTTGCTGACTACCTCAAGGGCCTGACCGAGCGCTACCCGATCATCTCGATCGAAGACGGCCTGGACGAGTCCGACTGGGCTGGCTGGAAAGTGTTGACCGACAAGATCGGCGAGAAGATCCAGCTGGTGGGCGACGACCTGTTCGTGACCAACACCAAGATCCTGAAAGAAGGCATCGACAAAAAGATCGCCAACTCGATCCTGATCAAGTTCAACCAGATCGGCACCCTGACCGAAACCCTGGAAGCCATCCAGATGGCCAAGGCTGCGGGCTACACCGCCGTGATCTCCCACCGCTCCGGCGAAACCGAAGACTCGACCATTGCCGACCTGGCCGTGGGCACTTCGGCTGGGCAGATCAAGACCGGTTCCCTGTGCCGTTCCGACCGCGTTTCCAAGTACAACCAATTGCTGCGTATCGAAGAGCAACTGGGCGGCAAAGCCAAGTACAACGGTCGCAGCGAGTTTCGCGGCTGATTGTTAAATGGTAAAAGGTCAGCGGATTACGTCGGAAAAATCACGGCAGCGTGAATTTCGGCGCTAATCTCATGACTAACAAGCACAAGCCTGGTTTTTCCAGGCTTCGTGCTATCAGTTGCTGCAAAAGTTTTGCATGGCTGTCTTTTTTCACTGGATACCCGATATTCGATGCGCAGTCCCAATTGGTTGTTCCTCGTCTTGCTCTTGCTGCTGGCTGGCCTGCAGTACCGCCTTTGGGTGGGGAATGGCAGCTTGGCGCAGGTCACCGAACTGACCCAGCAAATTGCCGCACAGCACGCCGAAAACGAGGTGTTGCTGGAGCGCAATCGCGTGCTCGATGCCGAAGTACTTGAATTGAAGAAAGGCATGGAGACCGTTGAAGAGCGGGCTCGCCATGAGTTGGGCATGGTCAAGGAGGGCGAAACCCTCTACCAGTTGGCCCAATGAGCATTTCGTCACCGGCCTTCTGGGCCGTGATTCCTGCCGCGGGCGTGGGTGCCCGTATGGCCGCGGACCGTCCCAAGCAGTACTTGCAATTGGGTGGGCGCACTATTCTCGAACACAGCCTTGGCTGTTTCCTCGATCATCCGGGCCTCAAGGGGCTGGTGGTCAGCGTTGCGATGGATGACCCTTACTGGCCGACCCTGGCTTGCGCCACCGACCCACGCATTGTGCGCGTTGACGGCGGCGAAGAGCGCTCGGGTTCGGTCCTCAATGCCTTGCTTTACCTGCACGGCCAGGGCGCGAGCGATGACGATTGGGTGCTGGTGCATGACGCCGCCCGGCCGAACCTCAGCCGCGATGACCTGGACAAGTTGCTCTTTGAACTGGCCGACGACAGCGTGGGTGGGCTGCTGGCCGTGCCGGCGCGGGACACCCTCAAGCGCGCCGACAAGCACGGGCGTGTGTTGGAAACGGTTGATCGCACGCCGATCTGGCAGGCCTACACCCCGCAGATGTTCCACCTTGGCGCGCTGCACCGGGCCTTGGCCGACAGCCTGGTCTCGGACGTGGTCATCACCGACGAAGCCTCGGCCATGGAATGGGCCGGGCATGCGCCTCGCCTGATCGAAGGCCGTTCCGACAACCTCAAGGTCACCCGCCCGGAAGACCTTGAATGGCTGCGCCAGCGCCGGGCTTTCCAGTCTTCCTGACGGTCACCCCGTCACTTGTTCAAGCCCGGCCGGGGCCTTGAACTCATCCACCAGCGCCTGAATGCTGTCGAACGGTTTACCGTCCACGGCCCAACCGGGTGCGCTGATGGCGTACCGGCTGCCCTGCTGATCGATCCTGAAATGGCGTACGTCGCCTCGGCGTGAACGGTAGTGAACGCGTGCGGGGGTCGTAGCGGTGGCTGAGGTCAACATGAATTGGCCGGGTTTGGTCAACTGCGTCTGTGGCGTTTTGGCCGGGGGCTGGGAGGGGCCAGGCACCGGTTGCGCCAGGCGCTGCAAAGTGGCGTTGTCCACCCGCAGGACCAGATGGGCCTTGACCGTTCCCTCACCCTTGCCAATGCCCAGGCTGGCGGTGCGCCCGGTGTCCACTTCGATGCCCAGGTGTCCGCCAGCCGCTGCATCTTCGATCCGCAGGCCAATGCTACCGGTGAGTTCGGCGATTCCAGGAATGCCGTTGTAGGTATTGGTATGGCTGTCACCCACCAGTGCAACCCATTTGCCGGGGCGCGCCTTGGTGGTCTGTGTCCATTGAATCACTTCGGTGGCGTAGTAGTTCATCATGCGTTGGCGCATGTTGTCGGCGGTGTCCGGCAGGTCGCGGAGCATATAGCTGACGGTGCAGTCGATCGGCTGGATTTTTATCCTGGCGTCACGAGCTTTGGTGACGATGTTGACGAACGAGTAGTGCTGGTCGCGCAAAGGCGGGTAGATATTGTTGAGGAAGCCCTTGAGTTCCTCGGGCATCACCGCGCTTCGGGTACGGTAGAACGCCTTGAGCAAGGGCATGTGTACGTCCGTCAGCAGGTGCTCGAAATAGATGCGTTTGACGCCTTGGCTGGCCAGCAGCTGCATGTTGTCGATCAGAAACGCCTTGCTCGACAGCGCTCCGTGGCTTTCGCCGATCACCAGGCCGTCGCTGGCGTGCAGCAGTTTTTGGATGATGCTCGGCTGCGATTCATTCAGGCTGAACCGTGGAAGCACGGGCCGCATCGGTGAAAACGGCAGGTTGGCAAAGAACACCGTGGCGTCTTCAGACAGTTTGGTTCTTTTCTCGAAAAACAACTTGCGGGTGTCTTTGATTGGCTGGGCGCCACTACCCGTAGGTTCAAGGTTTTCCGAAAACGAACTGGTATCGGTGAGCATCTCCGAAACGGTCTCGCGAGCAAGTGGTGGCATCTCGTAGGCACTGTAGAACGTCGCGTGTTCCGGGCCGCCGAACAGTGTGTAGACCCGTTGCCAGGCATTGCGAAATGCGCCTCCGCCAGCCAGCCCGGCCGTGCGCCATTTCAGATCGGCGCTCTGGATGGCATACAGGCCGGTGGATTGCAGAGTGTTCGGCGCGTTTGGGGCCATCACGAACAGTTCGAAGAAGCCGGATTCATTGGGAGTCTTGAAAGTCAGGTACAGGTCGCCGTGAATCCGGAGGGTCTGCATCCCGTTGGGGCTTATCCGTGGGCTCAGGGTGCGGGTCTCAGTGCTGCCCGCAACGGAGGTCTCGTTGATGGCGGTGACGCTGATCCGGCCCGCATCCTGGCGGACTGCCGGGCCCAGGGTGGGGCGCAGGTTTTCGAGGCCCTTGAGGCCCTTGGCAACACCATGGGCGACCACCGGCAGCGCGTTAAGCGCGCCAAATACAATGCGCGCCTTCCCCTGGGGTTTGCCGCGCAGCAGGTCGTCGGTACCTACCACCATTTCGGTCGCGCCGGAGGTCAAGAAGCAAAATTCCGCCAGTAACGCATTGCCCATGGCCAGTGCCACGGGAATCGCCAGGATGCAGGCTTTTTCCAGGGCATCCAGGGTGTCGGCCTTCAGCGTATCCAGGGGTGAAATAAAGCTTCGTGCCGCCATTTTTGCGAGGCGAACCCTGATCTGCCGGGCGATGAACTCAAACGGATTACTGCCCAGTGCCGGGTACATCGGGTTATTAATGTATTGCTCAGGATCCCAGTAGTTATCTGCCCGCAGGCTGTTGAACAAGCCCGGGGAGGTTGCCGGCTTCGGAAACACTGCCATCCCCACCAGAGCCTCTTCCACGCCGCTGTAGATCAGGCCGGAATCGATGGCGTCCTCATCGAAGTGTTGGGTCAGTACCTTGCGTTGAGTGGCGTCCCTTGCCGTTTCCACCAGCCAACTGCGCATGTCTGCCGGGTTATTGAACCCATGGAAGGGCGAGGAGTTGCCCGGGATATAGAGCAGGGTCACCTGGCTTTGGTTATCGGTGATGGTCAGGATGTCGGTGGATTCGCTGTTGTGAACGCGCAATAGCCGCAGGGACAGGTTTGGGTCGAGGCGATAGGGCTCCTGGAAATCCTCCAGGGTGAGGTTGTCGTGGTTCTTGTCGATGCCGATTCCCGCCGCCCGTGCCGCCAGCTGTCTCTCTGCCACGGTCAGGGTGAACTCATGGAACTGTTCCAGATAGGCTTTGGTGAACGCGATGCGCATCAGGGTGTTGTAGTTTTCCCGGTGGCTGCTCCAGAACTTGCCGATCGCCTCGTCGTAGGTTTGTTCGAAATGGCTTGAGTTAACGATGTGCCTGAAGGTTTTTGGTGAAATCTGCAGCTGCGTGCTCGGGTCGTAAACCTGGGGCTGGCTTTGCAGATACAGCGCCTCATAACGCCTTGGCGGGATCCAGCCCGAGACGATGAACTCTTCGTTGAACATTGCCGGAATCCGGTTATCCATCAAGCGCGGCAGCTCGCTGACAATATTGAAATAAGGTGCAGTGGTGGAAAACCCGGTGGTATTGAGCATGCCGCCCGGGGGCTGGGGCGCATTGCAGACCATGGCCTCGGTCAGCGACATCGACTGGATCACCACGGCGGTGAAGGCCGCATTGGGATTGTCGGTGTTGTATTCGAGGGTGGCGAGGAGGGTGGTATCCGGGTCGAACTCGACCTGGCTGAGGGGCTGTACCCGCTCGCGGATCAACTGGGCGGCGATTTGCGAAGGTACGGGGAAATCCGCCAGGACCTTGCGAACGAAATGACTGATGCGCTGGAGTTGCGGGCCGTTGGTTATCATGGGGGTGCCTGGTTACGCAGTAAAAAAGGCTATTTACCGGCACTCAGGCGCTGCATGGGCGGTAGCTGTCTATCGCAGGTAGACGGGATGGTTGCCCAGGCCCTCCTTGAGAAAGTCCACCAGTTTTCGCACCTTGGGCGAAAGGTGGCGTTGTTGCGGGTACAGCGCCCAAACCGCGGTGTTGGGCGGTTGATGGGCTTCGAGTAACGACACCAGTGCGCCGCTGTGCAAATGCTCCAGCACGTAATAGTCCGGCAACTGGCAAAGACCGACACCTTGCAGGGCCGCATCCAGCACCGCTTGCCCGCTGTTGCAGCGCCAGTTTCCCTGTACCCGCTGGGAAAATTCGCGCCCGTCCTGGGCCAGTTGCCAAATATCCGAGCTGCCGATCAGGCAGTTATGCCGGCTTAACTCCGACAAGCTATGTGGCCGCCCGTACCTGGCCAGGTAGGACGGTGACGCGCACAGGTACATACGCCGCGGCGCGAGGCGGCTGGCAACCATGCGCGAATCCGCCAGGCGCCCGAGGCGAATCGCCAGGTCCAGGCCTTCGTGCACCAGGTCCAGCTGGCGGTTGGTCAATTCCACGTCCACGCGCAATTGCGGATAAAGCGCCATGAACCGCGTCACCAGCGGCACGATAAAACGCTCGCCGTAAGCCACTGCGCAGGTCATGCGCAACATTCCCTTGGGCTCGCTGGCCAGGTCGCCCACGGCGCGCAAGGCTTCTTCGCGACCGTCCTGCAATCGCTGGCAATGTTGCAGGAAGGTCTGGCCGGCTTCGGTCAGTGTCACCTTGCGCGTGCTGCGATACAGCAAGCGTGTTTGCAGGCGCTCTTCCAGTCGCGCGACCTGGCGGCTGATATGGGACGACGACACGCCCAGGCGCTCGGCGGCCGCGGTGAATTGGCTGCATTCGGCCACGGCGACGAACTCGTCGATGCCCTCCCAGCGGTTTTCCAGCATGCTGATTGTCCCTGTGCGGCAATAATGTTTTGCTTTTGTCTGGATTATTAATCAGATGAGCATGTTTTACACTGCCGGTCTTACGTTTTTAACCCGATGGAGAAACCGGATGATCAAGTCCCGCGCGGCCGTAGCCTTCGAAGCCAAGAAACCCCTCGAGATCGTTGAAGTGGATGTGGCCATGCCCAAGGCGGGCGAGGTGCTGTTGCGGGTGGTGGCGTCCGGTGTGTGCCATACCGATGCCTACACCCTGTCGGGCGCGGACCCGGAAGGCATTTTCCCGTCGATCCTCGGCCACGAGGGCGGCGCCGTGGTTGAAGCCATCGGCGAAGGCGTGACCTCGGTGGCGGTGGGCGACCACGTGATCCCGCTGTACACCCCGGAATGCGGCAAGTGCAAATTCTGCCTGTCGGGCAAGACCAACCTCTGCCAGGCGATTCGCGCCACCCAGGGCAAAGGCCTGATGCCCGACGGTACTTCGCGCTTTTCCTACAAGGGCCAGCCGATTTTCCACTACATGGGCACTTCGACCTTCTCCGAATACACCGTGCTGCCGGAAATCTCCGTAGCGAAGATTCCCAAAGAAGCGCCGCTGGAAAAAGTCTGCCTGCTGGGCTGTGGCGTCACAACCGGTATCGGTGCAGTGATCAACACCGCCAAGGTCAAGCCAGGCGACACCGTGGCCATCTTCGGCCTGGGCGGCATCGGCCTGTCGGCGGTGATCGGCGCGGTGAAAGCCAAGGCCGGCCGCATCATTGCCATCGACATCAACCCGGCCAAGTTTGAAATCGCCAGGCAGCTGGGTGCCACCGACTGCATCAACCCGAAAGACTACGACCGCCCGATCCAGGACGTGATCGTCGATTTGACCGACGGCGGCGTCGACTTTTCCTTCGAGTGCATCGGCAATGTCCAGCTGATGCGTGCGGCCCTTGAGTGCTGCCACAAAGGTTGGGGCGAGTCGGTGATCATCGGCGTGGCCGGCGCCGGCCAGGAAATTGCTACCCGTCCGTTCCAACTGGTCACCGGCCGCGTCTGGCGCGGTTCGGCGTTCGGCGGCGTGCGCGGTCGCAGCGAGTTGCCAAGCTATGTGGAAATGGCCCAGACCGGTGAAATCCCGCTGGATACGTTCATCACCCACACCATGGGCCTGGAAGATATCAACAAGGCGTTTGACCTGATGCATGAAGGCAAGAGCATCCGCACCGTCATTCACTTCTGAGGTCGGCCATGAGTCTGGAAAACCTGTCGTGCCAGAAAAGCTTCGGCGGCTGGCATAAACGCTACAAGCATCATTCCGACGTGCTGGGTTGCGACATGACCTTCGCCGTGTACCTGCCGCCGCAAGCGGAGCAGGGCGGCAAATTGCCGGTGCTGTACTGGCTGTCGGGGCTGACCTGCACCGATGAGAACTTCATGCAGAAGGCCGGCGCGCAACGCATGGCAGCCGAGCTGGGGTTGATCATTGTTGCGCCGGACACCAGCCCGCGCGGCCCCGGTGTGCCGGGTGATCCGGACAACGCCTGGGACTTTGGCCTGGGCGCCGGTTTCTACCTGAACGCCACCCAGGAGCCCTGGGCCCAGCACTATCGGATGCATGACTACGTGGTGCAGGAGTTGCCTGCATTGGTCGAGGCGCATTTCCCGGCGTCGGCCAAACGCGGGATCAGCGGCCACTCCATGGGCGGCCACGGCGCGCTGGTGTGTGCCTTGCGCAACCCGGGGCGTTATCAGTCGGTGTCGGCGTTCTCGCCGATCAACAACCCGATGGATTGCCCGTGGGGCCAGAAGGCATTCTCCCGCTACCTCGGCGAAGAGCGCTCGAAATGGCGCGAATGGGATGCCTGCGTGTTGATCAGCGAAGCCTCGGAAAAGCTGCCATTGCTGGTGGACCAGGGCGACCGCGACGATTTCCTCGCGGTGCAGCTCAAGCCTGAAGCGTTGCAACAGGCGGCCAGGGCGGCGAACCATCCGCTGGAGCTGCGCCTGCAACCGGGCTATGACCACAGCTACTTCTTTATCGCCAGCTTCATCGAAGACCATTTACGCCATCACGCGCGCGCTTTGCTCGGTTAATGTGAGGCAAAAGTAGGTAGAATCACGCCCTGAATTAAATCGGGGCGTTTTTTTATGCGTATTGGCCACGGCTATGATGTGCACCGTTTCGCCGAAGGCGATTTCATCACCCTGGGCGGCGTGCGGATCGCGCACCACCACGGGTTGCTGGCTCATTCCGACGGCGACGTGGTGCTGCATGCCTTGAGCGATGCCTTGCTCGGCGCAGCTGCGTTGGGCGACATCGGCAAGCACTTTCCGGACACCGACCCGACCTTCAAGGGCGCGGACAGCCGTGTGCTGTTGCGTCACGTGGTCGGCTTGATCCATGCCAAGGGCTGGAAGGTCGGCAACGTCGACAACACCATCGTCGCCCAGGCGCCCAAGATGGCCCCGCATATCGAAACGATGCGCGCGCTGATTGCCGCGGATCTTCAAGTTGAGTTGGATCAAGTGAACGTAAAAGCCACCACCACCGAAAAGCTCGGGTTTACCGGTCGCGAAGAGGGCATTGCCGTGCACTCCGTTGCCTTGTTGCTGCGCGCATGAATGATCTGCAACTGCTGGGCCCGCGTGCCTATGGCGAGGCCTTGGGCAGCGCTGTTCTGAAGGCCACCGCTGAAGACTTCCAGGTGGATGAAGTGCTGGATATCCCGCTGACCGGCGAGGGTGAACACCTGTGGTTGTGGGTGGAAAAGCGCGGCCTGAATACCGAAGAGGCGGCGCGGCGGATTGCCAAGGCGGCGGGAGTGCCGTTGCGTACCGTCAGCTACGCCGGGCTCAAGGACCGCCAGGCGCTGACACGCCAGTGGTTCAGCGTGCAGTTGCCGGGCAAGGCGGACCCGGACCTGAGCGCGGCTGAAAACGACACCCTGAAGATCCTCAAGACCGGCCGTCACAAGCGCAAGCTGCAGCGCGGCGCGCATTCGGCCAACGGCTTTACCTTGCGCCTGACCCAGTTTGCCGGGGATGCGGCGGCCATCGACGCCCGCCTGCAACTGATCGCCCGGCAAGGCATTCCCAACTATTTCGGCGCCCAGCGTTTCGGCCATAACGGCGGCAACGTCGTCGATGCCCGTGACTGGGCGGCGCGCAAGGCCTTGCCGGAGCAGCGCAATGTGCGTTCGCGCCTGCTCTCGACGGCCCGCAGCTTCCTGTTCAATAAAGTGCTGGCGGCGCGGGTGGCCGACGGTTCCTGGCAGCGCGCCCAGGTCGGTGACTTGCTGGCGTTTACCGACAGCCGCAGCTTTTTCCCGGCGGGGGAGGCTGAATGCAGCGACCCGCGCCTGGCAATCCTCGACCTGCATCCCACCGGCCCGCAGTGGGGCGAAGGTGATTCGCCGGCGGCGGGAGCAACCTTCGCGCTGGAACAGGCGATTGCCGACGGTGAAGCCGAACTGCGGGATTGGCTGGTGAATGCCGGCATGAGCCAGGAACGTCGCATTCTTCGACTGCCCATTGGCGGGTTGACGTGGCATTATCCCGAACCTGACATTCTGCAATTGGAATTCGTCCTGCCGGCTGGATGCTTCGCCACTGTCTTGGTGCGCGAGCTTGTAGATCTGGTGCCGGTGGGGCAGACGGACAGCCCATGCGTATTCTGATATCTAACGACGACGGGGTCACTGCACCCGGCCTTGCCGCGCTTCATGCTGCGCTGGCGGATTACGCCGAGTGCGTGGTGGTTGCCCCGGACCAGGACAAAAGCGGCGCCAGCAGCTCGCTGACGCTCGACCGTCCGTTGCATACACAGACGTTGCCCAACGGCTTTATCAGCGTGAATGGCACGCCGACCGACTGCGTGCACCTGGCGATCAACAGCCTGCTGGACCGCGAGCCGGACCTGGTGGTTTCCGGGATCAACCTGGGCGCCAACCTGGGTGACGACGTGCTGTATTCCGGTACGGTGGCGGCAGCCCTTGAAGGGCGCTTCCTCGGTCGGACCTCGTTCGCTTTTTCGTTTGCGTCCCGTCAACTGGACAACCTGGCGACTGCGGCGTATTTCGCCCGCAAGTTGGTGGAGGCCCATGACACCCTGGTCCTGCCGCCGCGCACGGTGCTCAACGTCAATATTCCCAATCTGCCCCTGGACCACATTCGCGGTATCCAGCTGACCCGCCTCGGCCACCGTGCCCGTGCGGCAGCGCCGCTGAAGGTGGTCGACCCGCGTGGCAGGGAAGGGTACTGGATTGCCGCTGCCGGCGATGCCGAGGACGGTGGCGAGGGCACTGACTTTCATGCGGTGATGCAAGGTTATGTCTCGATTACCCCGTTGCAACTCGATCGCACCTTCAGTGATGCCTTCAGTAGCCTCGATGGCTGGCTGGAGGGGCTGCGCTGATGGCTCGTGAACAAGACGACCTGCTGCGCCGGGGCATCGGGATGACCTCCCAGCGCACCCGCGAGCGATTGATCCAGCGCCTGTATGAAGAAGGGCTGTCCAATGCCCAGGTGCTGGAAGTCATCCGGCGTACCCCGCGGCATCTGTTTGTCGATGAAGCCCTGGCGCACCGCGCCTATGAAGACACAGCCTTGCCCATCGGCCACAACCAGACCATCTCCCAGCCCTATATGGTGGCGCGGATGAGTGAGTTGCTGCTGGCGGCGGGCCCGCTGGACAAGGTGCTGGAAATCGGCACCGGCTCCGGCTACCAGACGGCCGTGTTGTCGCAGCTGGTGGAGCGGGTGTTTTCCGTGGAGCGCATCAAGGTGTTGCAAGACCGGGCCAAGGAACGCCTGGTGGAGTTGAACCTGCGCAACGTGGTGTTCCGTTGGGGTGATGGCTGGGAAGGCTGGCCGGCACTGGCGCCATACAACGGCATTATCGTCACCGCGGTGGCGACCGACGTGCCCCAGGCCTTGCTCGATCAACTGGCTCCCGGCGGGCGCCTGGTGATTCCGGTGGGCTCCGGCGAAGTGCAACAATTAATGTTGATCATTCGCGAGGAAGAGGGCTTTTCCCGGCATGTGCTCGGCGCCGTGCGTTTTGTCCCGCTGCTCAACGGTCCGCTGGCCTGATCAATTATTCCTGCGTACTGAATTCTATTGCCGGGTATGTGTCTTACAGCGGGGTCTGTTGAGTCCACATGATCAGCCGTCGGAGTTAAACATGATGAAATTTTCTTTAGAGTCGTGTTTCCAGTAAAAACCCAACGGCCAGTTATACTTGCGTCATATTTCAAGCCTGATACAGGCGTTCATAGTCAGCCACCACAAAGGGAGCGGCGGGTGAGTCTCACGGTCATTGCACAGCGTATGAGTCAAACAAGCTTTCAGCGACTGGTGATTGGCCTTGTCTTGAGTTCCTTGCTGGCGGCTTGTTCAAGCACGCCATCCGGTGGCGCGCGGGTGGTCGACCGCAATAATGCGGTACCGCAGAAACCTACCGTTACCACTGGCCAATACGTCGTGCGCAAGGGCGATACGATGTTCTCGATCGCCTTTCGTTATGGCTGGGACTACAAGGCGCTCGCCGCCCGTAACAACATCCCTGTGCCGTACACGATACATCCAGGTCAGACCATTCGTTTCGATGGACGAACCGGTTCAACACCGACCGCGGTAGTCACAAACACGGCTTCTTCGCCGTCGTCTTCGAGCAAGACCACCATCATCACCCGGCCTGCAGGTACCGCCGCGCCTAGCGTTGCGAGCAAGCCGGCACCTGCGCCGATGCCGCCGGCGGGGCCCGCACCGACCGGCTGGGGATGGCCCTCAAATGGCATCCTTATTGGAAAATTCTCTTCAAACGGTAGTTTGAATAAAGGCATTGATATCGCCGGGGATTTGGGACAGCCTGTTTTAGCTGCGTCTGATGGGACAGTGGTGTACGCCGGGAGTGGTTTACGGGGCTACGGCGAGCTGGTCATCATCAAACACAGCGATACCTACGTCAGTGCCTACGGTCACAACCGCAGGCTGTTGGTTCGGGAGGGGCAGCAGGTCAAAGTCGGACAGACAATTGCCGAAATGGGGTCAACTGGTACAGACCGGGTGAAACTGCACTTTGAGATTCGCCGCCAAGGGAAGCCTGTTGATCCGCTGCAATTCCTTCCCCGTCGTTGATGTGTTGCACAGCCTGTTCCTCACGTAGTAGGAACAGGCTCCAGCGTTGCCAAGGATAAAGGCGTCGCTTGAGCTTGAGGTCGAACTCACCAAAGGACTATAACAATGGCTCTCAGTAAAGAAGCGCCGGAGTTTGACATCGACGATGAGGTTCTCCTTATGGAGACTGTCATCGATACGGAATCGATGTCGAATGAGGGACCTGCTGTACCTTCAGTTCGCACCAAATCCAAGAACTCCACCGCGTTAAAGCAACACAAGTACATTGATTACACACGGGCGCTCGACGCGACTCAGTTGTACCTCAATGAAATCGGCTTTTCCCCTCTGCTCACTCCCGAAGAAGAAGTCCATTTTGCGCGCTTGTCGCAAAAGGGCGATCCGGCTGGGCGCAAGCGCATGATTGAAAGCAACCTGCGACTGGTGGTGAAAATCGCCCGACGCTACGTCAATCGTGGGCTGTCCCTGTTGGACTTGATCGAAGAGGGCAATCTCGGCCTGATCCGGGCGGTGGAAAAGTTCGACCCTGAGCGGGGCTTCCGCTTTTCGACCTACGCCACCTGGTGGATTCGTCAGACCATCGAACGGGCGATCATGAATCAGACCCGTACGATCCGGTTGCCGATCCATGTGGTCAAGGAGCTCAACGTCTACCTGCGGGCGGCGCGTGAGCTGACACAGAAACTCGATCATGAACCTTCGCCTGAAGAAATCGCCAACCTGCTGGAAAAACCGGTGGGAGAGGTCAAGCGCATGCTCGGTCTCAATGAGCGAGTGTCTTCCGTCGATGTCTCGCTGGGTCCGGATTCGGATAAAACCCTGCTGGACACCCTGACCGATGATCGTCCTACGGACCCATGTGAGTTGCTGCAGGACGACGATCTGTCGCAAAGCATCGACCAGTGGCTTTCGGAGCTGACGGACAAACAGCGTGAGGTGGTGATTCGCCGCTTCGGGCTGCGCGGCCACGAAAGCAGCACCCTGGAAGATGTTGGCCTGGAGATTGGCTTGACCCGTGAGCGGGTGCGGCAGATCCAGGTCGAGGGCCTCAAGCGCTTGCGCGAGATCCTCGAGAAGAATGGCTTGTCGAGTGAGTCGTTGTTTCAATAAGCGACGCAGGATGAAATGTGGGAGCGGGCTTGCTCGCGAATACGGTGTTTCAGTCAGCCTATCTGGCGACTGATTCACCGCTTTCGCGAGCAAGCCCGCTCCCACATTTTTTTGTGCATGGAATTACATCGTGTGATTGGCAAATCCCGAGCACAAAAAAAGCCCCGCTTTTGAGGGCGGGGCTTTTCGACTAAATCAGTACAAGTTAGATAACTTGAACTTCTTCAGCTTGCATGCCTTTCTGACCGCGGGTAGCGATGAAAGAAACCTGTTGGCCTTCTTTCAGGCTTTTGAAGCCGTCGGATTGGATAGCTTTGAAGTGAACGAACAGGTCGTCACCGGATTGTGGAGTGATGAAGCCGAAGCCTTTTTCATCGTTGAACCACTTAACGGTACCAGTTTGGCGATTAGACATGGTGTATCTCCTTGGACAAAGTTAACTGCGACTCAGGAAAAGCCCTGGCCGAGACTGAGTGCAAAGAGCAGGAAAAATTCTTGGAGATGGTTGGATCGAAATTCAACATATCGTGTAGAGATTCTCAGTGACACAAGCAGCACAGTGGCGCCACCTTAACCCTTTTTCCGGAACGTGCCAATGGTATTTCCGAAGGTTTCTCTATTTTCGTGACTGGCGGCACCCTGATACCGCACCAACACCCCACGATTGAAGGTGCGCCCCGCCCAGCAGGGGCTGCGCGGCGCCAAGAAAAACAGCCGCCCCTTTGAACCACGGGGCCAGCCCCGGTAAGATGCCCAACAGAATTTTTTCACCTCGCTATTCAGGACACCCGCCATGAGCATCAAATCGGACAAGTGGATTCGCCGCATGGCGCAAGAGCACGGCATGATCGAGCCCTTCGTGGAGCGCCAGATGCGTGGCGAAGGCGCTGAGCGGCTGATCTCGTTCGGGGTTTCCAGCTACGGCTACGACGTACGCTGCGCCGATGAGTTCAAGGTGTTCACCAACATCAACTCGGCAACCGTCGATCCGAAAAACTTCGACGAAAAAAGCTTCGTCGACGTCAAGAGCGACGTCTGCATCATCCCGCCAAACTCCTTTGCCCTGGCGCGCACCGTCGAATTCTTCCGTATCCCGCGTAATGTCCTGACTATCTGCCTGGGCAAAAGCACCTACGCGCGCTGCGGCATCATCGTCAACGTGACGCCGCTGGAGCCGGAATGGGAAGGGCACGTCACCCTGGAGTTCTCCAACACCACCACCTTGCCGGCAAAAATCTACGCCAACGAAGGCGTGGCGCAGATGCTGTTCTTCGAATCCGACGAAGAGTGCGAAGTGTCCTATAAGGACCGTGGCGGCAAGTATCAGGGCCAGCGCGGCGTCACTCTCCCACGCACTTGATCGAATCGTCTTACAGGCTAAGGGAATTTGTCAGCGGGCATGCACTCTATTGGGTGTACTGCCCCGACGCGTGCACAACGCGCCGGGCCACGCTTGAGGAGTCCCCTATGAAGCTCGATCCGCGAATCAGCGCCGAACTCGCCCGGCTTGAACCCAACCAGATTGGTGTGATGGCCTGGTCCTTGATGGCCGATCCCGCCGCAGGCGGCATTCCCGGCCAGCCAGGTCCCGATGATCCCTGGCCCAACCAGCCTGAAGAGCCTGGCGAACCCACTCTCCCTGACGAACCGCCTCCCGCCCCTGTGGCCTGATTTCCTGCACGCGTCGCCAATGGTCAGTTGCTCAACGCACTGGCCATACTTCCTGGTCTCCGATCACGAAGATCCGGCTGCCTTCTTCCTGCGTCACTGAATAACCCCCGGTAAAAGCGCCGAACGCCGGTAGCAGGCTGACTTGGTTGCCGATCAGGAAGCACGGCAGGCGCAAGCTTTGCCGGCCCTTGCCCCGCAGGCGATACACCGGATGCACGTGCCCGGCCAGCACATGGTGGCTGGCATGGGCGTCGGGCTCGTGCTGCAAGGCAAACGGGCCCATCAGCAAGGGTTCGGTCACCACCTCAATATTCAGATCGCCAGGCGGGTCTCCAGCGCGTTTGTCGTGGTTGCCGCGAATCAGCGTGAGCGCCACACCTGCATGACGCTCACGCCAGGCTCTCAGGGCGTTCAGGGTGCCGCTGGCGTGAGAGCCGGGCCCGTGGAGAAAGTCGCCGAGAAAGATCACCTGCGCGCCGGGGAAAGCCGCCAACAACCGGTCCAGGCGCTGCAGGTTGGCCGTCGTCGTGCCCTGTGGCACTGGCTGGCCCAGGCTGCGATAGGCCGACGCCTTGCCAAAATGCGCGTCGGCGATCAGCAGGCACTTTCTCGCAGGCCAGTACACCGCCTTGTCCGCCAGCAACCACAGCGCTTCTTCCGCCAGATGTATCGGGTAATGAGCGGGCATCAGGGCTTCCCGTTATCGGCGACTTTTTCCAGATCCTTGACCATCCGCGCAATCCGCTCCGAGAGTTTTTCCGAGCTCAGGCTTTCCCGAAAACGTTCCACCAGCAGCGGAAAGGCCAACGGCGTAGGCCGTTTGATGTGATGCAGGTCCAGCTTCAACCCAGACAGGTGGCGCAAGGTCTCTTCCAGGCGACGAATATCCAGCTCATCCCGCAGGACTTCTTCCCCGGCCTGGGTCAGTAGCAGGTTCTGCGGGTCATATTGCTTGAATACCTCAAAGAACAAACCGCTGGAAGCCTGGACCTGACGCGTACTTTTCGGCGCGCCCGGATAGCCTGCGAACACCAGCCCGGCGATCCGCGCGATCTCGCGAAAACGTCGCAGGGCCAGCTCACCGGCATTCAGGCTGGCTACCACGTCATCCAGCAGATGATCCGCGCTCAGCAGTTCGCCGCCCAATAACTCAGGCCAATCCACTTCGGTGGCACTCAGCAGTTCCAGCCCATAGTCATTGACCGCAATCGAGAACGTCACCGCCTGCCGCCGGCTGACGCGCCAGGCCAGCAGGCTCGCCAGCCCCAGATGCACCTGGCGCCCGGCAAACGGATACAGGAACAGATGCCAGCCTTCCCGGGACTTGAGGGCCTCGGCCAGCAAGTGATCGCGGGTCGGCAGTCCGGACCAGCGCAGTTGGGTTTCCAGCAAGGGTTGCACCGCTTGCATCTCCGGGCCGAGATAGTGACCGTGGGCAGCCGCATCAAAGCGCTCGACCACCGCCTGGGCCAGCTCGTTGGAAAGAGGCATGCGCCCGCCGTTCCAGCGTGGCACGGCAGCCTTTTTCGCGGTGCTGCGCTTCACATAAGCAGTCATGTTTTCCACCCGTACCAACTCCAGCAAGCGGCCGGCGAACAGGAAACCATCCCCTGGCTTCAGTCGTGCAATAAAGCCTTCCTCGACACTGCCCAGGGTCTTGCCACCGCCGCCTTTGCTCCAGAATTTCAGCTGGATGCTGGCGTCGCTGACGATCGTACCCACGCTCATGCGATGGCGCCGCGCCAGGCGTGCGTCGGGGACGCGCCAGATGCCGTGTTCGTCCGGCTCGACCCGGCGGTAATCCGGGTAGGCCGTCAGTGACAGGCCACCATGGCGCACGAAACCCAGGGCCCAGGCCCAATCTGCTGCGCTCAGGTCACGATAGGCCCACGCGGTGCGCACCTCCGCCAGCAGCTCATCCGGCACAAAGCCCCCGCCCAGCGCCATGCTCACCAGATGCTGCACCAGCACATCCAACGGTTTGTGAGGCGACTGGCGCGCTTCTATGCGCCGTTCAGCGATGGCGTCCTGCGCGGCAGCGGCTTCCACCATTTCCAGGCTGTGGGTTGGCACCAGCGTGACCCGCGACGGCCGGCCCGGTGCGTGGCCGGAGCGCCCTGCGCGCTGCATCAGCCGGGCTACGCCCTTGGCCGAGCCAATCTGCAGTACCCGTTCCACCGGCAGGAAATCTACCCCCAGGTCCAGGCTCGACGTACACACCACGGCCTTCAGTTGCCCCTCCTTCAGGGCTCGCTCCACCCAGTCCCGGGTTTCCCGGGACAGCGAGCCGTGGTGCAGGGCAATCACTCCGGCCCAGTCGGGGCGCGCGTCGAGCAGGGCCTGGTACCAGATTTCCGATTGTGCCCGTGTGTTGGTAAACACCAGGCAACTGCTGCTGGCATCGACTTCGGCCACCACTTGCGGGAGCATTTTCAGGCCGATATGGCCGGCCCACGGAAAGCGCTCGATAACCGGTGGCAACAGGGTGTCTACTCGCAACTGTTTGGTGGTTTGGCCTTGGACGTTGATCCCGCCGCCTTGTGGGATCAACACCTCCAACGCGTGGGCCTGATTACCCAGGGTTGCGGAAATGCCCCACACAATCAGGTCGGGGTGCCATTGCCGAAGGCGTGCGAGGGCCAGTTGCAATTGCACGCCGCGTTTGTTGCCGATCAGTTCGTGCCATTCGTCCACTACCACCATGCGCAGGTGCGACAGGCTGGCCTGGCTGTCGGCGCGGGCGAGCATCAGCGTGAGGCTTTCCGGGGTGGTGATCAGGGTGGTGGGCAGACGGCGGGTTTGGCGGGCGCGTTCGCTGCTGCTGGTGTCGCCGGTGCGCAGGCCGACGGTCCAGGGGATTTTCAGTGATTCGAGCGGGGCCTCAAGGGCGCGGGCGGTGTCGGCGGCCAGGGCGCGCATTGGGGTGATCCACAGGACGGCCAGCGGTTCGGCGGGGGCTTTGCGTTTGCGGGGTGTGGTTTCGGTGATGGCGAAGCGGTTGAGGGCGGCGAACCACAGGGCGTAGGTTTTCCCGGCGCCGGTGCTGGCGTGGAGCAGTCCCGACTGGCCTTCCTTGACTGCGTGCCATACGTCTTTTTGGAAGGCGAACGGTTTCCAGCCCTTGGCGGTGAACCAGTCTTTGGCGAAGTTGGGGGATTTGGCCATGCTTGGGGCTCTGGGGGGGTAATTCAGAGACCTTTGGGGTGGGGGAAAGGTTTAACTGCGATTTTTTTGGGGGCGGGGTGTATATCCGTTATTTAGGTAACGGCTGCCTATGGTTCCGCTCTTACAGCGGGTCACTTTTTTACAAACGCCTAAAAAAGTAACCAAAAAACGCTTTGCCCCACCACTCGGTGCCT
>NZ_JACAPJ010000042.1:0-8576 GCF_013385765.1 Pseudomonas sp. C8002
GCTGTGCTTTTGCTTTTGATCTTAGGCACCCCGTCAACCACGATGGCCGGAGTGCGGGCATGCCGAGCCTAAGCGAGGCACCGAGTGGCGGGGCAAAGACCTTTTGGTTACTTTTGGCTGGGCCGGCATTCCGGGCGTTTGCCAAAAGTGACCCGCTGTAAGAGCGGAACCATAAGTCGCCGTTACCTAAATAGCGGATATGCCCCCAAGCAACCGCTCAGCGCCCCCTAGCGAACAATCTTGTCCACCTGAATCCCCAGCTTCTTCAACCGATACCAAAAACTGCGCTCGGAAATCCCGATCTTCTGCGCCGCCGCAGCCTGCACCCCGTTGCTCTCCTGCAACGCAGCCATGATGTAAGCCTTCTCCACCTCAGCCAGCGCCGCATCCAGATCCTGCGGCACACCCGGCCCGTTGCTGAGTATCGCGCCCACCCCATCCTCAGCCGGCGTCGAAGCAAACAGATACGCCGGCAAATCAATGTCCTCGATCACCGGCGTCGCCGCAACGATGGTCGCCCGCTCCACACAGTTCTGCAGCTCACGAATATTGCCCGGCCAGGAATACGCCGCCATGGCCTGCAACGCCTCGGGGCTGAAACCGGTGATGCGTTTGCCCGCCGTGGCACTCAAGGTCTGGGCAAAGTGCCGGGCCAGCGGCGCGATATCTTCCACCCGCTCACGCAAGGCCGGCAGCGGAATCGGAAATACGTTCAAGCGGTAGTAAAGGTCTTCACGAAACTCTTTGTTCGCCACCGCATCCAGCAAATTCTTGTTGGTGGCAGCGATCACTCGCACATCCACCTTGCGCTCGCGCGGGTCACCCACCGGCTCGATCACCCGCTCCTGCAAGGCCCGCAGGATTTTCGCCTGCAACGCCAACGGCATGTCACCCACTTCATCGAGAAACAACGTGCCCTTGTCGGCCTGCATGAAGCGCCCGACCCGATCCGCCACTGCGCCAGTGAAGGCGCCCTTGCGGTGGCCGAACATCTCGCTTTCCAGCAAGCCTTCGGGGATTGCCGCGCAGTTGACCGCCACAAACGGCTTGTCGGCGCGGTTGCCGTGTTTGTGGATGGCACGGGCGACCATCTCCTTGCCGGTGCCGCTTTCGCCCGTCAGCAGCACCGTAGCGTTGCTGTCGCGCACCGAGTCCACGGCGTGCAGCACGCGGCGGAACGCCGGGCTGTCGCCCACCAGGCTGTCGAACTGCGCATGTTCATCCAACTCGGCACGCATGCGCGCGTTGTCGCGCATGATGTCGCGAAACTGCAGGGCCTTCGCCACCGTGATGTCCAGCTCGTCGATATCGAAGGGCTTGGCGATATAGTCGTAGGCGCCGTTGCGCATCGACTGCACCGCGTTCTTCACGGTGCTGTAGGCGGTCATCACGATCACCGGCAGTTGCGGGTAGCGCACCTTGATTTCCGCCAGCAGCGCCGGCCCGTCCATGCCGGGCATGCGCCAGTCGCTGATCACCAGGTCGATGTCTTCCTGCTCCAGCACCTTGAGCGCGTGCAGGCCGTTGCCGGCGGTAAACACCTGGATCCCGCTCTGGCTCAAGGCCGACGAAAGCAAGTCACAGAGCTTGGGTTCGTCGTCAACTACCAATACGTTATGCGTCATCACCATCCTCATCATCGCCGTCGTCTGCACCCTGGGCCGGAATGTACAGGCTGAAGGTGGCGCCGGCATCTGTCTCGCTGACACATTCGATGCTGCCGTCATGACTTTCCATGATCGAGAACACTTTGGCCAGACCCAAGCCCGTGCCCGAGGCCTTGGTGGTGACGAATGGTGTGAAGATCCGCTCGATCATGTCCGGCGCAATGCCCTCGCCGGTATCGCCGATGCTGATCACCGTGTTGCCGCCCACGCTGTGGATGCCCAGGGTCAGGCGCCCGCCTCCGGGCATGGCGTCGATGGCGTTGAGAATCAGGTTCAGGCACGCCTGCTTGAGCTGCTTGGCATCGGCATAAATCGTCGCGCCGGGAGCCGCATCATCAATTTGCGCGTCGATGTTATGGGTCGCAAGCTCAGGCCCGCAGAAGCCGAGGATCTCCTCCACCACCGGGCGTGCCGCCTGCACGGTGCGCAGCGGTGCACTGGGTTTGGCGAAGTCGAGGAATTCGGTGATCAGGTCGTTGATCCGGCTGACTTCGCTGATCACATATTCGAGGTGACGCTTGTCGGTTTCCGGCAAATCGGCGCGGCGATGCAGCAATTGGGTGGCCGTCTTGATAATGCCCAGCGGGTTGCGGATTTCGTGGGCCAGGCCCATCGCGACTTCGCCCAGTGCATGCAGGCGGTCGCGGCGGCGCAGTTGCGCTTCCAGGTGATGCAACTCACCGAGGCGCTCGGTCATGTGGTTGAAGGTGCTGCTCAGTTGCGCCAGCTCGTCGCCGCCGCTGACCGCCACACGGTGCTGATAGTTACCCGAGATCACCGCGCTGACGCCTTCGGACAGATCCCGCAATGGCCGGGTCAGGCGCTGGGACACCAGCATGCCCGCACCAAGGGACAACGCCGAGCTGAGCAGGAAGATCAACACGAACAGATTGCTCTGGTTCACCAGGCCCACCAGGCTGGTATGGCGCAGCAAGCCACTGAAGATCACCCCTTGCAGCTCGCCGGCATCGTTGAAGATCGGCCAGTACAAACCGCTGTAGTTGTTGGTGAACTGTTCGCTGGGCTGCTTGGTGCTGCGCAGCGCAGATTCGATACTCGAAGGAATCCGCGCGGGGTGATCGACAAAGCGCTGGGTGGAGAAAATCTCCGAAAACCCGCTGGGGTTGGCCAGGTACAAGCGCAGGTCGAGGGAATGCACATCGGCCACGCTGGTCAGGAAACTGCTGTCCAGATAAGTGGCCACCAGCAGTTGATAATCGACGCCGTCCTCGCTGGTCTCGAAGGTGGACACCACAACCCCGGTGGTCACGCCACCCACTTCGACCGTCTGCAACACCGCATTACTGGCCAGGTTGATTTGCTTGACGATGTCGTCGGCGGCGGTGGTAAACACGATTTTGTGGTCACTGCTGCGGATCAGCGCGACCACGTCGATGTCGGTGGCGGCGGCAATATCAGCGGTCAGCTTGTCGTGTTTCTCGGCCTGGCGTGACGACGGCGGCTTGGTATAGCGCAGGAACAGTTGGGCGACCCGGGCGTTGTCGTGGAGGATGTCGCCGATCTCGTCCTTGACGATCTTGGTCGACTCCTGCAGCCAGATACGCACGTTACTGTCGAAGATCTGCGACAGCGTCGTCGCGGCCAGCTCCGCCGCGATCATCGTCGGGATCACCGTCACCAGCCAGAACGCCAACACCAGCTTGCGCTGGACGCTCCAACGCGAAATGGCAAAGGGGCGGGCTTTTTGGCGGGTCTTGTTGATCATCAGGTTTCGCTTATCGCAGCAGCCATGGCAGGGTCGGATCGATCCGGTCGGAGAAACACTTTTGCAACGAACAGCGCACGGTTGACCAGCCAGTTACGGTGGCGGAAAAACATGCTGTTGCCCTGGAACTCGCAGCCCAGCAGCAACTTGCTGGCATAGCCGGCCTGACCACATTCATATAACGCAATATCGTTGCGAATACAGTAGTCGATGTTGGTTAACCAACTGCGCACCGCCAGGCTGTATTCGCGACTGTAGTCACTGTCTTCGCCGAAAAACTTGTCAATCAGGCGATCCTGGTTCAGCAGGATCAGGTTGAACGCCACCAGTTGCTCGTCCACCCAATAAAGCACACAGACCGCACGTTCCTGCAGCTGTTCAAGGATACCGGTGAAATAGCCTGCCGGCAGTCGCTCGAACTGCAGGTCGGAGCGTTCCAGGGTGGCCTCATACAGCGCCATGATGCGCGGCAGTACGTCGTCGATGTTGCGTCGCCACTCGACACGCGGCCCCGGCGCACGCAGTTTGCGGCGCAGGTCCTTGCGGGTGGCTTTGTCCAGGGAACCGAGGTAGGCGTCCACTGAACCAAAAGGGATCGGCAACAAGGCCGTTGGCAGGCTGGGCATGCTCTGGAAACCCGCGCCAAGGCAGCTGTTTGACCAGCCTTCGTCCCTGGTCGGTGCATCCTTGACCGCCACCAGCCCGACGCCGAACGCATCGGCATCCCGGCGTGCGGCGGCGAGTAACTGCGCAAGCAACGCCTCGCGCCCGGATTCGGCAACATGACTGGCGACACCCGCATTGCACTGTTCCGCCACCGGCGAGCCGATGGCATACAGGCCCAGCTTCAAAACACCCGGCCACAGTCGCTCCAGGCGCTCGGTAAAGCGCTTACCTACGCCTGACATGGTGGTGTCGAGGCGATAACGCGTAATGAACGCCGGCGCGACCGCTACCAGCGTTGCCTCGTCAAACACCGCGAGGTAGCGCCACTGGAAATCATCAATAGCGGCGTTTTCCACGGCCACGTAATAGTCCCAATCCTCCAGGGCATCGGGAAAACAGTCGTTCCAGGCACTGCGTTCGATGGCCCGAATGGTCGAAAAGGCTTGGGCGGTGATCACGTCAAATCCTTAGGGTTCAAGCCAGCTGTCGATAATCTTCAGGTGCCTCTGTGGCGTGTGCGTACTGCCCGACAAACTCGGCACTCAACTCGATCACCCGACGGTATTGCAGGTCGACGGTGATCATGTGGTAGCAGTTGTCCAGCAGGATCTTGGTCACGGGGCCGCCGAGATGGCGTTCCACGTAATCGGCGTTCCAGCGGCTGGTGATGTCATCCTCGATGGAATGCAGCACCAGGGCCGGGGTCTTGATCGATGGCATGAGCTTCTTCACCACGGCATTCATCCAGTGCAACTCGCGCACCGTGACGCCCTCCATGGTCAAGAGACCCGCCTCGCTGCTCTCCCCTTCCTTCATCTGCCGCTCGACGATCGCCCGCAGGCGCTCGTTCTTGATGCCGTAGGGCGGCTTTTCAGTAAAGCGGAACAGGCGCACACCGAAGGGAATACGGATCAGCAAGGGCGTGATGAACGCCATCTTGTTGATGCTCCAGCCGTCGTACTTCAACGTCGTGGAGTACATCAGCAAGCCGGCAACCTGGCCGGGGAACTGCGACGCCACGTACATCGACATCACCGCGCCCATCGACAAGCCGCCGACGAATACCTGCTCGTGGCGCTGTTTCACCGCGACGAACGTCTTGCGCACGCCTTCGTACCAGTCCTGCCAGCCGGTGGCTTGCAGGTCGCTGTTGTCCCCGCAGTGGCCGGCCAGGGTCGGCACGTACACCGTGCAGTTACCGACCTTGGCCAACCCCTGGGCCACCCGACGGAGTTCCGTCGGGGTGCCCGTCAGGCCGTGGATCAACAAGATCCCGATCGGACCGCTACCGAGAACGAAGCCGGCATCACCTTCACCGAGGTCGATCTCGTGGCTGCTCACCGTTTGGTCGCTCGCACAAGCAGTTGCTCGAGCAGCTTCAGGCCCAGGTCGATTTCCGGGTAGCTGATTTCCAGCGACGGTGCCAGGGTGATCACGTTCTTGTAGTAGCCGCCCACGTCGAGGATCAGGCCGAGTTTCTGACCGTCAACCACCATGTCGCCCTTCATGCCTTCCTCGACCATGTAGTCCAGGGTCGCCTTGTCCGGAGTGAAGCCGTCCGGGCCGCAGATTTCGCAGCGCAGTGCCAGGCCCAGGCCGTCGACGTCGCCGATGATCGGGAAGCGCTTTTGCAGCTCTTGCAGGCCGGCCAGGAAGTATTTGCCCTTGGCCATGACCATTGCGCCGTAGTCGACTTCGCTGGTCATCTTGAACATTTCCAGGCCTACCGCGGTGCCCAACGGGTTGGACGCGAAGGTGGAGTGAGTGGAGCCTGGCGGGAAGATCTTAGGGTTGATCAACTCTTCCTTGGCCCAGATGCCGCCCAGCGGGTTCAGGCCGTTGGTCAATGCCTTGCCGAAGACGATCACGTCCGGCTTGACGTCGAAGTGTTCGATCGACCACAGCTTGCCGGTACGCCAGAAGCCCATCTGGATTTCGTCGACGACCATCAGGATGCCGTGCTGGTCGAGGACCTGCTTGAGCTCGCTGTAGAAGTTCATCGGCGGGATCACGTAGCCGCCGGTGCCCTGGATCGGCTCGACGTAGAAGGCGGCGTATTCGCTCTGGCCGACTTTCGGGTCCCACACACCGTTGTATTCGGTTTCGAACAGACGGGCGAACTGCTGCACGCAGTGGCTGCCGTATTCTTCCTTGGTCATGCCTTTAGGGCCGCGGAAGTGGTACGGGAACGGGATGAAGTTGGCGCGCTCGCCGAAGTGGCCATAGCGACGACGGTAGCGGTAGCTCGAAGTGATCGACGAAGCGCCAAGGGTACGGCCGTGGTAGCCGCCTTCGAAGGCGAACATCAGGCTCTTGCCGTTAGTGGCGTTACGCACCACTTTCAGGGAGTCTTCGATGGACTGCGAACCGCCCACGTTGAAGTGCACACGACCGTCGAGGCCGAATTTTTTCTTGGCGTCGACTGCGATCATTTCCGACAGCTCGATCTTGCCTTTGTGCAGGTACTGGCTGGCGATTTGCGGGAGGGTGTCGATCTGCTGTTTCAGCGCGTTGTTCAGGCGCGGGTTGGCGTAACCGAAGTTAACGGCCGAGTACCACATTTGCAGGTCGAGGTAAGCCTGGTCTTCGGTGTCCCACACGTAGGAGCCTTCGCAGCGGCTGAAAATACGCGGAGGGTCGATGTAGTGAACGGTGTCGCCGTAGGAGCAGTACTTGGCTTCTTTATCCAGAAGAACCTGGTCTTCTGCGGTAGCGATGCGGATATCAGACATGGTGGAAGAGTTCCTGATTGTCGGAAGAGGTGCTGAAGGAGGTGGCGTTGGCGGCGATGCCCTGAGGCAGCTTGGCCAGCAATGCCGGCAGTTCGGCGAAGGTGTCGAACCGCGCGTAAGGGATGTTGTTGGTTTCGCAGTAGTCGGCCAGGCTGGCCTTGGCGAAGACGAAGTCGGCGGTGGAGGCCACGCACATGTCGGACTTGCCGTCGCCGATCACCAGCACGCGCTTGTTGCGCGGCGTGGACTTGCACTTGCAGTTGCCGGAGGCGGCACGGCAGGCGTCGCTGGCATACGGGAAGTCGATGCGCCAGCTGTTCTGGTCGACCTGGCGCAGGCGGTTGGCGAGGATCGGCAGCAAGGTCACGTAGTTGCGCGACAGAATCCGCGCGATGCCTTGTTCGATGCCATCGCTGACCACTTCAATGGAAGCGCCCAGGCCCATGACGTGATCGACGAAGTCCGGGAAGTCCGGGTCGATCTCGACGCTGTCGAAATACGCCAGCAACTCGGCCGGGGTCGCCTTGATCAGCGCCAGTTGACGGCTCAGGCATTCGCGCGAACCGATGTGCCCATCCAGCCATTCCTGCTCGATGGTTTCCCACTCGGGGCCGGCGAAGCGTTGGAGGACGTTGTCGATGACGTCGGTAGGAGTGATAGTCCCGTCGAAGTCACACACGATATGCCAGTGGATCATCTGCATTTACCTATGAAGTAGGAGCGCGCTGTTGCGCTTGCAGAGTGCTAGAGCATGGACTGTGCCAAGTGCTCGCACCCCCTGTTTTCAAAGGGTTTGGCGGGTATTTGCATTTGGTTGTGTCGGAACTGGCTACAATTTTTGTAGCTTGCTACAACCTAGATGAGTGCTTGCCTAAGGTCGGGTGTTTGCGCGTTCATGCGCGCATGTTCACAAAAGGAAATGGCTCCATGTTCAGGGTTACTTTTGCTGTATTCACCGGTTTGCTGGGGCTGTGGGGCGTTTGCGGCGCTGCGCTGGCAGACGGAATTACCGGTGAAGCCGGCGCAGGCGTCAGCTATCAGCCCCACGATCCGACGGGCAGCCGCTACGAAACGCGGCCGATCCCGTATTTCGATCTGGATTGGGGGAGTGTCAGCCTGGGTACCGACGATGGGCTGACCTGGAGTGCGCTCAATACCAACGGTTTTACCGCGGGGCCCTATATCAATTACCTGCCGGGGCGCACGGCCAATGGCTCGTTGCGTGGGTTACGCGATGTTTCGGATATGGCCGAGGTTGGAGGCTTTATTCAGTACGCTCCGGCTGATTTCTGGCGGGTGTATGCACAGGTGGGTCAGGCCGTGGGCGGGGCGCGTGATCAAAGCGGGGTTGTGGGGAAGCTCGGCGGCGAGTTGGGTTATCCGTTGGGGAGCGGCATTATCGGCAGCACCGGCTTGATGGCGCACTTTGCCGATGCCCGCCAGGCGCAGACGTTTTTCGGGGTGGATGCCAATGAGGCTGCGGCCTCCGGGTTTCGGCCGTATAACGCCAGTGCCGGGTTTCAGAACCTGACGTTGACGCAGAGTTTTGAGTTTCCTTTGGATGCGAAGTGGTCGCTGTTGACCAGTGCCAGTTGGATACACCTGGTGGGGTCAGCGGCCAATAGCAGCATCGTCAAGGAGACCGGGGATGTGAATCAGGGGCAGGTGCAGACGGCCATCAGCTATAAGTTTGATTGAGCTGGGGGGGGGGCATATCCGTTGCTGCGGTCAGGGCCGCTATTGGTTCCGCTCTTACAGCGGCTCACTTTTGAAAAGCGCAAAAGT
>NZ_JACAPJ010000043.1:0-31791 GCF_013385765.1 Pseudomonas sp. C8002
CCGTCGCGGCGGCCCGCGGAGCAATGCCGGAGTGAGGGAACGCCGAGCCTAAGCGAGGCGCCGACAGGCGGGGCAGAGCCCTTTGCTTACTTTGGGGCTTTTCCAAAGTGAGCCGCTGTAAGAGCGGAACCATAAGCAGCCGTTACCGCAGCAACGGATATGTACTCAAGATCACCCCCGGTCCAAGGCCACCCCCTCCCGAGCCTTGCGCCTGTTCTTGATCCCATAACAACCCCACATAAACACCACCCAAACCGGAATCGCATACACCGACACCTGAATCCCCGGAATCAGCAGCATCACCCCAAGAATAAACACCACAAACGCCAGGCAAACATAATTCCCATACGGATACCAAAGCGCCTTGAACAACGGCACCTGCCCCGTCCGATCCATATGCTGCCTAAACTTGAAATGCGAAAAACTGATCATCGCCCAGTTGATCACCAGGGTCGCCACCACCAGCGACATCAACAACTCCAGCGCATGCTGCGGAATCAGGTAGTTCATCAACACCGCCACCAGCGTAATCGCCGCCGACGCCAGGATCGACCGCACCGGCACCCCACGCTTGTCGATCTTCGCCAATGCCCGCGGCGCGTCACCCTGCTCGGCCATCCCCAACAGCATCCGGCTATTGCAGTAAGTGCCGCTGTTGTAGACCGACAACGCCGCCGTCAGCACCACAAAGTTGAGAATATGCGCCGCGGTATTGCTGCCCAACATCGAAAACACCTGCACAAACGGACTGCCGCTATAGGCGTCCCCGGAGGCATTCAGGGTCTCCAGCAAGCTGTCCCAAGGCGTCAACGACAACAGCACCACCAACGCGCCGATGTAGAAAATCAGGATCCGGTAGATCACCTGGTTGATCGCCTTCGGAATCACCGTGCGTGGCTTGTCCGCCTCAGCCGCAGTAAACCCGAGCATCTCCAGGCCGCCAAACGAGAACATGATGATCGCCATGGCCATCACCAAACCACCCACGCCATGGGGAAAGAACCCGCCGTGCTCCCACAGGTTGGTCACCGAGGCTTGTGGCCCGCCGGTGCCGCTCACCAGCAGGTAACTGCCCAGGGCGATCATGCCGACAATGGCGACCACCTTGATGATCGCAAACCAGAACTCGGCCTCGCCGAAGACTTTGACGTTGGAAAGATTGATCACATTGATCAACACAAAAAACGCCGCCGCCGACACCCAGGTCGGGATCTCGGGCCACCAGTAGTGCACATACTTGCCGACCGCCGTCAGCTCCGACATGCCCACCAGGATGTACAAAATCCAGCAGTTCCAGCCCGACAGGAAGCCGGCGAAACCGCCCCAATACTTGTGGGCAAAGTGGCTGAAGGAACCGGCCACCGGCTCTTCGACGATCATCTCGCCCAGCTGGCGCATGATCATGAAGGCGATAAAGCCGCAGATGGCATACCCGAGGATCATCGACGGCCCGGCGGATTTCAGCACGCCGGCCGACCCCAGGAACAACCCGGTGCCAATCGCGCCACCGAGGGCGATCAGTTGGATATGGCGATTTTTCAGGCCGCGCTTCAGTTCGCCTGAATGCGAGTTGGCTTCACTCATGGAAAGGGTCTCACGCAAGGTTTGAGGGTGCTCATGGAGGGGTGCTGCTTTGGTAACGGGCTACAGCAGCGCCGATCAAACCCCGGTCCAGCGTTTTTTCTTACGGTCATACGTCACCTGTTGTTTTTATCTGTGACGAAATCGAACCCGACGGGCTTGTGGCCAGGCGGAATGAACAAGGCGGATAGCCCTGAGAGAGTGGGATCACAGTAAAACGCGGCGCATTGTACACCGCCAAACCTGTCTGGGCTGACAGGATGCGGTGCGGCAGATAGGAGGGACATTAGGAAAATTCTTTCAGATAACGAGAAGTTGACGAAAGGACGATTCCTACAAAACGATGCAACCAACTCTCTGTTTCATCGACATAAACCAAATCGCCATCAAAACGGAATAAAAAATCCAAATGGAACCGTGTCAATAAAAATTTTGCAATCCCAAACACTCTCTTCTAGGTTCATCCACTTGCCCAGCGCAGCAAGCTGGCAAGCTCGTTCTCAAACAACGTCATCTAGGAGATTCACCATGCAAGCACTGGAAAATGACCTGGAAACCGAACTGCAACTCGACGATTGGTTTGAAGCGCCGACCCATGAGGCCGCCGTTGAAATGATGCAAGCCGATGCCGTCGTGCCGTTCGGCACCGCGATGTGGCCTTTCTAATCTGATCAGGCACCCCGGCAGGTGCGGGACGCCGCACCTGCCACTGCTCCTACCGAAGGCTTTGAAGGAAGGACGTCATGGACAAGGCCCGCGCCGTCGAACATTTTCTCTACTACCTCGCCCATCACCCGGCCCTCGCCGGCCTGCACCGCCCCACCATTTTGCTCGGCCATACCGAGCGCTACGACGCCATTGCCCAGTCGATCATCCAGGGCAGCGCTGCCCGCTTCGACTTCCAGGTACAGCGCCTGGACCAGGCCCCCAGCGAAACGCTGGCCAAGGCCATCGAAGGCTGCGACCTGTACATGTTCCTCTACGATTCCTCGACCCTGCCCAACCCACGCGCCGAAGGCCCGGACTTTATCCGTGCCCTGCAAGGCGTGATGGCCGAGCACTGGAAAAAATCCCTGCTGCTCAAGGACTATGGCGATTACTTCTACGACACCTTCAGCGTCGCCCCACAGCGGATTGCCGACCTCAACGCCACGTTGATCCGGCGCATGTCCCAGGCCAGCGTGCTGAGCTTCACCGACCAGCATGGCTCGCGCCTTGAAGCGCCCATGAGCAGCATCAAGAAGTGGACCAATATCAACGGCGTCGGCAACCACGACCTGGCGCCCGGCGAGATCGCGACCCACAGCGAGGCCATCAACGGCCAGGTGCGGTTTGTCGGCACCTTCCTCAGCACCATTCCCTTTGCGCGTAAATACGGCGTGCTGCAATCACCGCTGGAACTGTGGATCGAGAACTCGACCATCTGCACCGTGGCCAGCGAAGTGCCGGGGCTGGCGGATGACTTCAACAAATACCTGAATGCCAACCCGTCCAATCGCCGGGTGGAAGAACTGGGCATTGGCACCAATGAAGGCGTGAAGGATTTGTATGCGCGCAACGCCGGCTTTGAAGAGCGTCATTGCGGGCTGCACCTGGGATTGGGTGGCGGGCAGAAAGGCAGCCACCACCTGGACCTGATCTTCGCCAGTGGCGTGTTGGCCCTCGACGATAAACCCGTGTTCGATGGGGCTTTCATGTTCTGACACGCCCGCCAAAACAATGGAGATCAACTGTGGGAGCGGGTTTGCTCGCGAATGCGGTGGGTCAGTCACTGGATGTATCAACTGATACACCGCATTCGCGAGCAAGCCCGCTCCCACAATGGACCTGCTTTGCTCATAGAGCAGGTTCCAAATCCAGGCCAAAAAAAACGCCAACCCGAGGGTTGGCGTTTTTATGCAGCGCTTAACGAATCACTGCGGCTTCTTGCGACCAAAACCTGGACGCTGGCCGGAACCGGCCGGTGCACCACGACGCTTGCCCGATGGCGCGTCATCGACCAGCTTCAGGCCCGGGCGCTTTTTCGGCGATGGCTTGGCTGGACGTTTGGTGCTGGCGCTGTCGTCGGCACGGCCCGCAGCCGGAGCACCACGACCAGACTCGCCACGGTTACCGCGACCGCCAGCAGGTGCATCACCACGACCGGCTGGACGCGGTGCGCGCGGCGCACGTTCGCCATCCTGACGGGGCGGTGCCGAAGGACGACGCTCGCCTTCGATGTGCGGCTCGCGGGAGATGCGGCCGCCCGTGGCCGGTGCATCCAGCGCAGGGCGCAGGGTGCGGGCAACACGGTCGGTACGCGCCACCGGACGCGACGATTTACGCTGCATACGCTCAAGCTTGTCTTTGCTCTTGGCGTTCATCTGCGGCATGGCCACCGGCGTCAGGCCGACTTCGGCACTGAGGATGTCGACTTCGTACTGGCTCATTTCGCGCCAGCGGCCCATCGGCAGGTCGGAGTTGAGGAACACCGGGCCGAAACGCACGCGCTTCAGGCGGCTGACCACCAGGCCCTGGGATTCCCACAGGCGACGTACTTCACGGTTACGGCCTTCCATCACCACGCAGTGGTACCAATGGTTGAAGCCTTCGCCGCCCGGCGCCTGCTTGATGTCGGTGAACCTGGCCGGGCCGTCTTCCAGCACGACGCCGGCTTTCAAGCGCTCGATCATTTCGTCATCGACTTCACCACGCACACGTACCGCGTATTCACGGTCCATCTCGTAGGAAGGGTGCATCAGGCGGTTGGCCAGCTCACCGTCGGTGGTGAACATCAGCAAGCCGGTGGTGTTGATGTCGAGACGACCGATGTTGATCCAGCGGCCTTCTTTGGGGCGCGGCATCTTGTCGAATACGGTTGGACGGCCTTCCGGGTCGTCACGGGTGCAGATTTCGCCATCAGGCTTGTTGTACATGATGACGCGGCGCACCGATTCGGCGGCCTCTTCACGCTTGATGACCTTGCCATCAATGGTGATGGCATCGTGCAGGTCGACGCGCTGGCCAAGGGTGGCTTCAACGCCGTTGACCTTGATGCGCTTCTGGGTGATCCAGGCTTCTACGTCGCGGCGCGAGCCTACGCCGATACGGGCGAGGACTTTCTGCAGTTTTTCGCCTGCGGGGCCGATTTCCTGGGTGTCGTTCTGGTCTTGGTCACTCATCTTAAGCACCTCCCGGTGTGTCGATTCAGGCTTGGCCTGAAGATAGTAAAAGCTGGGCTTTTGGCGAACGCATCGCCAAAGGGTCGCGAATCATACGCTCATGGCGCGCGTTGCGCATCAGAGACTAGTCGATAAGTGCAGGCTCATTTGCCTTTCCGCCGACCGGTGGCACCCAGCGCCAGCAGGCGCAGCTCGGCTTCGGCGAGTACCGTGCGCTTGTCGACCTTGTCGAGTTTCTTCCAGGCACGGATCTCGCGCTTGCTGCGCCCGCAGCCCACGCAGATGTCATCGGTGAATTTGCAAATGCTGATGCAGGGGTCTTTGGTGGAGCTCATTTGAGTTCTCCTTGCTGGCGACAATCCAAATGTGGGAGCGGGCTTGCTCGCGAATGCAGTGTGTCAGTCGCCGGATGCTTGGCTGACCCACCGCATTCGCGAGCAAGCCCGCTCCCACATTTTGTTCTGCGTCAGTCTTCGAATTGGCGGCGTTCGTTTTCGATGGCTTCGGCCAGGGCACGGGCTTCGTCTTCTTCGTCGCTCAGCGGCGGTTGTTCGAGCGCGGCGACGGCGGCCAGCAGTTTGGCACGGGCTTCGGCGACGCCGAGGATGTCCTCCTCGGGTTCAGGCTCGGGCTCATCTTCAACTTCGACTGGCGGCTCAACCTCAACGTTCAGTTGCAGCGCAGGCTCCTGCTCACCGTCACTGACCGCACCATCACGCAGCAAGTCATCGAAGTCGGTCTTGATGCCCTGCTCCATGTCATCCAGTTCCAGCAACAATGTGTGGAAACTGGTTTCGTCCTTCGGCTCTTCCGGCTCGGCGCTGGCGTCGGCCAGCTCCTGCAACCCGGCGGGCACCGGTGCGTCGTCGAAATCCAGGACCGGGTCCGGCTCCATCTCCCGCAGCTCGGCCAGCGGCGGCAAGTCGTCGAGGTTTTTCAGGTTGAAGTGGTCGAGGAACACCTTGGTAGTGGCAAACATCGCCGGCTTGCCGGGCACGTCGCGGTAGCCAACGATCCTGATCCACTCCCGCTCCAGCAACGTCTTGACGATATGGCTGTTGACCGCCACGCCGCGCACGTCTTCGATCTCGCCCCGGGTGATCGGCTGGCGATAGGCGATCAGCGCCATGGTTTCCAGCATCGCGCGGGAATAGCGCTGCGGGCGTTCTTCCCACAGGCGGCCAACCCACGGCGAGAACTTCTCGCGAATTTGCAGGCGATACCCGGAAGCCACTTCCCGCAGCTCGAAGGCACGGCCGTCGCAGGACTTGCGCAGAATCTCCAGGGCCTTCTTGAACACCGGCGGCTCAGGGCGTTCGGCTTCTTCAAACAGTTCGAACAGGCGCTCCAGGGATTGCGGCTTGCCCGAGGCCAGGAGAAAGGCCTCCAGCAGCGGAGCCAGTTCGCGGGGTTCAGTCAGATTCATCGATTCAGCTCTTTATTCGGCTCGCGCCCGCACGTGGATAGCCGCAAAAGGCTCATTCTGGACCAGCTCGACCAAGGATTCCTTGACCAATTCGAGGATTGCCATGAAGGTCACGACTACCCCCAGGCGCCCTTCTTCCTTGGTAAACAGCTCGACAAACGGCACAAACCCGCCGCCCTTGAGGCGATCCAGCACATCACTCATGCGTTCGCGGGTGGACAGTGCCTCGCGGCTGACCTGGTGGCTTTCAAACATATCGCCACGGCGCAGTACTTCGGCCATGGACATCAGCAACTCTTCCAGGCTCACGTCCGGCAGCAGCTTGCGCGCCCGGGCTTCCGGGGCGTCGAGCTTGGGCACCACCACATCGCGGCCGACCCGGCTCAAACCGTCGATGCCTTCGGCCGCGGCCTTGAAGCGCTCGTACTCCTGCAGGCGGCGGATCAGTTCGGCGCGGGGGTCATCCTCTTCCGCCTCGATAGTCTCCGAGCGCGGCAGCAGCATGCGTGACTTGATTTCCGCGAGCATCGCGGCCATCACCAGGTATTCGGCGGCCAGTTCCAGGCGCACGGTCTGCATCAGTTCGACGTAGCCCATGTACTGGCGGGTGATTTCCGCCACCGGGATGTCGAGGATATTGATGTTCTGCTTGCGGATCAGGTACAGCAGCAAGTCCAGCGGACCTTCGAAGGCTTCGAGGAAGACTTCCAGCGCATCCGGCGGGATGTACAGGTCCAGCGGCATTTCCATCACGGCCTGGCCGTAGACCATGGCAAATGGCAGTTCCTGCTGGGCGCCCGCCTGGCTGTCGACGGCTTCCACGGCCGACATTCAGGCCTCGACCATGAACGGTGCCGGGTCGCCACACCCTACGCGCACCACTTCCGGCTCGCCGTCGGCCAGGTTGATCACGGTAGAGGCCTTGTTGCCGCCGTAGCCGCCGTCGATGATCAGGTCGACGTGTTTTTCCAGCAGCCGGCGCATTTCATAAGGGTCGTACAACGGCTCTTCTTCCCCCGGCAGGATCAGCGACACACTCATCAGCGGCTCACCGAGTTCGGCCAGCAGCGCCAGGGCGATCGGGTGTTCCGGCACCCGCAGGCCGATGGTGCGCTTCTTCGGGTGCAGCAGCAGGCGCGGCACTTCGCGGGTGGCGTTGAGGATGAAGGTGTAGGGCCCCGGCGTGTGCGCCTTGAGCAGGCGGAAGGTGCCGGTGTCGACCTTGGCGAACAGCCCCAGCTGGGACAGGTCGCTGCAAATCAGTGCGAAGTTGTGGTTCTTGTCCAGGTCACGCAGGCGTCTTACGCGCTCGACCGCATTCTTGTCGCCGATCTGGCAACCGATGGCGTAGGACGAATCCGTGGGGTAGATCACCACGCCACCGGCACGGATGATCTCCACGGCCTGTTTGATCAGGCGCGCCTGCGGGTTTTCCGGATGAATCTGGAAGAATTGACTCACGTGTTCTACCTGTTCAGACGGTGGCAATAATGGGGTCATGTTTGAAGCGACACCAAAGAGGCGGCAAATCTTCCGGAACGGCGCGGTACTCGCCAATCTCGGACCAGCCGCCGGGGCCATGAAAATCACTGCCGGCGCTGACCAGCAGACCAAATTCGCGGGCAAGAATCGCCAGGCTGCCTACCTGCTCGGCGGGTTGATGCCCGTTGACCACTTCGATTGCGTGGCCGCCCGCTCCAATATAGTCGTCAATCAGCTTGCGACGCTTGCTGCGGGTGAAATCGTAATGCCACGGATGCGCCAGGCTGACCCAGGCACCTGCTGCCCGCAGTGTGCCAACGGTGTCTTCCAGGGTTGGCCAGTGTTGCTTGACGTCCCCCAGCTTGCCGGCACCCAGCCATTTGCGGAACGCTTCGGCGCGATCCTTTACAAAACCTTCACGCACCATCCAGTCGGCAAAGTGCGGGCGGGCCGGGGCGTTGCCGCTGTCACCCAGTTCCTGCTGGATGGCGCGGGCGCCTTCCAGGCCGTTGGGCATGCCCTTGAGGGCCAGCTTGCGGCTTATTTCTTCGGACCGCAGCCAGCGGCCATCGTGCAATTTGGCGATGGCCTCCACCAGCGGCGGCGCGTTGACGTCGAAACCGTAGCCCAATACGTGGATGGTTGCGCCGCCCCAGGTGCAGGACAATTCAACCCCGTTGACCAGTTGCATGCCCAACGCATGCGCCGCCTCGCGGGCCTCTGCCAGGCCTTCGAGGGTGTCGTGGTCGGTCAACGACAGGACTCGCACGCCTTTTTCAAACGCACGCGCAACCAGGACCGCGGGCGCCAGGGCGCCGTCGGAGGCTGTGCTATGGCAGTGCAAATCAACATTCACGGGAGTGTGTAACCTCAAGTCAGCTGGCGCTTTCGCTACCAAGGATGTTTGTTATTATGCCGCCACATCCAGCTTCTGGCTCTTACTGTGAAACAATTCATCGACTTCATCCCGCTGTTGCTGTTTTTCATCGTTTACAAAACCGACCCTCGCGTTATCGATCTTGCCGGCCACGAGCTGACCCTCGGCGGCATCTACAGCGCCACGGCGGTGCTGATCATCAGCTCCGTGGTGGTCTACGGCGCGCTCTTCATCTCCCAGCGCAAGCTGGAAAAAAGCCAATGGCTGACCCTGGTCGCCTGCCTTGTGTTCGGCAGCCTGACCCTGGCCTTCCACAGCGAAACCTTCCTTAAATGGAAAGCCCCGGTGGTCAACTGGCTGTTCGCCCTGGCCTTTATCGGCAGCCACTTCATCGGTGATCGCCTGCTGATCAAGCGGATCATGGGCCACGCGCTGACCTTGCCAGACCCGGTGTGGACCCGCCTGAACATCGCCTGGATCGTGTTTTTCCTGTTCTGCGGCGCCGCCAACCTGTTCGTCGCCTTTACCTTCCAGAGCTACTGGGTGGACTTCAAGGTGTTCGGCAGCCTGGGCATGACCGTGCTGTTCCTGGTCGGCCAGGGTATCTACCTGTCGCGCCACCTGCATGACACCGACCCTACCACGCCGAAAACCGAGGACTGACATGCTCTACGCCATCATTTCCACCGACGTCGCCAACTCCCTGGAAAAACGCCTGTCCGTACGCCCGGCCCACGTCGAGCGCCTGAAACAGCTGCAAGCCGAAGGCCGCCTGGTACTGGCCGGCCCGCATCCTGCGGTAGACAGCAACGACCCGGGAGATGCCGGCTTCACCGGTAGCCTGGTGGTTGTCGAGTTCGCCTCCCTGGCGGCGGCACAAGCCTGGGCCGATGCTGATCCGTATGTAGCGGCCGGCGTGTACGCCCAGGTGCTGGTCAAACCGTTCAAGCAAGTCCTGCCTTGATTCGTTGCGCGCTGAACCAAATGGCTTCAGCGCACTCCTAAACGCTCATTATTCCCGGTAACCTGCCGACAACGTTCTGAATATTCGTGTGGAATCAGGAGTTCCGATGCGCTTACGTCAGTTCTGTCTGTTGGCAGTGTTAATGATCGGGGCTACGGCCCACGCTGAAGAAACCTCGAACACCGGCAGTTCCACGCCCCTGTCCTTGAGTGCCGGCAGCCAGATCACCGATTTGCAGCAACGTTTGAAAGAGAGCGAACGCCAGCGCGATGAGCTGAGCAAGCAATTGCAAAGTGCTGACGCCACGCGGGAAAGTACCCAACTGAGTAAACTGCGCCAGGAGAACCAACGCCTGGTCCAGCAACTCAAAGAAGCACAGGGCAGTGCCTTGCCACGCTGGCTTACCGAGCAACAACAATGGTTCGTGACCGGCGGGGCAGTCGCGCTGATCGCCCTGTTATGCGGGATCTTCGCCAGTGGCGGGCACCGGCGCCGTCGACAATGGCTAAATTGAGTGAGTCATGAGCGAGCTGTTACTGATAGATGATGACCAGGAGCTCTGTGAGCTGCTGACCAGTTGGTTGAGCCAGGAAGGTTTCCAGGTACGCGCCTGCCATGACGGCTTGAGCGCCCGCAAGGCATTGGCCGAAGCCGCCCCGGCGGCCGTGGTGCTCGACGTGATGCTGCCCGACGGCAGCGGCCTGGAGTTGCTCAAGCAATTGCGCAGCGACCACCCGGAACTGCCGGTGCTGATGCTCTCGGCCAGGGGCGAACCCCTGGACCGGATCCTCGGCCTGGAACTGGGCGCCGACGACTACCTGGCCAAACCCTGCGATCCTCGTGAACTGACCGCGCGCCTGCGCGCCGTGCTGCGCCGCAGCCACCCGGCCGCCGTGTCCACTCAGTTGGAACTGGGCGACCTGTGCTTCAGCCCGGTGCGTGGCGTGGTCACTATCGATGAACAGGAATTTGCCCTGACTGTGTCCGAAAGCCGCCTGCTGGAAGCCTTGCTGCGCCAGCCCGGCGAGCCGCTGGACAAGCAGGAACTGGCGCAAATCGCCCTGGGCCGCAAGCTGACCCTGTATGACCGCAGCCTGGACATGCACGTCAGCAACCTGCGCAAGAAGATCGGCCCGCACCCGGATGGCCGGCCACGGATCGTGGCGCTGCGTAGCCGCGGCTATTACTACAGCCTCTAGCCCGCGTAGCAGCTGTCGAGCCTCGGCGAGGCTGCGACAGCATCGCCTCGGTACAGGTGTCAGACCGCAGCGCCTGCCTCGCAGCCTCGCCAAGGCTCGACAGCCGCTACGGTCGCCAATAGTTTTGTCAGCCCCGCCCAAAATCCTCTTTACCCAAGCTTTACCGTCCCCTGACTGCCGCTGACCTTGATCTCCGTAATCTACTCACATCCGGACTCACCGGAATAGAGACAGGAGAATCACCATGCGCAAGACCCTTATCGCTTTGATGTTCGCTGCTGCCCTGCCAACCGTTGCCATGGCCGCTGCGCCAGAAGGCCCAGGCCCGATGGGCGGTCCTGAAGGCCACATGATGGGTGGCCCAGGTCACGGCGGTGAACACGGCATGCGGGGCAAAGGTGGCCCTTTCAGCCAGCTGGACCTGAGCCCTGAACAGCGCCAGCAGATCGGCAAGTTGATGGGCCAGCAATGGCACGCTCGCAAAGAGTTGGTGCGCAAGTACCTGGACAAACTGCCAGCCGCTGATCAGAAAGCCATGAAAGACGAAATGGCGGCCGCCAAGCAGAAAACCCAGACCGACATCCGTGCCGTGCTGAAACCCGATCAACAGAAGAAATTCGACGAGATCGTGAAGAAACAAGCCGAGCGCCGCGCCGAGTGGAAGGAATTCCAGGCCTGGAAAGCCCAGCAGCCGCAAAAAGCGCAATAATGATCTAGCTTCACTCCCAGCCCAGTGGCCACCGCCGCTGGGCTTTTCCTGTTTGAGGATTTCTTGTGCGTTCATTGTTCTGGCGCGTCCTTGCCAGCTTCTGGCTGGCCATCGCCCTGGTTGCCGGGTTGTCGATCCTGCTTGGGCATATGCTCAACCAGGACGCCTGGATTCTCAGCCGCCACCCCGGGCTCAATAACCTCGCGCAGGAATGGACGCAGCTTTACGAGGCCCAGGGCGAGGACGCCGCCCAGGAGCTGCTGCAGCAGCGCAAGCGTCAGTACCACATTGACGTGCAAGTGCTTAACGAAAGCGGCGAGCCTGTGGTGCGCGGCACTTTCCCGCGCCGCGCCGCCGCCCTCGAAGCCCGGCAAAACGACAGCCAGGACCGCCACCTGCCCTGGCGCCGGCTGACCGCCGAGTACACCAGCGAAAAAACCGGCGACACCTACCTGCTGATCTACCGCATTCCCCACCCGGAACTGGACGCCTGGCACCGCAGCAGCCTGCTCTGGCCGTTAAGTGCCCTGGCGATTGCGCTGGTGGTGCTGACCCTGTTCAGCCTGTTGGTGACGTTGTCCATCACCCGCCCCCTCAGCCGCCTGCGCGGCGCAGTGCACGACCTGGGCCAGACCACCTATCAGCAGAACAGCCTGGCGCGGCTGGCCAACCGTCGCGATGAATTCGGCGTACTGGCCACCGACTTCAACCGCATGGGCGCCCGCCTGCAAAGCCTGATCGGCAGCCAGCGCCAGTTGCTGCGGGATGTGTCCCACGAACTGCGCTCGCCCCTGGCCCGCCTGCGGATCGCCCTGGCCCTGGCAGAACGGGCCACGCCCGAAGCGCGGGAAAAACTCTGGCCGCGCCTGACCCGCGAATGCGACCGCCTGGAAGCGCTGATCAGCGAAATCCTGGTACTCGCCCGGGTGGACGCCGATAACGCCAGTGCCGAAGACATCGACCTCAACCCGTTGCTCCGGACCCTACAAAAAGACGCCTTGCTCGGCGCGCCGGACCAACCCGTGCAACTGGATGCCGAGGCCGGGCTGCACCTCAAGGGCTGGCCGACCATGATCGAACGCGCGGTGGATAACCTGCTGCGCAACGCCCAACGCTTCAACCCGCCCGGGCAACCGATTCAAATGGAAGCCAGACGCCAGGGCGAACGCATTGTGATCAGTGTGCGCGACCACGGCCCCGGCGTGGATGCCGAACACCTGAGCCAACTCGGCGAGCCGTTTTACCGCGCCCCGGGGCAAACCGCCCAGGGCCATGGCCTGGGCCTGGCCATTGCGCGGCGCGCCGCAGAGCGCCATGGCGGCAGCCTGATCCTGGCCAATCATCAAGGCGGCGGCTTTATCGCCAGCGTGGACCTGCCACTGGAGCCGGGGGTTGTCATTCAACCCTGATGATCTTCTATGATGGTCCTTCTCATTAGGAGGGCCTTTGATGACTGATCTGCTCACCCCCATCCAGGAAGCACTCGATTTACCCGTCACCCCACTGGCCGTAACCGAAGTCGGCGCCCTGCCCTCGACCTTTGCCGTCACCGAACTGGCCAGCGCCAGCATCGGTGCCGCAGGCCAGGCGGTCGCCCAGTTGCTGTTGCAGCAAACCGGGCGCCTGCCCTCGGTGACCGTGGACCGGCGCCTCGCCTCGTTCTGGTTCTCCTCCTCGCTGCGCCCCGACGGCTGGACCACACCGCCGCTGTGGGACCCGATAGCCGGCGACTACGCCTGCACCGATGGCTGGATTCGCCTGCACACCAATGCACCGCATCACCGTGCCGCCGCCGAGCGCGTACTCGGGCAGGTCGCTGACCGTGAAGCAATGGCCGCGAAGGTTGCGCCATGGACCGCTGCCGAGCTGGAACAGGCGATTGTCGAGGCGAACGGCTGTGCGGCGCAGATGCGCTCATGGCAAGACTGGCAAGTTCATCCACAAGGCTTGGCGGTCAATCAGGAACCGCTGGTCCATCGCCAGACCTTTGCAGCCCTCAGCGACAAACCCTGGCTGGGCTCGGTGGCAAGGCCGCTGGCGGGCATCAAGGTGCTGGACCTGACGCGCGTATTGGCCGGCCCCACCGCCAGCCGTTTTCTGGCTGGCCTCGGCGCCGATGTACTGCGCATCGATTCCCCTGACTGGAACGAACCCGGCGTGGTGCCGGAAATGACCCTGGGCAAACGTTGCGCCCGCCTGGACCTGAAAAACCCCGACGACCGCCTGATCTTCGAAAACCTGCTCAAGGACACCGACATTCTGCTGCACGGCTACCGCGCCGATGCTTTGGAGCAGTTGGGCTACGGTGAGGCCGCGCTGCAAGCCCTCGCGCCTGGCCTGATCGACGCCAGCCTCAACGCTTACGGCTGGAGCGGCCCGTGGCGCAATCGCCGGGGGTTCGACAGCCTGGTGCAGATGAGCACCGGGATTGCCGAGGCTGGCAGGCAGTGGAAAAAGTCGGAAAAACCGGTGCCGCTGCCGTTGCAGGCGCTGGACCACGCCACCGGGTATTTGATGGCGGCCAGTGCGATTCAGGCGTTGAGTGAACGCTTGAAATCCGGCCGCGGCGGTTCGGCACGGTTGTCCCTCGCGCGCACGGCAAAACTGTTGGTGGACGCAGGACAAGTCCCGGAACAACTACCGCTGCGGGCCGAAGAACCGGGTGATCAAGGCTTGGTGGTGGAGCAAACCGCCTGGGGCCCGGCCCACCGCTTGCTGCCCCCGGTGACCATCAGCGGGACACCGTTGCAGTGGGATTTGCCCGCAGGGGAATTGGGCTCACACCGCCCGCAGTGGTGACCGAAGATCCTGTGGCGAGGGAGCTTGCTCCCGCTGAACTGCGCAGCAGGCCCCAGCTTTTGGGTCAATGGGGCCGCTTCGCGCCCCAGCGGGAGCAAGCTCCCTCGCCACAGGTATGCAGAATCAATCCGCGCGGCTCAGTGATGTCCACAAATGCTGCGCCGCATAGGCTCTAAGCGGTCGCCAGGCCTCAGCCCGCGCCAGCAACTGACGCGGGCTCACCGGCCCGCCTTCCAGCGCCACCAGCGCATTGATCAAACCGATATCCCCCGAGGCAAACGCATCCTGCTCGCGCATCTGGCGCATGGCGATGTACTGCGCCGTCCAGTCACCAATCCCGGGTAATGCGACCAACCGCGCCACACCTTCCTTCAGGTTCGCCTTCGCCTGGAAGATCTGCGGGTCATCCAGCAACGCCTGGGCCACGCCCGACAAGGTACGCCCGCGACTTTTCGGCATGCCGAGGGTTGCCAAATCTGCGGCTGCCAGCACCTCGGCCGAAGGAAACACATGGGTCACACCGGCATGGGGCGTCACCAGCGGCGTGCCGTACTGCGCCACCAGCTTGCCCGCCAGCTTGATCGCCGCCACCACGCTAATCTGCTGGCCCAACACCGCGCGGATCGCCAGCTCCAAACCATCCCAGGTTCCCGGCACCCGCAAGCCAGGACGCGCCGCCACCAAGCTCGCCATCAAGGGATCATTCGCCAATTGCCGGTTGATCCCTTTCGGGTCAGCCGATAGGTCAAACATGTCCCGTAACCGCCGCTCAATTTCCGGCAACGCTGCCGGGTCGGGGAAGCCCACCGTCACCTCAAGCCAATCACCGGCCCCGGGCGACACACTGAGCCAACCCTGCTGACCGTCGACACTGATACTGCGCGAGTAAACGCCTGCGTCCACCGTCTCCATCCCGCTGATCGCCCGCGCCGACAAAAAGCCCGACATCGCCGCCCAGTCATACGGCGCCTGATACGCCAGCTGCATTCTCACAACGACAATACCCCGCTGTACAACCCATACGCCGCCAGGCTCGCCCCGGCGATCACGCAGGCGAAAATGCCTTTTTCCAGATGGGTAAACAAGGGCTGGCCCTGCTCACGCTTGGCCAGGGCAAACAGGATCACCCCCGGTGCATACAGCAGCGCCGACAGCAGCAAGTACTTCAGGCCACCGGCGTAGAGCAGCCACACCGCATAGGCCAGGGCGATCAGGCTCACCAGCAGGTCCTTGGTGCGCTCGCCATGGGCGCCTTCGTAGGTTTCACCGCGGCCGCTCAACAGCACCGCATACGCCGCCGACCACAGATAGGGCACCAGGATCATCGACGACGCCAGGTAGATCAGGGTGGTGTAGGTACTTTCCGAAAACAGCGTGATCACCAGGAACAGCTGGATCATTACATTGGTCAGCCACAGCGCATTGACCGGCACCTGATTGACGTTTTCCTTTTTCAGGAACGCCGGCATGGTCTTGTCATGGGCGGTGGCGTAGAGGATTTCGGCGCAGAGCAAGGCCCACGACAGCAGCGCGCCCAACAACGAAACCGCCAGGCCGATGCTGATCAACAGCGCGCCCCACGGGCCGACGATATGTTCCAGCACCCCGGCCAGGGACGGGTTTTGCAGGTTGGCCAGTTCCGGCTGGCTCATGATCCCGAGCGACAGCAGGTTGACCAATACCAGCAGCGCCAACACTCCCAGGAAACCGATGACCGTGGCCCGGCCCACGTCCGAGCGTTTCTCGGCCCGCGCCGAGTAGACACTGGCGCCCTCGATGCCGATAAACACAAACACCGTGACCAGCATCATGTTGCGCACCTGATCCACCACGCCGCCGAAATTCGGATTACTCAGGCCCCAGATATCCCGGGTAAAGATATCGGCCTTGAATGCCACGGCGGCGATCACGATAAACATCACCAGCGGTACGATCTTGGCCACGGTGGTGATCTGGTTGATGAACGCCGCCTCCTTGATCCCGCGCATCACCAAAAAATGCACCGCCCACAGCAACACCGACGCGCAGCCAATCGCCACCGGGGTATTGCCCTGGCCGAACACCGGAAAAAAGTAGCCGAGGGTACTGAATAGCAACACGAAGTAACCGACGTTGCCCATCCAGGCACTGATCCAGTAGCCCCAGGCCGACGAGAAACCCATGTAGTCGCCGAACCCGGCCTTGGCGTACGCGTATACGCCGGAATCCAGTTCCGGCTTGCGGTTGGCCAGGGTCTGGAACACAAAGGCCAGGGTCAGCATGCCCACGGCGGTAATGCCCCAGCCAATCAACACCGCGCCTACCTCGGCCCGCGCCGCCATGTTCTGCGGTAACGAGAAAATCCCGCCGCCGATCATCGAGCCCACCACCAGGGCGATCAAGGCATTGAGGCGCAGCTTTTCCGAGGATTGGGACATGAACACTCCTGAACAAAACAACCATTGAGCCAACAACTGTGCACTCAACTAACTTATTAAGCCGGCGCAGCGTTTATTAGATATAGCCAATAAAGGCGCCGGCTTCATAACTTAAAGGCATGACAATAAACAGCATTAAGGCAAATTTATAATTTAAATAACGCTGCGCTGTAAAAGTTTGCATATCTGCAAATACGGGCTAGCTTCAAAGGTCCATGCTAATGAGAAAACCTGTTGTTTGAAACGCAGAACCGCTCTACGACGAGCCTCTGCGAGGCACTTGAGCGCCCGTACCTTTCATCATAAGTCATTAATTCACAATGGAATGTGCCAATGAAGTGATCTGAGTCAGCTGTTTGATTAGCGCACGGATTTATTCTGTGGTCTCTCTTCTCCTGCATTGGAGTCATGCGATGTCTGAATCTCCCGGAAAACTTCGACTCGGCGCACTGGTTGCACTTGTCGTGGGTTCAATGATTGGTGGCGGGATCTTCTCACTGCCGCAAAACATGGCGGCCAGCGCCGATGTCGGCGCGGTACTGATTGGTTGGGTGATCACCGCCGTGGGCATGTTGACCCTGGCGTTCGTGTTCCAGACCCTGGCCAATCGCAAGCCCGACCTCGACGGCGGGGTCTATGCCTACGCCAAGGCCGGGTTTGGCGACTACATGGGTTTCTCATCCGCCTGGGGTTACTGGATCAGTGCCTGGTTGGGCAACGTCGGCTATTTCGTGCTGCTGTTCAGCACCCTCGGTTACTTCTTCCCCATCTTCGGCGAAGGCAACACCCCGGCGGCGGTGATCGGCGCGTCGGTGCTGCTGTGGGCCGTGCACTTCCTGGTACTGCGCGGGATCAAGGAAGCCGCGTTCATCAACCTGGTGACCACCATCGCCAAGGTGGTGCCGCTGGTGCTGTTTGTGTTGATCGCGCTCTTCGCGTTCAAGCTGGACATCTTCACCGCCGACATCTGGGGCGTGAAAAACCCGGACCTGGGCAGCGTGATGAACCAGGTGCGCAACATGATGCTGGTCACCGTCTGGGTGTTCATCGGCATTGAGGGTGCGAGCATCTTCTCGTCCCGCGCCGAAAAACGCTCCGACGTCGGCAAGGCCACGGTGATTGGTTTTATCACCGTGCTGCTGTTCCTGATGCTGGTGAACGTGCTGTCCCTGGGGATCATGACCCAACCGGAATTGGCCAAGCTGCAAAACCCGTCGATGGCCGCCGTGCTGGAGCACGTGGTGGGTCACTGGGGCGCGGTATTGATCAGCGTCGGCTTGATCATTTCCTTGCTGGGGGCGCTGCTGTCGTGGGTGCTGCTGTGTGCGGAGATCATGTTCGCCGCCGCCAAGGACCACACCATGCCGGAGTTCCTGCGTAAGGAAAACGCCAACCACGTGCCGGCCAACGCCCTGTGGCTGACCAACGCCATGGTGCAGATTTTCCTGGTGATCACGCTGTTCTCGGCCAGCACTTACCTGTCGCTGATCTACCTCGCCACCTCGATGATCCTGGTGCCTTACCTGTGGTCGGCGGCCTATGCACTGCTGCTGGCGGTGCGCGGTGAAACCTATGAAAGCGCCCCGGGCGAACGCAGGAAAGACCTGCTGATCGGCGCCATCGCGTTGATCTACGCGGTCTGGCTGCTGTACGCCGGTGGCACCAAGTACCTGTTGCTGTCCGCCCTGCTCTACGCCCCTGGCGTGATCCTGTTCGCCATGGCCAAGCATGAACTGGGCAAACCGATTTTCACCAACGTCGAGAAGCTGATTTTCGCCGCAGTCGTCATAGGCGCCCTCGTGGCGGGCTATGGCCTCTACTCCGGCTTCCTGACCCTGTAATCATTGTTCACTGGAGGATCTGTAATGACCACGGAAAAAGTGAAGTACGGCGTACATTCCGAAGCCGGCAAACTGCGCAAAGTCATGGTGTGCTCCCCAGGTTTGGCCCACCAGCGGCTGACCCCAAACAACTGCGATGAACTGCTGTTCGATGACGTGCTGTGGGTAGCCCAGGCCAAGCGCGACCACTTCGACTTCGTGACCAAGATGCGCGAGCGCGACATCGATGTGCTGGAAATGCACAACCTGCTGACCGACATCGTCGCCATCCCCGAAGCGCTGGACTGGATCCTGGAGCGCAAGATCACCGCCAACCAGGTGGGCCTGGGGCTGGTCAATGAGGTCAGCTCGTGGCTGCGCAGCCTGGAGCCGCGCAAGGTCGCCGAGTACCTGATCGGTGGCGTGTCGGCCGATGACCTGCCGAGCAGTTTCGGTGGCAAGACCATCGAGATGTTCCGCGATTTCCTCGGCCACTCAAGCTTCATCCTGCCGCCGTTGCCCAACACCCAGTTCACCCGCGACACCACCTGCTGGATCTATGGCGGCGTGACGCTGAACCCGATGTACTGGCCGGCGCGACGCCAGGAAACCCTGCTGGCCAGCGCCATCTACAAATTCCACCCCGAGTTCACCAACGCGGACTTCCAGGTGTGGTACGGCGACCCTGACCAGGAACACGGCAACGCCACCCTGGAAGGCGGCGACGTGATGCCGATTGGTAACGGCGTGGTGTTGATCGGCATGGGCGAGCGTTCCTCGCGCCAGGCCATCGGCCAACTCGCCCTGAACCTGTTCAAGCACAAGGCCGTGGAGCGTGTGATCGTCGCCGGCCTGCCAAAATCCCGCGCGGCGATGCACCTCGACACCGTGTTCAGCTTCTGCGACCGCGACCTGGTCACGATCTTCCCGGAAGTGGTCAACCAGATCGTCGCCTTCACCCTGCGCCCGGACGAGACCAAGCCCGGCGGCATCGACATCCAGCGCGAAAAAACCAACTTCCTCGACACCGTCGCCGCCGCCCTGAACCTCAAGGCCCTGCGTGTGGTGGAAACCGGCGGCAACAGCTTCGCCGCCGAGCGCGAGCAGTGGGATGACGGCAACAACGTAGTGGCCGTGGAGCCTGGCGTGGTGATCGGCTACGACCGCAACACCTACACCAACACCTTGCTGCGCAAGGCCGGTGTGGAAGTCATCACCATCAGCGCCGGTGAACTCGGCCGTGGCCGTGGCGGCGGCCACTGCATGACCTGCCCGATCATTCGCGACCCAATCGACTACTGATATTCAAACCCTGGCCGCCGCTCATAAGGCGCCGGCCAGGGGGATAACCTAAACAGAAGGAGATCCACCATGGCTTTTAATATGCGCAACCGCAGCCTGCTGTCGCTGATGCACCACACCACCCGCGAGCTGCACTACCTGCTGGACCTGTCCCGCGACCTCAAGCGCGCCAAATACACCGGCACCGAGCGTCCGCACCTGAAGGGCAAAAACATCGCGCTGATCTTCGAAAAAACCTCGACCCGCACCCGTTGCGCGTTCGAAGTGGCGGCCCATGACCAGGGTGCCCACGTCACCTACATCGACCCGGTGTCGTCGCAGATCGGCCACAAAGAAAGCATGAAAGACACCGCCCGCGTCCTCGGCCGGATGTTCGATGCCATCGAGTACCGTGGCTTTGAACAGGAAATCGTCGAAGAACTGGCCAAGTTCGCCGGTGTGCCGGTGTTCAACGGCCTGACCGCTGAATTCCACCCCACCCAGATGATCGCCGACACCCTGACCATGCGCGAGCACAGCGACAAGCCGCTGCATGACATCAGCTACGCCTACCTGGGCGACGCCCGCTACAACATGGGCAACTCGCTGCTGATGATTGGCGCCAAGCTGGGCATGGACGTGCGCATCGGCGCACCGAAAGCCCTGTGGCCCCATGCTGATTTCATCAAGCAGTGCCAGGCATTCGCCGAGGAAAGTGGCGCGCGCATCACCATCACCGAAGACCCGAAGGAAGCGGTGAAAGGCGTGGACTTCATCCACACCGATATCTGGGTGTCCATGGGCGAGCCGGTGGAAGCGTGGGACGAGCGCATCGAGCAACTGCTGCCGTACCAGGTCAACGCCAAGATGATGAAAGCCTCGGGCAACCCACGGGTGAAATTCATGCACTGCCTGCCGGCGTTCCACAACAGCGAAACCAAGGTCGGCAAGGACATCGCCGCGCGTTATCCAAACCTGGCCAATGGCGTGGAAGTGACCGAAGAAGTGTTTGAGTCCCCGGCCAACATTGCCTTTGAACAGGCGGAAAACCGCATGCACACCATCAAGGCGATCCTGGTGTCGGCGCTGGCGGATATCTAAACCAATACCGCTCCCACTTTTGATACGCGGTCCAAAATGTGGGAGCGGGCTTGCTCGCGAAGGCGGCGTGCCAGTCGCTATATTTTTCACCGACACACCGCTTTCGCGAGCAAGCCCGTTCCCACATTTGGCCCGGTGTTCACAACGCTGGATTCTGGAAGGACAACCTTATATGCGTATCGTCGTTGCACTGGGCGGCAACGCCCTTCTGCGCCGTGGTGAACCCATGACCGCAGACAATCAACGGGCCAATATCCGTATCGCCACCGAACAGATCGCCAAGATCCACAAAGGCAACGAGCTGGTGATTGCCCACGGCAATGGCCCGCAAGTGGGCCTGCTGTCGCTGCAGGCTGCCGCCTACACCCAGGTTTCACCTTACCCGCTGGATGTGTTGGGAGCCGAAACCGAAGGCATGATCGGCTACATCATCGAACAGGAACTGGGCAACCTGCTGGACTTCGAAGTGCCGTTCGCCACGCTGCTGACCCAGGTCGAAGTCGACGCCAAGGACCCGGCCTTCCAGAACCCGACCAAACCCATCGGCCCGGTGTACTCCAAAGCCGAAGCGGAAAAACTGGCCGCTGAAAAAGGCTGGGCGATTGCCCCCGATGGCGACAAGTATCGCCGCGTAGTGGCCAGCCCACGGCCAAAACGGATCTTTGAAATCCGCCCGATCCAGTGGCTGCTGGAAAAAGGCAGCATCGTGATCTGCGCCGGTGGCGGCGGGATTCCGACGATGTATGGCGAAGACGGCAAGCTCAAGGGCATTGAAGCCGTGATCGACAAAGACCTGTGCTCCTCGTTGCTGGCCGGGCAACTGGACGCCGATTTGCTGGTGATCGCCACCGACGTCAATGCCGCCTTTATCGACTTCGGCAAGCCCACCCAGAAAGCCATCGGCCAGGCACACCCGGACGAAATCGAAAAGCTCGGCTTCGCCGCCGGCTCCATGGGACCCAAGGTCCAGGCCGCGTGCGAGTTCGCCCGCCAGACTGGAAAAACCGCAGTGATCGGTTCACTCTCGGACATCGAAGCGATTGTCCAGGGCAGCGCCGGCACCCGCATCAGTACCGCAAAACCTGGCATCACCTACCTGTGAAGTAGAGGAGAAACGCCTATGGCTACCTTTGAACCTGGTCACCTGCACATCGAACGCCACGCGCTGAACAAGGATGACTACAGCTACAACCTGTGCATCGACTACGAAGTCAGCCAGGACCCAAAGGAAGGCAAGGGAATGCTCTTCAAGATGCACGGCTCGGTGCAGGGCAAGGAGCTCAAGGAAGAGTTCTTCCTGCCCAAGGACCAGTCGTTCGACTTCGCCCGGCAGGCGATGAACATCGCGCAGAAGTACGGCATGCCGAAGATTGCCGTGCTCAATGGCCAGATGCACAAGCAGTACGATTTGATGTTTGAGGATGTGCGGCATCAGCTGGATGTGAAGCCTGGGGATCCGGTCAAACCCGAACACCTCGAATAACCCGATTTCCCAGGCACCAACCATCAAATGTGGGAGCGGCGGTGCGACGATTCGACTTGCTCGCGAATGCGGTGTATCAGTTGATGCATCCGGTGACTGACACACCGCATTCGCGAGCAAGCCCGCTCCCACATTTTGATCTCTATCTTCTCCAAGGCATACTTGCCACCTCTCGCTCGCCAGAACCAAAAACAGCCCCATGCGTATCCACGTCAGCTTCATCGACCGCGTCGGCATCACCCAGGAAGTCCTGGCCTTGCTCGGTGGGCGCAATCTGAACCTGGATGCGGTGGAAATGGTTCCGCCCAACGTCTACATCGACGCGCCAACCTTGAGTGCCGAGGTACTGGAAGAGCTGCGTGATGCACTGTTCAGCGTGCGCGGCGTGCAAGCCGTGACCGTGGTCGACATCCTCCCCGGCCAGCGCCAGCACCTGCAACTCGACGCCCTGCTCGCCGCCATGACGGACCCGGTACTGGCCCTGGACAGCGCCGGCAAGATCCTGCTGGCCAACCCGGCGCTGATCGCCTTGTACGGTCGCGAACCCGCCGGGGAAAGCATCAACGAACTGTTCGACGACCCAACCCTGCTGGCCACCTTGCTGGAACACGGCTTTCGCCTGGCACTGCGGGAAATCAGCGTAAACGGCCAGACCCTGCTGCTGGACGCCACGCCGATCACCGACGCCGGCGCCCTGCTGACCCTGTACCAACCCAACCGCATCGGCGAACAACTGTCGGCGCTGCACCATGACCACGCCGAAGGTTTCGACGCGTTGTTGGGCGAGTCTCCGGCGATCCGCACCCTCAAGGCGCGGGCGCAACGGGTGGCGGCGCTGGATGCACCGTTGTTGATCCAGGGCGAGACCGGCACCGGCAAGGAGCTGGTGGCCCGTGCCTGCCACGCCATCAGCGCACGCCACAGCGCGCCGTTCCTGGCCCTGAACTGCGCGGCGCTGCCGGAGAACCTGGCCGAGAGCGAACTGTTCGGCTACGCCCCCGGCGCCTTCACCGGTGCCCAGCGCGGCGGCAAGCCGGGGCTGATGGAACTGGCGAACCAGGGCACGGTGTTCCTCGACGAGATCGGCGAGATGTCACCGTACTTGCAGGCCAAGCTGCTGCGGTTTCTCAACGACGGCAGCTTCCGCCGGGTGGGCGGCGACCGTGAGGTGAAGGTCAATGTGCGGATCCTCAGCGCCACCCACCGCGACCTGGAAAAGATGGTCAGCGAAGGCACCTTCCGCGAAGACCTGTTCTACCGCCTCAACGTGCTCAACGTCGAAGTGCCGCCCCTGCGCGAGCGCGGCCAGGACATCCTCCTGCTGGCCCGCTACTTCATGCAGCAGGCCTGCGCGCAGATCCAGCGCCCGGTCTGCCGCCTGGCGCCGGGCACCTACCCGGCGCTGCTGGGCAACCGCTGGCCGGGCAACGTGCGGCAATTACAGAACGTGATCTTCCGCGCCGCGGCCATTTGCGAAAGCAGCCTGGTGGACATCGGCGACCTGGACATCGCCGGCACCTCGGTGGCGCGGCAGAACGATGGTGAAGTCGACAGCCTGGAGCAGGCGGTGGAAGACTTCGAGCGCGGGTTGCTGGAGAAGCTCTATGTCAGCTATCCGTCCACGCGCCAGCTGGCCAGCCGCCTGCAAACCTCCCACACCGCCATTGCCCACCGCTTGCGCAAGTACGGCATTCCCAACAAGCCCTGACTGACTGCACGCGATCAACATGTGGGAGCGGGCTTGCTCGCGAATGCGTTGGGTCAGTCAATACATTCGGCACTGACATACCGCTTTCGCGAGCAAGCCCGCTCCCACATTTGATCTACGGCGCCCTCAAAAGCGACCTCCGCCTGTACTGAAAGCGCTACAGTGGAACGATATCAATACACACCGTCCCAGGCGTCGCGATGCAAGGCTTTGATCCTCATAGGCTTTTTTTCACCCGTCCAGCTGTAGCGATATCGCTACAACCACCTTCCGAACATCACCCGCCATAATCAGTAACCAATTGTTTTATAACGATAAAAAAACATTGGCCGCAATTTTGCTAAGCAACTCCCCATTATTCCAATCCCGTCCACCAGACGAATCTGGCCCTGAGGAGTTTCCATGAGCGAGTTGCGCTTTACTGAAGATCACGAATGGCTGCGCGCCGAAGCCGACGGCAGCGTGACCGTGGGCATTACCGCTTTTGCGCAGAACGCGCTGGGTGATGTGGTTTTCGTGCAACTGCCTGAGCTGCAGTCCTACGACAAAGGGGCAGAAGCCTCCACCGTTGAATCGGTCAAGGCCGCCAGCGGCGTATACATGCCATTGGACGGCGAAGTCCTCGAAGTAAACGACAAGCTGGACGGCAGCCCCGAGCTGGTCAACGAAGACCCGATGGGCGAAGGCTGGTTCTTCCGCTTTAAACCGGCTGATGCCGACGCAGTAGCTAAGCTGTTGGATCAGGATGCGTATGACCGCCTGATCAAAGCCAACGCTGAAGCCTGAGGAGCGCGCCATGACTAATCTGACCACCGCCAACGAATTCATCGCCCGCCACATCGGCCCGCGCCAGGACGACGAGCAACACATGCTCGCCACCCTGGGCTTTGATTCCCTGGAAGCCTTGAGCGCCAGCGTGATCCCGGAGAGCATCAAGGGCACCGCCGTACTGGGCATGAGCGATGGCTTGAGCGAAGCCGACGCACTGGCTTCGATCAAGGCGATTGCCGCCAAGAACGAGCTGTTCAAGACCTACATCGGCCAGGGCTACTACAACTGCCACACACCGTCGCCGATCCTGCGCAACCTCCTGGAAAACCCGGCCTGGTACACCGCCTACACGCCGTATCAGCCGGAGATTTCCCAGGGCCGCCTGGAGTCGCTGCTGAACTTCCAGACGCTGATCAGCGACCTCACCGGCCTGCCGATCGCCAACGCCTCGCTGTTGGACGAAGCCACCGCCGCTGCCGAAGCCATGACCTTCTGCAAACGCCTGAGCAAGAACAAAGGCAGCAACGCGTTCTTCGCCTCCGTGCACAGCCACCCGCAAACCCTCGACGTATTGCGCACCCGTGCCGAGCCGCTGGGCATCGACGTGGTGGTGGGCGACGAGCGTGAACTGACCGACGTCAGCGCCTTCTTCGGCGCCCTGCTGCAATACCCGGCGAGCAACGGTGACGTGTTCGACTACCGCGAGCTGACTGAGCGCTTCCACGCCGCCAATGCGCTGGTGGCCGTGGCCGCCGACCTGCTGGCCCTGACCCTGCTGACCCCGCCGGGTGAGTTCGGCGCCGACGTGGCCATCGGCAGCGCGCAACGCTTCGGCGTGCCGCTGGGCTTCGGTGGCCCGCATGCGGCGTACTTCTCCACCAAGGATGCGTTCAAGCGCGACATGCCGGGCCGTCTGGTAGGCGTCTCCGTGGACCGTTTCGGCAAGCCGGCCCTGCGCCTGGCCATGCAGACCCGCGAGCAACATATCCGCCGCGAGAAGGCCACCAGCAACATCTGCACCGCTCAGGTATTGCTCGCCAACATCGCCAGCATGTATGCCGTGTACCACGGCCCGAAAGGCCTGACCCAGATCGCCAACCGCATTCACCACCTGACCGCGATCTTCGCCAAAGGCTTGGGCGCATTGGGCCTGGCGGTTGAACAAGCCCACTTCTTCGACACCCTGACCATCAAGACCGGCGCGCAAACTGCTGCCCTGCACGACAAGGCTCGCGCCCAGCGCATCAACCTGCGTGTGGTCGACAGCGAACGCGTTGGCCTGTCGGTGGACGAAACCACCTCCCAAGCCGACATCGAAACCCTGTGGAGCGTGTTCGCCGGCGGTAAAGCCCTGCCGGACTTCGCCACATTGGCTGCCAGCGTTGAAAGCACCCTGCCGGCCGCGCTGCTGCGCCAGTCGCCAATTCTCAGCCACCCGGTGTTCAACCGTTACCACTCCGAGACCGAGCTGATGCGCTACCTGCGCAAACTGGCCGACAAGGACCTGGCCCTGGATCGCACCATGATCCCGCTGGGCTCGTGCACCATGAAGCTCAACGCCGCCAGCGAAATGATCCCGGTGACCTGGGCCGAGTTCGGTGCCCTGCACCCGTTCGCCCCGGCCTCGCAAAGCGCCGGCTACCAGCAACTGACGACCGAACTGGAAGCCATGCTCTGCGCGGCCACCGGTTACGACGCGATTTCCCTGCAACCGAACGCCGGTTCCCAGGGCGAATACGCCGGCCTGCTGGCCATCCGTGCCTATCACCAGAGCCGTGGCGAAGAACGCCGCGACATCTGCCTGATCCCGTCGTCGGCCCATGGCACCAACCCGGCCACCGCCAACATGGCCGGCATGCGCGTGGTGGTCACCGCCTGCGATGCACGCGGTAACGTCGACATCGAAGACCTGCGTGCCAAGGCCATCGAGCACCGCGAGCACCTCGCTGCGCTGATGATCACCTACCCGTCCACCCACGGCGTGTTCGAAGAAGGCATCCGCGAAATCTGCGGGATCATTCACGACAACGGCGGCCAGGTGTACATCGACGGCGCCAACATGAACGCGATGGTCGGCCTCTGCGCCCCGGGCAAGTTCGGCGGCGATGTGTCCCACTTGAACCTGCACAAGACCTTCTGCATTCCCCACGGTGGTGGCGGCCCGGGCGTCGGCCCGATTGGCGTCAAATCCCACCTGACGCCGTTCCTGCCCGGCCATGCCGCGATGGAACGCAAGGAAGGCGCGGTCTGCGCCGCACCGTTCGGCAGCGCGAGCATTTTGCCGATCACCTGGATGTACATCAGCATGATGGGCGGCGCAGGCCTCAAGCGCGCTTCGCAGTTGGCGATTTTGAATGCCAACTACATTTCCCGCCGCCTGGAAGAGCACTACCCGGTGCTGTACACCGGCAGCAATGGCCTGGTGGCCCACGAATGCATCCTCGACCTGCGCCCGTTGAAAGACAGCAGCGGCATCAGCGTGGATGACGTGGCCAAGCGTCTGATCGACTTTGGTTTCCATGCGCCGACCATGTCGTTCCCGGTGGCCGGCACCCTGATGATCGAGCCGACCGAAAGCGAATCCCGGGAAGAACTGGACCGCTTCTGCGACGCGATGATCGCCATCCGCGAAGAAATCCGCGCGGTGGAAAATGGCTCGCTGGACAAGGACGACAACCCGCTGAAAAACGCGCCACACACTGCCGCGGAACTGGTTGGTGAATGGAGCCACCCATACAGCCGTGAACAAGCGGTGTACCCGGTGGCGTCGTTGATCGAAGCCAAGTACTGGCCGCCGGTTGGCCGGGTCGACAACGTGTTTGGCGATCGCAACCTGGTGTGCGCGTGCCCGTCGATCGAGAGCTACGCGTAACCTGATGTGGGAGCGGGCTTGCTCGCGAATGCGGAGTGTCAGTTGATACATCTGGTGACTGACCCACCGCTTTCGCGAGCAAGCCCGCTCCCACATTGGACCGCGTACATCCGATCAATAATAAGAAACCGGAGAACAACCATGTCTTTAAGCGTGTTCGACCTGTTCAAGATTGGCATCGGCCCCTCCAGCTCTCACACCGTCGGCCCGATGCGCGCTGCCGCTCGATTCGTCGAGGGACTGAAGCGCGACAACCTGCTGGGCGCCACCACCTGCGTCAAGGTGGAGCTCTACGGCTCACTCGGCGCCACCGGCAAAGGCCACGGCAGTGACAAGGCCGTATTGCTGGGCCTGGAAGGCGAGCACCCGGATACCGTGAACACCGAAACCGTTGCCGCCCGCCTGTTGGAAATTCGCGGCAACGCACGCTTGAACCTGCTCGGCGAACACAGCATTGCGTTCAACGAGAAAGAACACCTGGCGATGATTCGCAAACCCCTGCCCTATCATCCCAACGGCATGATCTTCCGCGCCTTCGACGCCGCCGGCTTGCAGATTCGCAGCCGCGAGTACTACTCGGTGGGCGGCGGGTTTGTGGTGGATGAAGACGCCGCCGGCCACGACCGGATTGTCGAAGACGCCACGCCCCTGACGTTCCCGTTCAAAAGTGCCAAGGACTTGCTCGGCCATTGCGCCACCTATGGGCTGTCCATCAGCCAGGTGATGCTGACCAATGAAAGCGCCTGGCGCCCGGAAGCGGAAACCCGCGCCGGCCTGCTGAAGATCTGGCAGGTGATGCAGGACTGCGTGGACGCGGGCTGTCGCAACGAAGGGATTTTGCCGGGAGGGCTGAAGGTCAAGCGCCGCGCCGCCGCGTTGCATCGCCAACTGTGCAAGAACCCGGAATCGGCGCTGCGCGACCCGTTGTCGGTGCTGGACTGGGTCAACCTGTACGCCCTGGCGGTCAACGAAGAAAACGCCAATGGCGGGCGCGTGGTGACGGCGCCCACCAACGGTGCGGCCGGGATTGTGCCGGCGGTGTTGCACTACTACATGCGCTTTATCCCGGGGGCCAGCGAAGACGGGGTGGTGCGCTTCCTGCTCACCGCCGCGGCCATCGGTATTCTGTACAAGGAAAACGCCTCGATCTCCGGCGCCGAAGTCGGCTGCCAGGGAGAAGTCGGCGTGGCCTGCTCCATGGCCGCCGGCGCCCTGTGTGAAGTGTTGGGCGGTACGGTTTCCCAGGTGGAGAACGCCGCCGAGATCGGCATGGAACACAACCTCGGCCTGACCTGCGACCCCATCGGCGGGCTGGTGCAGGTGCCCTGCATCGAGCGCAACGCCATGGGTTCGGTCAAGGCCATCAATGCGGTGCGCATGGCCCTGCGCGGCGACGGGCAACACTTCGTGTCCCTCGACAAGGTCATCCGCACCATGCGCCAGACCGGCGCCGACATGAAAAGCAAATACAAGGAAACCGCCCGTGGCGGTTTGGCGGTCAACATTATCGAGTGCTGACGCCTATAAGCGCGTCCGCACGTTTTTCAGGAGCTGAATATGTCCACCGAAACCCTGTTGAAAACCCCGTTGCACGCCCTGCACATCGAACTGGGCGCACGCATGGTGCCCTTCGCCGGCTACGACATGCCGGTGCAATACCCGCTGGGCGTGATGAAAGAACACCTGCACACCCGTGAACAAGCCGGGTTGTTCGATGTGTCGCACATGGGCCAGATCCGCCTGACCGGCGCCGGTGCCGCCAAGGCCCTGGAAACCCTGGTGCCGGTGGACATCATCGACCTGCCGGTGGGCATGCAGCGTTATGCGATGTTCACCAACGAGCAAGGCGGCATCCTGGATGACCTGATGGTCGCCAACCTGGGTAACGACGAACTGTTCCTGGTGGTCAACGCCGCCTGCAAGGACCAGGACCTGGCCCACCTGCGCCAGCACATCGGTGACCAGTGCACCATCGAGCCACTGTTCGAGGAACGCGCCCTGCTGGCCCTGCAAGGCCCGGCTGCCGTCAGCGTGCTGGCGCGCCTGGCGCCGGAGGTCAAGCACATGACCTTCATGCAATTCGCACCGACCCGCCTGCTGGGCGTGGATTGTTACGTCAGCCGCTCGGGCTACACCGGCGAAGACGGCTTCGAAATCTCGGTACCGGCCGCGAACGCCGAGGCCCTGGCCCGCAGCCTGCTGGCCGAAACCGAAGTACAGGCCATCGGCCTGGGCGCCCGCGACTCCCTGCGCCTGGAAGCCGGCCTGTGCCTTTATGGCCATGACATGAACACCGAGACCACGCCGATTGAAGCCAGCCTGTTGTGGGCAATTTCCAAGGCCCGTCGTGCTGATGGCGCACGCGCCGGTGGCTTCCCGGGCGCCGATGCGATCTTCACCCAGCAACAAACCGGCGTCAGCCGCAAACGCGTAGGCCTGTTGCCACAGGAACGCACGCCGGTCCGTGAAGGCGCAGAAATCGTCGACGAACACGGCACCGTGATCGGCAGCGTCTGCAGCGGCGGTTTTGGCCCGAGCCTGGGCGGCCCGCTGGCCATGGGTTATCTGGACAGCGCTTTCATCGCACTGGATACCGAAGTATCTGCGTTGGTACGTGGGAAAAAGGTGCCACTACGTGTAAGTAAAATGCCATTCGTACCACAACGTTACTACCGTGGTTGATTGACTGTTCCTATAAGTAACGCGGTTGCGTTAACGTGCACTAATCTGTAACGCAACCGCCACATTAAAGTGCATTGACGATAGTCAATGTTATGTTCAGTCACCTATAACAAGTGACGAATTCTATCGAATAAACGCGTTCCACATTGTGGACAGAAGTGTAACGAGGCCGAGCAAAACCTGGGGTTTTGCCGGGGCTTGTTTTTTCTGTATTAGTTGGCGTAGAGTTTGCCCACTGTGTTTGCATGGGTCGCTTTGAACCTGGACCTGGGCAGTAGCCAAAGTTTGCTACAACCCGTTCGACGTCTCTTACTTTCCTGCAACCCAGCCCAGTACTCTTTCATGTGAAAGGGGCTGTCATTAATTTTTTTGCGTCAAGGAAATAAGAAAATGGCTGATCGTCAGAGCGGTACCGTCAAGTGGTTTAACGACGAAAAAGGGTTTGGTTTTATCACTCCAGAAAGCGGTCCGGATCTGTTCGTCCACTTCCGCGCTATTCAGGGCAACGGCTTCAAAAGCCTGAAAGAAGGCCAGAAAGTGACCTTCATCGCGGTGCAAGGCCAGAAAGGCATGCAAGCCGACGAAGTACAAGCAGAAGGCTGATCCTTGCTGCGACAAAAAGCCCCTGATATGACATCAGGGGCTTTTTTATGGGCGTTCTTCCGTAAAATGGCTTTTTTCCTGCCGAGAGCCATGCCATGTCGAAACACCTGCTGAGCCCCCAAGGCGAGTTTCCCGCCGTAGGCCTGGGCCGTCGTCTGGCAGCGATGCTCTATGACTTCCTGTTGTGCACCGCCCTGCTGATCGTCACGGCCTTCATCTACAAGCTGGTGTGGATGGGGTTTGTCGGTGAGGCCAAGTTGCGGGCGCTGTCTGAGTCTGGCGCGCTGGATGGTGATCCGCTGTTGTCGACGATTTTGTTTTTTGTGCTGTTTGGGTTCTTTGCCAAGTTCTGGACGCTCTCGGGGCAGACCCTGGGGATGCAGGTTTGGGGGGTGCGGGTGCAGAACGCTGATGGGTCGCGGATTAGTCTGTGGCAGGCGTTGTTGCGGTTTGTGGTGTCGATTGCTTCGTGGTTGTGCCTGGGGCTTGGGTTTATCTGGTCGTTGTTCGACAAGCAGAAGCGTGGCTGGCATGACATCTACTCCGACACGCAGTTGGTGCGGGTTCCGAAGAAAAAGAAGTAGGTTTTCAGGTTGGGGGCATATCCGTTGCTGCGGTGATGGCCGCTATTGGTTCCGCTTTTACAGCGGCTCACTTTTGAAAAGCGCAAAAGTAAGCAAAACGCTCTTGCCCCACCACTCGGCACCTCGCCTAGGCTCGGTGTGCCCTCACGCAGGCTTTGGACCGTGGGCCGCCGTCATGGGCCATCCCTGGCCCAGGACGGCTAACCTGGCGTCCTGCCAGGTTACCCACGCTCCAAAGCCTGCGTTCGGCCAGCGTGGTTTAACGGGGCGC
>NZ_JACAPJ010000044.1:0-13703 GCF_013385765.1 Pseudomonas sp. C8002
CGCTGTGCTTTTGATTTTGATCTGACTGCCCCAATAAGCCCGAGGCCGAACGCAGGTATTGCGGAGCGGGTAAACCGGCAGGACGCCGGTTTAGCCGCGCCGGGCCATGGATGGCCCGTCGCGGCGGCCCGCGGAGCAATGCCGGAGTGAGGGAACGCCGAGCCACAGCGAGGCGCCGACAGGCGGGGCAGAGCCCTTTGCTTACTTTGGGGCTTTTCCAAAGTGAGCCGCTGTAAGAGCGGAACCATAGGTGGCCGTTACCTAAATAATGGATATGCCCCCCTGGATCCTGACCACCCCCGCCGCACTCGTTCAGCGAACGGCATCGGGCTTCAACCCGCGCAACAACAACTCCAGCCCTCGCAGAGCCTCTTCCAGCCGCACACCCGAGTCTCCATCCTGGGCGATCCACAGCGATGCGCTCACCAGGCTGCCATTGATCAGCCTCGCCAGCGCCTGGCTGCACGCCTGCTCGACTAGGTCCGCCTGCATCAAGTCATCGAGCAACCGGCGCAGCGAGTCCACGCATTGCTGCTGGTCAGTTGCGCCCAGCACCGCCGGGGCATCCTGCAATACGATGCGCTGGACCTCGGGATCCTGAGCCATGCGCAAATAAACCCGGCAGCGCTCGCAAAACCCTTCCCAAGGATCAACCGCCTGTTCCGAGATACGCTGCAGGCTCGCATCCATTTCACCGTCGAGCTGCGCAACCACCGCCGCCAGCAAGCCTTTCTTGTCGCCAAAATGATGGTACAACGCACCCCGGGTCAGGCCGGCGCGAGCGGTGAAATCGTCCATCGACGTCTGGGCGTAGCCTTGTGTGGCGAAGGCCTGGCGGGCGCTGGCGATCAGGCGGGCGCGGGTGTCTTCGATCATGTCGGCACGGGCTCGGCTCATGGGTAAGGCTCACAATAGGTGATTGACATACGACGCGTATGTTACGCATGATTTGTCACATACGCACCGTATGTATTTTGCCCCGAAAACCTCGAATAGCAAGTTTCAGGGCGCTCAGGAAGAGGTTACACACCATGGCAAACCCCTACGCCGAGCTGTTCCAGGCGCCAGGTTCCAGGGCTTTTGTATTGGCGGGCATGCTGGCCCGCATGCCGATCTCCATGACCGGGATCGGCTTGATCACCATGCTGTCGCAAGTGCACGGCGGTTACGGTTTGGCCGGTGCGGTGACCGCTACCTTCGCCCTGGCCACCGCGTTTTGCGCGCCCCAGGTCTCACGGTTGGTGGACCGTTATGGCCAGGGCCGGGTGTTGCCGGTGGCCGCGTCCATCGGCGGCGGCGCGCTGTTGCTGCTGTTGCTCTGCACCCGGGTGCAGGCGCCAACGTGGACGCTGTTCGTCTTTGCCGCCCTGGCCGGCTGCATGCCCAACATGTCGGCCATGGTGCGGGCGCGCTGGACCGAGCTGTATCGCGGCCAGCCCAAACTGCAAACGGCGTTTGCCCTGGAGTCGGTGCTCGACGAGGTGGTGTTCATTATTGGCCCGCCGGTCTCGGTGGGTCTGTGCGTGCTGCTGTTCCCCGAAGCGGGGCCGTTGATTGCCGCGCTGTTTCTGGCAGTGGGCGTGACCGCCTTTGTGCTGCAACGCCAGACCGAGCCACCGGTGCATGAACATCACGCCGAGCACGGCCGTTGGCTGATTGCCTCGCCCTCGGTGTTGATCCTGATGGTGCTGTTGATGGCCATGGGCATCATCGTTGGGGTGGTGGATGTGGTCAGTGTCGCGTTCGCCCAGCATCAGGGCCAGCCCGCCGCGGCGAGCATTGTATTGTCGGTATACGCCATCGGTTCGTGTCTGGCCGGGCTGGCGTTCGGTGCGCTCAAGTTGAAAGCACCGCTGCCGCGCCAGTTCTTGTACTGCGGCGTGGCCACCGCCGTGACCACGTTGCCGTTGTTGCTGGTGACGAATATTCCGGGGTTGGCGGCCGCGATCTTCATCTCCGGCCTGTTCTTCGCCCCGACCCTGATCGTGTCCATGGCCCTGGTGGAACAAATCGTTCCGCCCAGCCGCTTGACCGAAGGCATGACCTGGCTGATCACCGGCCTGAGCATCGGCGTGGCCATTGGTGCTGCCAGCTCCGGCTGGATGATCGACCGCTTCGGCGCACCCAGCGGGTTCTGGGTGGCGCTGGCGGCGGGTGCGGTGGTGCTTGGGGCGGCGGTGCTGGGGTATCGGCGGCTGGGGTGATTACCCGGTCACCAGTGCGCCGCGATGTTGCAGGAATTCGTTCAGCGCCTGGCGCGTGAGATCGTTCAACGTGACTTTTTGCCGGGTCGCGGCAAGCGCGGCGGCCAGGTGGAGGTCATGGCCGACACGGACGTTGAACGAACCCTTGCAGGGCTTTTCCGGTGCTTGCCCAAGGGCATCGCAGGTCTCGATGTAGTCGTCCACGGCGGTGCAAAAGGCGGCGTCCAGTTCGGCGACGGTTTTGCCCTCGTAGCTGACCAGGGCCTTGATGAAAAGCAGCTTTCCGAACAGGCAGTTGTCTTCGATGCTGGCTTCGATGGAGCCGATGTAGCCTTTGTGTTTCAGCTGGTTGTTCACTGAATCAGTTCTCCTGATTTCAATTGTTCGATGATCTGGCGCCGAATGTAGTGTTTCAGTTCGTTGCCGGGGTGAGGCTTGTGCAGGGTGATCATTGCACTGGGGTCGCCTATGTCGAACCTGACTCGGCTACCCGCCCCTTCGATTTGCGTGTATCCCAGGCGCCGCAGCAGCGTGACGAGTTCGGGCCAGGTAAAGGCCGATTGCTCATTGAGCAGTTTGGCCAGCAGCTTTTCATTTTTCGACACGGCGATCCTTGCCTGTAACTAAATGTAGTTGCAATTGATGGGTTGCGTCAATGATAGGACAGCCGCGCCGAGCCTCTCGGTGTTTGATGTAACCCTTGATGACACCGTGGTCTGCGCCCCCAATCCCCCGCTAATTTTTCCCTTCCGGATTCGTTTTATAGGGACGACGTGCCTTTGTGCTTCCTGCCTATTGCCCCGGATCCCAAGAAATGAACGCTGAAGACTCCTTGAAACTTGCTCGCCGGTTTATCGGGTTGCCCCTGGAAAAACGCCAGATGTTCCTCCAGGCGCTGCACAAGGAAGGGGTGGATTTTTCCCGGTTTCCGATCCCGGCAGGGGTGGAGGCCGAGGACCGGCAGGCGCTGTCCTATGCGCAGCAGCGGATGTGGTTTCTGTGGCAACTGGACCCGGCCAGTGGCGCCTATAACCTGCCCGGCGCGGTACGGCTCAAGGGCGCCTTGAGCCTGCCGGCGATCGAGCAGGCGTTCGCCAGCCTGGTAGCCCGCCATGAGACGTTGCGCACGGTGTTCCAGCGCCAGGCGGATGATCGTCTGTTGCAAGTGGCCGCGCAGTCGCCGCTGGTGGTCGAACAGTTGGACTTCAGCGCCCTGGCACCCGCCGAGCGTGAGCAGGCGGTGATGCAGGCCGCTACCCGTCAGTCGCTGTTGCCCTTCGACCTGGCCAACGGCCCGCTGCTGCGGGTGCAATTGCTCAAGCTGGCCGAGCAGGAACACGTGCTGCTGCTGACCTTGCACCACATCGTGTCCGACGGCTGGTCGATGAACGTGCTGATCGACGAGTTCATTCGCTGCTACGACGCCCATGAGCGCAACGAGCCGCCGCAACTGCCGGCCTTGCCGATCCAGTACAGCGACTACGCCCTGTGGCAGCGCCGCTGGCTGGAGGCCGGCGAGCAGGCTCGTCAGCTGGAATACTGGCAGGCACGCCTGGGAGATGAGCACCCGGTACTGGAACTGCCCATCGACCATCCACGCCCGGCGATGCCCAGCTACCAGGGCACCCGGCATGACTTTGCGATTGATCCGGCGCTGGCTGCGCAGTTGCGCAGTTGCGCGCAAAAACACAATGTGACCTTGTTCATGTTGCTGCTCGGCGCGTTCAACGTGCTGCTGCATCGCTACACCGGGCAGGGCGACATTCGGGTTGGCGTGCCGATTGCCAACCGCAACCGCAGCGAAGTCGAAGGGCTGATCGGTTTCTTCGTCAATACCCAGGTGTTGCGCACCGAACTGACCGGGCAAACCCGCGTCAACGAGTTGCTGCAAGGCATCAAGGAACACGCACTGGGCGCCCAGGCCCATCAGGAATTGCCGTTCGAACGCCTGGTAGAAGCCTTGAAAGTCGAGCGCAGCCTGAGCCACACGCCGCTGTTCCAGGTGATGTACAACCATCAGCCGCAAGTGGCGGACATCGCCGCGGTCAACACCGCCTCCGGGCTTGAACTGTCCCTGGTGCAATGGCAAGGCCGTACCACCCAGTTTGACCTGAGCCTGGACACCTACGAGAAGTCCGGCACCCTGCACGCCGCGCTGACCTATGCCAATGACCTGTTCGACGCCGCCACCATCGAGCGCATGGCCCGGCACTGGCTCAGCCTGTTGCAGGCGATGGTCGCCGATGGCAGCCAGCGCATCGGTGAACTGCCGATGCTCGCCGCCGCAGAGCAGCACGTGCTGGTGCATGACTGGAACCAGACGGCCGAGGCGTACCCGACCGAACGTGGCATCCACCACCTGATCGAAGACCAGGTACAACGCACTCCGCACGCCGTTGCCCTGGTGTTCGGCGCGACGCAGTTGACCTACGCGCAGCTCGACGCGCGCGCCAACCAGTTGGCCCATGCCCTGCGCGAGCAGGGTGTTGGCCCGGACGTACTGGTGGGGATCTGCATCGAGCGCTCCATCGAAATGGTGGTCGGCCTGCTGGCGATTCTCAAGGCCGGCGGCGCCTACGTCCCGCTGGACCCTGAATACCCCCGCGAACGCCTGGCTTACATGATCGAAGACAGTGGCATCGGGCTGCTGCTCAGCCAGCAGGGCCTGCTGTCGACCTTGCCGGTCGACGGCATCAGCGTCATCGCACTCGACCAGGCACAAGGCTGGCTCGACGATTACGGCCGCGAGCCTCTGGCCGTCAACGTGCACGCGCTGAACCTCGCCTATGTGATCTACACCTCCGGCTCCACCGGCAAGCCCAAGGGCGCAGGCAACAGCCATCGTGCGCTGGTCAACCGCCTGTGCTGGATGCAGCAGGCTTATGGCCTGGATGCCAGCGACGCAGTGTTGCAGAAAACCCCGTTCAGCTTTGACGTGTCGGTGTGGGAGTTCTTCTGGCCGTTGATGAGCGGCGCACGGCTGGTGGTCGCAGCACCCGGCGAGCATCGCGAGCCGGCTCGCCTGATCGAGACCATTGGCGAGCACGCCATCACCACGCTGCACTTCGTACCGTCGATGCTGCAGGCATTTATCCACGAGCCGGGCGTGCAGGCCTGCGCCAGCCTCAAGCGCATCGTATGCAGTGGCGAGGCGCTGGCGCTGGATGCTCAGTTGCAGGTGTTCGCCAAGCTTCCGGGCGCCGGGTTGTACAACCTCTACGGCCCGACGGAAGCGGCCATCGACGTCACCCATTGGACCTGCATCGACGAAGGTGCCGACAGCGTGCCCATCGGCCGCCCCATTGCCAATCTGGGAACCTACATCCTCGACGCGCAACTCAACCCTGTGCCGGCAGGCGTCAGCGGTGAGCTTTACCTCGGTGGCACCGGGCTGGCCCGCAGTTACCACCGCCGCGCGGCGCTCACCGCCGAGCGTTTTGTGCCGTGCCCGTTCAATGACGGTGCGCGGCTGTACCGGACCGGCGACCGGGTGCGCCAGCGCGCCGACGGTGTGATCGAATACCTCGGCCGCCTCGATCATCAGGTCAAGCTGCGCGGCCTGCGTATCGAGCTGGGTGAAATCGAGACCCGCCTGATGCAACACCCGCTGGTGCGCGAGGCCGTGGTGCTGGTGCAGGGGGGCAAACAGTTGGTTGCTTACCTGGTGCTGGAGGGAGGCGAGCCTGCCACGCCGTGGCAACCGGAGCTCAAGGCGTGGCTGTTGAACAGCCTGCCGGAATACATGGTGCCCACCCACCTGATGCCGCTGGTGAAATTGCCGGTGACCGCCAACGGCAAGCTCGACCGCAAGGCCTTGCCGTTGCCGGACGCTGCGCCGCAGCAAGCGTTTGTGGCGCCGGAAAATGACCTGCAAAAAGCCTTGGCGGCGATCTGGAGTGATGTGCTGGCCATTGAGCAGGTCGGCCTGGAAGACAACTTTTTTGAGCTTGGCGGTGATTCGATCATCTCGATCCAGGTGGTCAGCCGTGCGCGCCAGGCGGGGATTCGCCTCAGCCCCCGCGACCTGTTCCAGTACCAGAGTGTGCGCAGCCTGGCGTTGGTGGCGAGCTTTGACCAGGCCATCACGATCGACCAGGGCCCGGTCAGCGGCGAGGTGATCCTGACTCCGGTGCAGCAGGGCTTTTTCGAACAGGCGATCCCGGCACGTCAGCACTGGAACCAATCGTTGTTGCTCACGCCGCGCGAGCCGCTGGTGGCCGAAGCACTGGACGTCGCACTGACCCGGCTGATCAACCACCACGATGCCTTGCGCCTGCGTTTCGTGAAGGGCGCCGATGGCTGGCAACAAGCCCACACGGCCCCCGTCAGCGAGTCCGGCCTATGGCAGGCAAGTGCCGCCACCGACAGCGAATTGGCCGCATTGTGCGAGGAGGCCCAGCGCAGTCTCGACCTGCAGCAGGGCCCGCTGCTGCGTGCCGTGCTGGTAGACATGGCCGACGCAAGCCAGCGCCTGTTGCTGGTGCTGCACCACTTGGTGGTGGACGGTGTGTCCTGGCGCATCCTGCTGGAGGACCTGCAGCAGGCTTACCGCGCGCCTGTGCAGTTGCCGGGCAAGACCAGCGCCTATCAGGCTTGGGCGCAGCACTTGCAGGCCCACGCGCGAACGCTGAATGGGCAACTGCCGTATTGGCAGGCACAGTCGGGCACGGCCGATTTACCCTGCGACAACCCACAGGGCGGGTTGCAAAATCGCCTGGGGGAAAAGATCGAAACCCGCCTCAACCCCGAGCTGACCCGCCAGTTGCTGCAACACGCGCCGGCGGCGTATCGCACCCAGGTCAACGACCTGCTGCTGACAGCCCTGGCACGGGTGGTCAGCCGCTGGAGCGGGCAGGACGCAGCGTTGATCCAGCTCGAAGGCCATGGCCGTGAAGACCTGTTTGAAGCGCTGGACCTGACCCGCACCGTGGGCTGGTTCACCAGCCTGTTCCCGGTGCGCTTGCAGGCGCAAGGCGAGCTGCCGGCGGCGATCAAGTCGGTCAAGGAACAACTGCGCGCAGTGCCGGACAAGGGCCTGGGCTACGGATTGCTTCGCTATCTGGGCGAGCCTGAGGCGCGTGAAGCGCTGGCCGGGTTGCCGGGGCCGCGTATTACGTTCAACTACCTGGGGCAGTTCGACCGTCAGTTCAATGACTCGGCGCTGTTCGTGCCGGCCAGCGAAAGCAGTGGCCAGGCCCAGGACGGCGAGGCACCGCTGGCCAACTGGCTGACCCTGGAGGGCCAGGTGTATGGCGGTGAGCTCGCGTTGCAATGGGGCTTCAGCCGCGAGATGTTCCAGGCCGCTACCGTCCAGCGCCTGGCCGACGATTATGCCGTCGAGTTGGCAGCATTGATCGAGCATTGCTGCGCTACCCAGGCGGGGCACGTCACGCCGTCCGATTTCCCGCTGGCCCACCTGACCCAGCAGCAACTCGACGCGCTACCGGTAGCAGGGCCGGCCATCGACGATATCTACCCGTTGTCGCCGATGCAGCAGGGGATGTTATTCCACACCCTTTACGAGCCCCAGGCACAGGCCTATATCAACCAACTGCGCCTGGACATCGAAGGCCTCGATTTGCTGGCTTTCGGCCGTGCGTGGCAGTCTGCGCTGGATCGGCATGACATCCTGCGCAGCAGTTTCCATTGGCTGGGACTCGACAGTGCCCATCAAGTGATACATCGCCAGGTCGACCTGCAGTTGCAGGTGATCGAGGCGGTCGACGCCGACCTTGACGCCCTGGCCGACGCCGAGCGCGAGCGCGGTTTTGATTTGAGCGTCGCACCGCTGTTCCGTCTGACGCTGGTGCGTGGTGCCGGCAGCGGCTGGCATTTGATCTACACCAGTCATCATATCCTGATGGATGGCTGGAGCAACGCACAGCTGCTCGGCGAAGTCATCAGCCATTACGCCGGTCAGGCGCTGCCAGCGCCCCTGGGGCAATTTCGCGACTACCTGGGCTGGCTGCAGCAACAATCGTCAGCGGCGGACGAGGCCTTCTGGCGCGCCAGCCTGGCCCCGGTGCAAGCCCCGACGTTGTTGGCCGAGGCCCTTCGCCCACCGGTGGACGGCGCAGGCATGGCCGACCATCAGGCGGTTCTCGACAGCACGTTGACCACCACCCTGAGCGAGTTCGCCCTTCAGCAAAAAATCACCCTCAACACCCTGCTCCAGGGAGCCTGGAGTGTGCTGCTGCAACGCTACACCGGCCAGCCGTGCGTCGTGTTCGGTGCCACGGTCGCCGGGCGTTCCGCGCCGCTGCCAGGTATCGAGCAACAGCTGGGGCTGTTTATCAATACCTTGCCGATGATCAGCACACCCGCCCCGGCGCAACAGGCCGCCGCCTGGCTGGGCGAGTTGCAAGCCTTGAACCTTGGCCTGCGTGATCACGAACATGTGCCGCTGTACGACATTCAGGGGTGGGCCGGCCAGCAGGGCGCGGCGCTCTTCGACACGTTGCTGGTGTTCGAAAACTTCCCCGTCGCCGAAGCGCTCAAGCAGGGCGCGCCCGCTGGCTTGTCGTTTGGCCAGTTGCACAACCACGAGCGCACTAACTACCCGTTGACCCTGGGTATCGAGCTGGGCAGCAGCCTGCGCCTGGAGTTCAGCTATGACCGGGCGCGTTTCAGCGAGGCCCAGGTCGCCCAGCTGAGCGCCAACCTGCAACACCTGTTGGTGCAACTGGCGGCAGACCCTGGCGCCAGCCTTGGCAGCCTGCAATTGCTCGATGAGCCTGGCCGTCGCGCCATGCTTGGCCTGAGTCAATCCCGGGCGGCAAGCACCCGTCATCACGGGTTGGTCCACGAGCGCATCGCCGCCCAGGCCCAGGCCACTCCGGCTGCGCTGGCGGTACTGGCGGGCAGTCAACGCTTGAGCTACGGCGAGCTCAATGAGCGGGCCAACCGCCTGGCTCATCGCTTGCTGGAGCACGGCGTTGGCCCCGGCCGGCGCGTCGGCCTGGCTGCGCGACGGGGCCCGCAGTTGATCGTCAGCCTGCTGGCGGTGCTGAAAAGCGGCGCGGCCTATGTCCCGCTGGACCCCAAATACCCCAACGAACGCCTGGCCTACATGTTGGCGGACAGCCGCCTGGATCTGTTGCTCTGCGAAACCGGCCTGCTGGCAGATTTACCGTTGCCCGCATCGTTGACCCGCGTGGACTTCACCGCGTCGGGTGAAGAACTGGCAGCTCACGCCTGCGGCAACCCGCCAAGCCATGCCGTCGCCGCCGACCTGGCGTATGTGATCTACACCTCCGGCTCCACCGGGCAACCGAAGGGTGTGGCGATCGATCACGCCGCCCTCGGCCAATTCTGCGAGAGTGCCGAAGACTACAGCGTGCTGTCCTGCACGGACCGGGTGCTGCAATTCGCGACATTCAGCTTTGATGGTTTCGTCGAGCAATGCTACCCGCCGCTGTGCGTCGGTGCTGCGCTGGTCATGCGCGGTGACGAACTGTGGGATGCGGGGCAACTGGCTCGGGAAATCGTAGAGCAGGGCGTAACCCTGGCCGACTTGCCGGCAGCCTATTGGTACCTGTTAGCCAAGGAGTGTGCCGTCGATGGCCGTTCGCTGGGCAACTTGCGCCAGGTCCACGTAGGCGGTGAGGCGATGTCGGTTGAAGGCCTGCGAGCCTGGCATGACGCCGGGCTGGGCAAAGTGCGCCTGCTCAACACCTACGGCCCCACTGAGGCGACCGTGGTGTCCAGTGTGCACGACTGCCAGTTGGCGGATGCCAGCGATGCGTTCGGCATTCCGATTGGCCGGGCCATCGCGGGTCGTGCGCTGTATGTGCTCGACAGCGCCTTTGAGCTGCTGCCCGTCGGCGGTGTCGGTGAGCTGTACATCGGCGCTCCGGCCGGCCTGGCCCAGGGCTATTTTGACCGTCCCGCGTTGACGGCTGAACGCTTCCTGCCGGACCCGTTTGCCGGTGTGCCGGGTGCGCGCCTGTACCGCAGTGGCGACCTGGCCCGCTACAACCAACATCATGCCCTGGAGTACGTGGGGCGGATCGACCATCAGGTGAAGATCCGCGGTTTGCGCATCGAAATGGGCGAAATCGAAGCGTGCCTGCAAGCCCTGCCGCAGGTGCACGAAGCCGCGGTGATCGCCTACGAAGGACCCACAGGCGCGCAGTTGGTGGGGTATGTGGTAGCCGCCCAAGGCGTAGCCATCGAGTCTGCTGACCTGGCCGCCATCCTGGCTCAATCACTGCCCGACTACATGGTGCCGGGCCATTGGGTGTGGCTGGACGCGCTGCCGTTGAACAACAACGGCAAGCTCGACCGCCGCGCATTACCTGCGCCGGACCTGAGTCAGCCTCGGCAGGCCTACGAGGCGCCTCACAGCCCGTTGCAGATCCAGTTGGCGGCGATCTGGCAGGCGGTGTTGCAGGTAGAGCGCGTCGGCCTTAATGATCATTTCTTCGAGCGTGGTGGCCATTCGTTGCTGGCGACCCAGGTTATTTCCCGGGTGCGGCATGCGCTCAAGCTTGAAGTGCCGTTGAAAGCGTTGTTCGAGCATCCGACACTGCTGGCTTTCGCCGCCGCGTGCGCGGGTTTGCAGGTGCAGGAAAGCCTGCCCATGCTGGCCCTGGAACGCGGCCGGCCGATGGCGCTGTCATCGGCCCAGGAGCGCCAGTGGTTCCTCTGGCAACTGGACCCCGACAGCGCGGCTTACCACGTGCCCACCGCGCTGCATCTGCGTGGCAGCCTGAATGTGGCGGCACTGGAGCAAGCGTTCCAGGCGCTGGTGCAGCGTCATGAAGCCTTGCGCACCACCTTCGTCGAAGAAGGCGAGCAGACCTGGCAGGTGATCCAGCCACGGCGGGCCCAGGTGGTTGAACAGCAAGCCGTGGATGTCCACGGGATTGCTGCAGCCGTTGAGCACGAAATCCAGCGTCCGTTCGACTTGCTCAACGGCCCGCTGATGCGCGTCAAGTTGCTGAGGGTGCAGCCTGACCATCACGTCCTGATCATTACCCAGCACCACATCATTTCCGATGGCTGGTCGATGCAAATCATTGTCGACGAGTTGATCCAGTTCTACCGCGCGTTCTGCGCGGGCACCGAGACCGCCTTGCAAGAGCTGGCGCTGCAGTACGCCGACTATGCCGTCTGGCAGCGCCAGTGGATGGCCGAGGGCGAAAGCGCCCGGCAACTGGCGTACTGGCGTGAGAAATTGGGCGGTGAGCAACCGGTGCTGGAGCTGCCCTTCGACTTCCCGCGTCCGGCCGAACAGAGCTTGCGTGGTGCACGCCTGGACTTCAATTTGCCAGCGGAACTGGCGTCTGGCTTGCAGGTCCTGGCGCAACGCGAACAGGTGACGTTGTTCGTGCTGTTGCTGGCTTCATTCCAGATGCTGTTGCACCGCTACAGCGGGCAAGGCGACATCCGTGTCGGCGTGCCGGTAGCCAACCGTAATCGCATGGAAACCGAAGGCCTGGTGGGCTTCTTCGTCAACACCCAGGTGCTGCGCGCCGAGTTTGACAGCCAGGCTTCGTTCAGCGATCTGCTGCAACAGGTTCGTCAGTCGGTGCTCGACGCCCAGACTTACCAGGACTTGCCGTTCGAGCAGTTGGTGGATGCTCTGCAACCCCGGCGCAGCCTTAGCCACAGCCCGCTGTTCCAGGTGCTGTTCAATCACCAGAACCGTGAGACTGGCGCGGCGCAGTTGCCAGGATTGTCGATCGAGGGCGTGGCCTGGGACAGCGGCACGTCCCAGTTCGACCTGAGCTTGGACACCGGCGAAGTGGCCGGCGGCCTGGCGGCGTCCCTGACGTACGCCACCGATCTATTCCAGCGCAGCACCATTGAACAACTGGCGCACCACTGGCAGAACCTGCTGCACGCTATCGTCAGCCAGCCTGGGCAGGCTGTCGCGCAGTTTGCGCTGCTGGACGCCGATGAGCGCCAAACGATCCTGCGGGACTGGAACAGCCTCGAACTGAGTGGCACTTTCGAGGGGGGCTTGCATGAGCTGATCGAGGCTCAGGCCCGGAAGGCACCTGACCAGTTGGCGATGATCTTTGGCGCCGAATGCCTCGACTATCGCCAGCTTAACGCACGTGCCAATCGCCTGGCCCGCCGCCTGCGTGAGCGCGGCGTAGGGCCGGAAGTGCGGGTGGGTGTGCTGCTGCCTCGCTCGGTGGAAATGGTTGTGGCGTTGCTCGCGACGCTCAAGGCCGGCGGCACCTATGTGCCCCTGGACCCCAACTATCCGGCCGACCGATTGGCCTACATGCTGGAAGACAGTCAGGCCCGGTTGTTGCTGACGGATGCCCAAGGCATGGGGGGCGGCCTGGAGGTGCTGCAGGTGCCCTCTGAAAGCGTTGACCCGCAACACCCCGATTGTGCCGACCTGCCAGCCCTGGCGAGCGCTGATAATCTCGCCTATGTGATCTACACCTCGGGTTCGACCGGCAAGCCCAAGGGTGTTGCCATCAGCCATCGCAATGCCGTTTCACTGATTCAGTGGGCCCAGGGTGTCTACCGTCGCGAGGACTTGCAGGGGGTATTGGCTTCAACCTCGATCTGCTTCGACCTGTCGGTGTGGGAGCTTTTTGTCACCCTGGCCAGTGGCGGCTTCTTCATCCTGGCTGAAAATGCCCTGGCGCTGGCGGATTTGCCGGCGCGGGACCGGGTTACCTTGATCAACACCGTGCCCTCGGCGATTGCTGCGTTGCACCAGGCCGGGCAGATTCCCGACAGCGTGCGCATCATCAACCTCGCCGGTGAGCCACTGAAGCAGACGCTCGTGGATGGGCTTTACCAGCAGGCCACGCTGAAGCATGTGTATGACCTGTACGGGCCTTCCGAAGACACCACGTATTCGACTTACGTACGCCGCACAGCGGGTGGCCGGGCGAGCATTGGCCGACCGCTGGCCGGTACCGACAGCTATGTGCTGGATGCACAGTTGGAGCCGGTGCCGGTCGGCGTGGTCGGTGAGTTGTACCTCGCCGGCGCCGGTATCGCCCGGGGCTACCTGCTGCGCCCGGACCTGACGGCGGAGCGCTTTGTGCCGGACCCGTTCGGCGATCGCGCAGCTCGGCTGTACCGCACCGGTGACCTGGTACGCTATCTGGCCGATGGCGAAATCCAGTACGTGGGACGCATCGATCATCAGACCAAAGTGCGTGGGTTTCGCATCGAGCTGGGCGAAATCGAGAAGCGCCTGCTGCAACATGTCGCTGTCCACGAAGCCGTGGTGGTGGCCCATGAAGCGCAGAGCGGCACTCGTCTGATTGCCTATCTGGTGTTGGAGCCTGGGGCACAGTCCGGTGTGCAAGACGATGTGCGTGTCTGGCTCAAGAAGACGCTTCCGGACTACATGGTGCCGGCCCAGATGGTCATCCTTGATCAACTGCCGTTGACACCCAATGGCAAGCTCGACCGCAAGGCCTTGCCGGTGCCGGAGCTACAAGGTTCCCATGCGCTGCATGTAGCGCCGCACAGCGAGCTGGAACGCCGTATTGCGGCGATCTGGCAGGACGTGCTCAA
>NZ_JACAPJ010000045.1:0-10384 GCF_013385765.1 Pseudomonas sp. C8002
TCCAGGCCATTGGCGTTCCAGGTATGTTCGACCAGCCGACGTTCATCGCCCTCAAGGGTGGCGAGTTGCGCCAGCACCTGTTCACTGCCGGCCATGAAGCGCGCAAGCAACTGGTTAAGATGACGGGCAATGCCCGCCATCGTCCCGGCCGCAAACTGACTGCGGTCATAGTGGTAGTGCAACCCCAGCGTCTGCCCGGCATTGACGGAAAGTGTCAGCGGATAATTGCTCTGCTCATGGGCCACAACGGCACCAAAGGACAGCCCATCGTCCGCGCTTTGAGCCAGCGCCTCGGAGATCGGGTAGTTTTCGAACACCAACAGCGTGTCGAACAATGACTCGGAACCGTGTTCGGCCCAGCGCTGAATCTCGAACAGCGGCGTATGCTCATGCTCGCGCAGCGCCAGGTTTTGCCCCTGAACGGTCTGTAACCAGTGGCTGACCGTCTCCCCGGCAAGCGGGCTGGCGATCACCGGCAGGGTGTTGATGAACAGGCCGATCTGCTGCTCGACGCCTTTGAGGTCGGCCGGACGCCCAGCCACGGTGGCGCCAAAGCACACCGTCGACTGCCCGGTATAACGCTGCAAAAGCAGGAGCCAGGCGGCTTGCAGCAAGGTATTGAGGGTGACTTTCTGCTGGCGGGCAAACTCGTTCAGCAGGCGCGTCTGGCGCGAGTCCAGCACCTCGAAATGACTGGCGTAGCCGGCATCTGCGGACAGCGGCGCGGCCACCGCCTGGGCCAGCCGTGTCGGCGCTTGCAGCGGTGCCAACTGTTGCGTCCAGAACGCTGCTCGCAGCGTCTGGTCCTGGGATTGCAGACAGCCAATGTAGTCGCGATAGCGCGCCGGCTGGTGCTCGGGCTCTTGCCCGCTGTAGCGTTGCAGCACCTCACCAAGCAGCCGGGAATTGCTCCAGCCATCCATCAGAATGTGGTGGGAGGTATAGATCAAATGGCACTGATCCGGCGCCGTGCGCACAACGGTCAGGCGCAGCAGAGGCGCCTGCACAAGGTCGAAACCACGCTGGCGGTCAGCGTCGGCCAGGGTATCGAGTGCGCCATCAAGTGCCGGGTGCTCCTGCCAGTCGAGCACAGTGAATGGCAACTCCAGGTGCTTGTGCACCACTTGCAGCGGTCGCTCCAGATCACCCTGCCACAGGAAGCCGGTACGCAGGATTTCATGGCTGTTCACGCACGCCTGCCAGGCCTGGCGGAAGCGCTCGGGATCCAGCCCGGTAACGTCCAGGCGCATTTGATTGATGTAGTCGCCGCCACCTTGCTCATACAGGGTGTGAAACAGCATGCCTTGCTGCATGGCCGATAGCGGGTAGATATCTTCGACAGCCGACAGGGCCAGCGGCAAGGCATCCAGTTGACGCTGGCCGAGCCCGGCCAGCGGAACATCCGAAGGCGTCAAGCCGCTGTTGCCGGGCGCTGTGCAATGAGCGATCACGCTCAGCAGCTCAAGACGGTACTCATCGGCCAGGCGCTGTACCGTCGAGGTGTCAAACATCTGCCCGCTGAAGGTCCAGCCCAGGCTCAGTTCGCCGCCATATACCTGGCCATTGAGGGTCAGCCAGTTACCGAGCGCCGCCTCCGGGCTTTGCTCCAGCCCGCGCGCCTCACCCGAGGGAGCGAACAAAGCCTGCTCGTCATCGAAACTGCCATCGAACTGCCCCAGGTAGTTGAACGTAATCCTCGGCGCCGGCAGCGCCTGCAAGCGGCTGCGGGATGGTTCATCGCCCAGGTAGCGCAATACACCGTAGCCAATCCCCTTGTCTGGAATCGCCCGCAGTTGTTCTTTCACCGCCTTGATCGAGTGCGCGATATCGCTTTCGACCGGCAACCTGACCGCAAACAGGCTGGTGAACCAGCCCACGGTACGTGTCAGGTCAACGTCATCGAACAGGTCTTCACGGCCGTGGCCTTCGAGCTGGATCAGCGCACTGTCCTGCCCGGTCCAGCGACCAATAACCCGTGCCAGTGCGCTGAGCAACAGGTCATTGACCTGGGTGCGATAGGCCGCCGGCGCCTCTTGCAGCAGTTGCCGCGTGGCCTGGGCATCAAGCTGGGTGTGCACCGTCATCGCGTGGCGATTGGAGAGCGAACCATGGGGATGGTCCACCGGCAGGGCCGTCGACGAACCGCTCAACAAGCCTTCCCAGTAATCGAGCTGGGCGCGCAACGTATCCGCAGTCGCCGCCTGCCCCAGGCGTTCTACCCAGGCCCTGAAGGAACTGGTCTTGGCCGGCAACACGCAACGCTGGCCGCTGGCGAGCTGCTGGTAGGCCTTTTGCAGGTCCTCGAACAAAATGCGCCAGGAAATCCCGTCCACCACCAAATGATGAATGACCACCAGCAAACGCTGGCTGCCATCGTTCAAGTTCGCCAGCACCGCCCGCAACAGCGGGCCGCGCTCCAGGTTCAGGCTGCCCTGGGCCTGGTCGCCCCATTGCTCCAGCGCCTCAAGGTCAATGTTCCGAGCCTCCCGGACCAGCGCCCCGGAGTACTCACCCGGCGCCTGATAGCGCGCCGACCAGCCTTGCGCCTGAGCAGTGAACGCCATCCGCAGCGCATCGTGATGAGTCACCAGATGCTTGAGCGCCTGCTCCAGCAGCGCCACGTCCAACGTGACCCTCGGCGTGAGCATGACGGACTGGTTCCAGCGCGCGCGATCAGGCACCGGCTGTTCAAAAAAGGCGATCTGTACCGGTGCCAGGGGAGCCTCACCGACGACTGCCGACTGGTCGATCACCACCCCGGCGGCCATTTGCGCAACCTGGGCCAGGCCCTGGACAGTCTGGTGCTGGAACAGCTCTTTAGGGGTGAAACGAATCCCGGCCTGGCGCGCACGGCTGACCACCTGGATCGAGATGATCGAATCACCGCCCAGCTCGAAGAAGTTGTCGGTGACACCGATGGACGGACGTTTCAACACGTCCTGCCAGATCACCGCGATACGTTGCTCAAGCTCGCTCTGCGGCGCCACATGGGCGTGTTCGGCCTGGCTGACATCCGGCAGTGGCAAGGCCTTGCGGTCCAGCTTGCCATTGACGGTGAGTGGCCATTGCTCAAGAAACAGCAAATGGGCCGGGACCATGTAATCCGGCAAGTTGGCCTTGAGCCCGGCACGGATCTGCTCGCGCAACGGCGCGGGTTGCAGGTCGCCTGCGGCCGCGATGATGTAGGCCACCAACACCTGGGCACCGGCGTCACCCTGCGCCAGTACCATGGCTTCACGCACACCGTCGAGGGCAAGCAAGCGGGCTTCGATTTCACCCAGTTCGATGCGCAACCCACGAATCTTCACTTGGTGGTCAATGCGTCCGATGTAGTCGATCACACCGTCCTGGCGATAACGCACCAGGTCGCCGGTACGATAAAGTCGTGCGCCGCTACGGGAAGCAAACGGGTCGGGAATAAATCGCTCGGCGGTCATTCCCGGGCGCAGGTGATAACCACGGGCCAGGGAATCCCCTCCGATATACAACTCACCGGCCGCACCCGGCGGGCACGGCTCAAACGCTTCGCTCAGGACATAAGTGCGTACGTTGTCGATCGGCTTGCCGATCGCCACGATCGGGCCGGCAGGGTCGACAGGCACTTCATGGCTGCTGGTATCGATGGTCGCTTCGGTCGGGCCGTACAGGTTGATCAAGCGCCCGCTCCAACGCTGCTGCAACTGTCGGCTCAGCTCGGTACTCAAGGCTTCGCCACCGCACAACACGACGTTCAGCGACGCCAGCTGGGCATCGCTCGCTTCAGGCAGCAAGGCTTGCAGCAGTGAAGGCGCCAACTGCAGGACCGTGATCCGCTGTGCCTCGACCTGCTCCCACAACAGTGACAGGCTCTCGGCCAACCCTGGCTGGGCCATCACCAACTGTGCACCCGTCATCAACGGTAGCCAGAACTCCCATACCGAAGCATCGAAGCTGAACGCGGTCTTTTGCAGGATCCGATCGCTGCTTTGCAGTGGCAATGTCTTGCACATCCAGGCCATGTGATTGGCCAACCCTCGGTGACGAACCGAGACACCCTTGGGCCGGCCGGTGGAACCGGAGGTGTAGATGACATAGGCAAGGTTGTCGGGTTGCACGGCAACCTGCGGGTTGGCTTGCAACGTTTCGTCAGTGTCGGACAGGACCAGCACCTGGACGCCCGGCGGGATGGGCAACTGATCACGTACTGCCGCCTGGGTCAGCAACCACTGCGCGCCACTGTCCTGAAGCATGTAAGCCAGGCGGTCGGCCGGGTACTGGGTATCCAGCGGTACATAAGCGCCACCGGCCTTGAGAATGGCCAGTAGGCCGACGACCATTTCCACGCTGCGCTCAACGGCGATACCCACCAGCGCGTCAGGCCCAACCCCCATGTTGATCAAGCGATGCGCCAAGTGGTTGGCGCGCTGGTTGAGTTGGCGATACGTCAGCTGTTGCTGCTCGCATACCAGCGCAACCGCGTCGGGCGTACGCTCGGCCTGGGCGGCGATCACCTGATGCGTCAGGCCGCCAAAAGGCTGTGAGGTGGCGTTCCAGTCCTGCACCATCTGCTCGCGCTCGGCGACATCAAGCAACGGCAACTCGCCGACACGGGCGTGGGGCTGCTCGACGATTCCTTGCAGCAGAGTCTGCCAATGCCGCGCCAGACGTTCTATCGTCAGCGCATCAAACAGGTCAGTGGCATAGGTCAGGGCCGCTGCTATGCCGTCATCGGACTCGTAGGTTTCCAGGGTCAAGTCGAACTGCGCAGTGCGGTTCTCCCAGGCCACGCCTTCGATGGACAGGCCCGGCAGCTGCAGTGCGAGCGCGCCAGTGCCGGCGGCTGCCATGCGCTGGTGGTTGAACATCACCTGGAACAGCGGTGCATGGCTGAGGCTGCGTTGCGGGTGTAACGCCTCGACCAACTGCTCGAATGGCAGGTCCTGATGGTCCTGCGCCCCCAGGGCAGCCTGGCGGACCTGGTCCAGCAGAACACTGAACGGCTGCTCGCCCACTACCTCGGCGCGAAGTACCTGCGTGTTAACGAAAAAGCCCACCAGGTGTTCGGTTTCCACCCGGTTGCGGTTAGCGGTCGGAACCCCGACACGGATATCACGCTGCCCGCTGTAGCGATACAAAAACGCCTGGAAGGACGCCAGCAGCACCATGAACAGCGTGGCCTTTTCCTGCTGGGCCAATTGCCTGAGGCGCTGGCTCAGGGCATGCGGCAGTGCAATTTCAAAACGCGCGCCGCGATAACTCTGCTCGGCCGGCCGCGCACGGTCGGTCGGCAGCGCCAACACCGGCTGCTCGTCACCCAACTGCTCGCACCAATAGGCCAGTTGCCGTTCGCGCTCGCCGGCTTCCATCCAGTGACGCTGCCAGATGGCATAGTCGGCGTACTGGATCGGCAACGCCGGCAGCACCAGGGTTTCGCCGCGCTGGCAGGCGTCATACAGCTGCACCAGCTCATTGACCATCAGTTGGATCGAACCGCCGTCGGACACGATATGGTGCTGCACAAACGTCAGGATGTGATCCTGCCCATCGATCTGCAGCAGGCTGACCCGCAGCAGCGGCCCCTCATTCAGGTCGAACAGCTGCCCGGTCTGCGCTTCGACAAACCCGGTGATTGCCGCCTCGATATCGGCCTGTGGTGCCAGCACCGTCAAGGGAATGTCCAGGGGCGCTTCGGCGAGGATGTTCTGGCTTACCCCTTCGTCACGCTGCACAAAGCGGGTGCGCAGGCTTTCATGACGGGCGATCAGTTGATTGAAACACTGCTGCAACGCCAGCAGGTCCAGGTTCCCGCGCAAGCGCAGGACCATGGGCAGGTTGTACGCCGTGCTCTGGGGGTCCAACTGCCACAGGAACCACTGGCGTTCCTGGGCAAAGGACAGGGGAATCGCTTCAACGGCCGACTGGACTTCGGGAATAGGCAAGTTCGCCGGGGAAACACCTTCCTGAAGCATTTTCTCCAGGTACAGGCGACGCTTGTCGAGGGGCAAGGTAATGAAACGCCGAGCGATTCTCTGGGCGGCGTGGATGTCCATTAAACTTCCTCCATTTCGTCAAGCAGAAATTCCAGCTTGCTCAGTTTCGATTCATTGATTTGTTGCCCGCCGGCGTGTTCCAGATGGTGGGCAAAGTCTTCCAGGAGGGGGTGCTGGAACAGCAGTTGCGGGGTCAATTTCAAGCCCAGCTCAAGTTGAATACGCGACACGACATTTACCGCCAGCAGCGAATGCCCGCCCAGTTCGAAGAAGTTATCGGTAAGTCCTACCTGCTCCAGTTGCAGCACCTGCTGCCAGATGCCGGCGACTTGCCGTTGCAGATCGCTGTGCGGCGCAACGTAGGCCTGTTGCAACTGACTGGCATCCGGCACCGGCAGCGCCTTGCGGTCGAGTTTGCCGTTGGGGGTCAGTGGCAGGCTGTCGAGCATCACCAGAAACGCCGGGACCATGTAGGCCGGCAGGGTTTCCATCAGGCGGGCCTTGAGCTCATCGCGCAGCAGCACTTGCCGGTCGTGGCCGAGCGGTTCGCCTGGCACTACATACCCCACCAGTTGCAGGCCGACACCGCCCTCTCGGGCGATAACGGCGGCTTCGCGCACGGCCGGGTGCTCCTGCAGGCGTGCCTGGATTTCTCCCAGTTCGATGCGGAAGCCACGTATTTTCACCTGGTGATCCAGGCGGCCGACATACTCAATCACACCGTCGGCGCGATAACGCGCCAGGTCGCCGGTGCGATACAGCCGTTGCCCGGAGCTGGAAAACGGATGGGGAATAAAACGTTCGGCGGTCAGCCCGGCACGCTGATGGTAACCACGGGCCAGGCCTTCTCCGCCAATCAGCAGTTCACCCACCACACCCACTGGCACTGGCTGCAAATCGCTGCCCAGGATGTACAGGTGAGTGTTGTCGATGGGCCGGCCAAGCCAGGCCTGCGGCAACGCCTGGCTGAGTGGGTGTTGCGCCGACCAGATGGTGGTTTCAGTGGGGCCATAGAGATTCCACACCTGGTCCGACAGCGCCACCATGCGGTCCGCCAGATCCTGGGCAAGCGCCTCGCCACCGCAGAGCATCTTGCAGCCTTGCAGCGCGCGCGCCTCGGGATTATCAAGCAACATCCGCCAGGTAGACGGGGTGGCCTGCACCACTGAAATATGCTCGCGGCGTACCAGCTCCAAGACTTGGGCCGGGTCTTGGGCGGCACTCTTGCCCACCAGGACCACACGTGCCCCGAGCACCAGCGGCAGGTAAATTTCCAGCCCGAAAATATCAAACGAGAACGTCGTCAGCGACAGCACCCGATCACTGCCTGACATGCCTGGAGCCTTCGCCATACTGGCGAGGAAGTTGCTCAGTGCCGCATGTCCTACCATCACCCCTTTGGGCTTGCCCGTAGAACCAGAGGTGTAGATCACGTAGGCGAGACTGGCCGCCTTTACCGACACGTGCGGATTGCTCTGCGGGTAGGACGCCAGCCCTGAATGCCGAGGATCCAGATCCACCGTCGTCAGCCCCGCAGGAAGCACCAGCAAATCCTTCAAGCGGGCCTGGGTCAGCAACAGGCCGATGCCGCTGTCGGCAATCATGTATTCCAGGCGATCCACCGGGAAATCCGGATCCAGCGGCACATACGCAGCACCCGCCTTGAGCACCGCGAGCAGGCCCACGAGCATTTCAAGGCTGCGCTCCACGCATATCCCCACCAGTTGGTCCGGGCCTACGCCCAGCTCCAATAGCTTGTGCGCCAGTTGGTTCGCCTGTTCGTTGAGTTGACGATAGGTATAGGTCTGCTCGTTGAACACCGCAGCCACGGCGTCCGGCTGATGCAGGGCCTGTTGCTCAATCATGCTGTGCACCCGTAGCGCCGAAAAATCGGCGTCGGTGGCGTTCCACTGCTCAAGCACACGGCTGCGCTCACCGTCGTCCAGGCTGTCAAACGTCCCCAGCGGACGATCGGCATTCAGCGTCATTGCCTGCAACAGGTTATGCAGTTGCGCGGCCAGCGCCTGGATTTGCCCCGGGGCGAAGAAACGCTGGTCGAAACTGTACTGCAGCGACAATGCCTCGCCGAGGTTGACCATCAGGGTCAGCGGGTAGTTGGTCTGCTCATGGCTATCAATCCGTCCGAAGCGCAAACCGTCTGGCGAGCTTTGCTCCAGGGCCTTGGACACGGGGTAGTTTTCAAACACCAGCAGGCTGTCGAACAGTGCCTCACCACCCTGCCCCGCCCAGCGCTGGATCTCGAACAGTGGCGTGTACTCATGTTCACGCAAGGCCAGGTTCTGCGCCTGCAAGGCTTGCAACAGCTGTGCGATGGTTTGCTCCGGTCGCGGGCTGACCACCACCGGCAAGGTGTTGATAAACAACCCGACCTGCTGCTCGACACCGGCCAATTGCGCAGGACGCCCGGCGACGGTAGCGCCGAAGCACACACTCGACTGGCCGCTCTGGCGCTGCAACAGCAAGGCCCAGGCCGCTTGCACCAAGGTGTTGAGGGTGACTTTCTGGCGGCGTGCGAACTCACTCAACTGCATGGTGCGCTCAGCGTCAAAATACTGGTAGTGATCCGAATAGCCCGTGCTGCCAGGCACTTCGCCTTGGGCCTGTGCCTGCGCGAGGCGGGTCGGTTCTTGCAGGTCAGCCAGTTGCAAGGTCCAGAACCGCTGGTTGGCCTGGCGGTCCTGGCTGTCCAGCCAGGCGATGTAGTCGCGATAACGTCCACCACGGCCGGCTTCGAATTGCCCGCTGTAACGTTGCAATACCTCGCCCAGCAGCTGCGAGTTGCTCCAGCCGTCCATCAGGATGTGGTGATGGGTGTAGATAAAATGGTACTGGTCGACACCGGTACGGATCAGCACCAGGCGCAACAGCGGTGCCTGCGCCAGGTCGAAGCCCTGCTGCTGTTGATCGGCCGCCAAGGCATCCAGGGCCGTCGCCAGATCGGCGTGGCCGGACAGGTCATGACTGACAAAAGGCAGCTCGACCTGCTCCAGTACGACCTGCACCGGCTGCGCCAACTCGCCCTGCCAGACAAAGCAGGTGCGCAGGATATCGTGGTGATCCAGCACTGCTTGCCAGGCCTGGCGGAAGCGTTGCGGGTCCAGCCCCTCGACATCCAGGCGCATCTGGTTGACGTAGTTGCCCGACGCCTGCTCGTACAGCGTATGGAACAGCATGCCTTGCTGCATCGGCGCCAGCGGATAGATGTCGGCAATCGCCTGCGCGGGAATGGGCAGCGCATCCAGTTGCGCCTGGCTCAAGTTGGCCAGCGGGAAATCCGACGGGGTCACGGCCGCGGCACCCGACGTGCAGCAATGCTCCACAAGGCTTGCCAGTTCACAGGCATAGTCATCCGCCAGGCCCTGGATGGTCGCGGTGGCAAACATGGCCGGGCTGAACGTCCAGCTCAACCGCAGCTCGCCATCGAACACCTGGCCGTTGAGTGCCAGCCAGTTATCCAGCGGTGCCTGCGGGCTGTGCTCGGCGCCACGGGCTTCGCCCGACGGTACAAACAGCGCACCGTTGTCGTCCTCAAAATGACCGTCCAGTTGCCCCAGGTAGTTGAAGGTAATCCGCGGTGTCGGCAATGCCTTGAGCGCCGCTTGCGCCTGCGCGTCGCCCAAGTAACGCAGCACGCCAAAACCCAGGCCTTTATCGGGGATGGCGCGCAGTTGCTCCTTGATACCTTTGAGGGATTGAGCCGGGTCCGCAGCCGGCGTCAGCTTGACCGGGAACACACTGGTGAACCAACCGATGCTGCGGGTCAGGTCGATGTCGTCAAACAAGTCTTCGCGACCATGGCCTTCCAACTGGATCAAGGCATCGGCGTGGCCGGTCCAGCGGCAAACCACCCGCGCGAGCGCGGTCAGTAGCAGGTCGTTGACCTGGGTGCGATAGGCCTTGGGGGCGTTTTGCAGCAGTTGGCGGGTGTGCGTCGGGGTCAAGGCGCTGTGCACCGTGGCACCTTGATCATTGCGCAAGCCGGCTTCGGGATCGAGGCACGGCAAGGCGCTGTCGACGTCGGCCAGCAGCGTTTGCCAGTCATGCAACTCCTGTTGCAGGCGTTCGGTTCGGGCATAACCTTGCAGACGCTGCGCCCAGGCCTTGACCGACGAAGTCTTGGCCGGCAGTGCCACGACACGCCCCTGCTGCAGTTGCTCGTAGGCGGTTTGCAGGTCTTCGAACAGGATGCGCCACGACACGCCGTCCACCGCCAGGTGATGGATCACCAGCAGCAGCCGCTGACTGCCATCGGCCAGGGTCGCCAGCACCGCGCGCAGCAGTGGGCCATTGCCCAGGTCCAGGCTGCGCTGGGCTTCGTCGCCCAGTTGCTCCAGCGCCGAAGCGTCGACGATGCTGCGTTGCCACAGCAAAGGTTGCTCGCTGACCGGCTGGTA
>NZ_JACAPJ010000046.1:0-28371 GCF_013385765.1 Pseudomonas sp. C8002
GGAACCGGGCCGGAGTGCGGGCATGCCGAGCCTAGGCGAGGCACCGAGTGGTGGGGCAAAGACCTTTTGGTTACTTTTGGGGCGTTTGCCAAAAGTGACCCGCTGTAAGAGCGGAACCATAAGCCGCCGTTACCGCAGCAACGGATATGTACACAAAAAACACAGCACCCACCGGCGAAATGCCTGTCATCTAAGCGTCACCGTAACTTCATGGAGATGACACCGGCCCTACATAGCCTGACATGGCACAAACAAGTCGACCGGCCGTAACCCTGGCCGGCACTCGGAGACTCGCCATGACTCAGATCGCCCGCATCAGCGACACCGGCAATGAACGCCGCCTGCAAGCCGAACGCCTGATCGGCGCCCAGGCTTTGCAGGAAGCCCAGGCCCTGCGGTTCAACGTGTTCAGCGGCGAATTCAACGCCAAGCTGAAAGGCGCTGAACTGGGCCTGGACATGGATGACTATGATGTTCACTGCAGCCACATCGGCGTGCGGGATTTGAACAGCGGTCGACTCGTCGCCACCACCCGTTTGCTCGACCACCAGGCCGCCACCACCCTGGGCCGCTTCTACAGCGAAGAAGAATTCAGCCTCCACGGCCTGCTGCACCTCAAAGGCCCCATCCTGGAAATCGGCCGCACCTGCGTCGACCCCGCCTACCGCAACGGCGGCACCATCGCCGTGTTGTGGGGCGAGCTGGCCGAAGTCCTCAACCAGGGCGGCTACAGCTACCTGATGGGCTGCGCGAGCATCCCGATGCACGACGGCGGCATCCAGGCCCACGCGATCATGCAGCGCCTGCGCGAACGCTACCTGTGCAACGAACACCTGCGGGCCGAGCCGAAAAAGCCGCTGCCGGCACTGGACCTGCCATCCAACGTCATCGCCGAAATGCCCCCCTTGCTCAAGGCCTACATGCGCCTGGGTGCAAAGATTTGCGGCGAACCCTGCTGGGACGAAGACTTCCAGGTGGCCGACGTGTTCATCCTGCTCAAGCGCGACGAACTGTGCCCGCGGTATGCCCGCCACTTCAAGGCAGCCATGTGATGAGCCGCCTTCGGGTGTACGGGCGAATTGCCCGCGTGCTGGTGGTGGTGGCCCTGGGTTTGACCATGGCCAGTGTGTTTGGCGTGTTTGAACGTCTGGGCGTGGCCAACTCGATGGTGCGCCGGCAGCGCTGGTCGCGTTTTTTCATGGCACGGCTGACCAACGCCCTGCCCTTTCGCGTGACCGTTCACGGTGAGTTGCCGCAACAGTCGATGCTGTGGGTCAGCAACCACGTATCGTGGACCGATATCCCGCTGCTGGGGATGGTGGCGCCGATGTCGTTCCTGTCCAAGGCCGAGGTGCGCACCTGGCCGGTGGCGGGCTGGTTGGCCGCCAAGGCAGGCAGCCTGTTCATCCGCCGAGGTTCGGGGGACAGCCAGTTGATTCGCAAACAGATGACGCGTCATCTGGAACAACAACACCCGCTGTTGATGTTCCCGGAAGGCACCACCACCGACGGCCGCGCCCTGCGTACGTTCCACGGGCGGTTACTGGCCAGTGCGATTGATGCCGATGTGTCGCTGCAACCGGTGGCGATTCGTTATCTGCGCGATGGCCACATCGACCCGCTGGCACCGTTTATTGGCGACGATGATTTGCTCTCGCACCTGATGCGTTTGTTCGGCAATGACCAGGGCGACGTGGAAATCCATCTGCTCAAGCCGATTGCCTGCGCCGGGCAGGAACGTGCGGCGCTGGCGTTCCAGGCGCAGCAGGCGGTGCAGAAGGCGTTGTTTGGCCCCCTTCCAGAAGCTGAGCAAATGCCAGCGCGGCCAGCATTCGCGGCCTGAAGCGAGCACGGTGAAAAATGTGGGAGCGGGCTTGCTCGCGAAGGCGGTGCATCAGTCAGCAGATTCATTAGCTGACCCACCGCTTTCGCGAGCAAGCCCGCTCCCACATTTATAGTTGTATTGCCAACTGGCTATTTGAGAACCGCTGCAATTCTGGGTAAAACACCCGAAAATCCTCGCTCAACGGCTCGTACAGCGCTCGTAATTCCTGCATGGCATGGCCCAGTTCTTCGGGCCGTGTCAGGCGCCGGCCAATTCCTCGAAGTACCTGTTCCATCACCGCAAATTCGCGGTACGAACCCAGCCAGTCATCCGCCGCCATGTACGGCGCAATCTGCGCCAGCCGCCCCGGCAACGCCGGCTCTTCGGCGAGCACCCGGTAAACCTCAGAGGTAAATCGCTCCAGCGGCTGATCGGCATATAACGCCCAGTCCCGCGCCAGGCAGTGGTCGAAAAACACATCGAGGACAATCCCGGCATAGCGGCGCCGGGTCAGGGTGAAGCGCGACAGCGCCTGCCCGATCAGCGGATGACTGTCGGTGTAGCGATCGATTGAGCGATGCAACTGAATCGCCGACTCGATTTGCGGGCTGAATTGGCCTTGCAGGCGACCTTTAACAAAGTCGCCATACAGGCTGCCAAGCAATTGAGCAGGAAGTTGGCCGCCGAGGTGCAGATGTGCGAGATAATTCATGGCGCGCAGTCTAGCACTGCCGTCAACGTATCGTTATAACCCGATATACCGATTCAATCTGGTTTAAGACCAAAATCATATTGGTATATCGGGATACAACGATTTAAAGTTCGCCTCATCGCGATATAACGTTTTACAAAACCGAGCATCACTGCCATGTCCATCGACCTCGACGAAATAATAAAAGCCCTGGCGCACCCAGTACGGCGAGACATCCTCAACTGGCTGAAAGACCCGAAAGTGCAATTTCCCGAGCAGCTGCACAACCACGAATACGGCATTTGCGCCGGGCAGATCGACCAGCGCTGCGGGCTGTCTCAGTCCACCGTGTCGGCGCACCTGGCGAACCTGCAACGGGCGGGGCTGATCAGCAGCCAGAAGGCCGGCCAATGGCACTTTTTCAAACGCAATGAGGACGTGATCCAAGCCTTCCTCAAAGCGCTCACCGAAGAACTCAGCGCACCGCTGTAACAAGGACCCATCAATGCCTCTCTCGCTACTCATCCTGGCCTTAAGCGCCTTCGCCATCGGTACCACCGAGTTCGTCATCATGGGCCTGTTGCCCGATGTGGCGGCCGACCTCGGTGTATCGATTCCCGGCGCCGGCTGGCTGGTGACCGGCTACGCCCTGGGCGTGGCCATCGGTGCCCCCTTCATGGCACTGGCCACCGCCAAGCTGCCGCGCAAGGCCGCCCTGGTAGCGTTGATGGGCATCTTCATCATCGGCAACCTGCTCTGCGCCCTGGCCAGTGACTACAACGTGCTGATGTTTGCCCGTGTGGTCACCGCGCTGTGCCACGGTGCCTTCTTCGGTATCGGTTCGGTGGTCGCCGCCAACCTGGTGCCGGCCAACAAGCGTGCTTCGGCCGTGGCGCTGATGTTCACCGGCCTGACCCTGGCCAACGTGCTCGGCGTACCGCTGGGCACCGCGCTGGGTCAGGAAGCCGGCTGGCGCTCGACCTTCTGGGCCGTGACGGTGATTGGGGTGATCGCCCTGATCGGCCTGATCCGCTTCCTGCCGGCCAAGCGTGACGAGGAAAAACTCGACATGCGCGCCGAGCTCAGAGCACTCAAAGGCGCCGGCATCTGGCTGTCGCTGAGCATGACCGCGCTGTTCGCTGCGTCGATGTTCACCCTCTTCACCTACGTCGCGCCGCTGCTGGGGGACGTCACCGGTGTTTCGCCCAAAGGCGTGACCTGGACCCTGCTGCTGATCGGCCTGGGCCTGACCGTCGGCAACATCATCGGCGGCAAGCTGGCAGACAAGCGCCTGGCTGCCACCCTGATCGGCGTGTTCATCAGCATGGCGGTGGTGTCCACCGTCCTGACCTGGACCAGCGTCGCCGTGATCCCGACTGAAATCACCCTGTTCCTCTGGGCCACCGCCTCGTTTGCCGCCGTACCGGCACTGCAGATCAACGTGGTGACCTTCGGCAAGGCCGCACCGAACCTGGTGTCCACCTTGAACATCGGCGCCTTCAACATCGGCAACGCCCTCGGCGCCTGGGTGGGCGGCAGCGTGATTGCCCACGGCTTCGGCCTGACCAGCGTGCCCCTGGCCGCTGCTGCACTGGCCGTGCTCGCGCTGCTGGTGACCCTGATTACTTTCCGTCAGACCGGCGATGCCGACCTGGCCCCCGCGACTAACTGATCAACTAAAGAGAAGGGTGTTATCCCATGACGACTATTTTCGATCCGATCAAACTGGGCGACCTGGAACTGTCGAACCGCATCATCATGGCGCCGCTGACCCGCTGCCGTGCCGACGCCGGTCGCGTGCCCAATGCGCTGATGGCTGAGTACTACGTCCAACGCGCTTCCGCCGGGCTGATCCTCAGCGAAGCCACCTCCGTAACGCCAATGGGCGTGGGTTACCCGGACACCCCGGGCATCTGGTCCAACGACCAGGTTCGCGGCTGGGCCAATGTGACCAAGGCCGTGCACGGTGCAGGCGGCAAGATCTTCCTGCAACTGTGGCACGTGGGCCGGATCTCCCACGAGTCGTACCTGGACGGCGAAGCACCGGTTGCCCCAAGCGCCATCGCAGCCAAGGGCCACGTCAGCCTGGTGCGTCCACTGGCCGACTACCCTACCCCGCGCGCCCTGGAAGTCGCTGAAATCGCCGATATCGTCGACGCCTACCGCGTAGGTGCCGAGAATGCCAAGGCCGCCGGTTTTGACGGCGTGGAAGTCCACGGTGCGAACGGCTACCTGCTCGACCAGTTCCTGCAAAGCAGCACCAACCAGCGCACCGACAACTACGGCGGCTCCCTGGAAAACCGCGCACGCTTGCTGCTCGAAGTCACTGACGCCGTGATTGAAGTCTGGGGCGCCGGTCGCGTCGGTGTGCACCTGGCACCACGCGCCGACGCACACGACATGGGCGACGCCAACCTGTCGGAAACCTTCACCTACGTCGCCAAAGAGCTGGGCAAGCGTGGCATCGCGTTCATCTGCTCCCGTGAAAAGGAAGCGGGCGACAGCCTCGGCCCACAACTGAAAGCCGCCTTCGGTGGCCCGTACATCGCCAACGAACGCTTCACCAAGGACAGCGCCAACGCGTGGCTGGCTTCGGGCAAGGCTGACGCCGTGGCATTCGGCGTGCCGTTCATCGCCAACCCGGACCTGCCGGCTCGCCTGAAGGCCGATGCACCGCTGAACGAAGCACATCCAGAGACTTTCTACGCCAAAGGCCCGGTCGGCTACATCGACTACCCGACCCTGGCACTCTGATCTGCTGAAACGAAAAAGCCCCGACTTGCGAGAGCCGGGGCTTTTTTATGGGCCGCAGGAAACATTCCTTCACAGCCTTGCAACAATATTGCTACAAAATACTTAGCCAACTACCTATCAACCGCCCGCCAGCCCGTATATAACGTCACCCCACAAAATCAGGGAAAAGCCTGATTGACCACCCCCGGTGTTTATTGTTGACACAACTGGTCGCAATTACGCATTTTGTCTTAATTGCGCAGGCCAGGGCTCAAGCGCAGCATGTCCAACGCGATATCGACCCAGCGCTCTGCGTCCTGGGCCAACTGGAAACTGTCGGGCACCAGCAGCCACTGGCCGAGAATTCCGTCGATATAGGCGTGCATGCACACCGCGGCACGTACGGTGTCGAGATTCTCCGGAAGCTGCCCGCGATGGACCGCGTTACGCAAGGTCAGCCCGATGCGCAGGTTGCATTCGAGGCTGGCGGTCTGGCGCTGACGGCGCAGATCACACATTTCATCGGTGAATTCGCACTTATGAAACAAAATCTCATTGATGCGCCGGGTCTTCGGGTCCAGGGCCACTTGATGGAACAGATGAATCAGCAGCTTGCGCATGCAACCCAGCGGATCGACCTCGTCCTCGCTCTCACTGGCCCTGGCCAATTCATCCAGCGGCTCGTGCAGCGTATCGAGCATCGCCTGCACCAGGTCGGCCTTGTTGCTGAAATGCCAGTAGATGGCACCACGTGTCACGCCTGCCAGCGCGGCAATATCCGCCAGCGTGGTACGCGCAACCCCGCGCTCGTAGAAGGCCTGCTCGGCCGCTTCAAGAATCTGGCTGCGCGTTTCCTGAGCTTCCTCTTTGGTACGACGAACCATGGCAGTAAAACCTCAATCAGGAGACTTGGGGTGATCGGTAACGCAGACTCAACCGCTGCTAACGACCATCTGAATAATTGTGGGACGACGCCGTCAAGGGCGCCGAACGTACTAGAATCGAGGCTTTGGACGCTGCTTTGTCAACATTCCGCGAAGCCTGTCAAGAGTTTACAAACAACCATGAACGTAAGTATATTGCGTAGCAAGCTACTTATCCACTCAGTGCCTGTTTTTTACCCTTCCACACTTCTTGTGCGCACTCTGCGCGCCTGACCCGAGGATCTTCATGCAACTTAAGCCAGCTGTTACCGCCCTGGTTACTGCCGTCGCCCTGGCATCGCTGCTCAGCGGATGTAAAAAGGAAGAAGCGGCTCCGCCCGCTCAAACCCCTCAGGTCGGCGTGGTCACTATTCAACCTCAAGCCTTTACCCTGACATCCGAGCTGCCAGGCCGCACCACGGCCTATCGCATTGCCGAGGTTCGCCCTCAGGTCAACGGCATCATTCTCAAGCGTCTGTTCAAGGAAGGGGGCGACGTCAAGGAGGGCCAGCAGCTCTATCAGATCGATCCGTCGGTGTATGACGCCTCGCTGAAAAGCGCCCAGGCCAACCTTGCCCAGACCAAATCGATTGCCGATCGCTACAAGCAGTTGGTCGATGAGCAGGCCGTCAGCCGCCAGGAATACGACACCGCCGTGTCCAACCGCATGACCTCTGAAGCCAACGTGCAAACGGCCCAGATCAACGTGCGCTACACCAAGGTGTTTGCCCCGATCTCCGGGCGTATCGGTCGCTCTTCGGTCACCGAAGGCGCGCTGGTCAGCAACGGCCAGACCGACGCCATGGCAGTGATCCAGCAACTGGACCCGATCTACGTCGACGTCACGCAGTCCTCCGCCGAGATGCTGAAACTGCGTCGTGACCTGGAAAGCGGCCAACTGGAAAAAGCCGGCGAAAACGCGGCCAAGGTCAAGCTGACCCTGGAAGACGGCACCGCCTACGGCGTGGAAGGCAAGCTGGAATTCTCCGAAGTCTCGGTCGACGAAACCACCGGTTCCGTGACCCTGCGTGCCGTATTCCCGAACCCTGACCACACCCTGCTGCCGGGCATGTTCGTCCACGCGCAGTTGCAAGCCGGTGTGAACAGCAAGGCCATCCTGGCACCACAGCAAGGCGTGACCCGCGACCTGAAGGGCATCCCGACCGCGCTGGTGGTGAACAAGGACAACAAGGTCGAGCAACGTGTACTGGTGGCCAACCGCACTACCGGCGCCTACTGGCTGGTGGAAAAAGGCCTGAACGCCGGTGACCGTGTGATCACCGAAGGCCTGCAATTCATCAAGCCGGGCATCGAAGTCAAGGTCAAGGACGCTGATAACGCCAAACCCGCCGGTTCCGCTGCTGCTCCTGCTGCCGCTGCTGGTCAAGGGGAGTAATTCATGTCGAAATTTTTTATCGACCGTCCCATTTTCGCCTGGGTAATTGCCCTGGTGATCATGCTGGTCGGGGCACTGTCGATCCTGAAGTTGCCCATCAACCAGTACCCGGCCATCGCGCCAACCGCCATTGATATCCAGGTGACCTACCCGGGCGCGTCTGCACAAACCGTGCAGGACACCGTGGTGCAGGTGATCGAACAACAGCTCAACGGTATCGACAACCTGCGTTATGTCGCCTCGGACAGTAACTCCGACGGCAGCATGACCATCACCGCGACGTTCAACCAGGGTACCAACCCGGACATCGCCCAGGTTCAGGTACAGAACAAGCTCAACCTGGCGACCCCGCTGCTGCCACAAGAAGTACAGCAGCAGGGTATCCGCGTTACCAAGTCGGTGAAGAACTTCCTGATGGTGATCGGTCTGGTGTCGGAAGACGGCAGCATGACCAAGGATGACCTTTCCAACTACATCGTTTCCAACATCCAGGACCCGATTTCCCGGACCGCCGGTGTGGGCGACTTCCAGGTGTTCGGTTCCCAGTACGCCATGCGTATCTGGCTCGACCCGGCCAAGCTGAACAACTACCAGCTGACGCCAGTGGATGTCAGCAACGCCATCCAGGCGCAGAACGTCCAGGTGGCCACCGGCCAACTCGGCGGCCTGCCTGCCCTGCCCGGCACTCAGTTGAACGCCACCATCATCGGCAAGACGCGTCTGCAAACCACTGAAGCGTTCGGCAATATCCTGATGAAGGTCAATACCGACGGTTCCCAGGTTCGCCTGGGTGACGTTTCGCGTATCGAACTGGGCGGCCAGAACTACAGCATCAGCGCACAGTTCAACGGCAAGCCGGCTTCCGGTATGGCGATCAAGCTGGCAGCCGGTGCCAACGCACTGGACACCGCCAAGGCGATTCGCGAAACGGTTGCGTCCCTCGAACCGTTCTTCCCGCCTGGCATGAAGGCTGTGGTGCCGTATGACACCACGCCGGTTGTGACCGAATCGATCTCCGGTGTGGTTCACACCCTGATCGAAGCGATCGTGCTGGTGTTCCTGGTGATGTTCCTGTTCCTGCAGAACTTCCGCGCCACCATCATCACCACCATGACCGTACCGGTGGTATTGCTGGGTACCTTCGGGATCCTCGCTGCGTTCGGCTTCACCATCAACACCCTGACCATGTTCGGCATGATCCTGGCCATCGGCTTGCTGGTGGACGATGCCATCGTTGTGGTGGAGAACGTCGAGCGGGTAATGGCCGAGGAGCACTTGTCGCCCAAGGAGGCGACGGTCAAGTCCATGGGCCAGATCCAGGGGGCCCTGGTGGGTATCGCCCTGGTGCTGTCGGCGGTATTGCTGCCAATGGCGTTCTTCGGTGGCTCCACCGGTGTGATCTACCGCCAGTTCTCCATCACTATCGTTTCGGCGATGGCGCTGTCGGTACTGGTTGCCCTGGTCTTCACCCCGGCCTTGTGCGCCACCATGCTCAAGCCGATTGACCCGGAAAAACACGGCCAACCCAAGCGCGGTTTCTTCGGCTGGTTCAACCGTACCTTCGACCGTGGCGTACTGAGCTACGAGCGCGGCGTCGGTAACATGATCAAGCACAAGTTCCCGGCGTTCGTGGTCTATGCCCTGATCCTTGCCGGCATGATCTGGATGTTCACCCGCATTCCAAGCGCGTTCCTCCCAGAGGAAGACCAGGGCGTGATCTTTGCCCAGGTACAAACGCCGGTGGGTTCTTCGGCTGAACGTACGCAGAAAGTCATCGACGATATGCGCGCCTACCTGTTGAACGACAAGGAAGGCGAGCCAGGCGAAGGCAAGGCTGTCAAATCGGTGTTTACCGTGAACGGCTTCAACTTCGCCGGTCGTGGCCAGAGCTCGGGCCTCGCGTTCGTGATGCTCAAGCCGTGGGACGAGCGTGACTCGAGCCAGTCGGTATTTGAGGTTGCCAAGCGTGCCCAGGGTTACTTCTTCGGGGCCTTCAAGGACGCCATGGTATTTGCCGTGGTGCCACCTTCGGTACTCGAACTGGGTAACGCCACCGGTTTCGACGTGTTCCTGCAAGACCAGGGCGGCGTCGGCCACCAGAAGCTGATGGATGCGCGTAACCAGTTCCTAGGTGCCGCGGCACAAAGCAAGATCCTGGCGGGCGTGCGCCCCAACGGCGTGAACGATGAGCCGCAGTACGAGCTGACCGTTGACGACGAGAAGGCCAGTGCCCAGGGCATCAGCCTGGCAGACATCCAGCAGACCCTGGCAATCGCCTTGGGTGGCAGCTACATCAACGACTTCATCGACCGTGGTCGTGTGAAGAAGGTGTATGTACAGGGTGACGCCGCCAGCCGGATGTCTCCGGAAGACCTGAGCAAATGGTACGTGCGCAGCACGTCCGGGAAGATGGTGCCGCTGTCGGCCATCTCTTCGGGCAAGTGGATCTTCGGTTCGCCGAAACTCTCGCGCTATAACGGTGTAGCGGCGATGGAAATCCTCGGTACCCCGGCACCTGGCTACAGTACCGGTGATGCGATGGCGGAAGTCGAACGCATTGCCAAGGACCTGCCGGCTGGCGTTGGTTACTCCTGGACCGGCCTGTCGTACGAAGAACGTCTGTCCGGCTCCCAGGCACCTGCGCTGTACGCCCTGTCGCTGCTGGTGGTGTTCCTCTGCCTCGCGGCACTGTACGAAAGCTGGTCGATCCCGATTGCGGTGATTCTGGTTGTACCGCTGGGTGTGATCGGTGCGTTGATCGCCACCAGCCTGCGGGGACTGTCCAACGACGTGTTCTTCCAGGTGGGCCTGTTGGTGACGGTGGGTCTGGCAGCGAAAAACGCCATCCTGATCGTGGAGTTCGCCAAGGAGCTCCACGAGCAGGGCAAAGGCATTGTCGAGTCGGCCATCGAGGCATCCCGCATGCGTCTGCGACCGATCATCATGACGTCCATGGCGTTCATGCTCGGCGTACTGCCCCTGGCAATTTCCACCGGTGCCGGCTCAGGTAGCCAGCACGCCATCGGTACGGGCGTAATTGGCGGTATGATCACCGCCACGGTCCTCGCGATCTTCTGGGTACCCCTGTTCTTCGCAACCGTGTCCTCCGCTGGCGAGCGTAAAAAGACTGAACCCAAGCAAACTCCTAAAGAGGCTGGCCAATGAGCAAGTCGCTACTTTCCTTAGCTGTCACGGCATTCGTGCTCAGTGGCTGCTCGCTGATCCCGGACTACCAGCGCCCTGAAGCGCCGGTAGCCGCGCAGTTCCCGCAGGGGCCGGCGTATTCGTCGGCCCAGGCGCCGGGCCAGGCGGCTGCCGAGCAGGGCTGGAAGCAGTTTTTCCATGACCCTGCCCTGCAACAGCTGATCCAGACCGCCCTGGTGAACAACCGCGACCTGCGTGTCGCGGCCCTGAACATCGATGCGTATGCCGCGCAGTACCAGATCCAGCGCGCCGACCTGTTCCCGGCGGTCTCGGCCACGGGCAGCGGCAGCCGTACGCGCACCCCGGCCAAGCTGTCGCAGACCGGCGAAGCGGGCATCACCAGCCAATACTCGGCGGGCCTCGGGATCAGTTCTTATGAGCTGGACCTGTTCGGCCGCGTACGCAGCCTGAGCGAACAAGCGCTGCAACAATACTTCGCGACCGAAGAAGCGCGTCGCACCACCCAGATCAGCCTGGTGGCCAGCGTGGCCAACGCCTACCTGACCTGGCAGGCCGACAAGGAGCTGCTCAAGCTCACCCAGGACACCCTGGGCGCGTACGAACAGAGCTTCAAACTGACCTCGCGCAGCAATGAAGTCGGCGTGGCTTCGGCCCTGGACCTGAGCCAGGCCCGTACCTCGGTGGAAAACGCCCGGGTTGCACTGGCGCGTTATACCCGCCAGGTGGCCCAGGACGAAAACAACCTGACCCTGCTGCTGGGTACCGGCCTGCCGGCGAACATCGTCAGCCGGCCATTGGCTGATGACCTGTTGAGCGAAGTACCGGCCGGCCTGCCATCGGACCTGCTGCAACGTCGTCCCGACATCCTGCAGGCCGAGTACAACCTCAAGGCGGCCAACGCCAACATCGGTGCGGCACGCGCTGCGTTCTTCCCGAGCATCACCCTGACCGCCAGCGCCGGCACCGCGAGCCCGACCCTGGGTGGCCTGTTCAAGGGCGGTTCGGGTACCTGGTCGTTTGCACCGCAGATCAACATCCCGATCTTCAACGCCGGTAGCCTGCGCGCCAGCCTGGATTACTCGAAAATCCAGAAAGAGATCAACGTCGCCAACTACGAGAAAGCCATTCAGACCGGCTTCCAGGAAGTCTCCGACGGCCTCGCCGCCCGTGAGACCTACAAGCAGCAACTGGACGCCCAACGTGGCTTCGTCGCGGCCAACCAGGATTACTACCGCCTGGCCGAGCGTCGCTACCGTATTGGTGTCGACAGCAACCTGACGTTCCTCGACGCCCAGCGCCAACTGTTCAGTGCCCAGCAATCGCTGATCACCGACCGCCTGGCGCAGCTCAATAGCGAGGTCAACCTGTACAAGGCCCTCGGTGGTGGCTGGAACGAACAGACCGCGAAGAACGAACCGTTGAAAGAAGAAGCACCGCCCTTGAAGTTGTTCTGATAGTGGCGCAGTAAACAAAAACCGCTTCCCGCCCAGGAAGCGGTTTTTTTACGCCCATGACTTTGCGTTCGATCATCGCCCACAACCCGCTCTCCCCCACTTTCATCGCCCCCGCACCGCCCCGCACCATGGCCGCCACCTGCATAACCCCAATAACAACAGGTCTGACACCATGAGCACTTTCGACCCGCGCCGGCTTTTGCTGGCAACCGCTGTCGCCAGCATTGCCCTCCCCGTTGTCGCTGAAGAACACGGCTTCCTGGAAGACGCCAGCGCCAACCTAAACCTGCGTAATTTCTTCTTCAACCGCAACTACACCAACCCCAGCAAGACCCAGGGCAGCGCACAGGAGTGGACGCAAAGCTTCATCCTCGACGCCAAATCCGGCTTCACCCAGGGCACCGTCGGTTTCGGCGTGGATGTACTGGGCCTGTACTCATTGAAGCTCGATGGCGGACGCGGCACGGGTGGCACCCAGCTGTTGCCGCTGGACCACGATGGCCGCCCGGCGGATGAATTCGGGCGTCTGGGCGTGGCGTTCAAGGCACGGGTTTCAAAGACAGAAGTGAAAGTCGGCGAATGGATGCCGGTGCTGCCGATCCTGCGTTCGGACGATGGCCGCTCGCTCCCGCAAACCCTGCGCGGCGGGCAAATCACCTCCAAGGAGATCGACGGCCTGACCCTGTACGGCGGCCAGTTCCGCGCCAACAGCCCACGGGACGACAGCAGCATGACCGACATGTCCATGTTCGGGAAAACCGCGTTCACCTCCGACCGCTTCAACTTCCAGGGCGGCGAATATGCCTTCAACGACAAACGCACCCAGGTCGGTGTGTGGAACGCCCAACTCAAGGACATCTACAGCCAGCAATACCTCAACCTGATCCACAGCCAACCGGTGGGCGACTGGACCCTGGGCGCCAACCTCGGGTTCTTCTATGGCAAGGACGACGGCAGCGCCCGCGCCGGTGACCTCGACAACAAGACCTGGTCCGGACTGTTCTCGGCCCGATACGGCGGCAACACGTTCTACGTCGGCCTGCAAAAACTCACCGGCAACAGCGCCTGGATGCGCGTCAACGGCACCAGCGGCGGCACCCTGGCCAACGACAGCTACAACGCCAGCTACGACAACGCCCAGGAAAAATCCTGGCAGGTACGCCATGACTATAACTTCGCCGCCCTGGGAATTCCGGGCCTCACGCTGATGAACCGCTACATCAGCGGCAGCAACGTACACAGCGGCACGGTGACCGATGGCAAGGAATGGGGACGGGAAAGTGAAGTGGCCTACGTGGTGCAGAGCGGAGCGCTGAAGAATCTCAACGTGCGCTGGCGTAACTCCAGCATGCGCCGGGACTACAACAATAACGAGTTTGATGAAAACCGGTTGATCGTCAGTTACCCGATAAGCCTGCTGTAAAGCCTCGACAGTCTTGTTGTATGGTGCGCGCGTGTCATGGATGACCCGCCCCAGCAGCCAATGTCATTCGAGTCCGCCATGAAACACTTCGCCACCGTATCGGCCGCACTAGCCCTGGCCCTGAGCCTCAGCGGTTGCATCGGCCCGCCCCTGGCGCTGACACCGCAAACCGAACAACGTCTGAAAACCGAGGCGCCAATCCGTTTTTTGCTGACCTTCGATGACGGCCCCAGCGCCTCGGGCTTCATGAACCCCAGCCGTTCGGTGATGGCGGACCTGGCGAACAACCCGATACAGCCGGGGATCAAGGCGGTGTTCTTCCTGCAGACCGAGGCGCCCCGCTCCGGCGGCAACCCGCGGGGCTACAAGACCATGGAGCGTGAATACGCGGCCGGCCATATCCTGGGCTTCCACACCGCGACCCCGTGGCACAGCAACCATCGCTTGCAGAATCCGGCTGAACTGGAGCACTACCTCAGCCTGGGTTCATCGACCCTCACCTCCATCACCGGCCAACCGCCCACACTGGTACGCCCGCCGTTCTGGAACTACGACAAGCGCACCTTCGCCGCCTATCAGCAACACGGCATGCATGTGTTGCTGACCGACCTGAGTGCAAACGATGGGGTGATCTGGGTGTTCAACGGCAGCCCGCGTCGACGGGAAAACCTGATACGCCAACTCTCGGTGGTGCGTGAGCGCATCGCCAAAGGCGAATTACCGACGGTGGACGGCGTGATCCCGGTGGTGGTGACCTTCCACGATATCAACCGCTACACCGCCTGGCACTTGAAGGAATACCTGCAAATCCTGCTGGACAGCGCCCATATCAATGGCGTGCCCCTCGCCACACAGCCTTTCTACACCGACCGGACAACCTTGCAGCGAGCCGCCATGGCCCGCACGGTAAAAAGCGCCGACGAAGTGGTGCACCTGCCAGGTGTGTGGAATTGGGTGTGGGACGCTGACTCGCACTAGGCGCGCGACTCTACCCCCAACTCATCCCACACCGACTCGGCCAAGTGAAACGTCGCATTCGCCGCCGGAATCCCGCAATAGATCGCGCTCTGCATCAGCACTTCCTTGATCTCGGCGCGGGTCACACCGTTGCTCGCGGCGGCGCGCAGGTGCAGCTTCAGCTCTTCGCTGCGGTTCATGCCGATGAGCATGGCGATGGTGATCAGGCTGCGGGTATGCCGCGGCAGCCCCGGGCGGGTCCAGATATCACCCCAGGCGTGGCGGGTGATCATTTCCTGGAACTCGCTGTTGAACTCGGTCAGGGCGTTGAGGCTGCGGTCGACGTGGGCGTCGCCCAGCACTTCGCGGCGCACTTGCAGGCCTTCGGCATAACGTTGTTTCTCGTCCACAAAACGCTCCTCATGCAACGGTGACGACAGGCACATACCTGTGGCGAGGGAGCTTGCTCCCGTTGGGTCGCGCAGCGACCCCAGTGAGGCCGCTGCAGAGTTTTACAAATAGTTGGGTTGCGGCTGCTCAGGGGCTGCTACGCAGCCCAACGGGAGCAAGCTCCCTCGCCACAGGGTTCAGCGATACTCAGCGCGATAGCAGAAATTCCAGCACACGGTCGCTGAACGCCGCACCGGCTTGCACGTTGGACAAGTGCGCGGCATAGAACTCGGCATACTCGGCGCCCTGCACATGCGCCTGGATAAAGTGCCCACCCGCCGGCGGCGTCACCGCATCTTCGCTGCCTGCGATCACCAGGGTCGGCACCTTGATCGACGCCAGTTGCTCGCGGAAATCCGCGTCGCGCACGGCCGCGCAGTTTGCGGCATAACCCTGGGGATCAGTCGCCGCCAGCATATCGGTGATCAGCTTGGCCTGGTCAGGATGAGCCTCGGCGAAGTCGGCGGTGAACCAGCGGGCAATTGACGCATCACGCAGGGCAACCATCGCGGCCGCACCGTCGCGCAGGACCATCTCGATGCGTGGGTTCCAGATCTCCGGCGTGCCGATCTTCGCGGCGGTGTTGCACACCACCAGCCGGCGCAAACGCTCACCCGCGTTGATCCCCAGCCACTGGCCGATCAGGCCGCCCATGGACAACCCGCAGAAATGCGCGCGCTCGATCTGCAACGCATCCAGCAGCGCCAACACGTCACGGCCCAACTGCTCGATGCTGTAGGGGCCTTCGGTGACCAGCGACTTGCCATGGCCCCGGGTGTCGAAACGCAGCACCCGGAAGTACTGGGTGAACGCCTCGATCTGGATGTCCCACATATGCAGGTCGGTGCCCAGGGAGTTGGACAGCACCAGTACCGGTGCATCTTCGGGGCCATCGAGTTGGTAGTTCAGTTCGCCATCGGCGAGTTGTACAAATCCCACAGCAGCCTCCTCAGGCAGTCAAAGCAAAATGTTCGGCCACGGCCCGGGTGACCCAGGTGTGCGCCTGGCCCAGGTAGTGCGCCGGGTCCAGCAGGCGATCGAGTTCGGCCGCCGAAAGCTCGGCAGTCACTTGGGGTTCATCCCCCAGCACCGCGCGCAGGTGGCGCCCGTCGGCGACGGCGCGTTTGCAGCATTGTTCCAGCAGATGGTGCGCGGTTTCGCGGCCCAGGCGCTGGGCGAGGACGATGCTGACCGCTTCGGCCAGTACCAGGCCCTGGGTCAGATCAAGGTTTTGGACCATGCGCCGGGGGTCGACTTCCAGGCCTTCGCTGACCAGCAGCGCCTGATGCAATGCACCGGATACCAGCCGGCAAATCTCCGGCAGGGTTTCCCATTCGGCGTGCCACAGGCCCAGGCTGCGTTCGTGTTCCTGGGGCATCGCGCTGAACATCGTTGCCACCAGGCCGGGCACTCGCGTGGCAGCGCTGATCAGCACGGCAGCGCCCACCGGGTTGCGCTTGTGGGGCATGGTCGAAGAGCCGCCCTTGCCAGGGGCCGACGGCTCAAACACTTCCGCCGCTTCGGTCTGCATCAGCAGGCTGATGTCGCGACCCAGCTTGCCGAGGCTGCCGGCGATCAAACCGAGCACCGAGGCAAACTCAACCAGGCGGTCGCGCTGGGTATGCCAGGGTTGCTCCGGCAGGCCCAGCTGCAACTCGGCGGCCAGTGCTTGCGCCACCGGCATCGCCTGTTCGCCGAGGGCCGCCAGGGTTCCGGAAGCACCGCCAAATTGCAGCACCAGCAAACGCGGCTTCAGCTCACTGAGGCGCTGCCGGTTGCGGGTGACTGCGCCGAGCCAACCGGCGATCTTCATGCCCAGCGTGACCGGCGTTGCATGCTGCAGCCAGGTCCGGCCCGCCAAAGGAGTGGTCCCATAGCGCTGGGCCTGGGCGGCAAGAATGTCCCCCAACCGCGCCAGATCATGTTCGATCAGCTCGACCGCACTGCGCAGTTGCAGCACCAGGCCGGTGTCCATCACATCCTGGCTGGTAGCGCCCAGATGCACATAACGTTCGGCGCCGGCATCTTCGCTGGCGATCAACTTGCCGAGGGCCTTGACCAAGGGAATCGCAGAGTTGCCTGCGGTGGCGATGGCGTCGCCGAGGGCATCTACGTCGTAGAGAGAAGCCAGGCAGGCCTGGGCAATGGGCGCGACGGCCGCTTGCGGGATCAACCCGACCTGAGCCTCGGCCCGGGCCAGCGCCGCTTCGAAATCCAGCATGCCCTGCAAACGCCCCTGGTCGCAGAACACTTCAGCCATGCCGTTGGCGGTGAAGTAGGCGTCGAACAGTTGGTTGCTCGTGCGCATCGTCATAACACATCCCTAGGTGGCGCATACCCGGCAACGGGCATGCGCCAGCCGGTTACAGATCGTGGTGCAAATACGCCGCCTCTTTGGGCAGGCGCAAGCTGAACAGGAACGCCACCGCCATCATCGCCGTGACGTACCAGTAGAAGGTGTTCTCCATGCCCATGGACTTGAGACCCAAGGCCACATACTCCGCCGAACCACCGAAGATCGCGTTCGCCACCGCATACGCCAGGCCCACGCCCAGTGCGCGTACTTGTGGCGGGAACATTTCGGCTTTCACCAGGCCGCTGATGGAGGTGTAGAAGCTCACGATGGCCAGGGCCAGGGTGATCAGCACAAAAGCCAGGAACGGGCTGCTGACGGTTTTCAGGGTCAACAGGATCGGCACGGTGCACAGCGTGCCCAGGGCGCCGAACCACAGCATCGAGTTACGGCGGCCAATCTTGTCCGCCAGCATGCCGAACACCGGCTGCATGCACATGTAGAAGAACAGCGCGCCGGTCATGATGTAGCTGGCGGTCTTGGCGTGCATCCCGGCGGTGTTCACCAGGTACTTCTGCATGTAGGTGGTGAACGTGTAGAAAATCAGCGAGCCGCCGGCGGTGTAGCCGAGCACGGTGATAAACGCCGCCTTGTGATCGCGGAACAGCGCGGCAATGCTGCCGGCGTCCTTGTCTTCACGCATTTCCTTGCTGGTGGTTTCTTTCAGGGTGCGACGCAGCAACAGCGAGATCACCGCCGCAATGGCGCCGATCACAAACGGAATGCGCCAGCCCCAGGCCCGCAGTTCTTCTTCGGTGAGGATCTGTTGCAGGATCACCACCACCAACACCGCCAGCAGTTGCCCGCCGATCAGGGTCACGTACTGGAACGAGGCGAAGAACCCGCGCTGGCCCTTGAGGGCGACTTCACTCATGTAGGTGGCGGTGGTGCCGTATTCGCCGCCGACCGACAGGCCCTGGAACAACCGGGCGACCAACAGCAGGGCCGGGGCCCAGGCGCCGATGTCTTTGTAGGTGGGCAAAAAGGCGATGACCAGGGAACCGGCGCACATCATCAGCACCGAGATCATCATGGAATTCTTGCGACCGTGTTTATCCGCCACCCGGCCGAACAGCCAGCCGCCGATAGGGCGCATCAGGAAGCCGGCGGCGAACACGCCGGCGGTGTTCAGCAGTTGCACGGTGGGGTCGTCCGACGGGAAAAACGCCGGGGCAAAATAGATAGCGCAGAAGGCATAGACGTAGAAGTCGAACCATTCGACGAGGTTGCCGGAAGAGGCACCGACAATCGCAAAAATCCTTTTGCTGCGTTCTTCTCCGGTGTAGTGGCTGGTTTTTGTTGTCATGTTTTTTCACTCAGTGGGAACGGTTATAGCCTAGACATACTTTGCAACAACCATGTTCCGCAAGCAGACTTTTGGATATTTATTGCCTGGGCCGGCCTCATCGCGGGCAAGCCCGGCTCCCACATTTGGAATGCATTCCCCTGTGGGAGCTGGCTTGCCTGCGATAGATCCGCAACCCACTCAATAATCGAAGAACACCGTCTCTTCGTCTGTGCCCTGCAAAATCACATTCCACTGATACACCCCCGCCGCATCCGCCTTGGCGATCAACGTGCGGCGGCGCTCCTGCGGCACACACGCCAGCAGCGCGTCATCCCCATTCGCCGCTTCACCGTCAAAGTAAATCCGCGTCAGCAGGTGCTTCACCAGCCCACGGGCAAACACCAGCACCACCAGGTGCGGCGCCTGAGTCGTGCCCTTCAACCCCGGCACACTGCCCGGCTTGATGGTGGTAAAGCGAAAACGCCCTTCAGCGTCCACCGGCACCCGGCCGAAGCCTTCGAAGTTCGGGTCCACCGGTTTGTCCTGCTCATCCTCGGGATGGTCGTACTTGCCGGCCGCATTGGCCTGCCAGACCTCCAGCATGGCGTCGTTGACCACATCGCCATTGCCATCCACCACCTGCCCGGTGATCGCCACGCGCTCGCCGAGGGTGGCGGCAACGGTCAGGTCTTCGCGGTTCAGCCAGGTCAGGCCGATGTGGTAATACGGCCCGACGGTGTGGGAAGTAGTCGCGTTGAGGCTCATCTCATTTCTCCATCGGCGTGGCGTCGCGGCCGCGCAGGACGATGTCCCAGCGGTAGCCGAGGGCATAGTGCGGAATGGTTTTTTCCAGATCGAACGAGGCGATCAGGCGTTCCTTGGCGGACGTGTCCGGGACGCAGTTGTAGATCGGGTCGTAGGCCAGCAGCGGGTCACCGGGGAAATACATCTGCGTCACCAACCGCGTCAGCACACTCGGGCCGAACAGCGAGAAGTGGATGTGCGCCGGGCGCCACGCGTTGTGGTGATTGCCCCACGGGTAGGCGCCGGGCTTGATGGTCTGGAACTGGTACCAGCCGTCGGCGTCGGTGACGGTACGCCCGGTGCCGGTGAAGTTCGGGTCCAGCGGTGCGTCGTGCTGGTCGCGCTTGTGGTTGTAGCGCCCGGCAGCGTTGGCCTGCCAGATTTCCACGAGGATGCCGGGAACGGGCAGGCCGTTTTCATCCAGCACGCGCCCGTGAATGATGATGCGTTCGCCCTGGGGCTCGCCTTCGTGCTGGGCGGTCAGGTCGTTGTCCTTCTCGTTGACGCGCTCGGCGCCGATGGTCGGGCCGGTGATTTCCGACAAGGAATGGGGCAGGAACACCAACGGCTTGGACGGCGAACGCAGGTTCGTCGACTGGTAGGCCGGGTGCAGGTAGTCAGGCTGAGTACCCGCTTGCGGGCGCCGGTATCCGGGCTTGTCACTCATGGAGCAATCCTCTTTATTCTTGTGGGTCTCAAACGCGTTCGATCGCCAGGGCCAGGCCTTGGCCCACACCGACGCACATGGTCGCCAGGCCTTTGCTGCCACCGGTTTTTTCCAGCTGATGCAGCGCGGTCAGTACCAGGCGCGCACCGCTCATGCCCAGCGGATGGCCAAGGGCAATCGCGCCGCCGTTCGGGTTGACCTGCGGTGCGTCGTCGGCAATCCCCAGTTCACGCAGCACGGCCAGGCCCTGGCTGGCGAAGGCTTCGTTGAGTTCGATCACATCGAAATCAGTTACCGCCAGGCCCAGGCGCTCCACCAGTTTGCGCACCGCCGGCACCGGGCCGATGCCCATCACACGCGGCGCCACACCGGCGCTGGCCATGCCCAGCACCCGGGCGCGGGCGGTCAGGCCGTGTTTTTTGACGGCTTCAGCAGAGGCCAGAATCAGCGCGGCGGCACCATCGTTCACACCAGAGGCGTTGCCTGCGGTGACGGTCTTTTCCGGACCATTGACCGGCTTGAGTTTGGCCAGGGCTTCCAGGGTGGTATCGGCCCGTGGATGCTCGTCGTGCTCGACCACGGTTTCGCCTTTTTTGTGGGCGACGCGCACCGGTACGATTTCTTCGGCGAAGAAACCGGCGGCCTGTGCAGCGGCCGTACGTTGTTGGCTGCGCAGGGCGAAGGCGTCCTGGTCGGCGCGGGAGACTTTATAGTCGTCGGCCACGTTGTCAGCGGTTTGCGGCATCGGGTCGACGCCGTACTGGGCCTTCATCAACGGATTGATAAAGCGCCAGCCGATGGTGGTGTCTTCCAGCTTCATGTTGCGCGAGAACGCCGCATCGGCCTTGCCCATCACGAACGGCGCGCGGGACATCGACTCGACGCCACCGGCAATCGCCAGTTCCATCTCGCCGCTGGCGATGGCGCGGAAGGCCGTGCCGATCGCGTCCATGCCCGAAGCGCACAGGCGGTTCAGGGTAACGCCGGGAATGCTCTCCGGAAGGCCCGCCAACAATGCCGCCATGCGCGCCACGTTGCGGTTGTCTTCGCCGGCCTGGTTGGCGCAGCCGAGGAACACTTCGTCCACCGCGCTCCACTCCACCGACGGGTTGCGCTCCATCAAGGCCTTGATCGGCAGTGCCGCGAGGTCATCGGCGCGCACGGTGGACAAGCCACCGCCAAAACGGCCGATGGGGGTACGAATGGCGTCACAGATAAATACGTCGCGCATCAGGCTTCTCCGGGGGCTTGGCCGTGGGCGGCAGCGGTGCGTGCCTCAAGGTCGCGCAGGGCAGTCAGTTCAATCTCGGTGGGTTCGGCGCTGGTGGTCACCTGGTCGGCAAAACGAATCGCCCAACCGGTGGCGGCCACTACTTGCTCACGGGTCACGCCGGGGTGCAGGGCGGTGACGACAAATTCGTGGCTGCCCTCCTCCGGCTCCATGATGCACAGGTCGGTAATAATCCCTACAGGACCGGCGCCTGGCAGACCCAGGCGTTTGCGCGAGTCACCGCCTTCGCCGTGGCCGACCGAAGTGATGAAGTCCAGCTTGTCGACAAACGAGCGGGCCGACTGCTTGAGGATGATCAGCACGCTCTTCGCGGAGCCGGCGATCTCCGGCGCGCCACCGGCACCTGGCAGGCGCACTTTGGGCTGGTGGTAGTCACCGACCACGGTGGTGTTGATATTGCCGAAACGGTCGACCTGGGCCGCGCCGAGGAAGCCGACGTCAATGCGCCCGCCCTGCAGCCAGTAGCGAAAAATCTCACCGGTCGGCACCACGGTGTCAGCGGTTTCAGCCAGCTCGCCGTCACCGATGGACAGCGGCAGCACCGAAGGCTTGGCGCCAATCGGGCCGGACTCGTAGATCAGCACCACATCCGGCGACGACGTCAGGCGCGCCAGGTTGGCAGCCTTGGAGGGAAGGCCGATGCCGACGAAGCACACCGAACCGTTCTTCAGGCGGCGCGCGGCGGCGACGGTCATCATTTCGTTGGTCGAGTAAGCCATTATTTGGCCTCCTGCGCGGTGGCCAGCTTGGCCTGGAATTCACTGAAATTGGCGGTGCCGTGGATGTATTCGTTGATCCACGCAGTAAACGTCTCACGGTCCCGGGCGATGGGGTCCCAGGCCTGGTAGAAACGGTTGTCACGCTCGGTGTAACCGTGGGCGTAGGACGGATGCGCGCCACCCGGCACATGGCACACGGCAGTCAGGGCCCAGGTCGGCAGCACGCAGGCGTTCATCGGCGCGTTGAGGTCGTCGACGATTTCTTCAACGGTAACGATGCAGCGCTTGGCCGCCAGGGCCGCTTCCTTCTGCACCCCGAGGATGCCCCACAGCAGCACGTTGCCCTTGCGGTCAGCCTTTTGCGCGTGGATCACGGTGATGTCCGGGCGCACCGACGGCACGGCCGCCAGTACTTCACCGGTGAAGGGGCAGGTCACGGTCTTGATCAGCGGGTTGACCTTGGGCAGGTCGGAGCCGGCGTAGGCGCGCAACACCGCGAATGGCAGGCCGGAGGCACCGGCGACGTAGGCATTGGCCAGGTCGGCGTGGCTGTGCTCTTCGATCTCCAGCGGTTGCGGCCATTGCTTTTCAACGGCGTCCCGCAGGCGATGCAGTGAACCCACGCCCGGGTTGCCGCCCCAGGAGAAAATCAGCTTGCGTGCACAGCCGGCACCGATCAACTGGTCGTAGATCAGGTCAGGCGTCATGCGCACCAGCGTCAGGTCTTTCTTGCCCTGACGAATGATTTCATGACCTGCCGCCGTAGGGATCAGGTGAGTAAAGCCTTCGAGTGCAACGGTGTCGCCGTCATTCACGAACTGCTTTACCGCATCAGCCAGCGAAAGGATTTCAGCCATGGGGTGGGCTCCCGGTATCGATCGAAAAAGGCGCTGGAGGCAGCGCCGAAGTGCTTGAAGATTAAGCCGGGGGTCGGGGCCAAACAATCCGATAATCGACTGAGTGTTCGATTATCGAACGGATTGTTTGCAAGCTATCTTTCCCTGTAGGAGCGAGCTTGCTCGCGAAAAACTTGAAGACACCGCGTTCATTCAGACTGCCAACGTCATCGTTCAAGACCTTCGCGAGCAAGCTCGCTCCTACAATAAATCGCTTCAGGTGGCGTCGGCATGGCTGACCATGCCCTTGATCACCACCGCGGTGGTGGCCAATGCCGCCGGGATCACCAGGGCGGTCAGCACCTGTTCGAAGTTCCAGCCCAGGCCCAGCAAGGTCGCGCCCATCCACGCCCCGAGGATCGCGCCAAAGCGGCCGATGCCGAGCATCCACGACACGCCCGTGGCGCGGCCCTGGGTCGGGTAGAAACGTGCGGCCAGCGACGGCATCGCCGACTGCGCACCGTTGACACACATGCCGGCGATCAACACCAGAGTCGCCAGCAGCGTGATATTGCCCAGGCTCTGCCCCACCGCGTAGGCAAACACCCCGGCCAGCAGGTAGAAAGTGCCGATGACCTTGTGCGGATTGAACCGGTCCATCGCCCAGCCCACGCCGACCGCACTCAATACGCCGCCAAACTGGAACAACGCACCGATAAACGCGGCCTGTTCCATGCTGGCGCCGCTGTCGCGCATCAGGGTCGGCAGCCAACTGGTCAGCAGGTAAACAATCACCAGGCCCATGAAATACGTCAGCCACAACAGCAAGGTGCCGGCGCTGTAGGTGCCGGAGAAGATCACCGCGAACACGTTGCGCGCCTTGACGGTTTTCTGTTCGGGCACGCTGAAGCTCGAGGCCTGGGCGACGATACCCGGCTCGATAGGCGCCAGGGTCTTGCGCACCTTGTCGGTGCCGCGATTGCGCACCACCAGGTAACGCGCCGACTCCGGCAGCCAGAACAGCAGCACCACCGCGAGGATCAGCGGCAACAGGCCGCCGATCATCAGCAGGCTGTGCCAGCCATACGCCGGGATCAGCTTGGCCGAGATAAACCCGCCACCGGCCATGCCCAGGTTGAAGCCGCAGAACATGCTGGTCACCAGCAGGGACTTATGGCGTTCCGGGGTGTATTCGGAGAGCAGTGTCGTGGCGTTCGGCATGCCGGCGCCCAGGCCGAGACCGGTGAGGAAGCGCAGGATCAGCAGTTGATCGACGTTGCTGCTGTAGGCCGAGGCCAGGCTGAAGGCCCCAAACACCAGCACCGCCCCCACCAGCACCACCTTGCGCCCGAAGCGGTCGGCGAGTGGGCCGGAGCCCAGGGCGCCGAAGACCATGCCGATCAACGCGGCACTCATTACCGGGCCGAGGCTGGCGCGGTCGATGCCCCAGTCCTGGGACAGCGCCGGGGCGATGAAGCCCATGGCGGCCGTGTCGAGGCCGTCGAGGAAGACGATGAGAAAACACAGGATCACCACTCGCCACTGATACCGCGACAGCGGCTGGGCGTTGATGAAGGACTGAACGTCCAAACAAGTACCGACAGCAGGTGAAGGCTGATTCATTATTTTTATTTCCACACCGATGGGCGGGCGAACGACCTTGAGTCGTCATTATTATTGGGGCGGCGCCTTGAAGCGCTGCCGCACATTAATAAGCCTTGGGAAACACCGTCAATTCATCCAGCCGGGATCTGTGCGGTCACCGAACAGCTTACGCAAACAGCTGCGCGCTCAGCTCCTGGCTGGCACTGAGCATGCTCGGCAGGAAACGCTGCTCCAGCTCGCTGCGGCTGACCCGCCCGGCATGGGTGCTGACGTTCAGTGCCGCCAGGACCTGGCCCGAAGCGTCGTACACCGGCACGGCGATGGAACGCAGCCCTTGCTCCAGTTCCTGGTCGACAATGCACCAGCCCTGCTGCCGCACTTCCTGCAGGCATTCGAGCAAGGCTTGCGGGGTGGTGAGGGTGCGGCTGGTCTTGGTTTGCAGGTCGGCGTGGTCGAGGTAGTCCTGCAGCGAGGCGTCATCCAGCGCCGCCAGCAGGATACGGCCCATGGAGGTGCAGTAGGCCGGGAGACGGCCGCCCACGGAAAGGTCGACGGAAATCAGGCGTTGGGTGGTGGCGGAACGGGCAATGTAGAGGATGTCATCACCTTCCAGGGTTGCCATGTTGCACGCCTCGTGGAGCTGCTCGCTCATGCGGTCCAGGTACGGCTGCGCCGAAACGGCCAGGGGCGTGGACGACAGGTAAGCGTGGCCGAGGGTCAGCACCTTGGGCAACAGCGAATAGGTACGCCCGTCGGTGGTGGCGTAGCCGAGTTTGATCAGGGTATGCAGGCAACGGCGTACGGCAGCGCGGGGGATTTCCGTGCGGTGGCTGATCTGGGCGATAGTCAGGTGGCGCTTGCGCTCCTGGAATGCCTGCACCACGGCCAGGCCGCGGGCCAGGGAGGTCATGAAATCCGGATCACCGGTAAACGCCTGGATGCGCTTGGCCGGTGACGCAACGATCGGCGGCGCCACTGATGCGAAGGAGTTGCGCAATTGATCGTTCATTTGGGGTCCTTTCTCTTATTTTTAACCGCTGCGGGAGGGTGACCGCTATTACAAGCCGCCGTGCAATGGCTGCACAAGGCAGGGCAACCAACATTGGGCGATTATCGGACGGTCATTCGATTATCGCAATTTGTCACCGCCGACCGGTGCCGGAACCCCTCTACATCCATTTGAGTGCCTTTCAGAATCGACTGATGTACGAGAGAAGTTAAGGTTGATTAACGCCTGTAGAACATTGCACGATTTATGGCGCCAATAGTTCAGCAAATACCCCACACACCTGCGTAACAAAACCCTCACACAAAGTTGACGATTTTTAACTTGTTGGCGATAGTGTTATTCAAGCGCGTGGCTATAATGCATCCTGTGCAGGAGCCAGCCTCGCCTGACCCCGAGGATAGATTTCACCCAGTCGTGCACCGGCTGCGTGCAGGCTCCGCCGCAAGTACCTGACACACATTTCGAATGCCTGCCAACTGCTTGTGGCTGTGACAAGAAAACTGTTGCTACGACAACTGCTCTTCTCCGGTATCGTGGCCGCGTGCAATAAAGAAGTGGTTTTTCCTGTATACCTTTCCACGCTGATCTTCAGATTGACGGTATACCGGGGGCGACTTCCCGGCATCGCGTTTCGCCGGAATCAAACTCAACTCAATTAGGTAACAATGTGACGAAAGACGAACTGCGCGCGGAACTTGAGCGCCAGGAACAACGTTACAAGGATGTTTACGGCGGGGAAGTCACCACCTACGCCGCCCAGCCAGAACCTGAACGCAAGCCATGGCGCAAACGAGCCAGCCTGCTCGACCAGGCCTTTGCCCAGGAAATCCAAAAGATTGAACAGGACCTCAAAGCCGAAGAGCCATAAGCGTTTCGGGTTGAGCTTCCAAAGGTGCCATCTCTCTGCCAGTACCACGCTGGTGGAGGGAAGCCCGTTATGTGGCCTTAGCGAAATTTCATACGATTGTTTCAGTTATTCCCTTCCGGCGCTTTATCCCGCGAATTTGATGGATCCTCCATATAAATCAATCACTTGCCAAAGCCCCGAAAACACCGGGATGCACGCCTCCCCCCCATTTTTTTTCGTTGAAGAATGTTACCGATGAGCAGCTAGTGCATTGATTACCGATGTTTTCTGGCATAATCGCGCCCCCTTACGACCGGGTCAGAAAACCTTCATGATCGATTTATTCAGCGGACTGGATGCTTGGGTTCTAGTGAGCCTGTTGCTCGCCCTGGCCTTTGTCCTCGCCTTCGAGTTCATCAATGGCTTTCATGACACCGCTAACGCGGTTGCCACAGTCATCTATACCAAAGCCATGCCTCCGCATCTGGCCGTGTTCTTCTCCGGGGTGTTCAACTTCCTCGGCGTGTTGCTCGGTGGGGTCGGTGTTGCGTATGCCATCGTGCACCTGCTGCCGGTGGAGTTGCTGATCAATGTGAACACCGGCCACGGTCTGGCCATGGTCTTCTCATTATTGGCAGCGGCGATCACCTGGAACCTCGGCACCTGGTATTTCGGGATCCCGGCGTCCAGTTCCCACACCCTGATCGGTTCGATCCTCGGTGTCGGCCTGGCCAACGCCCTGATCAACGACATTCCCCTGGCTGACGGCGTCAACTGGCAGAAAGCGATCGATATCGGCGCTTCGCTGGTGTTCTCGCCGATGGCTGGTTTCGTGGTTGCCGCCCTGGTGCTGCTGGGCCTGAAATGGTGGCGCCCGCTGTCGAAGATGCACAAGACACCGGATCAGCGCCGCAAGCTCGACGACAAGAAGCACCCGCCGTTCTGGAACCGCCTGGTCCTGGTGATTTCGGCGATGGCCGTGAGCTTCGTGCACGGCTCCAACGACGGGCAGAAAGGTATTGGCCTGATCATGCTGGTACTGATCGGTATCGTGCCGGCGCAGTTCGTACTGGACCTGGGCAGCACCACTTACCAGATCGAGCGCACCCGCGACGCCACGCTGCACTTGAATCAGTTCTACCAGCGCAATCAAGAAACCCTCGGTGAGTTCCTGGCCCTGGGCAAAAGCGTGAAAGACGATTTGCCGGGCAAGTTCCAGTGCAATCCGCAGCAGACTGAACCGACGATCAACGCCCTGCTGGGGACCTTGAAAGGTGTCTCTGACTACCATTCGTTGACCGCCGAGCATCGGATTGAAGTGCGTCGTTATCTGTTGTGCCTGGATGACACCGCGAAGAAGGTGGGCAAGTTGCCAGGCCTGGATGCGCGTGAGAAGTCGGACCTGGACAAGTTGCGCAAGGACCTGACGGCGACCACCGAGTACGCGCCGTTCTGGGTGATCCTGGCGGTGGCACTGGCCTTGGGCCTGGGCACCATGGTGGGCTGGAAGCGTGTGGTGCTGACCATTGGTGAGAAGATCGGCAAGCAGGGCATGACGTATGCCCAGGGTATGTCGGCGCAGATCACCACGGCCAGCATGATTGGCTTGGCCAATATCTTCAGCTTGCCGGTTTCCACGACCCATGTGTTGTCTTCGGGTGTGGCGGGGACCATGGTGGCGAACAAGAGCGGGCTGCAAGGTGGCACCGTCAAGACCATTCTGATGGCTTGGGTGTTGACGCTGCCGGCGACTGTGGGCCTTTCGGCCGGGTTGTTCTGGTTGGCTTCCAAGGCTTTGGGTAGCTGACAGCTCTTGGGCTTGTGAAGAGGGTGCGACCTGTGAGGGTCGTGCCTTTTTTTATGGCTGGGGTTTGGGTGTATATCCGTTATTTAGGTAACGGCCACTTATGGTTCCGCTCTTACAGCGGCTCACTT
>NZ_JACAPJ010000047.1:0-10450 GCF_013385765.1 Pseudomonas sp. C8002
GAGTGGTGGGGCAAGAGCGTTTTGCTTACTTTTGCGCTTTTCAAAAGTGAGCCGCTGTAAGAGCGGAACCGATATCAGCCATAACCGAAGAAACGGATATGTACTCAATCAACCCCGACCCACCTCAACATCCCTCCCCGAAGCCCCAATCCTGCGCAACAAAGGCAACACCTCCGCCCCCACATGAATCGACTCTTCCAGATGCGGAAACCCCGAGAGAATAAAGCTGTCCACCCCAAGCTGGTGATACTCCTCGATCCGCTCCGCCACCCGCTCATAACTCCCCACCAGCGCGGTCCCGGCCCCGCCCCGTACCAGGCCCACACCGGCCCAGAGGTTGGCCGAAACCTCCAGCTCCCGCGCTCCACGCCCACGGCCTTTCATCAACTCGGTCTGGCGGCTCTGCCCCACCGATTCATACTTGGCCATCTGCCGCTGCGCCTGGTCAATGGCGTCCTTGGGTATCTCCTCCAACAGCCGCTCCACATGCGCCCAGGCCGCCTCGTCAGTGCGATCGGCAAAGATGTGCAAGCGCAACCCAAAGCGCAACGTCCGCCCCTGCATCGCGGCCAACTCACGCATCCGCAGCACCCGCTCGGCAATCATCGCCGGCGGCTCACACCACATCAGGTACGTCTGCCCATGGGCAGCCCCCACCTGCTCGGCAGCCTCGGAGGCACCCCCAAAATAGATCGCCGGCACCTCGGCCCCAGGCGCCACCGGCGTGTTGATCCCACTGCGGTAGTAGCGCCCCGGATGCGCCGGCTGCTTGCCAGCCCACACCGCCTGGAACACCTGCAAAAACTCCGCAGTACGCGCATAACGCTCATCGTGTTCGAGAAAGTCCCCCAACGAACGCTGCTCAAAACGGCTGGACCCCGTCACCACATGCAACGCCAGGCGATTCTCGCTGAGCAATTGCAAGGTCGCCGCACGGTGGGCGGTATAGGCCGGCAGCTCCATGCCTGGTCGCAACGTCAGGAGGAATTTAAGCCGCCGAACCTCCTGGGCCAGCACCGCGGTAATCAGCCACGGATCCTCGAAACCGCTGGCGGTGGGCACCATGATCCCGTCGAACCCGGCCTGTTCGGTAGCCCGCACGATCTGGCGCAGGTAATCGAGGGTGGGGGCACGTTCGCCTTGCTGGAACAGCCCGACCTTGGGCAGGCCGCTGCTGGTGAGGTGGCGACCGTCGCCATTGGTGGGCAGGAACCAGTCGAGCTGGATCGGGGGGCGAACCTCAGTGTTCATGGTGCAGGCGCTCCTTGCGCAGGCCGTGTTGAAAAAGCAGCGGCAGGATCTGTTCACCAAAGCGCAGCACTTCGCCGACCGCCGGGCCGCCTTGCAGGATGATGTGGCCAAGGCCCAGGCCGTGCAGTTCCTGCAGGCGCGTGGCGATTTGGCGGGGCGTGCCCACCAGGATCAACGGTTGGCCAGGGTGCAGTTGCAGCAGGTTCGGGTGGATCTCCCACTGGCGCAACGGGTGACGGTCGCGGGGCACGGTGGCGATGCGGTGGTTGGGCAGGTCCTGGGTCGGCAGCAGGGCGGCGGCGGTTTCCCAGGCCAGGTCCTCGCTGTCGCCGATGACCAGGCCGAAGGTACAGGCGAAAGCCAGGCCCGGCTGAAGCTGGCGCCAGCGTTGTATTTCCTGGGCCAGCCACTGCGGATGCCCAGGCCGCAACAGGCAGACCTGGGCGTGGCCAGCCACCAGCGCGTGGCTTTGGCTGTCGTCCAGCACCAGTGGCGGCGCGGGCAGTTCGCGGCGGGCGACGCCGGCGTTTTCCAGTTGGAAATAGCGGCCTTGATAATCCAGGCCGCCGTCATTCGGTGCCAGCAGTTGTTGGAGAATCTCCAGGTATTCGCCGATGCGTTCGCTGCGCTGGTCGCGGTTCAGCCATTCGCCAAACGCACTGCGCAGGCTGCCTTGTTCGCCGTCGGGCAAGTGCAGGCGCACCCGGTGGCTGCTGATCGATTGCAGGCTTTGCAGGGTGGTGGCCAGGGCCGCCGGCAGCATGACTTCCGGCGGTACGCTCACCGACAATTGCACCCGTCGGGTGTGGGCGCATAACGCCGCCGCCACCCCGAGGCTGTCGGCACACAGCGCGCCGCCGGGGATCCACAGGCCGTCGATGCCGGCGTATTCCACCGCCTGGGCCAGCTGGATCCACTGCCCCGGCCGCGCCGCCCAGTCGGGGGTACAGAGGGGCATCAACCAACTGAATTCAAGGGGCATACACGGGCTCCATAGTTTGGCATCAGCATCACGCGTCGTCGTAGCAGCTGTCGAGCCCCGGCGAGGCTGCGTTCGCGGTGTATCTGACACACCGCTACGCAGCCTCGTTTCACTCGACAGCTGCTACGGGAGCTGACGCTTTCAGGGCGTTTGATCATCCTACTCTCGTCCTCGCCATCCGAGGACCGGGGCGATGTCCCGGGCGATGATTTCCAGGCGCTTGAGGATCTGCGCCTGGGTCGAGCTTTCGGCCTGGACCACGGCGATCACGTAGTCAGCATAGGGCAGCAGGGACGGGTCCTGTTGCAGGCTGGCGATCACTTCGTCGGGATGGCCGTGGTGCACGTTCATCAGGCGCAGGTGCTCCTGCAGGTCCACGGCTTGATCGATCAGGCCTTCGCGTTGCAGGCGCGGGATGTGGCGCTCGATATCCACCGCCAGTTCCGCTTGGGCACCGGCGCGATCCGCTGCCGGGAAAATTGCCCGCACCACGCCGATTCTCGGTGGGCGATCGGTGCGGGTCCAGGCATTCAAGTAGGCATCGGCCAGGGGTTTTTGCACCGTCAGCGGATCGTGGGTGGCGGTGCCCAGCAGCAAGCCGTTGCCCTGGCTGGCGGTGTATGCCGCGCCTTCGAGGCTGCCGTGGGAGTGCCACAAGCGGCTGCTCAAGCCGGTTGCTGGCGGTTGCAGGGTCAGCGCGCTGTGGGGCGTCAATGGCTCGCCGTCGAGTAACTGCTGGACCTGCTGCTGGTGGTCGCTGAAATCGACCTGGCGTTGCACGGCATCACGGCCAAACGCGCTGAAATTGTCGAGGTTGGCGCCGCCGCTGCCCAGGCCCAATTGCACCCGGCCGCCGCTGAGGGCATCGAGCACACTGGCGTCTTCCGCCAGGCGGATCGGGTCTTCGAAAGGCAGCACGATCACCCCGGTGCCCAGTTCGATATGCCGGGTTCGCTCGGCCACCGCCGCCAGCAATACCAGCGGCGACGGCAGCCGGCCGAAGCCGTTGCTCAGGTGGTGCTGGGCAATCCAGCCACCGTCGAAACCGAGGGCCTCGGCGACTTCGAATTGTTCGATCAGGTCGCGGTAGACCTGCTGTGGATCGTCGCCAAAGGCGTGGCTGAGAAAGCCCAGTTTGAAGCTCATGTCAGGGTTCCTTGGGGGCAGTGTCGGTTGCCAGCCGAGGGCCGGGGCGATCTGTTCGCGGATGATTTCCAGGGCACGGATCGCCTCCCGCAGCGGGGTGCTGGCGGTCTGTACTTGCAGCACCAGGTGGTCGTTGGCCGTCAGTCTCGGCCCTTGCTGCAACTGCTCGATGATCTGCTCGACCGGGCCGTGCAGGATGCCGAGGCGCCTGAGGGTGGCGTCGAAATCATCATCCACCGGCGCCTTGTACACGCCGATGCTCTGTTGGCGTTGCACGTAGGCCTGGATATCGTTGCGCGTGGCGGCGTCCGGGTTCGGGATCAGCGCCTGTACCCGGGTGACACGGGGCGGGGTGCCGTTGTCACCGGTCCAGGCGTTGCGAAAGCGGTTGACCAGTTCTACCCCGGCTTCGGGCGGCAGGTGCGGGTTGGGCGCCATGATCAGGCCGTGGCCGCGCTCGGCCACCCGTTCCACCCGTGAGGTGGCTTCCCAGATTCGCTGCCCAAGGCCGGCTGCCCGTGGCAACAGGCGCGAGCCGCTGTCGGTCAGGGGGGCGTTGCCCAGGGCATGGATCAACTGTTGCAGGTGCTGCTCATAATCGCGGTGGCGCGCCTCAGGCTCACGACCGAATGCGGTGAACGTGTCGGGATCAAAACCCGCACCCAGGCCCAGCTCCAGCCGGCCATTGCTCAACAGGTCCAGCACCGAGGCGTCTTCCGCCAGGCGCAGCGGCGCTTCCTGGGGCAACACGATAATCCCGGTGCCCAGGCTGATCCGCCGGGTGCGCTGGGCAATGGCGGCAAGCAATACCAGGGGCGAGGGCAGGCGGCCGTTTTCGCTGGCGAAGTGATGCTGCGCCACCCAGCCACTGTCAAAGCCCAGCTCTTCGGCGACCTTGAACAACTCCACGGTGTCGCGGTAGACCTTGGGCTCGAAGCCGGGGCTGTAGACCCGGCTGAGAAACCCCAGGGAAAAACGCGAACTCATGGCTGCACCTCGCGGGCCAGTTGTTTTTGGAGGGCGGGGCCGGCGTTGATCGACTCCGGCAGGCCGCTGAACGGGCTGATGGTCAAGTAACCCTTGTTGAGCCATACCGCCTCATCCTGCTTCTGCTGCTCGGCGGTGGCGGCGGGGCTGTACTGGAAGCCGATGCCGGGTTTGCCCGGCAGTTTGAATTGCTTGAGGTCGTCGGTGTACACCGCTTCAAAACCCACGTAGCTGCCGATGCGGGTGAGTTTCACGCCCTTGATCCGTGGGTCTTTTGGCAGGTTGATATTCAGGCCCAGGCCCTTGGGCAAGAGCGCGCCGTCGGGCTGGCGATGCTGGTCCAGGGCATTGACCAGCTTCGCCACCAGTTGCGCCGCGCGTTGTGGGTCTGCCTCCTTCAAATCGGTGCTGACTGCCAGCGCCGGAATGCCCGCCTGCACCGCGACACTGGCGACGTTGAACGTGCCGGAAGCGCTGTTGATCGCCCCCAGGTTATTCCCGGGGTTGGGGCCGACGATCACCAGGTCGGGGTGGGGCATGACTTTTTTCAGGCCCATCAGCAGGGCCATTACCGGCGTACCGCTGATTTCGATCTGCACGTCTTTGCCGGTGCATTCGGGGCTCTGGCACACGCCGTTTTCAGTGGTGCTGATGTAGTAACTGTCGGGGTAGGCCGGGTCGTCGTCATGGCCAACGGTGACTTCGCGACCAAAGAAAAACGCACCGCCCCGTGCGCTCTGGTCGGCCTGCGGTGCGGCAATCCGCACCGTATGCCCCTGGGCCTTGAGCTCGGTGTACAGGGCGCGAATATTGGGGTGCTGATAACCGTCGTCGTTGCTCAGCAAAATGTTCAGGGCAAAGGCCTTCGAGACGAACAGGCTGCCGACTGCCAGCATCCATGCGCTGCGCTTCATGGTGTGACTCCCTGGGTAAAGCGATTGGCCGGGCGCGGCAGGCCGAGGTTTTCCCGCAGGGTGGTGCCTTCGTATTCGGTGCGGAACAGCCCGCGTTGCTGCAGCAGTGGAATCACCTGCTCGACGAACAGGTCGATGCCGCCCGGGAAGTACGGGAAGAACACGTTAAACCCGTCACAGGCACGGGCTTCGAACCACCGCTCGAAGAAGTCGGCAATGTCTTCGGCGGTGCCGATTATCGGGTTGCCGGCGGTCAGGTGCAGGTACAGCTGGCGGATGCTCAGGTTCTGGCTGCGGGCCAGTTCCAGCAGTTTGTCGCGACGGCTGCCGCGCTGGCCTACCGGGGTTTCCGGCAGCGGGCCGTCGAGGTCGTAGCCCGACAGGTCGATGTCATCGCCCAGGGTGTCGGCCAGGAAGCGCAGGCCCAGCACGGGGTCCACCAGGGCCTGGAACTCTTCGAACAGCGCCTGGGCCTGTTCGCGGGTTTCGCCGATAAACGGGGTGACACCGGGCAGGATCTTGATGTGGTCGGGGTCACGGCCAAAGGCGGCGGCGCGTTGCTTGATGTCTTGATAGAAAGCCTGGGCGCCGGCCAGGTCATGGTTGACCGCAAAAATCAGCTCGGCAACGCGGGCGGCGAGGGCCTTGCCGGGTTCCGACGCACCGGCCTGTACCAGCACCGGATGGCCCTGTGGAGGGCGGGCGACGTTGAGTGGGCCACGTACGGAAAAATGTTCGCCGCGATGATTCAGGGTGTGCAGTTTGGCCGGGTCGAAATACTCCCCGCTGGCCTTGTTGCGGGTGAAGGCGTCGTCGTCCCAGCTGTCCCACAGGCCCTTGACCACGTCGTGGAATTCTTCGGCGCGCTGGTAGCGGTCGCCATGGTCGATATGGGTTTCGCGGCCGAAGTTCCAGGCCTCATCCGAGACCACCGAGGTCACCAGGTTCCAGGCGGCGCGCCCTTTGGACAGATGATCGAGGGAGGCGAACTTGCGGGCGATATGGTACGGCTCGTTGTAGCTGGTGGTGGCGGTGGCGATCAGGCCGATGTTGCTGGTGACGGCTGCCAAAGCGGCCATCAGGGTCAAGGGTTCGAAGTGTTCGGCGCGGGCAGTGCGGCTGAGGGCGTCATGATGATGGCCCCACAGGGCGACCACGTCGGCGACGAACAAGGCGTCGAATTTGCCGCGTTCGGCGGTTTGCGCGATGTGTTTGAAGTGCTCGAAATCCAGGCTGGCATCCGCCTGGGCCAGGGGATGGCGCCAGGCCGATACATGGTGGCCGCTGTTGGCCAGGAAGGCCCCCAGCTTGAGTTGATCGGTACGTCGGGTCATGGACAGGCTCCCGCAAAAGGTCAGGCGCAGGGCCGGCGAACCGGCCCCGCGGGCTGGGTCAGAAGGCGTACGTCACGCCGGTGTACCAATAGCCACCGGTGGTGCCGTAAGGCGAAAAGGTACCGTACGGGAAGCCGCCGGAACTGCTTACCAGGTCGGTGCGTTTCGGGTACTTGTTGAACAGGTTGTTGGCCCCCGCATTCAGGGTCACGGCCTTGGTCAGGTGGTAGTCGATGTTCAGGTCGGTGATCCAGGTCGGCGCGAAGTTGCGGTCGTAGATCTCGGCGGTGCCGTACTCGGTGTAGGAGCCGTAGCGGGTCAGGTTGAGGCTGGTTTCAACCTTGTCGTAGGTCCAGGTGGTGCCCAGCAGCAGCTTGGATTGCGGCAAGCCGTACTTGAGGTTGCCCTGGCGCTGGCGGTCATAGCCACCGTCCGGGCCGAGGGCCTGGGCAGCCACGGTCGAGGCGTGGATCGAGTCGATCTGGGTGGTGTTCCAGTTGAAGCCGGCGCTGTATTTCAGGCTGCCATAGGCACCGATGTCCTGGCGGTAGTCGCCCACCAGGTCGACGCCGCGGGTGGTGGTGTCGAGGGCGTTGGTGAAGTAGGTCACCGCCTGGTTCGGGTTGAGCCCGGCGGCGGCGAGGATCGCGCTGATTTGCGGCGTGCCGCCCAGGTAACCGGTCTGGGCGATGCGGTCCTTGATCACGATCTGGTAGGCATCCAGAGTGATGTTGGTGTTGTCAGTGGGTTGCAGGGTCAGCCCGATGCTGTAGTTGGTCGACTTTTCAGGCTTGAGGGTGGTCGCGCCCAGGGCCTTGGCCACATCGGAGTTCACCGCCACGTTGCGGTAGTCGAACAGTTGCCCGTTGACGCTGGTTTGCGAGGTGGAGCTGTAGATCTGCTGGGCCAGGGACGGTGCGCGGAACCCGGTGCTGACGGTGCCGCGCAAGGCCAGGATCGGGGTCAGCTGGTAGCGGGTGGAGAACTTGCCGTTGGTGGTGGTGCCCGAGCCGTCGTTGTAGTGCTCGTAGCGCCCGGCCAGGTCCACATGCCATTTGTCGGTGAGGTCCTGGCCGATCTCGCCGTAGCCCGCGAGGCTGATGCGGCTTTTTTCGGCGGCGTCGGCCGGGGTGGTACCGGCACCGGAAATGGTCCCGGGTGGAATGATCGCGCCGTTGGCACCGGTGTCGAACGGCCCGCTGGCGTAGGAGGCGAGGTCACCCTTGCCGATCTTGTAGTCTTCGTAGCGCTGTTCCAGGCCCCAGGAAATCTGCGTCGGCTTGTACAGGCCGAGGTCGAAGGCGCGGGTCAGGTCGAGGTTGTTGGTCCACTGGCTGAAGGTTTTTACGCCGGTGTCGACCGAGGTCGGTGAATTCGGGCCGTAGCTCAGGTTGTAGGTGTCGGTGAGGGTGGCCCGGGCATGGTCCTGGCCGTAGGTGCTCGACAGGTCATAGTCCCAGCCGGCGGCCTGGCCCTTGCCGCCAAACGCCACCTGGAAGTCGTCTTCGATGAAGCGCAGGTTGTCTTCGATACCTTCCGGGTACGGGGTCTGGATGCCGTTGAACGACGGCGGCTGGTGGAATGCCAGGGGCTTTTCCGAGTTGCGGTGGGTGTAGGTCGAGAACGAGTACAGGGTCAGCGCGTCGGCGACCGGCAGCTCGGCGTTGTAGCCGAGGCTGAAGTTCTTCGCCTCGGGCAAGCCGGTGCCGTAGTAGGTGTGCCGTTGGCTGGTGTTGCCGGCACTGTCGGTGTACGGCGCCGCATCGGAACGGTCCGAGACGTCCTGTTTCTTCACGTCCAGGGCGAGGTTGATGAAACCGTCGTTGGGCAGGGCCAGGCCGACATTGCCGGTTTGACGCACGGTTTCGCCGTCGCCGTTTTCATAGTTCTGGCCGTAGGTGGTGGACAAGCTGCCGCCGTGGTCGGTTTGCTTGAGCACGATGTTGATCACGCCGCCGATGGCGTCCGACCCGTATTGCGCCGAGGCGCCGTCACGCAGCACTTCGATGTGATCCACCAGGGCGGTGGGGATCATGTCCAGGTCCACCGGTTGCGAGCCGGAGTTGAGGGAGGTGGCGTTGTTCAGCAGCGCGCTGTTGTGGCGGCGCTTGCCGTTGACCAGCACCAGCACCTGGTCGCCGTTCAAGCCGCGCAGGCTGATGGGGCGCACGATCGAGGTCGAACCGAAGCCCGACGAGGCCGGCTGGTTGAGGGACGGCAGCACCTTGCTCAAGGCACGGGTCAGGTCGCCCTGGCCGGTGGCGAGCAACTGCTTGGAAGAAATCACGTCCACCGGCGCCGGGCTGTCGGCCAGGGTGCGGGCCTGGCCACGGTTGCCGATGACCACGACGGTGTCCAGGGGGTTATCGCTGGCCGGGGCGTCGGCGGCGAGGGTCAGGCTGCTGTAGCTGACGGCCTCGCACACGGCGAGGAACAACAGGGTATGGGCGAAAGCCTTGCCGGGTTGGCGGCGGCCTGCGGCGCGTGATGGATTCATGATGTGCAACACTCCAGTGTGGTTAGGCAACGGGCCTTGTTCGAGGACGGCTTGTTAAGTTCAAGCTCTGGTGGAGGCAGGAGAGCAAAGGCTGTGCCATCGCTGAAAAGTCTTGGATAACAAGGAGTTGTTGGAGGGTTTGCGGGGCGGCTGGTGTTTTTCTAACAGGCGGGAGGGCAGGGTGTTGGTTTTTGTGCAGGGGATTTTTTCGCGAAGCTGCTAGCGTACGCTGGGCCGGGGGAGCGCCTCCTTGGCACACCCCTTGCTCTCCCCACGCCATACCTAAACCCAAGGAAGCTTTTCTGTATGCCTAGACCTGGCCCGCGCAACGCCCTCACTGATATTCCCGGCCTGGAGGTTGGCCACGCCACAGACCTGTACGCCGACACCGGCGTCACGGTGATCCGCCCGGATGGTTTCTGGACTGCCAGTATCGACATTCGCGGTGGAGGCCCAGGTGGTCGCGAAACCGCGGCGCTGGAGCCGGAGAACATGGTGGGCCAGCTGCACGCGCTGGTGTTTGCCGGTGGCTCGGTGTTTGGCCTGGCGGCGGCGGATGCGGTGGCGGCGAAGTTGTCCCAGGACCAGGTGGGGTTGCATTTGAAGCCGGGTGCGCCGGCGATTCCTATCGTGCCGGCGGCGGTGTTGCATGATTTGGCGAATGGCGGGGACAAGGATTGGGGCCTGGAGCCACCTTACCGGCGGCTGGGGTTTGAGGCGCTGGCCAATGCCGGTCCGGAGTTTGAGCTGGGCTCTGTCGGGGCCGGGCGTGGGGCCATGGCCGGGGTGCTGAAAGGCGGGCTGGGGACGGCGTCCCTGGATTTGGGCGATGGGTTGGTGGTTGCCGCGTTGGTGGTGGCTAACCCGATTGGTTCGGTCTACATGCCGGATGGCGAGACGTTCTGGGCGTGGCCCTGGGAGGTGGCGGGGGAGTTTGGCGGGGCGCGGCCGGTGACGGAGATGGATTGCAGTGATCCGATGCCGGAGTTGTCGCGGCTGGATTCCATGGGGCGTCTGCAAGCGGGGGCCAATACCACGCTGGTGGTGGTGGCGAGTACGGCGCGGTTGACGGTGGCGGAGTGCAAGCGGGTGGCGATCATGGCGCAGGACGGGATTGCCCGGGCGGTGCGGCCGGCGCATTTGCCGTTTGATGGGGATACGGTTTTTGCGTTGGCTTCGGGGGCAGTGGAGGTGGCGGATGGGCCTCGGCGGCAGGTGGAGATTGGGCGGATTGGGTCGGCGGCGGCTGATTGTGTGGCTCGGTCGATTGCTCGGGGGGTGTTTGCTGCGCGGGGTTAGGGTGGGGTGTATATCCGTTACTCCGCGGGCCGCCGCGACG
>NZ_JACAPJ010000047.1:10634-10853 GCF_013385765.1 Pseudomonas sp. C8002
TGCCCGCTTTTGCTTTTGCTTTTCAACACTCAAGCCGGCCGGTAGGCCGCTGTGCTCTTGATCTGCTTTTGATCTTGATCTTAGGCGCCCCGTTAAACCACGCTGGCCGAACGCAGGCTTTGGAGCGTGGGTAACCCGGCAGGACGCCGGGTTAGCCGTCCTGGGCCAAGGATGGCCCATGACGGCGGCCCACGGTCCAAAGCCGGAGTGAGCACACAC
>NZ_JACAPJ010000048.1:0-12094 GCF_013385765.1 Pseudomonas sp. C8002
TGCGGGAGTGAGGGAACGCCGAGCCACAGCGAGGCGCCGACAGGCGGGGCAGAGCGCTTTGGTTACTTTGCCGCTTTTGCAAAGTGACTCGCTGTAAGAGCGAAACCATAAGCCGCCGTTACCCAAATAACGGATATGCCCCCAAAATTCCGCCGATATTCGATCTCGAAAACCACGGCCCCCCTGGGACATCCCACCCGACAAGCGATCTCACTGCCACCCGCTGGTGCATGCTCTTGATTGCATGCAGCTTTTTGTAGCGAGGAAGCTCGCTCCCGTTGACCCGCATGGCAGGCCAAACAGCCTAATCAATAGCAAGCTAGCTAATTGGCGCATTAATTGCCTTGAAATATGGCAATTAGACATCACTCCCGGAGTCCGCCATGAGCAGCCTGTCGAGCAGCACGATGCAGTTATCTTCCGCCGAGAAAAGCTGGCTGCCCTGGTGGGGCAAGACCGGCAAGTTCGCCATGGGCTGGTCCTGCCACCTCAACCGCGCGGTGTACCCGGTGATGGAGCAAACCTTCGAGGCCATTGCCGAAACCCGGGTCAAACTCCTGCAAACCTGGACCCGCGAACAGTGGGAACACCTCAACGAACTGGCCACGACACTGGCCCGCGATTCCGTGCTCACCGACAACAGCCTGCTGCTGGAAAAACTGCACCAGGCCGGGGATTTCTCCGAGCTGTTTATCGTCGACCCAAAGGGCGAATTACTGGCGAGTACCTGGAGCCAGGCCAGTCACCGCGCGCTCAATCAACAAGCCCTGGCCGCCGGGCTCAAGGCGCCATTCCTCCACGGTCCCTACAGCGACCCGCTGACCTTGCAGATCGGCCCTTCGTCTTCGCGCTTCCATGACGAAGTGACCCTGATGTTCTACCAACCATTGACCCGCGAGGGCAGGGTGGTCGGCTGCCTCTGCGGTCGGGTGCCCAACGACATACTCGGGGATTTGATCCAGCGCGAGGCCGGGCATATCTTCCCCGAGTCCGGCGATAACTACCTGTTCATGGTGCAATCGCGCTTCGACCCGGCGCTGCAGCCGGGCATTGCGCTGTCCCGCTCACGCTTCGAGGACGGCACCTTCACCCACGGTGAAAATCTCAAGAGCGGCGTGCACACACCCTGGAAAACCGTACAGATCCAGCGCCACACCGAGCTGGAATTGCGGTTTATCGACCCCGCCACCCAACAACTGCACCCCGGCGTGCGGGAAACCATCCGCAAGGGCTCGAACCTGTTTGTCACCTATCCCGGCTATTCCGACTACCGTCACATCCCGGTGGTGGGCAAGGGCGTGACCTTCGAACTGCCGGGCTCGCCGGATCGCTGGGGCATGATGTGCGAGGCCGACCTGGAAGAGGTCTACCGCCGGCGCTCCCTGAGCCATGGTTTGATGAAGCCCTATCTGGCGACCATGGCCGGCCTGTTTGCCTGCAACTTCCTGGTCCGTCACTACAGTGGTTTGCCCGCCGCCTGGACCGATGCGTGCGAGGTGCTGAGCATGGTCGTCGCGGCCTTGCTGTTCAGCCGCGTGGGCCCCAGGCGCCTGGCCGCACGCCTGAATGAAATGACCGAGGTCATCCGCACCATTGCCGAAGGCGAGGGCAACCTGCGCCAACGCCTGGACAGCGGGCGCATGGTCAACGACGAAACCGGCGACATGAGCCGCTGGATCAACAGCTTCATCGACCGCCTGGATTCGGTGGTCGGCCAGGTGGTCAAGGCCAGCCACAGCGTTGGCAACACCAACCAATTGATGCTCGGCCGCAGCGAGGCGGCCGGGTTGATGTCCCATGAAGTGGCCGACGCGACCCACCGCATGATGATCATCGTTGAAGAGCAACTGGGAGAAATCCAGCAAGCCTCGGTGAGCGCCGAGCAAATGAAGCAGGCCATGGACGAGGTGGTCAGCCGGGCCCGCGAGCAATTCCTCGCGGTACAGGTCGGCACCCAGTCGATTCGCGATGTGGTGCAGCGCTCCTCGGAAAGCGTGCAACTGCTGGACAGCCGCATGGCACAGATCAGCAACATCACCGGGTTGATCAGCGACATCACCAACCAGACCAACCTGCTGGCCCTGAATGCGGCCATCGAAGCGGCGCGGGCGGGCGAGCATGGCCGCGGTTTTGCGGTGGTGGCCGACGAAGTCCGCACCCTGGCGTCACGTACTTCCAAGGCAGCGGAAGACATTCGCCAGATGGTCGAGGGCCTGCAAGGCGAAACCCGCAAGGCCGTAGGCTTCATGGAAAACGGCGTGACCAACGTCGACAGCAGCCTGCGCCTGGCCGAGGACGCCTCCTCGGAGAACGTGCACCTGCACCAGGCGGTGGAGAGCATGTTCAGCATCATCCAGCAGCTCAACGCCCGCAGCCTCGACTATGGCAAGACCATCAAGCAGGTCAGCCACTCTTCGGAGCAAATGCGCCTGACCGTAGGGGTGTTGCAGACCAGCGCGGAAACCGTGCGGGTCAATGCCAACAAGTTGCAGAAGCTGGTGGGGTTGTTCGAAGTCAGTGAGGCTGCGGCCTGACCAGGCTGCGCTTATCCAGCAGCAGGCGCTCCAACTCCTTCATCGGCAAAGGCCGGCTGAACAGATACCCCTGGATCTGATCGCAGCCGGCTTCCCGCAGAAACTCCAGCTGCGCCTGGGTTTCCACGCCTTCGGCCACCACTCGCAGCTTCAGGCTGTGGGCCAGTTCGATGATGGTGCGGGTGATAGCCGCGTCCTGCGGGTTGCTGGTGACTTCGCGGATAAACGCGATATCGATTTTCAGCGTATCAATCGGGAACCGCCGCAGGTAGGCCAGGCTGGAATAGCCGGTGCCGAAGTCGTCGATGGAGATCTTCACCCCCATCGCCCGCAGGCGCTGCAAGCTGGCGATGGTGTGCTGGGTGTTCTCCATCAGCGAGCCTTCGGTCAATTCAACTTCCAGCCAATGCGCTTCCACGCCGGCCTGGGCGAGGGACTGGGCGATATCGGCAATCAGGTCACCCTCGATCAATTGATGCCCCGAAACGTTGACCGATACCTCCACCGCGCCCACCGTGCCGGATTGCCACGCTGCGATCTGGCGGCACACGTTGTCGATCACCCAACGCCCGAGCGTGACGATCAAGCCCTGGCTTTCCAGGATCGGTATGAAGACCGCTGGAGACACCGCACCGTAACCGGGCCGGTCCCAGCGCAGCAGGGCCTCGAGGGCGCACACCTGACCGTTGGCCAGTTCGACCTTGGGTTGGTAATGCAGCACGAATTCTTCGCGCTCGACAGCCAGGCGCAGGGCTTTTTCCAGGTCCAGGCGCGCCAGGTCATGCACATTCAACCGCGAGGACTCATTTTGGTGGTGTTGAAGTTGCTGCTCCAACAACTGGCTATGGTTTTTCAACCGATCGCCGTGGGCCTTGAGCCGCAGCAGGTTGCGTACCCGTAGCCACAACTCGACCCGCTCCACCGGCTTGCTGATGAATTCTTCAGCACCGGTTTCCAGGCCACTGAGCCGCGCGCTGGACTCACTCAATGCCGAAAGCATGATGATCGGAATGTTCGCCGTGGCCTGGTTGCCCTTGAGCTGGTTGGCCACTTCATAGCCGTCCATGCCCGGCATCATGATGTCCAGCAGGATTAAGTCCGGCGGCCGCTGCGCCACCAACTGCAAGGCTTCTTCACCACTGGCGGCGCTCACGGTCTGGTAACCCTCGTGGCGCAGCAGGGTTTCCAGCAGCTTGCGCACCTGGATTTCATCATCAACGATCAACAGCGTTGCGGGTTGGCTGGCCATGGAGAGGACTCAAGTCGAGGGAGTAATGTTCTTTTGCAGCAGCGTGTCGATCACCTGGTACAGCTCTTTGTAGCGCAGGGGCTTGATGATGTAGGCATCGCAGCCGGCCCGCAGGGTCTTGTCACGGTCTTCCTTCATGGCCATGGCCGTCAGGGCGATCACCGGGATGTGCGCGGTATGAGGGTCCTGCTTGAGCAGTGACGTGGCTGCCAGGCCGTCCATGCCCGGCAACTGGATGTCCATCAGGATCAATGCCGGTTGTTTTTCCCGGGCCAGGGTCAGCCCGGTCTCGGCATCGGCGGCCCACAACACGCTGTGGCCGGCGTTCACCAGCAACAGGCGGGCGAGGCGCATATTGGCCTCGTTGTCTTCGACGATCAGGATTTCGGCCATGGGGCCTCCGGATCCGCGGCACGGTGCAGCGGCAGCCACACCACAAATCGCGCGCCGGCACCTTCGCGGCTGGCCACGGCGACACTGCCGCCGTGCAGGTCGGTGAGTTGCTTGACCATCGCCAAACCCAGGCCCGTGCCTTCGAATTTGCGCGCCAGGCTGCTGTCGATCTGGCTGAAGGCCTTGAACAGCTTGCTCATGTCGTGCCGGGCGATACCGATGCCGGTGTCGCTGACGCTGAATTCCAGGAACTGTTGCTGCTCGCTGGGTTGCAGGGCAAAGCCGTGGGTGGGCCAGTCGCCGGGAATCTGCCCCACTTGCCCACGATTCACCTCGCGCACCGAGAGCGTCACCGAGCCGCCGTGCTCGCTGAACTTCACCGCATTGGCCAGCAGGTTGTAGATGATCTGCTTGGTCTTGCGCAGGTCCAGTTCCAGCGCGCCGAAGTCGTCCGGGCTTTCGAGTTTCAACTGGATGCGCTGCAATGCGGCCTTTTCCCGCACGATCAGCAGGCTGTTGGCCAACAGGCCGGCCAACTCCACGGCTTCCAGTTCCAGGTCCATCATGCCGGCCTCGACCTTGGACAGGTCGAGGATGTCGTTGATCAGCGACAGCAAGTGCTGGCCGCTGGTGAAGATATCGCCGATGTACTCGCGCTGGATATCGCTCATGTCGCCCACCAGGCCGTCCTTGAGCGCCTCGGAAAAACCGATCACCGCATTCAGCGGCGTGCGCAGCTCGTGGGACATGGTGGCAAGGAACTCGGACTTCATGTGGCTGGCGTGTTCCAGCTCCAGGTTCTTCTCTTCCAGGGCGCGCTCAAAGCCTTTGCGTTGCGCCTCTTCCTGCTTGCGCGCGGTGTTGTCGGTGCCGATCAGCAGGTAGCCGATGATCGCGTCGTTGCGGTTGCGCAGGGCGGTCACCGACACCATGGCCGACAGGCGACTGTTGTCCTTGCGGATATAGGTCAGTTCGTAAATGTCTTCGATGCCCCGGGAGGCCTTGAACACCAGGGCCTCAAAGCCCGGCGTGATCGGTGTGTCCAGTTCCAGGCTGAGGGCGGCGGCGCGGGTGATCAGCTCGGCGGGGTCGGAAATGTCGGCCGGTGTGACGCGGTTCAGCACATCGGCGGCGGCGTAGCCAAGCATGCGTTCGGCACCGACGTTGAAAATCTGGATTACGCCTTTTTCGTCGGTGGCGATGCTGGAGAAGTAGGCGCTGTTGAAGATCGCATCTTGCAAGGCGCCGGCCTTGAGCAGGGTTTTCTGGCGTTTGAATTCGACGATTTTTTCAGCCCGGGATTGCGGCTCCGCCGGGCTGTCGACTGAAGAGTTGTCCATGGTGCAGTGTTCCGTGAACTTCAGGCCCGACGCTGCCAAAGGCGGCGCCGCAGAGCATGCTCACAGAAGATCGCGCAGGCGCGATGAGGAGGAGATGAGGTCTTTGGACGATAGCAGATAAACCGCAACCGACAGGGATCGTAGTGGCCAAACGCGGTGTTATTTTTAGAAAAGCACTCAATCGGATAGGTGGAGGTGGAAAAACGGCGGTTTTATCTGCAATTAATCACTCCAGGTCGCTGGGTGAACATTTATTCATCAGGTGAAACGTTTAATCAAACGATAAACGGCTGACGCAAGCGCTTGCGTAAGCAAATGTATCTGATTAGAGTCGGCAGCAATCAGGTCTGCCGATGACTGCCATCGGCAAACGCCCGAACACAACAATAATAAAACCAGGAGCTCAGTCATGAGCCTTGAACCCTTGCTTGAAATGCAGGGCATCAGCAAGACCTTCAACGGTCTGCGGGTGCTCAAGAACGTCAGCCTGAAGGTCTACCCCGGTGAAATCCACGCCTTGATGGGTGAGAACGGCGCCGGCAAATCGACCTTGATGAAGATCCTCTCCGGTGCCTACCAGGCCGATGATGGCGGCACCATCCGCATTGATGGCCAGCCCGTCGCCAGCTACAACCCAGCCTCCGCCAAAGCCCTCGGCATTGCCGTGATCTACCAGGAACTGAGCCTGTGTCCGAACCTCACGGTGGCCGAGAACATTTACCTGGGCCGTGAACTGCGCCGTGGCTGGACCATCGACCGCAAGGGCATGGAAGCCGGGGTGGCCGAGGTGCTGGCAAGGCTCGGTGCGGAGTTCCTGCCCACCACCCGCGTCGGCAGCCTGTCCATCGCCGAGCGCCAACTGGTGGAAATCGCCCGGGCCTTGCATGCCCACGCAAAAATCCTGGTGATGGACGAGCCCACCACGCCGCTGTCCTCCCGGGAGACCGACCGCCTGTTCGCGCTGATCAAACAGCTGCGCAGCCAGGGCCTGGCGATCATCTACATCAGCCACCGCATGGCGGAAATCTACGAGCTGTCGGACCGGGTCTCGGTGCTGCGGGACGGCGAGTACGTCGGCGAACTGGCGCGGGACGTGCTGTCGGCCGAAGTGCTGGTGAAGATGATGGTGGGCCGCGACCTGTCAGGTTTCTACAAGAAGGAACATGCGGCCTACGACCCCGGCCAGGTGGTGATGCGCGTGCGTGACATGGCCGACGGCAAGCGCGTGCGCAACTGCAGCTTTGACCTGCACGCCGGTGAAGTGCTGGGCATCGCCGGCCTGGTGGGCGCCGGGCGTACCGAACTGGCACGGCTGATCTTTGCCGCCGACCCACGCACCTCCGGCACCCTGGAGGTGGTCGGCAAAACCGTGACCCAACTGCGCAACCCGGCGGATGCGATTCGTGCCGGTGTCGTCTACCTCACCGAGGACCGCAAGGCCCAGGGTCTGTTTCTCGACATGAGCGTGGCCGACAACATCAACGTCTGTGCGTGTGTGCCGGATGCCCATGCCGGTGGCGTGCTCGACCGTGGCCACGCCGCACAACGCTCACGCGATGCGATCAAGTCCCTGTCGATCCGCGTGGCGTCGGGCAAGGTCAACGTCGGCGCGTTGTCCGGTGGCAACCAGCAGAAGGTGCTGCTGGCACGGCTGCTGGAGGTCAAGCCGCATGTGCTGATCCTCGACGAGCCCACCCGTGGCGTGGACATCGGCTCCAAATCCGAGATCTACCGCATCATCAACCAGTTGGCCAAGGCCGGCGTGGGCATCGTGGTGATCTCCAGCGAGCTGCCGGAAATCATCGGCACCTGCGACCGCGTGCTGATCATGCGCGAAGGGCAATTGGTAGCCGAAGTGGGCGGGGCATCGGGGCTGGATATTTCCCAGGAGGCGATCATCGACCTCGCCACCGGCAGCGAGCAGGTGGCCGCCCATGGCTAATTCAACGACAAGCGGGAGCAACACCATGACTGTGGCAACGATCGGCAAGGCTGAGCGTATTCGCGAACTGATGCGCACGGTGGGCATGTTGCCGGTGCTGGTGCTGTTGCTGGTGGGCTTTGCCCTGGCCAGCGAAAACTTCATGACGGTGCAGAACCTGTCGATCATCACCCAGCAGGCGTCGGTCAACGTGGTGCTGGCGGCGGGGATGACCTTTGTGATCCTCACGGCGGGCATCGACTTGTCGGTGGGAGCGATTCTTGCGGCTTCGGCTGTGGTTGCGTTGCAAGCGTCGATGTCACCGCAGTTCGGCATGTTCGGGATTGCCGCCGGGGTTGGCTTCGGCCTGTTGCTGGGCCTGGTCAACGGCGGCCTGATCGCCTTCATGCGCCTGCCGCCGTTTATCGTCACCCTGGGTGCGCTGACCGCCATGCGCGGTTTGGCACGCCTGTTGGCCGACGACAAAACCGTGTTCAACCCTGATTTGCCGTTTGCCTTTATTGGCAACGATTCGGTGCTGGGCGTGCCCTGGCTGGTGATCATTGCCGTGGCCGTGATTGCGCTGTCGTGGTTCATCCTGCGGCGCACGGTGATGGGGGTGCAAATCTACTCCGTGGGCGGCAACCCGGAAGCGGCGCGGCTGTCGGGGATCAAGGTGTGGAAGGTCCTGCTGTTCGTCTATGCCATGTCCGGTGCCCTAGCCGGCCTCGGCGCGGTGATGAGCGCGTCACGCCTGTTCGCCGCCAATGGCCTGCAGCTGGGGCAATCCTATGAGCTGGATGCGATTGCCGCAGTGATCCTCGGCGGCACCAGTTTTACCGGCGGCGTCGGCACCATCGGCGGCACTCTGATCGGTGCGCTGATCATCGCGGTATTGACCAACGGCCTGGTGCTGCTGGGCGTCTCGGATATCTGGCAGTACATCATCAAGGGCATCGTGATCATTGGCGCGGTGGCGCTGGATCGCTATCGCCAGTCCGGTGCGCGGACCTGATTTCACTCAAACAACAATCACAAGAGAGTCATCATGAACTTCAAACGCATGTTTCCTGTTGTCGCCTCCCTGGGCGTTGCCGTGTTGATGTCCCAGGCGGTGCAAGCCCGTGAACTGAAAGCCATCGGCATCAGCATGGGGTCCCTGGGCAACCCGTATTTCGTGACCTTGGCCGACGGTGCCACGGCGCGGGCCAAGGAGCTGAACCCGGCGGTGAAAGTCACCTCGGTGTCGGCCGACTATGACCTGAGCAAGCAGTTCTCGCAGATCGACAACTTCATCTCGTCCAAGGTCGACCTGATCCTGCTCAACGCCGTCGACCCGTCGGCGATGGCCTCGGCGATCAAGAAAGCCCGTGATGCCGGGATCGTGGTGGTGGCCGTGGACGTCGACGCCAAGGGCGTGAATGCCACGGTGCAGACCGACAACGTCGAGGCCGGCAAGCTCGCCTGCCAGTTCATCGTCGACAAACTGTCGGGCAAGGGCAATGTGATCATTCAGAACGGCCCGCAAGTCACCGCCGTGACCGATCGGGTCAAAGGGTGCAAAGCCGCGCTGGCCAGCGCCCCGGAGATCAAGGTGCTGTCAGATGACCAGGACGGCAAAGGCTCCCGCGAAGGCGGCTTGAACGTGATGCAGGGTTACCTGACGCGCTTCCAGAAAATCGACGGCCTGTTCGCAATCAACGACCCGCAAGCCATCGGCAGCGACCTGGCGGCCAAGCAACTGAAACGCAGCGGCATCATCATCACCTCCGTGGACGGCGCGCCGGACATCGAGAATGCCCTGAAGACCGACACCCTGATCCAGGCCTCCGCCAGCCAGGACCCATGGGCCATGGCCCAGACCGCCGTCAATGTCGGCAATGACATTCTCAATGACAAACAACCCGCCGAAGCGGTTACCCTGCTGGCGCCAAAATTGATAACCCGCGATAACGTCGGTTCCTACGCCGGTTGGTCAAGCAAGCATTAAAAGCACCCAGGAGTGAGCACCGTGGCAACCATGGAGGATGTGGCAAGAATTGCAGGGGTGTCGACGTCGACGGTTTCCCACGTCTTGAACGGCACCCGCAAGGTCAGCCCGGACACGGTGCAAGCGGTGCAGGACGCGATCCGGCAGGTGGGCTACATCCCCAACACGCTGGCGCGTTCCCTGGCGCGGTCCACCACCAATACGATTGGCGTGGCGATCTCGGCACTGTCCAACCACTACTTCAGCGAAACGGTGCACGCGATTGAAACCGAGTGCGCCAAGCACGGCTACATGATGTTGTTTGTCGATACCCACGACGATCCCGAACAGGAACTGCGTGTGGTCACGGCGCTGCACCATCGGCGGGTGGACGGCATTCTGCTGGCGCCGTCTACCGGTTCGCTGGCCCTGGAATACCTGCAGGCCAATCAAGTGCCGGCGGTGCTGGTGGACCGGATGATGTGTGATCGTTTCGATCAGGTCGGGGTGGAAAATACCCTGTCTACCCAGGCTTTGGTGGCGCACTTGATCGAGCATGGCCACCGGCGCATCGGCTTTATTTCCGGGCGCGCGGGGCTCGGCACTTCCGATGAACGAGTGGCCGGCTATCAAGCCGCGTTGCAGGCGGCAGGGTTGGTGTTTGACCCGCAGTTGCTGGTCAACGGCGGCTCCAGCAGCGAGCCGGCACGGCAAGCGACCGCGCAGTTATTGGCCCTGGCAACACCGCCCACGGCAATCATGGCGGGCAACAACCTGATGACCCTGGGTGCGATGCACGCCTTGCGTGATGCGAATATCGACGTGCCCGGGCAGATGGCCCTGGTGGGCTTCGATGATTTTGACTGGGCGGATTTCTTTGTGCCACGCCTGACCCTGATCGCACAGCCGGTCCAGGAACTCGGCGCCCGGGCGGTCAACCTGCTGCTTGAGCGCATGGCGTCGCCCAAGCGTAAAACACACAGCGTGCGGCTCGCGCCCACCCTGAAGATTCGTAACTCATGCGGCTGCCCCTGATATGAACAACGCGGTTTCCCTTGGCATTGATCTCGGCACTTCGGAACTCAAGGCGATCCTGATGGACGAGCAAGGCAACGTCCTCGCCCATGCGGGCGCGCGGCTGACGGTCTCACGCCCGCACGCAGGCTGGTCCGAGCAGGCGCCTGAGGATTGGTGGCAAGCATGCCTGAAGGCTCTGGACCAACTGCGCACTGATCAGCCGGATGCCTACGGCCGTGTCGACTGCATCGGGTTGTCCGGGCAGATGCACGGGGCGGTATTGCTGGGGCAAGACGACCGGGTGTTGTACCCGGCGATTCTCTGGGATGACTCCCGTGCCATGGCCCAGGCTGAAGCCTTGGGCAGAGAGTTTGCCGACGTCACCGGCAGCTTGCCGATGGCCGGTCTCACGGCGCCCAAGCTGCTGTGGTTGCAGGAGCATGAACCGGCGGTATTCAGCGCCATTGATTGCGTGCTGTCGCCCAAGGACTACCTGCGCCTGCGCCTGAGTGGTGAGCGCGTGAGTGATGTGTCCGATGGTGCGGGGACGTTGTGGCTGGATGTGGCCAACCGTGAATGGTTTGAACCGATGCTGCAGGCCACGGGTTTGCGATGGGCGCAGATGCCACGGCTGGTAGAAGGTGGCGCGGCCAGTGCTTGTTTGAATGCGGCTGCGGCGGGGCGACTGGGCTTGGCCGAGGGCCTGGTGATTGCCGGCGGTGGCGGAGACAACCCGGTGGCGGCGGTGGGCATAGGGGCGGTGAATGCGGGTGATGCGTTTATCACCCTCGGTACGAGTGCGGCCATCGTGGCGATTACTGATCACTCGGCGGGGAATCCGGCGAGTGCGGTGCATAGTTTTTGTCATGCGTTGCCTAATCGCTGGTACACCATGGGCGCCATGCTGGCCGGGGCCAGTTGCTTGCGGTGGGTGACGCGGTTGACGGGGTCGGTTGATGAGCAGGCGTTGCTGGATCGGGTGCAGGCCGAGTGGCCGATCGGGCAGGGCGTGCCGGTTTCCAATCCGTTGTTTTTGCCGTATTTGGCGGGGGAGCGCACGCCCCATAACGACCCGTTGTTGCGGGGTGGTTTCATGAGCCTGGGGCATGACTGCACGCCGGCCATGTTGGGGTATGCGGTGATGGAGGGGGTCGGGTTCGGGTTGCTGGATGCACTGAATGCGGTGCAGTCGGCCGGGGCCACGGTGGGGGCTTGTGCGTTGGTGGGTGGTGGGGCGCGCAGTGAGTATTGGGCGCAGTTGTTGGCCAATATTCTTGGGCGGGAGATTTATACGTTGCATGGCAGTGAGTTGGGGGCGTGTATTGGTGCAGCGAAGTTGGGGTTCCTGTCGAGCGGCCAGGGTGCGGCGCTGTTGCAGGCGGGGATGCCGGTGAAGCAACGGTTTTTCCCGGACGGCGCTCAACAGGCTGTTTTGCAGGCGCGATATTTGAAGTTTCGGGGGTTGTTGGGGGCGGCTAAGGCTTTGCACGATTAGGGAGGTTTTGGGTGTATATCCGTTATTTGGGTAACGGCTGCTATTGGTTCCGCTCTTACAGCGGCTCACTTTTGAACAGCGCAAAAGTAAGCAAAACGCTCTTGCCCCACCACTCGGCACCTCGCTTAGGCTCGGTGTGCCCTCACTCCGGCTTTGGACCGTGGGCCGCCGTCATG
>NZ_JACAPJ010000005.1:0-250566 GCF_013385765.1 Pseudomonas sp. C8002
TGCCTTACTAACTCCTTCTGGGCCTCGATGATCTGAAGCAGCTCGCTGTCGAAACTTACATAACTCTTTGTTTACCAAGGAGTTTTCCGTTTCGACTGCGCCGGAAGTGGGGCGAATTATAGACTTCCAGAATCTGCCGTCAACCCTTAATTCAGCTTTTCTATCAAATAGGCATTTCTGGCTAAAAACCGACCAACTTCCCTCCATATAGAGAGCCTCAACAACCCTCTATATAGAAGAGAAGCTTCAGATGACCCCGGCCTCCCTCAAAGCCGACACATTCGCTGGCGTCAAACCCAGCACTTGCTGCAGCACCTGATGGGTATGCTCACCCAACAGCGGAGGTGCGCTGCGGTATTCAACAGGCGTCTTGGACAGGCGCATAGGACTTGCCACCTGGGGCACAGTACCAGCCAACGCATGAGGCAACTGCATCGCCAACCCGCGCGCTTTTACCTGAGGATCGGCAAACACCTGCGCCAGGTCATTGATCGGGCCGCAAGGCACACCTACTCGCTCCAGCTGAGCCACCCATTCAGCCGTGCTCTTGAACACGGTAGCCTGACGGATCAACGGAATCAGCACCGCCCTGTTAGCCACTCGCAGCTTATTAGTAGCAAACCTAGGATCATCCGCCCACTGGGGCTGCCCAGCCACTTCGGCAAATTTGCGGAACTGCCCATCATTACCCACAGTAAGAATGAAGTCGCCATCCGCCGTAGGAAAATCCTGATAGGGAACGATATTCGGATGAGCGTTACCCAGGCGCTTTGGAGAGACGCCCGTCGTCAGGAAGTTCATCGCCTGATTAGCCAGACAAGCCACCTGCACATCCAGCAATGCCATATCGATATGCTGGCCGCCACCATCATGATCCCGGTGAGCCATGGCCGCCAGGATCGCAACTGTCGAGTAAAGCCCCGTAAGAATATCCGTCAGCGCCACGCCAACCTTAACCGGTCCGGCGCCGTCTTCACCCTCCGGGCGGCCAGTCAGGCTCATCAGCCCGCCAAGCCCCTGGATCATGAAGTCGTAGCCCGCCCGCGTCGCATAGGGCCCGGTTTGACCAAACCCGGTAATCGAGCAGTAGATCAACTCCGGATTGATCTCCTTGAGCGACTCATAGTCCAACCCATAGGCCGCCAAGCCGCCTACCTTGAAGTTCTCGATCAGAATGTCGGACTTCGCCGCCAGGTCACGCACCAGCTTCTGGCCCTCCGGCCGCGTGAAGTCGATCGTCACCGATTCCTTGTTGCGATTGGCAGACAGGTAATACGCCGCCTCAGTGGTGTTTTCCCCATACGCATCCTTGAGGAAGGGTGGCCCCCAGGCACGAGTGTCGTCGCCATTCCCGGGCCGCTCGACCTTGATCACTTCAGCGCCAAGGTCTGCAAGTATCTGCCCGGCCCAAGGGCCCGCCAGCACTCGCGACAAATCCAGTACCCGCAGGTGCGAAAGCGCGCCCATGGTCGTTCTCCTATTAATAGAACGCCTGAATACCGGTTTGCGCTCGCCCCAGGATCAATGCATGCACGTCGTGAGTACCCTCATAGGTATTCACCACTTCAAGGTTGACCAGGTGGCGGGCAATGCCGAACTCATCCGAGATGCCGTTACCACCGAGCATGTCACGCGCCATCCGGGCAATGTCGAGCGACTTGCCACACGAGTTACGCTTCATGATCGAGGTGATTTCCACAGCCGCAGTGCCCTCATCCTTCATACGACCCAACCGCAGGCATCCTTGCAGCGCCAGGGTGATTTCAGTCTGCATGTCTGCGAGCTTCTTCTGGATCAGTTGAGTAGCCGCCAAAGGCCGCCCGAACTGCTGGCGATCAAGGGTGTACTGACGCGCGGTATGCCAGCAGAACTCCGCGGCCCCCAAGGCACCCCACGAGATCCCGTAGCGTGCCGAGTTAAGGCAAGTGAACGGTCCTTTCAGGCCACGCACATCCGGGAAGATGTTCTCTTCAGGAACAAACACGTTATCCATGACGATTTCACCGGTGATCGAGGCGCGTAATCCGACCTTGCCATGGATCGCCGGAGCACTCAGGCCTTTCCAACCCTTTTCCAGCACGAAGCCGCGAATGTCGCCCGCATCGTCCTTGCCCCACACCACGAACACATCCGCAATCGGGCTGTTGGTAATCCACATCTTGCTGCCAGTGAGGCTGTAGCCGCCATCCACTTTGCGCGCGCGGGTAATCATCGCGCCCGGGTCGGAACCATGGTTAGGCTCGGTCAGGCCAAAGCAGCCAATCCATTCACCAGAGGCCAGCTTCGGCAGGTATTTCTGCTTTTGCGCTTCGGTACCGAATTCATTGATAGGCACCATCACCAGTGAGGACTGCACACTCATCATCGAACGGTAGCCAGAGTCCACACGCTCTACTTCACGAGCGATCAGGCCATAGCTGACGTAGTTCAATCCACTGCCACCGTACTGCTCTGGAATCATCGCCCCCAGCAGGCCGGTCTCACCCATTTCGCGGAAGATCGCAGGGTCAGTCTTTTCATGGCGGAAGGCTTCGAGAACACGGGGCGCCAGCTTGTCCTGGGCGAACTGTTCGGCACTGTCGCGCACCATGCGTTCTTCTTCGGTGAGCTGTGAATCCAGCAGCAGTGGATCGATCCAGTTGAAGCTTGCCTTACCGCCCATGAGTGAGTCCTCGCGAAGTAAATCAAAAGTCGTGCATGGAGCCTAGGCCGGGCAGGCGAGGAGGGCAAACGAGGATTTTGCATAGCCTTGTGCTAATTTCTCACTCCGTAACATTCAAAAGCGGCATAGATGCTCTTTACTTGTGAGGTCACGGTACATGCGCAGAAAAATTCCCAGCACCACGGCGCTGGTCAGTTTCGAGGCTGCAGCCCGCCACGAGAGCTTTACCAAGGCGGCACAGGAGCTTTCGATCACCCAGGGCGCAATCTGCCGACAAATCGCCAGTCTTGAGGAGTTTTTAAGTGTCGAGCTGTTTCGACGCTCGCGCCGGGGCGTGAAACTGACAGAAGCAGGGCTTTCCTACAGTCGCCGGGTGGCTACGCAACTTGACGCCGTGGAACGCGACACCCTTTCGATCATGGGACAGCAGGGCACCAACGTTATTGAACTGGCGGTGGTCCCGACCTTCGGCACCCAATGGCTGATCCCACGCCTCAAGGACTTTCAGCACCAGCATCCCGAAGTCACCGTCAACCTGACCAACCGCACACGGCCTTTCCTGTTCGCCGATACCGAATTCGACGCGGCAATCTACTTTGGCGATGCCGACTGGTCCGGTACCGAATCCCACAAACTGATGGGAGAAAACCCGCTCCCTGTATGCAGCCAGCGCTTGCTGGACGGTCGCACGCACTTCACTGCACACGAAATCGCCGAACTGCCCCTGCTGCAACAAACCACTCGACCCTATGCCTGGCGCCAGTGGTTCAACGCGCAACAGCTGGACATACCCCGCGACATGACAGGCCCGCGTTACGAGCTATTCTCCATGTTGTCCCAGGCAGCCATGCACGATATGGGCATTGCACTGATACCGCCGTTCCTTATTCAAAGGGAACTGGGCGATGGGCACTTGGTGATTGCCAGCCCTCAGGTACTGGCGAGCTCAAAGGCTTACTACCTGATGATTCCCGAGAGAAAGGTCGAATCAGCTTCTCTGCATGCGTTCAGAGACTGGCTGATTGATCAGTCGCATCGTTACAACCCCAATATCTAAAGGGTCTTCGTCAATTTATTAACTTTGTAGTCAACAAAATAAAATACCTACATATGTATATATATGTCGCAATTTAGAAGACCGCATCTTTTGACCCTGAAATGGCCTTTAAGCCATGTAGGTATTGGCCTGTAGCCATAAAATTGCAGCGATGCCCAATCATTCACGTCGGCGATGGAGAAGCGCTGATATTTCGGTAAAAACTCTTTAATCTCCTGTATTTAAACGACTTTAATCTATCCATTGCGACAATCGGTCACGGGGTGACTTGTAGTTAATTTTTTGTCACCCGTCATAATCTCTTGAAGGCCGTAAAGTTCGCCTGCAAAATGCCGCGCCCCGCTGTATTTCAGCGGGATCGTGCTGATCGGCCGCCCAGATTCGCCTGTCGTGGCGCACTGGCCTTTTACAAAAATCAAAGCAAAAAGATCATGCAGGAGATTTGACGTGCACATTGGTGTTCCTCTCGAAACCCAGACCGGTGAAACGCGGGTGGCTGCCACCCCGGAAACCATCAAGAAGCTGATCGGCCAGGGCCACAAGGTCACTGTGCAAAGCGGGGCAGGCATCAATGCCAGTGTCGTCGACAGTGCCTATGAAGCGGCAGGCGCAACCATTGGCAACGCCAGTGATGCATTCGGCGCCGAGCTGATCCTCAAGGTAGTCGCCCCCAATGACAGCGAACTGACGCTGATCAAAAGCGGCGCAGTGCTGGTGGGCATGCTCAATCCGTTCAGCAACGAAACCATCACTCGACTGGCCGAGCATGGCATCACGGCCTTTGCCCTTGAGGCCGCGCCGCGCACCTCCCGCGCGCAGAGCCTGGATGTGCTTTCTTCCCAGGCAAACATTGCCGGCTACAAGGCTGTACTGCTCGCCGCCCATCACTACCCACGCTTCATGCCAATGCTGATGACCGCCGCCGGTACGGTGAAAGCCGCTCGCGTGCTGATTCTTGGAGCTGGTGTAGCAGGGCTGCAGGCGATCGCTACCGCGAAACGCCTGGGTGCGGTCATCGAAGCGTCCGACGTGCGTCCGGCGGTAAAGGAACAGATCGAATCCCTGGGCGCCAAGTTCGTCGACGTGCCATACGAAACTGATGAAGAACGTGAATGCGCGGTTGGCGTGGGCGGTTACGCGCGCCCAATGCCAACAAGCTGGATGCAGCGCCAGGCCCTGGCCGTGCATGAACGTGCCAAGCAAGCCGACATCGTCATCACCACCGCATTGATTCCGGGTCGCAAGGCACCGACCCTGCTCAGCGCCGAGACCGTCGCACAGATGAAGCCAGGCTCGGTGGTCATCGACCTCGCCGCAGCCCAGGGCGGCAACTGCCCGCTGACCGTGGCAGACCAGGTGGTCGTGGAAAACGGTGTGACCATCTGCGGCCCGACCAACCTGGCCGGCGCCGTCGCCGCCGATGCCTCGGCGCTGTACGCACGCAACCTGCTGGACTTCCTGAAGCTGGTCTTCACCAAGGAAGGGCAGTTTGAAATCAACCTCGAAGACGACATCGTCGCCGCGTGCCTGATGTGCCGCGACGGCCAAGTCATCCGCAAAAACGCCTAAGCAGGGATTCAGACGATGGAAGAGCTTATTTCCCCCGGTATCTACAACCTGATCATCTTCGTGCTGGCGATTTATGTCGGCTATCACGTGGTCTGGAACGTCACCCCGGCCCTGCACACCCCGCTGATGGCCGTGACCAATGCGATTTCGGCGATCGTGATCGTCGGCGCCATGCTGGCAGCCGCACTCACCGTGACACCACTGGGCAAGACCATGGGCACCCTGGCCGTAGCCCTCGCGGCGGTCAACGTGTTCGGTGGCTTCCTGGTTACCCGCAGGATGCTTGAGATGTTCAAGAAGAAAGCCCCGAAAGTAAAAGAAGAGGCGCCATCGTCATGAGCATGAATCTGGTCACGACGCTCTACCTGATCGCGTCGATCTGCTTTATCCAGGCACTTAAAGGCCTGTCACACCCGACGACATCCCGGCGCGGCAACCTGTTCGGCATGCTCGGCATGGCGCTGGCAGTGCTCACCACCGTGGGCCTCATCTATAAGCTCGGCGCCGAGCTGGCCACTGCCGGAATTGGCTACGTCATCGTTGGCCTGCTGGTCGGCGGCACCGCCGGCTCGATCATGGCCAAGCGCGTGGAAATGACCAAGATGCCGGAGCTGGTGGCGTTCATGCACAGCATGATCGGCCTGGCTGCAGTGTTTATCGCCATCGCCGCAGTCGTGGAACCACAGTCGCTGGGTATCGTGAAACACCTGGGGGATTCGATCCCCGCCGGTAACCGCCTGGAGTTGTTCCTCGGTGCAGCCATCGGTGCAATTACGTTCTCCGGCTCGGTCATCGCCTTCGGCAAGCTGTCGGGTAAGTACAAGTTCCGCCTGTTTCAGGGCGCACCGGTACAGTTCGGCGGTCAGCACAAGCTGAACCTGGTGCTGGGGCTTTTGACGCTGGGCCTGGGCCTGGCCTTCATGTTCACCGGCAACCTCAGCGCCTTCGCATTGATGCTGGCCCTGGCGTTCGTGCTGGGCGTGCTGATCATTATCCCGATTGGCGGCGCCGACATGCCGGTGGTCGTCTCGATGCTCAACAGCTACTCCGGCTGGGCTGCGGCGGGGATCGGCTTCTCGCTGAACAACTCGATGCTGATCATCGCCGGTTCGCTGGTGGGTTCAAGCGGTGCGATCCTGTCGTACATCATGTGCAAGGCGATGAACCGCTCCTTCTTTAATGTACTGCTCGGCGGTTTCGGCAACACGGCAGACGCCGCCGGCCCGGCCGGCTCGAAAGAAGCGCGCCCAGTGAAATCCGGCTCGGCTGACGATGCAACCTTCCTGCTGACCAACGCCGACACCGTAATCATCGTACCGGGCTACGGCCTGGCGGTGGCACGGGCACAACATGCGCTGAAAGAGCTGACCGAGAAGCTGACCCACCGCGGCGTGACCGTGAAGTACGCGATCCACCCGGTTGCAGGCCGTATGCCTGGTCACATGAACGTATTGCTGGCCGAGGCAGAAGTGCCTTACGACCAGGTGTTCGAGATGGAAGACATCAACTCCGAGTTCGGCCAGGCCGACGTGGTGCTGGTGCTAGGCGCCAACGACGTGGTCAACCCGGCCGCCAAGAACGACCCCAAGTCTCCCATTGCGGGCATGCCGATCCTCGAAGCGTTCAAGGCCAAGACCATCATCGTCAACAAGCGCTCGATGGCCAGCGGCTATGCCGGCCTGGACAACGAACTGTTCTACCTGGACAAGACCATGATGGTCTTCGGCGACGCCAAGAAGGTCATAGAAGACATGGTCAAGGCCGTCGAATAAACACTGCGCCAGCGCAATACCCAAAACCCTGGCCTTTAGTAGGCTGGGGTTTTTTATTACCGGTAAAAACCGACAAAAGGCTCTAAATCGCTGCCTGGCATTCGACCATGGTAGCGGGACGAAATTTTTTGAAATCACTAGACTGCGCATCTTGCTTCCGTAGCCCGAGATAACAATCCATGTACCGTGATCGTATCCGCTTGCCTTCGTTGTTGAACAAGGTCATGAGCGCGGCTGACGCTGCCGCACTGATCCAGGACGGCATGACCGTCGGCATGAGCGGCTTCACCCGCGCCGGTGAAGCCAAGGCCGTGCCCCACGCCTTGGCCGAACGCGCCAAGACATCACCGCTGAAAATTACCCTGATGACCGGCGCCAGCCTGGGCAACGACCTGGACAAGCAACTGACCGAGGCCGGTGTACTGTCGCGACGCATGCCATTCCAGGTAGATAGCACCCTGCGCAAGGCGATCAACGCCGGCGAGGTGATGTTTATCGACCAACATTTGTCGGAAACCGTCGAGCAGCTGCGCAATAATCAGCTCAAGCTACCGGACATCGCGGTGATCGAAGCCGTAGCGATCACCGAGCAAGGCCACATTGTGCCAACCACTTCCGTGGGCAACTCCGCCAGTTTCGCGATTTTCGCCAAGCAGGTGATCGTCGAGATCAACATGGCGCATAACCCGAACCTGGAAGGCCTGCACGACATCTATATCCCGAGCTATCGCCCGACCCGCACGCCAATTCCGCTGGTGGCCGTGGACGACCGAATCGGCAGCACCGCGATTCCGATTCCGCCGGAAAAGATCGTCGCGATCGTCATCACCAATCAGGCGGATTCGGCCTCCACCGTGACGCCGCCCGACAGCGACACCCAGTCGATCGCCAATCACCTGATCAACTTCCTTAAAGAAGAAGTCGACGCCGGACGCATGACCAACAAGCTCGGCCCGCTGCAGGCAGGCATCGGCAACATCGCCAATGCGGTGATGTGCGGTTTGATCGAGTCGCCCTTCGAAGACCTGACGATGTATTCGGAAGTCCTCCAGGATTCCACATTCGACCTGATCGACGCAGGCAAGCTGAGCTTTGCCTCAGGCAGTTCGATCACATTGTCGGAACGGCGCAACGCCGACGTGTTCGGCAACCTGGAGCGCTACAAAGACAAATTGGTGCTGCGGCCCCAGGAAATCTCCAATCACCCGGAAGTGGTGCGGCGCCTGGGCATCATCGGCATTAACACCGCGCTGGAGTTCGACATCTATGGCAACGTCAACTCCACCCACGTCTGCGGCACCCGGATGATGAACGGAATTGGCGGCTCGGGCGACTTTGCGCGCAACGCGCACCTGGCGATCTTTGTCACCAAGTCGATTGCCAAGGCCGGCGCGATTTCCAGCGTGGTGCCAATGGTCAGCCATGTGGACCATACCGAGCATGACGTCGACATCCTCGTGACCGAGGTCGGCCTGGCGGACCTGCGGGGCCTGGCGCCGCGGGAGCGGGCTCGGGTCATCATCGACAACTGTGTGCACCCGGCGTACCGCGATGCCCTGAACACCTACTTCACCCAAGCCTGTGTGCTGGGCGGGCACACCCCGCATATCCTGCGAGAAGCACTGAGTTGGCACATCAACCTGGAAGAAACCGGGCATATGCTGAAGGCGTGATTGATACAGATTCGGGCTGATGCAAACACAGTTTCATCAGCCCGAGCTTCCGAGCCCAAATTTTATAAAAAACTGTACTGCTGTACCGGTCATTTCCTACCGAAATATCCTACCTCGAACTCCATAAACGCCTAAAACGCACCATAAAAGTGCCGACAGGTACAGTTGCTCCAATTTCGTACAGTACAGCCCCTATAAACAGTTAACTGGCCCCTCACAATACAGGTGAACTGTATCTAGAGAGTCTTGCGCGGGAGGAGGATCATTGGCACCAGTTAAACCACTACCTAATCCCGCCACAAGCGGAAGGATGTCATCATGGAACGTACACTCAGTTCCGATCTGTTCTTCGAAGAAAAAGCTGTAAACACCCAGGCTTCCCTGCCTCTGCGCGTTCTCGCCAACCTGATGTTGTGGCAGCGCCGCATCTCCAGCCGCCATCAACTGGCTCGTCTGGACTCGCGTCTGCTGGCTGACGCCGGTATCAGCGAAGCACAACGCTACGAAGAGCTGAGCAAGCCGTTCTGGCGCTAATTAGCGTCCGCTGGCCCTGACCCACCGGGTCCACCGCCAGCACTCCGAATTGTTAAAGCAGAACCCGCCCCGGGTAACCGGCGGCGGGTTCTGCTGTTTCTGGGGTTTGGATTTTCAATGGCGAAAACAGTCGGCTTTATACAGACCGATACAGTTTAAAAAATATAACAATTAAGCAGTACAATTTAACCCGCGTGTATCTGTACCGGTAGCACCCTCCAGCCCAAGATGGTGTTCCAGGACCTCATGAAAGGCGCGCGTCATGAATACCAAAAACCAGCAACACCCTCGGTTGATACAGCTACTCAAGCGCACCGCTGCAGCACTCGTCTGCTGGGGGCAACGGGCCCGCACACGCAGGCTGCTGGCTCAACTGGATCCGCGGGAATTGTCCGATGCGGGTATCAGTCACGGCGACCGGGCATCTGAGCTGGCCAAATCGTTCTGGCGCGAGTAATCACCGCAGGAAGCTATCCGAACAGATAAGCGGCGGCTAATATCCGGCTACCACGTGGCGAACCCTGTAGAACGGGCGTCTGATGCCCATGGTCTCGCTGCTCAAGCAGTAGCTTTGTGCCACCCTTTCGTTCATTTACAGGAGTCACCCCATGTCCCGTCTTCACCTGCTGAGCGCTGCAGCCCTGTTGGCCCTGGCTGCCAATGCCAACGCCTCCAGCCTGATCGTGACCACGGATTCGATCGTCGGCGCACTGAAAGCCACCTCAGACGCCACCTCCGATGCCACTTCCTCCCTGCGTGACAACAAGGTCGTACGTGCCGCCCGTGACGACGCCGCCAGCTTCGTTGCCAGCGAAGGCGCCATCCGTGGCGTAAAACTGGAAAGCGCCCTGGCCCAGATCCGCCAACAGGCTCCACAACTGAATACCGCGACTGACGCGCAGCTGGCCCAGGCGATCCTGGCCATCTGACCGCAGGTGGGATAAAGGGGGCGCCAGGCGCTCCCCGAACCCTCCGCGCTGGCTCTCGCCCGGGCATTGCGCTAGCCTTGGCGCTCGTTTTCAGTTGTCGAGTCCCATGGCTTTTTCATACCGCCTGTTGATCGCTCCCGTAGTGTTTTGCACCTGCTGGTCCACGCAAGCTCCGGCCTTTGACCTGTCCACCCAGAGCCTCGTTGTCAGTGCGTATGCCACCAGCAAAGTGACCTCCGCACCGTTCGACCATAAACTGATACTGGCCGCCCAGGATGACGCTGCCGCTTTCATTGCCACTGACGGCCAATGGCGGGGAGCCCGACTGGAATCAGCGCTGGATTATCTGCGCCATACCCAGCCAAAACTTAACGCCAGTGACCTTGAACTGGCGCAAGCAATTCTCGTCCAATAATCATCTTTGTATTTCGGAGTCATTCCATGCGTAGCCCGCTGATCGCCGCCGCTCTCGGCCTGCTGTTGTTGGCCGGTGTTGCCCAGGCACAAACCCTGAAGGCCACCAGTAACATCATCGTTCGAGCCTCGGCCCGTACCATCGATTTCACCTCGGACACCACCACGTCCATCCGCGACTCCAAAGTCGTACGCGAAGCCCACGACGATGCCGCCAGTTTCGTTGCCAGCAATGGCGAGATTCGTGGCGCTCAACTGGAAGCCGCCTTCGACACCCTGCGAACCCGCGTGCCGGAAGCCCGCGACGCTAGCGACCAGGTTCTCGCCGAAGCTATCCTCTCTCTGTGAGGCGCGTTGCCGCCTGGCTACTGGCCGGCACCTTGCTGCTGGGCGCCAGCGCGGCTCAGGCCGCCCTGCAACTGCGGCTCAAGACCGATGGCTTGAGCCCGGCCCAGCAGCAGGCGAGCCAGGCATTGCTGGATGAAGCGATGCAGGCGTTGCCGCCGCGCTTCATCGAGCAACTGGACCGGACCATCGACGTCGGCTGGACCGACAAGATGCCCGAGAACGCCTACGGCCAGGCTTCGCTGGTGTCCGAACTGGACCTCAACAGTAACTTGCTGGAAAGCCTTACCGACGGCAGTGCCGCGACGCAAAAAACCAATCGCCCCCACGGCACCGTGCGCCGGGAAATGCTCGCCACCGTGCTGCATGAACTGACCCACATCTATGACCGTGCCCGCCTATGGTCCAGCGCCGACCGCAAGCTGATCCAGCGTTGCAGCCGCCAGAACAACATCACCGGCCTGATCGGCCTGCCCGATCAATGCCGGGGCCAGAACGACCGCCGCTTTACCCTCAGCGATGACCCACGCCTGCTGGACCTCGCCGGGTGGCCGCAATACGTCGGCCGTCGCGGCGAACGTGAACAGAACAACCATCAGGTCGCCCGCAGCCCGGACATCTACGAAACCACCAGCCCGCTGGAATTCGTCGCCGTCAACATGGAGTACTTCCTCCTCGACCCGAGCTATGCCTGCCGCCGGCCTTCGCTGTACCGCTATTACAAGGAACACTTTGGCTGGGCGCCGCCCGCCAAGGACACCTGTGCCAAAACCTACGCCTTCCTCAACGCCGGCAACGACTTCGCCAAGACTCCACTGGGCCAGGTCGACCCCGAGCGGGTCTACGAAATCGACTACCTGCTGGCCGAAGCCAACCAGAACCTCGTGAGTCGCTGGGGCCACAGCATGCTGCGCCTGGTGATCTGCGCCCCCGGCCGGCCACGGGGCCCGGACTGCCGCCTGGACCTGGACCAGCACCTGGTGTTGTCCTACCGCGCGTTTGTCGGTGACGTACAACTGTCGAGCTGGGACGGCCTAATCGGCAAATACCCGTCGCGGCTGTTCGTGCTGCCGCTGTCTCAGGTCATCGACGAGTACACCAAGACCGAGCTGCGCGGCCTGGCGTCGGTGCCGTTGAAGCTCACGCGCCAGGAGATCAACGACACCGTCGAACACGCCGCCGAAATGCACTGGAGCTACGACGGCAACTACTTCTTCATCTCCAACAACTGCGCAGTCGAGAGCCTGAAACTGTTACGCAGCGGCAGCGCCAACCCGCAGCTGACCGGCCTGGACAACATCACGCCCAATGGCCTGCTGGAAGTCCTCAAGGGCCGAGGCCTGGCCGATACCAGTGTGCTGGACGACAAAAAACGCGCGCTGCGCCTCGGCTATCACTTCGACTCCTTCCGCGAGCGCTACCAGGCGATGTTCGAGGTGTTGAAAAAGCGCCTGCCGATCAAACAGGCTGAAGTGGAGGATTGGTTGTCACTGAGTGCCGAAGAGCGCCGCCCATGGTTCGCCGAAGCCGACCTGCGCGCCAGCGCCGCCTTGTTGCTGCTGGAACAGGCGAGCTTCCGCAAGCAGCTCATGCTGGCCCAGGATGAAGTCAAGCAACGCTACCTTGGCGCCCGCGAGCTGAAGAACGGCGGCATGGAAAAGGCCAACGCGACGTTGCAGCAGATCCTCGCCAACAGTGGCTTCCTCAGTCGCCCGGCAGAGCTGCTGGGCACCAGCGGTTACGGCTTGCCACAACCAACAGAATCCAAACGCCTGGAATCAGAAAGCGCCGCGCGCCAGAAGCAGTTGCAGTCGCTGACCGGCGATCTGGACAAAGAGGTGAGGGCGCTGCTGGAACCGGCCCGCGCGGCGGAGATTGCCGCATGTGAAGCCAACCTCAAGCAGCTAGGCGAGCACTTGCGCGCACTGCACAAGGCCTCCGGCGGGTTCGAACTGCCCTAGAGCGCTTCTCCGGCTTCTTCTGGTAGTTGCTCATCCAGGTGTAACCACGGCAATCGGCTCTCTACCCAGATGTGCCGATCTGCCGGGGCCAGCTCCGGGTGATCCAGGGTTGCGATGGTCACATCGATACTCTCGGCACTCAGTTGCGTTACCAGCGCCAAATGCGCCCCACAGTTAGAACAGAGATACCGCACGCATGTCGGCGAAGATTCGTACTGCGCCGGCGTTCCCGCCACCCAGGCGAACGCGGAACGGGGCAGGGTGATCCAGGTCGTCACCAAGCCGCCGCTGACCCGTCGGCAAATCGAACAGTGGCAGTGGGCAATATCCACCAACGCCCCGCTGAACTGATAACGCACCCGCCCGCAATGGCAGCCGCCTTGGTGTTGCTCATGCATGCTCTGTCTCCCACATCCTTATTTCACACAGGACCAGTCGTCCATTCAACGTAGCCCGTTTCTCAAGCGAAAGCTGGCTGAAAGCTTCCGGGACTAGGATCGCCCACCACTACCGGCAACAGACCGGTTGTTAACAACAACAATGGTGATTCCCGATGTCCGCTCGTACCCGCCTGTTTGCCCCGACTCCACCCGTACGCCTCGTGCCTTTCGTTCTGCGCTGACCCAACCGGTTCGCCATTCCCTAGCCGCGCTACGCCTGGAGTATTCCTATGCTGACTTTCCTTGGCTTTGCCATGGTCATCACGTTCATGTTCCTGATCATGACCAAGCGCCTGTCTGCGCTGATCGCCCTGATCATCGTACCGATCCTGTTCGCGCTGTTCGGTGGCTTTGCCCCGCAGATCGGCCCGATGATGCTCGCGGGCATCACCAAGCTTGCGCCGACCGGCGTAATGCTGATGTTTGCCATCCTCTATTTCGCCTTGATGATCGACTCCGGCCTGTTCGACCCGGCCGTGCGCAAGATTCTCAAGCTGGTCAAGGGCGACCCGCTGAAGGTCTCGGTCGGCACCGCCGTGCTGGCCCTGGTGGTATCACTGGACGGAGACGGCGCCACCACCTACATGATCTGCGTGGCCGCCATGCTGCCGCTGTACCAGCGCATCGGCATGAGCCCGCGGATCATGGCCGGCCTGATCATCCTCGCCGGTGGGGTGATGAACATGACCCCATGGGGTGGCCCGACCGCCCGCGCCGCCAGTGCATTGCACGTGGACCCATCGGATATTTTCGTACCGATGATTCCAGCCATGGCCGCCGGCGTCGTCGCCATCCTGGTGATTGCCTATATGTACGGCAAGCGCGAACGGGCACGCCTGGGCGAGCTGCACCTGCAAGGCGATGAAATCGACCACAGCGAAATCAGCGTCTCGCAATACCCGGACGCCCGCCGTCCGAAACTGATCTGGTTCAACGGCGCACTGACCTTCGCCCTGATGTGCACCTTGATCGCCGGCCTGTTGCCACTGCCGGTACTGTTCATGGTGGCCTTCAGTATCGCGATGATCGTCAACTACCCGTGCCTGCAGATGCAGAAAGACCGGATCGCCGCCCATGCCGGCAGCGTCCTGGCGGTCACCGGCCTGATCTTCGCCGCCGGTATCTTCACCGGCATCCTGTCCGGTACCGGCATGGTCGATGCCATGTCCAAGAGCCTGCTGGCCGTCATCCCTGACGCGCTGGGGCCTTATCTGGCCGTGATCACCGCGCTGGTGAGCATGCCGTTTACCTTCTTCATGTCCAACGATGCCTTCTACTACGGCGTTCTGCCGGTACTGGCCGAAGCCGCCAGCCACTACGGCATCACTGCCGTGGAAATGGCCCGCGCCTCGATCGTTGGCCAGCCTGTGCACTTGTTGAGCCCACTGGTTCCATCGACCTACTTGCTGGTAGCCCTGGCGGGTATCGAATTTGGCGATCACCAGCGCTTCACCCTCAAGTGGGCGGTGCTGGTGTGCCTGTGCATAATGGTCGCCGCTTTGCTGATGGGGATTTTTCCGCTGTTCAGCACTCTATAATCGTACAACTCACTGCGCCGGCTCTTAAGGCTGGCGCGGTCTAACACTCGCTCAAAGGAATACACATGGAATGGCTGACCAATCCGGAAATCTGGATTGCCTTCTTCACCCTGACGGCCCTCGAGATCGTCCTGGGCATCGATAACATCATCATGATTTCGATCCTGGTCAGCCGCATGCCCAAGCACATGCAGGCGCGTACCCGGATCTTCGGCCTGGCGCTGGCGATGGTCACGCGGATCCTGTTGCTGCTGTCGATCACTTGGGTCATGCGCCTCACCGACGATCTGTTCGTGGTGTTCGGCCAAGGCATTTCCGGCCGCGACCTGATCCTGTTCTTCGGTGGCCTGTTCCTGCTGTGGAAAAGCTCCCAGGAGATGTACCACGCCCTGGAAGGTGAAGACGAAACCCACGACGAGCCGAAGGGCGCCGGTGGCAAGTTCATCTACACCATCATCCAGATCGCGATCATCGACATCGTGTTCTCCCTGGACTCGGTGATTACCGCCGTCGGTATGGTTTCCCACGTACCGGTGATGGTGGCCGCGATCATCGTCGCCGTACTCGTGATGATGCTGGCCGCTGGCACCATCAGCGATTTCATCGACAAACACCCGTCGCTGAAGATGCTGGCGCTGTCGTTCCTGCTGGTGGTAGGTACTGTGCTGATCGCCGAAGCCTTCGACGTTCACGTGCCAAAAGGCTACGTTTACTTCGCCATGGCGTTCTCCCTGGCGGTTGAAGCGGTGAACATCAAGATGCGTACCGCCATCGCGAAAAAGAAGAAACAGCAGGACCCTGTGAAACTGCGCAAGGACATTCCGGGTCAATAACCTGGACCCGCTGCTGAAAAAGGGGCTTTAGAGCCCCTTTTTTTCATCTGCAAAAAGCTGATTTCATGACAGTTTTGTTTCAATCCCGACTTTAGCTATGCGATGCTGGCGCCGAGCCCATTCGCCAACTACAGCTTAAGTACAAGACGTAGAACGGCACGCGGCACTATTCACTTGCTCCGATTGGAGCACGACTCAACACAGGGGGCCCAGCATGCTGACCCTGCTCAATCTGCTTTCCGCGGTAACCCTGCTGATCTGGGGCACGCACATCGTCCGTACCGGCATCCTGCGGGTCTACGGCTCCAACTTGCGCCAGGTCATCGGGCAGAACATGTCCAAGCGCTGGCTGGCGTTTATCGCCGGCATCCTGGTGACGGCCATGGTGCAAAGCAGCAACGCCACGGCGATGCTGGTGACTTCGTTTGTCGGCCAGGGCCTGATGGGCCTGATGCCCGCCCTGGCGACCATGCTCGGTGCCGATGTCGGTACCGCGCTGATGGCCCGGGTGCTGACCTTTGACCTGTCGTGGCTGTCGCCGCTGTTGATTTTCCTCGGGGTGATTTTCTTCCTGTCGCGCAAACAGACACGCGCCGGGCAGATGGGCCGTGTCGGGATCGGCCTCGGGCTGATCATCCTTGCGCTGCAACTGATCGTCGAAGCCGCGGGCCCGATCACCCACGCGCAGGGCGTCAAGGTCCTGTTCGCCTCGCTGACCGGCGACATCTTGCTCGATGCCCTGGTCGGCGCACTGTTCGCGATGATTTCCTACTCCAGCCTGGCCGCCGTCCTGCTGACCGCGACCCTCGCCGGTGCCGGCGTGATCGGCCTGCACGTGGCCATCGGCCTAGTGATCGGCGCCAACATCGGCAGCGGCGTGCTGGCCTTCCTCAGCACCAGCATGCAGAACGCCGCCGGGCGCCAGGTGGCCCTGGGCAGCCTGCTGTACAAGCTGATCGGCTTGCTGCTGATCATCCCGGTACTCGACCCGCTGGTCGGCGGGATGGATAACCTGGACTACAGCGCCCAAGGCATGGTGATCACCTTCCACCTGCTCTATAACGTTATTCGCTGCCTGATCCTGCTGCCCACCATCGGCCCGATGTCCCGCTTGTGCGCCTGGTTGCTCCCGGAACGCGAAGAGGTCAACGGCCTGGCCAAGCCGCGCCACCTGGACCTGGCAGCACTCGCCACTCCAAGCCTGGCACTGGCCAACGCCGCCCGCGAAACCCTGCGTCTGGGCGACCTGATCGACAACATGCTGACCTCGATGCTGGAGGTGCTGCGCGGCAAGCAAACCGCCATCACCCAGGAAATGCGCAGCCTGAGCGACGATGTCGAGGCGCTCTACAGCGCGATCAAGCTCTACCTCGCGCAAATGCCCCGGGAAGACCTCAGCGAACAGGACAGCCGACGCTGGGCCGAGATCATCGAACTGTCGATCAACCTGAAACTGGCCGGCGACCTGATCGAACGCATGCTGCGCAAGGTCCAGCAGCAAAAGACCTCCCAGCGCCGTTCATTCTCCGAAGTCGGCCTGGAGGAACTCGCGGGCCTGCAAACCCAACTGATCGCCAACCTGCGCCTGGGGCTCTCGGTGTTCCTCAGTGCCGACCCGGAAAGCGCCCGGCAACTGCTGCGGGAAAAGCGCCGCTTCCGCGCCCAGGAGCGTCGCCTGGCCCACGCCCACGTCAGCCGCTTGCAACGTAAAATCGTACAGAGCCTGGAGACCAGTTCCTTGCACCTGGAGCTGATTGCCGACATGAAGCGTCTCAACTCGCTGTTCTGCAGCAGCGCTTATGTGGTGCTGGAAACCACCGACACCGGCGCCCTCTCGGCGGACGATATTGCCGACATCACCCATTCGCCCTGAACGTACGACGGCGAGTGAAGTCAGTTAACAACGGACCTCACTCGCCAGGAAGCCTGTTATGCGTCGCCTGCTATTCGCCTGCCTGCTCATGGGTTCGGCACACACCTTTGCCTTTGACCGCCTGCAAGTCGAGGGCTACACCCTGCCCAACGGCCTGCAATTGCTGCTCAAGCCGGGCACCGAACGCGGCCACGTGGCAATTCGCCTGGTGGTGGGTGTGGGCCTGGATGACTTCAGTTGTGAAGACAAGGAACTGCCGCACCTGCTGGAGCATTTGCTGTTCAGCGGGATCGACGGTGGCGGCGAAGGTGAGCTGGAAGAACGCATGCAAGCCCTCGGCGGCGACTGGAACGCCTACACCAGCAATGCCGACACCACTTTCGTCATCGAGGCTCCGGCGCAGAACCAGCGCAAGGTGCTCGACCTGCTGCTGGCCATCATCACCCGCACCCAACTGACCGACGCCAACATCAATGCCGCCAAACAGGTGGTGGAGCGCGAAGACGGCGGCCATTACTCACACCTGCAACGGCTGCTGGACCGCCAGGACCTCGGCCACAAGGCCAGCAGTCAGCTTGCCGTCGAACTGGGGCTCAAATGCGCCGAGCGGGCCGAAGTCGAGCACCTGACCCGCGACCAGTTGGAAAAGCTGCGCAAGGCCTGGTACGCCCCCAACAACATGACCCTGATCATCGTCGGCGACCTCGACAAGCTGCTGCCGGCCTATCTCGAACGCACTTACGGCGCACTGGATCCGGTTGACCCCAGCGAACATCGCCCGTTGCCGGAGATTCAACACGCCGCCGCCGTCCGCCGCGACCTGATCCACGGCTGGGTCGGTGACAACGCCAAGCTGCACTGGTTATTCCCCGAGCCGGTGCTGGACGACCAGTACGATGAAACCTTCGACCTGCTCAAGGACTACCTGGATTGGGCGCTGTATCGTCAATTGCGCTTGCAGCACGGCTTGTCCTATGGCCCATGGAGCGAGCGCGAAGTGCTGGGCGGCGTCGGCTTCATGAGCCTCAACGCCGACCTTGAACGCGACAACCTGCCCGAAGCCGAGCACGTGCTGGAAACCCTCAGGGCCCAACTGCTCAACGACGGCCTCGACCCGGCCACCTTCGCCCGCCTGCAACAAGCCGCCATTGCCCGCCAGGCGTGGGCCGTTCAAGGCAACAGCGCGTTGGCCGACTATTACTGGAGTGCCTCGGGCGACTACGCCAAAGGGCATTTCAGCGACCCGGCCAAGCGCATCAAGGCCGTCAGCCTGGAGCAAGCCAACCAGGCCATGCGCGAGCTGTTCAAGCAGAACGGCTACTGGCGCATCGAAAAACCGTTGTTCAGCTACGATAGCCTCAACTGGATCGCCGCAGGCGCACTGGGGCTGATTGCGATTGAGTTACTAGGTGTGTGGCGTTATCGCAAAGGGATTGCGTAATCGGGCCCCGAGAAAACGGCTAAAACGTTATTCTGTCTGGGATTTTTCCTACAAAGACTGTGAACTGCCGAATGCCTATCCTGACCCACACCATCCAGCGCATCCTCGAGCTGATGAAGCGCTACCCAGGGGTGATTGCACTCGGCGGTTTCATCTCGGGTGTGGGCAGCTTCATCCTGGTGGATCGCCAGCAAGGCATGGCCAGCTGGATCGCGATCATCATGCTGGTGAGCTGGTTATGGCTGATGCTCGAAAACAGCCTCACCCAGCTGTTCAGCAAAGTCTTCAAACGGGAAATCCCCGAACCGCTGCTGCGCTACGCCACGCAGATGATCCATCAGGAAAGCCTGTTTTTTGTCCTGCCGTTCTTTTTTGTCACCACCACCTGGAACAGCGGCCAGTCGATCTTTACCGGCCTGCTGGGCGCGGCGGCGTTGGTCTCCATCACCGACCCGCTGTACTACAAGTGGCTGGCGCCCAAGCGCTCGCTGTTTCTCGCACTGCACACCCTGACCCTGTTCGCAGCCCTGCTGACCGCGCTGCCGATCATCCTGCACCTGACCACCGCCGAGAGTTACAAACTGGCCCTCGGCGTGGCGATGGCGCTCTCTATCCCGAGCCTGGCCGTGAGCCTGCCGCTGCGTAGCATCAAGGGCTGGGCGATGCTGTTGGGGGTTACCGCAGCGATTGGTTGCGCCGGCTGGTTCCTGCGCACTTGGGTGCCGCCCGCTACGCTGTGGATGACCGAAGTGGCCATCAGCACCCAATTGCAGGACCGCACGCCCGGCGATGACCTGAAAGAAGTCAGCGCCGCCCAACTGCGCAGCAGCGGGCTGTATGCCTACACCGCGATCAACGCGCCGCGCGGCCTGGACGAGCGGATCTACCATGTGTGGAAATTCAACGGCAAGGAAGTCGACCGCATCGCCCTGGACATCCATGGTGGGCGCAAGGAAGGCTATCGGGCCTGGACCCACAAGCAGAACTTCCCCCCCGACTCGGTAGGACGCTGGCAGGTACGGGTGCTGACCGAAGATGGCCAAGTGATCGGCGTGTTGCGCTTCAAGGTGACTGACCCCGGTCAGGGCGCTACAACGCCAGACGCGCCAAAGTAGGCAGGATCGTGCTATTACGTAGGAATTCTGGAATAGCCAAACAAGCTCGGAGCTTATGACCAGTAGCACAACGGCCGGTGCAGCCCATCTGGACACGTCCACCCAGCCTCCATTGCTGAGGATTACAGGGGATTGGACGCTTGCCCACTATGCCAACCTGAAGAAGCTGTCGGAAAAGCTCGACGGCCAGTACGACGCTGGTGCACGTATCGACCTTAACGGCCTCGGCGCCCTGGACACAGCCGGCGCCTCGCTGCTGGTGGAATTGCTCGGCCCAGAGCGCATCGAACAGTCCGCCGAGCAGACCGACTGCAGCCTCTCGACCGCCGACCGCGCGTTACTGAAAACCGTCTACCGTTCTCTGAACGACTTCTGTGTGCCGGTCAAGGAACCGGAAGAAGCCGCCGGCATCATGTTGCTGGCGCGCATCGGCGGCGCGGTCTACACCGTCTGGCAAGACGGCATGAAACTCCTGGGCTTTATCGGCCTGATCCTCGAAACCTTCGCCCGTGGCGTATTCCGGCCCAAGCGCTGGCGCGTGACGCCAATGGTTGCGCATATCGAACAAACCGGCCTCGACGCGGCCCCCATCGTGGCCTTGCTGACCTTCCTGGTGGGCGCAGTGGTGGCGTTTCTCGGTGCCACGGTGCTGGCCAGTTTTGGCGCGAGCATTTTCACCGTGGACCTGGTGGCGTTCTCCTTCCTGCGGGAGTTCGGCGTGTTGCTCACCGCGATCCTGATGGCCGGCCGCACCGCCAGTGCCTTCACCGCACAGATCGGCTCGATGAAGGCCAACGAAGAGATCGATGCGATCCGCACCCTGGGCCTCGACCCGATGGAGTTGCTGGTGCTGCCCCGCGTACTGGCATTGCTGGTGGCGCTGCCGATGCTGACGTTCCTGGCAATGCTCTCGGGCATTATCGGCGGCGGTGTGGTGTGTGCCGTGGCCCTGGATATTTCGCCGGCAATGTTCCTGTCGCTGCTGCAATCGGACATTGGCGTGCAGCACTTCCTAGTCGGCATGGTCAAGGCGCCGATCTTCGCGTTCCTTATCGCGGCCATCGGCTGCCTCGAAGGTTTCAAGGTCAGCGGCAGCGCCGAGTCCGTCGGCGCCCACACCACCTCCAGTGTGGTGCAATCGATTTTCGTGGTGATCGTGCTGGATGCGGTCGCCGCACTGTTCTTCATGGAGATGGGCTGGTGAGTCGTCTGCGCCGTGCGCCCACTGAGGCGGTGATCGAAGTCCGCGGGCTGTGCAACCGCTTTGGTTCGCAAAGCGTGCACGAGAACCTCGACCTGGACTTGTACAAGGGTGAAATCCTCGCCGTCGTCGGTGGCTCCGGCAGCGGCAAGTCGGTGCTGCTGCGCAGCATCATTGGGTTGCGCCAGCCCAGCGAAGGCCAGGTGCGGGTGTTCGGGCAGAACTTGCCGAGCCTGTCGGAACACGAGCGGTCACTGGTGGAGCGGCGCTTCGGCGTGCTGTTCCAGAAGGGCGCGCTGTTTTCCTCGCTGACGGTCACCGAGAACGTTGCGTTGCCACTGATAGAGCATGCCGGCCTCAGCCGTCCCGATGCCGAGCACCTGGCGGCAGTGAAACTGGCGTTGGCCGGGCTGCCGCTGTCGGCCGCCGACAAATACCCCTCGTCACTCTCCGGCGGCATGATCAAGCGCGCGGCCCTGGCCCGTGCCCTGGCGCTGGACCCGGACATCCTGTTTCTCGACGAACCCACCGCCGGCCTCGACCCGATCGGCGCCGCCGCCTTCGATCAACTGATCCTGACCCTGCGCGATGCGCTGGGCCTGAGCGTGTTCCTGGTCACCCACGACCTCGACACGCTGTACACCATCACCGACCGCGTAGCGGTGCTGGCGCAGAAAAAGGTACTGGTGGCGGATGCCATCGATGTCGTCTCGGAAACCGACGACGCCTGGATTCACGAATACTTCCATGGCCCACGGGGCCGCGCGGCATTGGATGCCGCTCAACTGCTCAACGAGGTATGACATGGAAACCCGAGCCCATCATGTGATGATCGGTCTGTTCAGCGTGATCGTCGTGGTCGGCGCCATGCTGTTTGGCCTGTGGCTGGCCAAGTCCAGCGTCGACAGCGCATTCCAGGATTACGAAGTGGTGTTCAACGAGGCGGTCAGTGGGCTGTCCCAAGGCAGTGCCGTGCAGTACAGCGGGATCAAGGTGGGCGACGTCACCAGCCTGCGCCTCGACCCGAAAGACCCGCGCCGGGTGCTGGCGCGCATCCGCCTGGCCGGGCAGACGCCGATCAAGGAAGACACCCAGGCCAAGCTGGCCCTGACCGGCATTACTGGCACCTCGATCATCCAGCTCAGCGGCGGTACGCCCCAAAGTCCTGAGCTCAAGGGCAAGGACGGCAACCTGCCGGAAATCATTGCGTCGCCATCGCCGATCGCGCGACTGCTGAACAACAGCAACGACCTGATGACCAGCATCAACTTGCTGCTGCACAACGCCAATCACATGTTCTCCCGGGAGAACGTCGACCGCCTCAGCAATACCCTGGACAACCTGCAACAGACCACCGGCGCGATTGCCGATCAGCGCGGCGACATCAAGGTGGTGATGCAGCAATTGATGCAGGTGAGCAAACAGGCCAGCGCCACCCTGGAGCAAACCACCGCGCTGATGCGCAACGCCAACGGTTTGCTCAACGACCAGGGCAAGCAGGTGTTTGGCAGCGCCGAGAAGGCCATGCAGTCCCTTCAACAGAGCACGGCCACGATCGACACCTTGCTGACCAACAACAAGGATTCCCTGAACAGCGGCATGCAGGGTCTCAACGAACTGGCGCCAGCGGTGCGCGAGCTGCGGGAAACCCTGGGTTCGTTGCGCGCCATTTCCCGCCGCCTGGAAGCCAACCCCAGCGGTTACCTGCTGGGCAGCGACAAGAACAAGGAGTTCACGCCATGAAGCGTGCGTACCAAATGATCGCCCCCGTTGCGCTGGTATTGGTCAGTGCGTGTTCCATCCTGCCGAAGGCGGATCCCTCGGACGTGTACCGGTTGCCATCGGCGCAGGCCGCCACGCAGGCCAGCCCGGTGGCCTGGTCGCTGCGGGTGGCGAAGCCGCAGACCAGCGAATTCCTCGACAGCCCGCGGATTGCCGTGGTGCCTAACGGTGACTTGATCAGCAGCTATGCGAATTCCCGCTGGAGCGATCCAGCCCCCGTGCTGTTGCGTAACCGGTTGTTCGACGGGTTCCAGCGGGATGGGCGGGTGACGTTGCTCAGTACCGATGAGACCAATCTGCAGGCGGACGTTGAGTTGGGCGGGCAGTTGCAGGCGTTTCAGAGTGAGTATCGCGGCAGCGCAGTTGAAGTGGTGATACGGCTGGACGCACGGTTGGTGCGCGGCAGTGATCAACGGATTATTGCCAGCAAGCGGTTCGAGGTGAGGCAGCCGGTGGGGGATACCAAGGTGCCGGCGGTGGTAGCCGGGTTTGGTCAGGCTGGCGATGTACTGAACAGGCAGGTGGTGGATTGGGCCGTCGGCCTGGGAAGCCGCGCTTTTGTGGCCAGGGAGCTTGCTCCCGTTGGGCTGCGCAGCAGCCCCAAAACCAGTCAATGAGCTTTGACTGACACACCTGCGATAACTGACTGGGGCCGCTTCGCGGCCCAACGGGAGCAAGCTCCCTCGCCACAGGGATTCAGGTCTTAGCCGAAGAACCAGTAGCACACCGCAATCGCCGCCACCACACCAGCAAACTCCGCCAACAACGCACACCCCACCGCATGCCGTGCCCGCTGGATTCCCACCGAGCCAAAGTACACCGCCAACACATAGAACGTGGTCTCGGTGCTGCCCTGAATCGTCGCCGCCACCAGCGCCGGGAAGCTGTCCACGCCCTGGGTCTGCATGGTCTCAATCAACATCGCCCGCGCCGCACTGCCGGAGAACGGCTTGACCATCGCGGTCGGCAGCGCATCAACAAAGCGCGTGTCCATGCCGGTCCAGGCCACCACGTGGCGAATGCCTTCCAGGCCGAAATCCAGCGCGCCGGACGCCCGCAACACGCCCACTGCACACAGCATCGCCACCAGGTACGGCAGCAGGTTCTTGGCAACGTCGAAGCCCTCTTTGGCACCTTCGACAAACGCCTCGTAGACCTTCACCTTGCGCAGCGCGCCGATCACCAGGAACAACATGATCAGCCCGAACAGCGTGAGGTTGCCGAGGATCGACGACAGGCCCGCCAGCGCCGTGGCTGAGAGCGTCGCCAGCAAGGCCATGAAGCCACCCAGTACCAGCGCACCCGGAATCAGATACGCCAGCACCACCGGGTCCCACAGCCGCAGGCGTTGCATCACCGCCACCGACAACAGGCCCACCAGGGTCGAGGCGCTGGTGGCCAGCAGGATCGGCAGGAACACCAGCGTCGGGTCCGCCGCACCTTGCTGGGCGCGGTACATGAAGATGGTGACCGGCAGCAGGGTCAGGGAAGACGCGTTGAGTACCAGGAACAGGATCTGCGCGTTGCTGGCGGTATTGGGGATAGGGTTGAGCTCTTGCAGCGCCTTCATGGCCTTGAGGCCGATGGGCGTAGCGGCGTTATCGAGGCCCAGGCCGTTGGCGGCGAAGTTGAGCGTGATCAAGCCGATGGCCGGATGACCGGCAGGCACTTCCGGCATCAGGCGCCGGAACAGCGGCCCCAGGGCCTTGGCCAGCCAGTCGACGATCCCGGCTTTCTCGGCGATACGCAGGAAGCCCAGCCACAAGGTCAGGGTGCCGAACAGCAACACCATCACCTCGACCGACAGCTTGGCCATGGCGAATATGCTTTCCACCATCGCCGCAAAGATGCCGGCGTTACCGCCAATCAGCCATTGCGCCAGCGCAGACACCATCGCCACGATAAAGAAGCCAAGCCACAGGCCATTGAGCATCAGTTGAATCCCCCGAAAGATGGGGCGAATGATAGCGGGGCTGGCAGAAACGACAAACCCCGGATTTTCCGGGGTTTGTGTAGGAGCCAGTCCTGGCGGTCAGCCGCGAGTGGTCTCGCCGGCCGGCAGCACTTGCTTGGTGCGCCAGTGCGGCAGGGAGTTCCAGTAGCGCTCGCCCTTGGCATCGTCGTACATGCCTTCCCAACGGGAGATGACCAGTACGGCCAGGGCGTTACCGATCACGTTCAGTGCGGTACGGGCCATGTCCATGATGCGGTCGACACCGGCGATGAACGCCAGGCCTTCCAGCGGAATGCCCACGCTGCCCAGGGTCGCCAGCAGTACCACGAAGGACACACCCGGTACGCCGGCGATGCCTTTGGAGGTGACCATCAGGGTCAGCACCAGCATCAGTTGCTGGCCAATCGACAGGTCGATGCCATACAGCTGGGCGATGAAGATCGCCGCGATGCTCTGATACAGGGTCGAACCGTCGAGGTTGAACGAGTAGCCAGTCGGCACCACGAAGCTGCAGATCGCCTTTGGCGCGCCGTAGGCTTCCATCTTCTCGATCACACGCGGCAGCACGGTTTCAGAACTGGCAGTGGAGTAGGCCAGCACCAGCTCATCCTTGAAGATGCGCATCAGCTTGATCACCGAGAAACCGAACAGGCGGGCGATCAGGCCCAGCACCACAAAAGCAAAGAACAGGATGGCGACGTAAACCAGGATCACCAGCTTGGCCAGCGGCAGCAGCGAGGCGAAGCCGAAGTTGGCGACGGTCACCGCGATCAGGGCAAATACACCGATCGGGGCGTATTTCATGATCATGTGGGTGACTTTGAACATGCTCTCGGACACGCCCTGGAACATGGTCACCAGGGGCTCGCGCAATTCAGGCTTGAGGCTCGACAAGCCGAGGCCGAACAACACCGAGAAGAAGATGATCGGCAGCATGTCGCCACGGGCCACGGCGGCGAAGATATTCGACGGGATCAGGTTGAGGATCGTCTCGATGAACGCGTGCTCGTGCTGGACCTCGGCGGCGGTGGCCGTGTATTTGGAAATGTCGACGGTACCCAGGGTACTCATGTCGATGCCGGTACCCGGATGGAACAGGTTGGCCAGCAACAGGCCGACCACAATGGCAATGGTGGTGACCACTTCGAAGTAAAGGATGGTTTTAACGCCGATCCGGCCGAGCTTTTTCGCATCGCCAACACCGGCGATTCCGACAATCAGCGACGAAATCACGATCGGGATAACGATCATCTTGATCAGGCGGATAAAGATATCGCCAGCGGGCTGCAACACGTTGCTGATCCACCAGGCCTTTTCAGCACTGAAATGGTTAAGCACCGCACCGATTGCAATCCCCAGCACCAGACCGATGAGGATCTGCCAGGCGAGGCTTAGCTTTGCCTTCTTCATGTCATTACCCTTACTTCAAGTGGACTCAGGCAGATGCGCCAGCAGCTGGAACGCTCGAGAGCGAAAAAGTGTGTGCATCTGCCCCCGTAGAAGGTCACCGCAGTTGGCCGATATGGCTCACTGGCAGGCGAAAAAAGGCGCAACTATTCCGATGCAAGGAGGCGACGTCTAATGCCGTAAACGCCTACCCTATGCCGAATCGGCATGAGTTTTTTTGAGTTTTTCTGTCTGAACGGTCAGTTCGAATACGACATTTCGGCAGGCATAAATGCCGCGAACCGGCCATTTCAGGCTCGCGCAGGGTTTTTTGAAAATCTACGGTCGCGGTTGAAAACCCCTGAAAATTCCTACGCATACCATCGAAAAACTCGTCTGGCAGGAGACAAACTTTCTCGATAGATGGTCACGCGGAAACACCAAGAAATGGTTGGGCGGACGCAAAAAGGAGAATTGCCGCTATGGGCGGCATGACAGAAGCGGGCATAGGAGCCGCAAGCCCTTCGCAAGTTCCACAAACCATCGGCTTGGGAACTTGCGTCGCAGCTTTTCACCTGACCCGGCCCTTGCGCAGGCACTCCCTGTCCCCGTAGGTCACGCCGATCCAAACGATCAGAGCAACCCGGCCCCCTGGTCATGCACCACCCTTGTCGGGCGATGCAAACAGAAAGAAGCACGGCGCTTCTTTCTATGGACGTTAAGCCGGTAGACGACAGCGTCGTCAGACCGAACCTAGTACCAATTCGGATCTTTCTTGAGCTGTTCCATCAGCAGCTTTTGCATGCCTTCGTCCGGCTTGCCGAGAAAACGGTAGTCGGCGTGCCGCGTTGGCGATTTGTCCGCGGGCAAGCCCGCCGGGACTTCTACCAACATCGCGTAGGCATCTTCCTTGTCGAAGCTGAAAGCGACGATCAGGCGCTTGTTCAGGCATGTGTCTGCGGTTTCACAGAGCGGCCCGACCAAGTACTTGTCACCATCCTCTTCAACGGCATTCATCTGTTCAGCGCTACCCGAAAGGTTCATCACCCATTCAGGCAGGCGCTCTTCCTTCTTGACCACGCTCTGCCAGGTCTCGCGGTACTGCGGGTCCGCACTCAGCAGTTCGTTGGCTCGGGACTGGCCATCATTGGCAGCCAGCACCAAGCCGCTGCCGCCCAACAACAGGGCGGCAGCCAGGACTTTAAGGGAGGAGTTGAACATGCTTAGCCTCGACCACGACGGCCAAAGAAGAAGGAAGCGATGAACATCACCAGGAAGACCACAAACAGAATCTTGGCGATACCCGTAGCGGTGCCCGCGATACCACCGAAGCCCAGGACTGCAGCCACAATGGCGATGATCAGAAATGTGATTGCCCAACTCAACATGGTGATTCTCCTTACGCTTCTTTTAGGGGTAACAGCGGTAGTGCCTGCGGTCGCTCGATTCGAGGACCGTGTATTGCCTAGAACACCCAGCGTTCCTGCGATGGCAGGTCGCCGAGGGTGGAGTCCTGTTCAACCGCCGCCAATTGCGGGGTTGTCACATCGGCGGCAGTGCTGCCGACGGAGCGGAAATGGGTCTGGGTCATCATCGGACGTTCAAACTGCACGACTTGCTGCTGACTCTGCTGCCAATGCGCCAATTGCTGACCGCCAATCAAGGTCACCATCAGGGCCAGGCTGGCAAACAGCCCCTGTTGCAGGCGCAGTGGCGATACACGCAGTTGGGTCAGGCTTTGGCGAGTCATGCTGTATCTCTCCCGCATTCTGATTATTCGTAGATGAAACTCGTATGAGGTGTATTGCAGCCTGCGTGCCAGTTTTTTAACAAAATAAAAACCAATAAAATCAACCAGTTAAAAACAAAAGCGCTTTGACACCACGAGCATCCTGCACGATGCCCCTATCCTTGCCGTGCGAAATGCACGATGGTCACTGGTCGGATCAAGGGATAGGAAGGCAACGTTCGACTGCCGAAGTGGCAAGAGGGAGACAAAAACGCCTCTTGTGGGCGTCTTTGTAAGAAGAAGCGCAGATAGCTGCGCGGTGACGGCTTTAATCAATCAGAATAAACCATGCAACTTGCCCGATTATTCCGGGACTAAACAACATCATTCATTCTTAAGGGAGCGCGGGACAGATGGAATCAGCCAAGGAACTTCAAGGCCGCATTCTTTTAGTGGATGACGAATCCGCGATCCTTCGCACCTTCCGTTACTGCCTGGAAGATGAAGGCTACACCGTAGCCACCGCCAACAGCGCCGCCCAGGCCGATGCCTTGTTGCAACGCCAGGTGTTTGACCTGTGCTTCCTGGACCTGCGCCTGGGCGAAGACAACGGCCTGGATGTACTGGCGCAAATGCGTATCCAGGCGCCGTGGATGCGCGTGGTGATCGTCACGGCCCACTCGGCCGTCGACACCGCCGTGGATGCGATTCAGGCCGGCGCGGCCGACTACCTGGTAAAGCCTTGCAGCCCCGACCAATTGCGCCTGGCCACGGCCAAGCAGCTGGAAGTGCGCCAGCTCTCGGCACGCCTGGAAGCCCTGGAAGGCGCAGTGCGCCAGCCCAAGGACGGCCTCGACTCCCATAGCCCGGCGATGATGGTGGTGCTGGAAACCGCACGCCAGGTGGCGGGCACTGATGCCAACATCCTGATTCTCGGCGAATCCGGCACCGGTAAAGGTGAACTGGCCCGGGCGATCCACGGTTGGAGCAAACGCGCGAAAAAATCCTGCGTCACCATCAACTGCCCATCGCTGACGGCGGAACTGATGGAAAGCGAGTTGTTCGGTCATAGCCGTGGTGCGTTTACCGGCGCCAGCGAAAGCACCCTCGGCCGCGTCAACCAGGCCGATGGCGGCACCTTGTTTCTCGACGAGATCGGCGACTTTCCGCTTACTTTACAACCCAAGTTGCTGCGCTTTATCCAGGACAAGGAATACGAGCGCGTCGGCGACCCGGTGACTCGCCGTGCCGATGTGCGAATTCTCGCCGCTACCAACCTGAACCTGGAAGACATGGTTCGCGACGGCCGTTTCCGCGAAGACCTGCTGTATCGCCTGAATGTCATCACCTTGCACCTGCCGCCCCTGCGCGAACGCAGCGAAGACATCCTGACCCTGGCCGACCGCTTCCTGGCGCGCTTCGTGAAGGAATATGCGCGGCCGGCGCGCGGCTTCAGCGATGAAGCCCGTGAGGCACTGCTCAACTACCGCTGGCCGGGGAACATCCGTGAGCTGCGCAACGTGGTTGAGCGGGCCAGCATCATCTGCCCGCAGGAAAAAGTTGAGATCAGCCACCTCGGCATGGCCGAGCAGCCGACCAACAATGCCCCGCGTATCGGTGCGGCGTTGAGCCTGGATGAACTGGAAAAGGCGCATATCGGCGCCGTGCTGGCCACCAGCGACACCCTGGACCAGGCGGCCCGAACCCTTGGCATTGATGCGTCGACGCTGTATCGCAAACGCAAACAATACAACCTGTGAGCTGTAACCTATGAAGCTTGCGATGACCCTGCGCACTCGGTTGTTCCTGAGTATTTCCGCGCTGATCACCGTCGCCCTGTTGGGGTTGCTGCTGGGGTTGGTGAGCGTCATGCAAATGGCCAAGACCCAGGAATCGTTGATTCGCAGCAACTTCATCACATTGGACCTGGGGCTCAAGCTTCGGCAGACCCTCGGCGACCAGTTGATGATCATGCTCAATGAACAGCCGAATACCGCTGCGCTGGAGGACTCCAAGCAACGCTATTTCGCCCTGTTGCAGCAAGGTATCGACCACGAACAAAAGGACGCGGTAACCAGCGGTTTTACCCAGGCCAAGACCAATTACCTGAGCTTTCTCGAGGCGTTCGATGAAAAGGAGAATGCTCCGCCGCAACTGCGCAACAACGACGAGCTGACCAAACGCTTCAACATCCTGCGCAACGGCCTGATCGCCGAGCACAAGAAAGCCCTGGATAACATCAACGATACCGAACACAAGTCCCGTGAACGTGCGCTGCTGATTGCCGGCCTGCTGGGCCTGGTCGGGCTGGCAGTGCTGATCATCGGTTTCGTTACCGCCCACGGTATCGCCCGACGCTTTGGCGGGCCGATCGAAGCGCTGGCCAAGGCCGCCGACAAGATCGGCCAGGGCAACTTCGAAGTCACGCTGCCCATTTCATCCGCAGCGGAAATGAACCTGCTGACCCGACGCTTCGGCATCATGGCCGAGGCGTTGCGCCAGCATCAGGCAACCAATGTCGATGAGCTGCTGGCCGGGCAACAACGCCTGCAGGCGGTGCTCGACAGCATCGACGACGGCCTGCTGATGATCGACCGCCAGGGTCGCCTGGAACACCTTAACCCGGTGGCACAACGTCAACTCGGCTGGGACGAGAATCGCCTGGGCCAAGGCCTTGGCGACGCCCTGGGCCGCCCGGAACTGGATGAACAGCTGCAACTGGTACTGCGCGGCGGCAATCTGGAGCGCGCACCTGAAGACCTGGAAGTAGAGGTTGAGGGTGAGCTGCGCCTGCTGACGTACAGCCTGACGCCGGTCAGCCATACCCAGGGGCACATTCTGGGCGCGGTGATGGTGCTGCATGACGTTACCGAACAGCGTGCCTTTGAACGAGTACGCAGTGAGTTTGTGTTGCGCGCGTCCCATGAATTACGCACGCCGGTGACGGGCATGCACATGGCCTTCGGCTTATTCCGGGAACGGGCGAAGTTTCCTGCGGAGTCGCGCGAAGCGGACCTGCTGGATACGGTCAACGAGGAAATGCAGCGCCTGATGCAGTTGATCAACGACTTGCTCAACTTCTCGCGCTACCAGAATGGCTTGCAGAAACTCACCCTGGGCCCGTGTGACATCAGCGACCTGCTCGAACATGCCCGCGCCCGCTTCGCGGAGCAGGCGAATGCGCAGAACATCGAGCTGCTGGTTGAGGAACAATCCCCGCTACCGAGGTTGCATGCCGATCGAGCGCAGCTGGAAAGGGTGCTCGACAATTTGCTGGGCAATGCCCTGCGGCACACAGCCGACGGTGGGCAGATCCGCTTGCAGGCGCGTCGCCATGGCGAACGGGTGATTGTCAGCGTTGAAGACAACGGCGAAGGCATTGCCTACGGCCAGCAGGGACGAATCTTCGAACCGTTTGTGCAGGTAGGCCGCAAGAAAGGCGGCGCCGGGCTGGGCCTGGCGCTGTGCAAGGAGATCGTGCAATTGCACGGTGGCCGCATGGGGGTGTATTCGCGGCCGGGGCAGGGGACGCAGTTCTACATGGCGTTGCCCCTGTAGGACCAACGCGCCAACCGTTATTGGTGATTCAACGCCCGCAGGATCGCAGCACTTTCGGCATCCGGCGTCCCGTCAAACAGCGACGCCCGGAAATGCATCTGGAACGCGGCCACCACATGGCGCGTCGCTACATCCAGCTCGCCCGTCTGTGGCGTCGGATAGCCCAGCTTCGCCAACTCTTCCTGGAACCAGGTAATGCTCGGCAGATCGGCTGCGTACTGCACCTGGTAACGGGCCACCGCCTTGGCGTCCGGCCACATGCCCAGCCCTTCATCCGCCAGGCGCTTCCAGGGGAACAACGGCCCCGGGTCCAGCTTGCGCAGCGGGGCAATGTCGCTATGGCCGATGATGTTTCGCGGGTCGATGCCGTTGCGCTTGCTGATGTCCTTGAGCAGCACCACCAGTGACTGCACCTGCGCTTCGGAATAGGGATACCAGACGCGGCCCGTCGGCAAATCCCGATAACCCGGGTTCACGATCTCGATCCCGATGGAGCTGGAGTTGAGCCAGGTGCGGCCCATCCATTCACTTTCTCCGGCATGCCAGGCGCGCTGGCTTTCATCCACGAGCTTATAGATGGTGGCCGAGGCGTCATCACCGATCAGGTAATGACTGCTGACCTGGCCATGGGTCAACAGCGCCAGGGAGCGCTCAAGGGACGCCGAGGTGTAGTGCACGACGACAAACTGCACACGATTGTCGTGGTTCACCGACGGATGACTGGTGTCCAGGCGAGGGCCGCTCGCGCAACCGGCGAGCAGAAGAAACAGAAAGGCAGAACACAGAAGTTTCATGGCAGCAAATAGTACGCTTAAGACGATAATGCAACAGTGTAACGTACCGTTTGCTGCCAGGCGGCCAAATGCGATGTTTTAAACAAAATGGAACATTTCCGGTCAGGCCGCCTGCACCTGGTTACGCCCCGCCGCCTTGGCACGATATAACGCCTCGTCAGCGCGCTTGAGCGCCAGGTCGCTGCGTTCTCCCGGCTGAAACTGCGCCATGCCCATGGACACCGTAATCGTCACCGGCTCGCCCTTGAAGTGAAACGGGCAGGCTTGGATGGCTGCACGCAGGGTTTCACCCACCGCCAACGCATCGGACAGCGACGAGTTGGGCATCAGCAGTACAAACTCTTCACCGCCAAAACGCGCGATGAAGTCGTTCGGCCGCAGGCGTTTGCGAAGCACCGTGGCGATGATTTTCAGCACCTTGTCGCCCGCCAGATGACCATAGCCGTCGTTGATGCGCTTGAAGTGATCGAGGTCCAGCATGGCCAGTGACAGGTTATTTCCACGCTGGTGCCAGGCGTTGACCTCCTGCTCCAGGCGCTCGCTCCAGGCAGCGCGGTTGGGTAGTGCGGTGAGCGGATCGATCAGGGCTTTTTGCCGCTGAACCTCAAGGTGTTCACGGTAGCCCTGAGCCTCTTGCTCCATATTGGCGACCCGTTCGGCCAGGCCCTTGAGCCGTGCAGCCACTTCCTGTTCGCGCTGGTCACGCTGGTGGCGGTGTTCATCCATGGTGCCCAGCAACCCTTCGAGATGGCTCTCCAGCACGTGTTTGAGGCTGTCGAGGTCCGCGGCGTCCTGCATGCTGGTTTGCAAACCATCCACTTGTTCGCGGATCTGGGTATCCAGTTCCCTGGCCGCCGAGCGGCTGTCGGCGTGGCCGTCACTGGCGACCTGCAGGTGCCCCTGGAACGCCTCGAGACGATCGTTGAGTTGCTTGAGGTAGGCTTCAAACTCGTGCTGGCCGCTGTCGGTGATCGCCAGCATCAACACCGCCAGGTCATCGAGGATCGGCAGCAATTCGTACCAGTTCAATCCGTGGGCCAGGCGTTCACGCATGGCTTCGGCCTGGGGCCGATGGCGCTCGGGCAGCGAGAGGTCTTCCAGTAAGCCGAGCAGGGTATCTTCGATGTGCTTGGCCACCGAACTGTAAGACGGCTCGGGGGTGTCGGGCAGGGCGTAGGCTTGATCCGCTTGCAGCTCGTCTGGGTTCAGCTCTGCCTGCTCGGGCGATTCTTGCGGTTCATCGGCCAGGACCGGGGGCAGGGAAAGACTGCCGATCTCTGTCCGCTCCGGCTCACGGGCCTGCACCTCTGGCACCTCGACCATGGCGGCGAGAGCGCTCTCAAGCTCAACCTCCGCTTCGATCGGTTGCTCGGGTTCTGGCGTTTCGATAAGCGTAGCGGGTGCCTCGACGACAGGCGCTGTGACCGCGACGGCCGGAACAACAGGCACTGCTTCGCTGACAGCGTCGGTAGCCTCTACTGGCGATACCGGCTCAGGGGGCGACTCGATGGGGGCCGGGACCTTCGGCTGCGGTGCAAAAGCCCGCAGCGCCTGGGCCAGTTCCGCCGATTGCGCCGGCGCTTCAACTTCATCCACCGGCCTGGGCTTTGGCGCAGCAGGCGCCGGAGAAGCCGGGCGGGATGGCGTGGGCGCTTCAACCTCCGGCGTGTCGATTGCGTCCTTGGTGCCAAACAGACGCTGCAACAGCCCCGGGCTCGAACGGCTGGTTTCGCCCTCCGGCTCCAGGTTACTCAACGCCTGCCCCTGCAGGCCGCTCAGCTCACTCAGCAACAGCGGGATCTCCCGCGCCTGGCCAACCCGACCGTCCAGCTGCTTGGCGAAAGCCTTCAGCGGGCGACTCACGTCCCGTGGCAAGGGCAGTTTCTGCAACTGAGTGACCAGGGCCGTCAACGCGCTGCCGATCTGGTCAACCCGGGTTTCGCGGCGCTGCTCCGAATCCAGCACGGCCTTTTCCAGGCGCGGCAGCAATGCAGCGAGGGCGGCGTCCATGTCGTCGGTGCGCACCACATCGCGCATTTCCTTCATGCATTGGTCAACCGCTCGGTCGGTCCCTTCTGCCGCCAGGGTGCTGCGCACCAGCCCTCGGCGCAGCAGGTCGAGGCGGGCGGCCCAGCGACGCTCGAGCTTTTCTTGTTGCTCGACGCTTTTAAGGTATTTCTCTTTCCAACGCTGGGCGTCGTCGCTCATGCAAGGGGTCCGCGAGGGCCGGGGCTCAACGCGGGCAATGCATCAGCCGTGAGCGAACCCGGCAGACGAATCTCTACCGCGACGGGCAGGTGATCGGAGATGGGCTGCGCCAGTACCTGCACACTTTCGAGTGTCAGGGTCGGGCTGAGCAGGATGTGATCAAGACAACGCTGCGGACGCCAGCTGGGAAACGTGGCTTCGACTTGCGGCGCCAGCAACCCAAGGTCGCGCAACGGGGAATTCTGTAGCAGGTCTGTGGCATGGGTGTTCATGTCACCCATCAGCACCTGATGTTTGTAGCCGCCAATCAACTCACGGATGTAGGCCAACTGCATGGTTCGGGTTCGAGCGCCCAATGCGAGGTGCATCATCACCACGACCAATGCTTCCGGCCCTTCGCCGAACCGTACGAGAATTGCACCGCGGCCTTTCGGGCCAGGCAACGGGTGGTCCTCGATCGCCCACGGTTTCAGGCGGCTGAGCACACCATTGCTGTGCTGGCCGAGTTTGCCGAGGTTGCGATTGAGTTGTTGATACCAGTAGGGAAAGGCACCGAGTTGCGCAAGGTGTTCGACCTGGTTGATGTAGCCGGAACGCAGGCTGCCACCATCGGCCTCCTGCAGGGCTACCAGGTCGAAGTCACCCAGCAGGTCGCCGATCTTTTGCAGATTGCCGGCACGCCCGTTGTGGGGCAGCAGGTGCTGCCAGCCACGGGTCAGGTAATGCCGGTATTTCTCGGTACTGATACCCACCTGGATATTGAAACTGAGCAGGCGCAACCGACTGTCAGCCGGCAGGCCCGTGGATTCAAGGTGGTGTTCGTTGACCTTCGGGTCATGCAGGCCAACGACACGTTCAGTACCCCAGCGACGCATGACGGGCCCCTTACTTGGCTGCGCGCTCTTTGGCGATCAATTGGTCGGCCACGTTCAGCGCCTGCTCTTCGCCGCCGGCACTGCCGATGTCAAAGCGGTATTTGCCGTTGACGATCAGCGTCGGTACCCCTTGCACGCCGTATTTCTGGGCCAGTTCCTTGTATTGGGCCATCTTGCCCTTCACAGCGAACGAGTTGAATGTCTCCAGGAACTTGGTTTTGTCGACGCCTTGGGTGGCGACGAAATCGGCCATGTCTTCAGGCTTCACAAGGCGCTTGCCTTCTTTCTGGATGGCATTGAACACAGCCGCGTGAACCTTGTGTTCTACACCCATGGTGTCCAGGGTAATGAACAGCTGGCCGTGGGCGTCCCATGGGCCGCCGAACAGGGCAGGAATACGTTTGAAGTTCACGTCCTCAGGCAGCTTCTCGACCCACGGATTGATGACTGGCTCAAAAGCGTAGCAATGCGGGCAGCCATACCAGAACAGCTCCACCACTTCGATCTTGCCCGGTACGGAAACCGGCACAGGATTGGCCAGCTCAACGTAGGTTTTACCGGCTTCAAGCGGCACATTATCGGCAGCTTGTGCGGTCATGCCGAAAAGGCTGGCAGTGACGAGAGCGGCGCTGAGGATCAGATTACGCATGCTTTACTCCTGGACAAATAAAGTCGCCTCACGCGACCTTTGTTGTGACAGGTCTACGCGGGCATGAGTTCGTTAGTGTAACGGCACCGGCCACAAAAAAGGGCAGCCTGGGCCACCCTTTTTATGCTTGCATCGACGGATTAATCGAGCGTTAACGTAGCCGGGGCCCTTAGTGCAGGCCCTGGATGTATTGGGACACGGCTTCGATGTCCTTGTTGCTGAGTTTCGCGGCGATGCTCTGCATGATCTTGGTATCGCCGTCGTTGGTGCGATTGCCTTCGCGGAAGTCTGTCAGCTGTTTGCCGATGTACTGGGCATGCTGGCCGCTCAAGTGCGGGAAGCCAGCGGCAGCAAGGCCAGCGCCGTTAGGCGAGTGGCAGCCGAGGCAGGAAGGCATGCCTTTTTCCAGGTTGCCGCCGCGGAACAATTCTTCACCGCGGGCCACCAGTTTCGGATCAGCAGCTCCCACACTGCCTTTCTGGCTGGCAAAATACGCCGCGATATCCGCCAGGTCCTGATCGCTGAGGTTGGTCAACAAGCCGGTCATTTCCAGGACCGTACGCTTGCCGTCCTTGATGTCGTGCATCTGCTTGGTCAGGTAACGCTCACCCTGGCCGGCCAGTTTTGGAAAGTTAGGCGCCGGGCTATTACCGTCCGGTCCATGGCAAGCACCACATACGGCGGCTTTCGCCTGGCCAGCAGTGGCGTCGCCTGCGGCATGGGCAACACCGGTGATGCCCAGGGTCAACAGCAGACTCACGATCAGTTTGTTCATCAGCTAATCCAACTACGGCTAAGGGTTAAAGAGTTATGGACCGGGTTCACTCACCATCAACTGAATGACGGCATGGTAATCCTCGGTACTGCAGTCCATGCACAAACCACGCGGCGGCATCGCCTTGAAACCCTGGGTCACGTGTTGCACCAGCGTGTCCATACCTTGAGCCAATCTTGGCTTCCAGGCTGCCTGGTCACCCCGTCCAGGGGCGTTGGGCAGCTGTCCGGCATGGCAGGCCCCGCAAAAGCGGTTGTACACAGCCTCCGGTTCCTGTGTAGCCTGCGCACTGTAAAGTGGCATCAAGAAACCGAAGGCCAGCAGCCACTTGGTCATACATCGACCTTTTCAGGGTTTGAGAGCGTTTTGCGTTCTAATGCGCAATAAAGGTCTATCGCTCCCGTGAACTTCATCCTTCGCTGGGACAAAGCACACACAAAATCTGCGGCATTATATACTGGCGCTACTGAAACGGAAACGACACCGCTTGCCGCACCTATTCCCGGCACCGCCCACATCGGAAAACTCATGCAACTCAAGAATCCCATCCTCGGCCTGTGCCAACAGTCCACCTTCATGCTCAGCGCCGCCAAAGTCGACCAATGCCCCGATGACGAAGGCTTCGAAGTCGCATTCGCCGGCCGCTCCAACGCCGGCAAGTCCAGCGCGCTGAACACCCTGACCCACGCCAGCCTGGCCCGCACCTCGAAAACCCCGGGGCGCACACAGCTCCTCAACTTCTTCAAGCTAGACGATGATCGGCGTCTGGTCGACCTGCCGGGCTACGGTTATGCAAAAGTACCTATCCCGCTGAAGCTGCACTGGCAGCGTCACCTCGAAGCGTACCTGGGTGGCCGGGAGAGTTTGAAGGGTTTGATTCTGATGATGGACATCCGTCATCCAATGACCGACTTCGACCTGTTGATGCTCGATTGGGCCGTCGCCAGCGGCATGCCGATGCACGTCCTGCTGACCAAGGCCGACAAATTGACCTACGGCGCAGCGAAAAACACCCTGCTCAAAGTGCAGGCAGAAATCCGAAAGGGTTGGGGCGATGCGGTGACCATCCAGCTGTTCTCGGCGCCAAAACGCATGGGCCTGGAAGACGCCTACACTGTGCTGGCAGGCTGGATGGAACTGGCTGACAAGGGTTCGGAAGCCGCCGAGTAAAAACTCGGGGCAAAAAAAACCCCGGACTTCGTATGGGGAGGGGAAGTTCGGGGTCCAAGTTCCGGACCGCTAGGGCGGGGTCCAGATATCTGCCAACACTTAACACAACATAGGAGCATTGAAGGGCTTCACCACCCATTCAGTAACTCTGAGTAGCAATTCACGGGTTAAGTTCCGGCACGTTCAAAAAACTATTGGAAATAACCCGCCGCGTTTTCCGATCTAAAGCGCTGCCGCGGCATGATGACGCGGCCCAGGCCCCAGGTTTAGTGCGCTTCGTCCCAGTTGTCGCCCACGCCGACGTCTACCACCAGCGGCACATCCAGCTTTGCCGCCTCGCTCATGTGTTCACGAATCCTCGCGCTGACTTCAGCCACCAGGTCCTCACGCACCTCCAGCACCAATTCATCGTGCACCTGAAGGATGACCTTGGCGTCCAGGCCCGAGTCCGTCAGCCAGTTGTCGACCTTGACCATGGCCTTCTTGATGATATCGGCCGCAGTGCCCTGCATCGGCGCGTTGATTGCCGTACGCTCGGCGCCAGCACGCTCCTGAGGCTTGTTGGAATTGATCTCCGGCAGGTACAGGCGGCGCCCGAACAGGGTTTCCACATAACCCTGATCAGCCGCCTGGGCACGGGTGCGCTCCATGTACTCGCGAACCCCCGGATAGCGGGCGAAGTACACATCGATGTAAGCCTTGGCGGTCTTGGTGTCGACGCCGATGTCCTTGCCCAGCTTCTGGGCGCCCATGCCGTAGATCAGGCCAAAGTTGATCGCCTTGGCACTGCGACGCTGATTGGACGTGACCTCGGTCAACTCAACCTTGAACACTTCGGCCGCCGTGGCGGTGTGCACGTCCAGGTCGTCGCGGAACGCATTCAGCAAGCCTTCGTCCTTCGACAAATGCGCCATGATGCGCAGCTCGATCTGCGAGTAGTCCGCCGCCAGCAGCTTGTAGCCCTTGGGCGCGACAAATGCCTGGCGGATACGCCGGCCTTCAGCGGTACGCACCGGAATGTTCTGCAGGTTTGGATCGCTGGATGACAGGCGCCCGGTTGCTGCTACGGCCTGGTGATAGGACGTGTGCACGCGACCGGTGCGCGGGTTGATCTGCTCCGGCAAACGGTCGGTGTAGGTGCTTTTCAACTTGCTCATGCTGCGGTACTGCATCAGCACTTTCGGCAGTGGGTAGTCGTCTTCAGCCAATTTGGCCAAGACTTCCTCGGCCGTCGAGGCCTGGCCTTTGCCGGTCTTCTTCAACACCGGCAGCCCGAGTTTCTCGTAGAGAATCGCACCCAACTGCTTGGGCGAGCCCAGGTTGAATTCCTCGCCGGCGATTTCATACGCCTGGCGCTCGAGGTCGACCATCTTGTTGCCCAGCTCGATGCTCTGGATGCCCAGCAAGGCGGCATCCACCAGGGCGCCCTGACGCTCAATGCGCGCCAGCACGGGCACCAGCGGCATCTCGATGTCGGACAATACGCTGGCCAGGGTAGGAATAGCGGCAAGCTGCTTGTGCAGTTCCTGGTGCAAACGCAGGGTCACATCCGCGTCTTCCGCCGCGTAAGGGCCGGCTTGCTCCAGGGCAATCTGGTCAAAGGTCAGCTGCTTGGCGCCTTTGCCGGCGATGTCCTGGAAGCTGACGGTGTCGTGGTCCAGGTACTTCTTCGCCAGGCTGTCCATGTCGTGGCGCGTCGCCACGGAGTTCAGCACATAGGATTCAAGCATGGTGTCGAAGGCAATGCCGCGCACGGTGATGCCGAGTGCCGGGTCACCACCGATGGCGCAGTTGGCCAGGATATTCATGTCGAACTTGGCGTGCTGGCCGACCTTGAGTTTTTCCGGGTCTTCGAGCAACGGCTTCAGGGCCAGCAGCACGGTGTCCCGATCCAGCTGTTCCGGCGCGCCGATGTAGGAGTGGGTCAGCGGAATGTAGGCTGCTTCATGGGCCTGCACGGCAAACGACACACCCACCAGTTGCGCTTTCTGGGCGTCGATCCCGGTGGTCTCGGTATCAAAGGCGAACAGCTTGGCGTCGTTGAGCTTCTTCAGCCAGACATCGAACTGGGCCTGGGTGAGGATGGTTTCGTACACCGGCTCCACAGAAACCGGCGCGACCACCTCAACCGCTTCCTCGGCGACCGCGGCCGAAGGAGCAGCGCTCAACTCGACGCGCTTGGCATCGCGTTGAATCTCGTCAATCCAGCTCTTGAACTCCAGCAGCGTATACAGCTCCAGCAGCTTCTCGCGATCCGGCTCGATCAGGTGCAAATCATCCAGGCCCACGTCCAGCGGCACGTCGATCTTGATCGTTGCCAGCTCGTAGGACAGGAACGCACTCGCCTTATGCTCTTCCAGTTTGGCAACCAGGGTCTTGGCACCACGAATCGGCAAGGTCGGCACGATATCGAGCTGCTCGTAGAGCTCTTTCAAACCGCCATTTACACCAACCAACAGGCCGGAAGCCGTCTTCGGACCAATGCCCGGAACGCCCGGGATGTTGTCGGACGAGTCGCCCATCAACGCCAGGTAATCGATGATCTGCTCGGGAGCGACACCGAATTTCTCCTTCACGCCCTCAACGTCCATGGCGCTACCGGTCATGGTGTTGACCAAGGTAATGTGCCCGTCGACCAGCTGCGCCATGTCCTTGTCGCCGGTGGAAATCACCACCGGACGGTCGGCGGCCGCGCTGCTGCGGGCCAGGGTGCCGATCACGTCGTCCGCTTCGACGCCTTCGACGCACAGCAGCGGGAAGCCCAGGGCGATCACGCTCTGGTGCAGCGGCTCGATCTGCACGCGCATGTCATCGGGCATGCTTGCGCGGTTGGCCTTGTATTCGGCGTACAGCTCATCGCGAAATGTCCCGCCCTTGGCGTCGAACACTACCGCGAACGGGCTGTTCGGGTATTGCCTGCGCAGGCTTTTGAGCATGTTCAACACGCCCTTGACCGCGCCGGTAGGCAGGCCTTTGGAAGTGGTGAGCGGCGGCAGCGCGTGAAAGGCGCGGTACAGGTAAGAAGAACCGTCCACCAGGACGAGGGGGGCTTGGCTCATGAGCAGGATCAACCTTTTCGGCGGGTCAGGCGCTAGAATAGCCGGACCAATGACGACAAAGGGACAAGGTTATCATGCGTACAGTAAATCGCCTGTTGTTGACCGGCTTGATTGCACTCACTCCGATGGTGGCCATGGCGGCAGATACTGCCCCTTCGGGCGACCCGGAAGTCACCATTCGCACGGAAGGCGACAAGACCATCCAGGAATACCGCCAGAATGGTTTCCTGTACGCGATCAAGGTGACCCAGAAAGGCTTTCCGCCTTACTTCCTGGTGCGCGCGGACGGAACCGATGCGAACTTCATCCGTTCTGACCAGCCGGATATGCTGATCCCGTCATGGAAGATCTTCGAATGGAAATGATTTCTTAACTTTAATCGGCGCTGCTCCCCGCAGCGCCCGTAACGGCAGTTTTAACCATGTCTGTGTTCACCCCCCTGGCTCGGCCCGAGCTGGAAACCTTTCTTGCCCCTTACGGGCTCGGCCGCCTGCTTGATTTCCAGGGGATTGCCGCTGGTAGTGAAAACACCAATTTCTTCATCAGCCTGGAACAGGGCGAATTTGTCCTGACCCTGGTCGAGCGCGGCCCCGTGCAGGAAATGCCGTTCTTCATCGAACTGCTGGACGTGCTCCACGACGCTGATTTGCCAGTGCCTTACGCCCTGCGTACCACCGACGGCGTGGCCTTGCGCGAGTTGGCGGGCAAACCGGCGCTGCTGCAACCGCGCCTGGCGGGCAAGCACATCAAGGACGCCAACGCCCAGCATTGCGTGCAAGTGGGCGAATTGCTCGGGCACCTGCACCTGGCCACCCAAGGCGAGAAGGTGCTGGAACGCAAGACCGATCGCGGGCTGGACTGGATGCTCAGCGAAGGCGCGCAACTGATCTCGCACCTCGACGCGGAACAACGCGGCCTGTTGCAAGCGGCGCTGGATGAGATCGAGGCGCACAAGGCGCAGATCCTCGCGCTGCCCCGGGCAAACATCCACGCCGACCTGTTTCGCGACAACGCGATGTTCGAAGGCACGCACCTGACCGGGCTGATCGACTTCTACAACGCCTGCTCGGGGCCGATGCTGTACGACGTGGCGATCGCCCTGAACGACTGGTGCTCGGACGCCGACGGCGTGATCGACGGCCAACGGGCACGGGCGTTGCTGGGGGCTTATGCGGGCTTGCGGCCGTTCACCGCCAAGGAAGCAGAGCTGTGGCCGACCATGCTGCGTGTGGCCTGTGTGCGGTTCTGGCTGTCACGCCTGATTGCGGCGGAATCGTTCGCCGGGCAGGACGTGCTGATTCACGACCCGCGCGAGTTTCAGGTGCGCCTGGCGCAACGCCAGCAGGTCAAGACCCCGCTGCCGTTCGCGCTGTAAAGATCGTACGCGATCAAAATGTGGGAGCGGGCTTGCTCGCGAATGTGGAGTTTCAGTCACCAGATGCGCTGACTGATCCACCGCATTCGCGAGCAAGCCCGCTCCCACAGTGGTTATGCGGCGTCTGTCAGAGCGACTCCAGGCACCCAGCCAGGTCATTCCCCAGCTTCTCCAGCACCTGCTCATACCCCTGGGCGGAGGCCGGCGTGTAGCCGCCCAACGCATCCAGCTCCGCCAGCTTCACCGGCAAACCCGCCACCAGCGTTTCCGCAAGGCGCGGGCGCAACGGCGGCTCGCTGAACACACAAGTCTTGCCCACTTCCTGCAAACGCGTACGCATCGCTGCCACATGCTGGGCGCCCGGCTGCACTTCTGCGGCCACGCTGAACACCCCGGTGTGCTTGAGCCCGTAGGCATCTTCGAAGTAATCGAAGGCTTCATGGAACACGAAGTACGGCTTGCCGGCGACGTCCGCCATACGTGCTTTCAAGCGCGCGTCCAGTGCATCCATACGGCCATCAAAGGCCTTCACGTTGCTCTGGTAACGCTCGGCGTTCGCCGGGTCGGCAGCGCTGAGGTCCGCCGCCATGCGGTTCGCAATCACCCGGGCGTTGACCGTCGACAGCCACAAATGCGCATCCAGGCTGCCCGGGCGATGGTCATGATCATGTTCGTCGGCATCTTCAGCATGGGAGTGGCTATCTTCGGCGAACCGACGCAGTTTCATTCCCGGAAGGTCCTGCACCGCCACCGTCGGCAAGCTGCGGCCTTTCAAGACACGCGGCAGAAAGCTTTCCATGTCCGGGCCGATCCAATACAGCAGGTCCACCGACTGCACGCGCCGTACGTCGGAAGGGCGCAACGCATAGTTATGCGGCGAAGCGCCCGGCGGCAGCAATACCTCGGGAATCGCCACGCCATCCTGCACAGCAGCAGCAATCAGTTGTAACGGTTTGATACTGGTCAGCACCCGAACCTCCGCCTGAGCGGCACCGGCAAGCAGCAAACTGGTGACAAATACGACAAAAACGGGAAAAAGTCTGGACACGATGACCACTCAAGGAGGCAGGAACAGGTAACATAATAACGTCTCTCACAAATATCTGTCGCCGCTCATGCCTAAAACACCGCTTGCCAGCCGTCCCCATGACCACTCTCACTGCGTGCACAGCGCACTGTCAGAGGCCGACGCACTGTGCGCGCGCCAAGGGCTGCGCCTGACCGCCCTGCGTCGCCGGGTGCTGGAGCTGGTGTGGCAAAGCCACAAGCCGCTGGGTGCCTACGACATCCTCGGCGTGCTCAGCGAGCAGGACGGCCGCCGCGCCGCGCCGCCCACGGTTTACCGCGCGCTGGACTTCCTGCTGGACAACGGCCTGGTGCACCGCATCTCATCGCTCAACGCCTTTGTCGGCTGTAACCACCCGGAACACGCGCACCAGGGCCAGTTCCTGATTTGCCGCGAATGCCACGCCGCCATCGAACTTGAGCAAAAAAGCATCAGCGACAGCATCATCAAGAGCGCCGGCGACGTCGGCTTCAAGGTCGAAGGGCAAACCGTCGAAGTCGTCGGTGTGTGCTCGGGCTGCCAGGGGGCTTGATGAGCACTGCGTTAATCCGCCTGGAGCAGGTCGGGGTCACGTTCGCCGGGCAAAACGTGCTGGACAACATCGACCTGAGCGTCGAGCCAGGTCAGATCGTCACGCTGATCGGCCCCAACGGTGCCGGCAAGACCACCCTGGTGCGCGCCGTACTCGGCCTGCTCAAGCCCGACAGCGGCAGCGTGTGGCGCAAGCCGAGGCTGCGGGTCGGCTACATGCCGCAGAAGCTGCATGTGGACCCGACCTTGCCCCTCTCGGTGCTGCGCTTCCTGCGCCTGGTGCCCGGTGTCGACCGTGCCCGCGCACAGTCCGCCCTCAAGGAAGTGGGCGCCGAACAGGTGATCGACAGCCCGGTGCAAAGCATCTCCGGCGGCGAAATGCAGCGCGTGCTGCTGGCCCGCGCCCTGCTGCGCGAGCCGGAATTGCTGGTACTGGATGAACCCGTACAGGGCGTCGACGTCGCCGGCCAGGCCGAGCTGTACAGCCTGATCACCCGCCTGCGGGACCGCCATGGCTGCGGCGTGCTGATGGTCTCCCACGACCTGCACCTGGTGATGAGCACCACCGACCAGGTGGTGTGCCTCAATCGCCACGTGTGCTGCTCCGGCCACCCGGAACAGGTCAGCGGTGACCCGGCTTTCGTCGAGCTGTTCGGCAAGAACGCCCAGAGCCTGGCGATCTACCACCACCATCACGACCACGCCCATGACCTGCATGGCGCCGTAGTCGATGACTCCACCGCATCCCACACCCACGTTCATGGAGATAGCTGCAAGCATGGCTGATTTTCTGCTCTACGCCCTGCTGGCAGGCTTGGCTCTGGCGCTGGTGGCGGGCCCACTGGGCTCGTTCGTGGTCTGGCGGCGCATGGCCTATTTTGGCGACACCCTGTCCCACGCTGCGCTGCTGGGCGTGGCCATGGGATTTCTGCTGGATGTGAGCCCGACCATTGCCGTCACCGTCGGCTGCCTGCTGCTGGCTGTGCTGCTGGTGACCCTGCAACAGCGTCAGCCTCTGGCCTCCGATACCCTGCTGGGCATCCTGGCCCCAAGCACCTTGTCCCTGGGCCTGGTGGTGCTGAGCTTCATGCATGAAGTGCGCATCGACCTGATGGCCTACCTGTTCGGCGACCTGCTGGCGATCAGCCCCACCGACCTGGCGTGGATTCTAGGCGGCAGCGCGGCAGTGCTGGTGCTGCTGGTGACGCTGTGGCGCCCGCTGCTGGCGATCACCGTTCACGAAGAACTGGCCACCGTCGAAGGCTTGCCCGTGGCGGCGCTGCGCATGACCCTGATGCTGCTGATCGCCGTGGTGATCGCTGTCGCGATGAAGATTGTCGGCGTATTGTTGATCACATCGCTGCTGATCATCCCGGCTGCTGCGGCCCAGCGTCACGCCCGCTCGCCGGAGCAAATGGCGCTCGGCGCCAGCCTTCTGGGGATGCTCGCGGTGTGTGGTGGCCTGGCGCTGTCCTGGTTCAAGGACACCCCGGCCGGGCCGTCGATTGTGGTCACGGCGGCCGCCCTGTTTCTGCTGAGTTTTGTCCTGCCCCGTCGTGGGGTGTAGACTTGCTCGCTTTTTGCGCAATTAGAGAGTCGCAGGAATGAAGCTGTTCAACGCCCGTTATCTGCTCCTTGCCGCATTTTCCTTGCTGCTGGGCGCCTGCCAAAGCACCCCGCCCGCCGCCCCCCAGGCGCCGGACGCACGTGCTGCGGCCATCGCACAGCTGGAGCAAAACCTCGCCAGCAGTGAACTGGCCACCGCCGAAGACGAGCTGGCCGCTTTGCAGGCCCAATCGCCCAACGACCCGGCGCTGGAGCCTTATCAGCGCCAACTGGCCGAAGCCTACTTGCAGCGCAGCCAGATCGTCCTGCAAAAGGGTGATGTCAACGCTGCCGCGACGGCCCTGAGCCGCGCACGGGCATTGATGCCCAAGGCTCCGGCGCTGACCGGTGGCGTCAACAGTGCGATCGCCCATGCCCGTAAAGTCGAGCTGGACAAAGCCGAGGCCGCCCTGAAAGCCGCCGAAGCCAAGCCGCCGGCCAAGGTCATCGACCCGGCAGCGCCAAGCACTACGGTTGCGCTGAACCTCACCGATATCGAGGCACTGCGCCATCAACTGGATGAGATCGCCACCGATGTGGTGAATTACCAGTGCGATGTCAGCATCCAGGCACCACGCACCGAAGATTACCCATGGCTGGCCACGTTGCTGACCAAACGGGTGAAGCGCATCGATTCGGGGTATGACCTGAAGATTCACCGGCAGATCCTGAAGAAGGTTCCGGCGCAGGTCGTGCTGATTCCGCGTAAGACTGAATAACGCCATTCGCGAGCAAGCCCGCTCCCACATTTAACCGAGTTCCAACTTTGGAATGCGGTCAAATGTGGGAGCGGGCTTGCTCGCGAAGGCGATCTAACAAACGACCGATACCTTAAGCCGGAACAGCTTTAGCCTTCGGCTCCCGATCCCAGACCCGATGCTGGGCAATCGCCGCAAAGAACGCCTTAAACGCCTTCGCGTCGCCGCCCACAATCAAGCCCGCATCCGCCTCAAGCTTCAGCACATCCAGCAACTGCTTCGCCTCACCGGCCAGGGCAATTGCCTTGAGGTGCTTGTACGCCTCCAGCAGGTAATGCAACGCCACACCATCAGCGCTCAACGCCTGAACCGACTTGGCGCCACCCGGCACAAACACCGCATCGAACGCCACCGAAGGCAAGCCTTCCATGGAAGCATCCACCGGTAGGCTCTTGCCATCCGCCGTCGTTACCGGCGCCGAGGTAGGCCCCAGCAACTTCGCATGCGCACCTGCGGCCTCAAGCGCCTTCTTCAAGGCATCAATCGCCGCGCCATCAACACCGTTCGCCGCCAGAATCGCCACCTTGCGGGTCTTGATATCACCCGACAGCAAATTGGCCTGGCTCAACGCTGGCGAGCGTTCCGGAGACGTCTTGCGCTCTGGCACCGTACCTTTAGTCGGTGCTGGCAAGCCCAGGTTCTGCGCCACACGCTTGGCCAGTTCCAAGTCGATGTTGGCGAGGATCTCATTCACCTGGCGAGCGCGAATAAACTCACGCTCCACCTTGCCCAGTTCAAAGCTGTAGGCGGCGATGATGTGCTCCTGCTCGTGCTTGCTCATGCTGCGGAAAAACAGGCGCGCCTGGGAGAAGTGATCACCGAACGACTCGCTGCGCTCACGGATCTTGTGGGCATCAATGCGCTCCGGATACGTCTCAAAACCACCGTCCTGCGCCGCAGGCGGAGTTTCTTTCGGCCAGCCGCCATCAATCGAGTTCGGCTCGTAGGACGCGCGGCCCTTGTCGATGGTGGTGCGGTGCATGGCATCGCGCTGGCCGTTATGGAACGGCGCTACCGGACGGTTGATCGGCAACTCGTGAAAGTTCGGCCCGCCGAGTCGGCTGATCTGCGTATCGGTGTAGGAAAACAGACGGCCTTGCAGCAGCGGGTCATTGGAGAAGTCGATACCCGGCACGATATGCCCCGGGCAGAACGCCACTTGCTCGGTCTCGGCGAAGTAGTTGTCCGGGTTGCGGTTGAGCACCATCTTGCCCAGCGGCGTGATGGGCACCAGCTCTTCGGGGATCAACTTGGTCGGGTCGAGAATATCGAAGTCGAACTTATGCTCGTCTTCTTCGGCGATGATCTGCACGCCCAATTCCCATTCCGGGTAATCGCCAGTTTCAATGGATTCCCACAGGTCACGACGGTGGAAGTCCGTGTCTTTGCCCGCCAGCTTCTGCGCCTCGTCCCACACCAGGGAGCAGGTGCCGACGGTAGGCCGCCAGTGGAATTTGACGAAGTTGGATTTGCCCTCGGCATTCACCAGGCGGAAGGTGTGCACGCCAAACCCCTGCATGGTTCGCAGGCTTTTCGGAATGGCCCGGTCAGACATGGCCCAGATCACCATGTGCGCCGACTCCGGCTGCAGCGAGACAAAATCCCAGAACGTATCGTGGGCCGAGCCGCCGGTAGGAATCTCGTTGTGGGGCTCAGGTTTTACCGCATGCACGAAGTCAGGAAACTTGATCGCATCCTGAATGAAAAACACCGGCATGTTGTTGCCCACCAGGTCGAAGTTGCCTTCGTCGGTGAAGAACTTTACGGCAAACCCACGCACGTCACGCACGGTATCGCCGGAGCCGCGTGGGCCCTGAACCGTGGAAAAGCGCGCAAATACCGGGGTTTTATGTTCCGGGTTACGCAGGAACCCGGCCTTGGTCAGCGCCGAATGATTTTCATAGGTCTGGAAATAGCCGTGGGCACCGGTGCCCCGGGCATGGACGATGCGTTCCGGGATGCGCTCATGGTCAAAGTGCGTGATTTTTTCACGCATGATGAAGTCTTCCAGCAGCGATGGGCCACGGGAGCCGACCTTCAAGCTGTTCTGGTTATCGGAAACCTTCACGCCCTGGTTGGTGCGCAGCGCCTGGCCCGTCGCGTCGGAGCGGAATGTTTCCAGGCTTTGCAGCTTGGCGTTGGTGTTGCCACGGTCCAGAGTGTCGGTGCCCGCAAGTTCGCTCTTGGGCGGGGTAACTGGCTTTTTAGTACTCATCAGACAAAAACTCCTCGTTTGCGTAGGCCAGAGCGATCCCCGGCTCTTCTTGAGCAAAACCCCAGGCACGGCACCTGGGAGTTTCGAGTTGCTTATGTAGTGACTGACACGGTTTTGTACCGTTCCTTTTTTATGACCTTTGATCGCGTTATTGCCAAATCGCTGGTCGGATGAGAAATAAATGCTAAGAAACGCTATACGGACAGGCTAAAATGCGCGCCCGGCTAACCGCTGATCCCTTTTTAATGCGCCCCACAAGGTTCGCTACGTGATCGAGTTTCATAACGTCCATAAAACCTACCGGGTCGCCGGTAAGGATATCCCCGCACTGCATCCCACCAACCTGCGCGTCGAAAATGGCCAGGTGTTTGGTCTGATCGGCCATTCCGGTGCGGGAAAAAGTACTTTGCTGCGTCTGATCAACCGCCTGGAGCAACCCAGCGGCGGCCAGATCAAGGTCGATGACGAAGAAGTCACCGCCCTCGACGCCAACGGCCTGCGCCGTTTCCGGCAACAGGTCGGGATGATCTTCCAGCACTTCAACCTGCTGGCATCCAAGACCGTTGCCGACAACGTGGCGCTGCCGCTGACCCTCGCGGGCGAACTTTCCCGCAAGGAAATCGACCTGCGCGTGGCCGAATTGCTGGCCCGGGTCGGCCTGTCCGACCATGCCAAGAAGTACCCGGCGCAGTTGTCGGGCGGCCAGAAGCAGCGCGTCGGCATCGCCCGCGCCCTGGCCACCAAGCCGAAAATCCTGCTGTGCGACGAAGCCACCAGCGCCCTCGACCCGCAGACCACGGCCTCGGTCCTGCAACTGCTGGCCGAGATCAACCGCGAGCTGAAGCTGACCATCGTGCTGATCACCCATGAAATGGACGTGATCCGCCGCGTGTGCGACCACGTGGCCGTGATGGATGCCGGCGTGATCGTCGAGCAAGGCACCGTCGCCGACGTATTCCTGCACCCCAAGCACCCGACCACCAAGCGCTTCGTGCAGGAATCCGAGCAAGTCGACGAAGGCGAACAACGCGATGACTTCGCCCATGTACCGGGGCGCATCGTGCGCCTGACGTTCCAGGGCGAAGCGACCTACGCGCCGCTGCTGGGTACCGTCGCCCGCGACACGGGTGTGGACTACAGCATCCTCGCCGGTCGTATCGACCGCATCAAAGACATTCCCTACGGGCAACTGACCCTCGCCGTCACCGGCGGTGACATGGAGGCCGCCTTCGCCGCCTTCACCGCGGCAGACGTCCATATGGAGGTGCTGCGCTAATGGAAATCCTCTTGAGCTTTTTCTCGAACATCGACTGGTCGGAAATCCTGCTCGCCACCGGCGACACCATGACCATGCTGTTCGGCTCCCTGCTGTTCACCGTATTGCTGGGCTTGCCGTTGGGCGTGCTGCTGTTCCTGTGCAGCCCGCGTCAGCTGTTCGAACAAAAGAATGTTTATGCGCTGTTGTCGCTGGTGGTGAACATCCTGCGTTCGCTGCCGTTCATTATCCTGTTGATCGTAATGATCCCGTTCACGGTGCTGATCACCGGCACCTCGCTGGGTGTTGCCGGTGCAATTCCGCCACTGGTGGTGGGTGCCACGCCGTTCTTTGCGCGCCTGGTGGAAACCGCGCTGCGTGAAGTGGACCGCGGGATTATCGAAGCGACCCAGGCCATGGGCGCGACCACTCGCCAGATCATTACCAACGCGTTGCTGCCCGAAGCCCGCCCCGGCATCTTCGCGGCGATTACGGTGACGGCGATTACACTGGTTTCCTACACGGCCATGGCCGGTGTAGTGGGTGCCGGTGGCCTGGGTGACTTGGCGATCCGCTTCGGTTATCAGCGCTTCCAGACCGACGTGATGGTGGTCACCGTGGTGCTGCTGCTGATCCTGGTACAAATTCTGCAAACCGTCGGCGACAAGCTGGTGGTGCACTTTTCTCGAAAATAACGGCTATTGCCGGCGTTAAGCCGGCCAATTCCCGAACAAGGAGCTTGTTGAATGAAAAAACTACTGGTTGCTTTCGCCGCCGTTGCCGCGTTCTCCGCCCACGCCGCCGAAACCCTCACCGTGGCCGCGTCCCCGGTGCCGCACGCTGAAATCCTCGAATTCGTGAAGCCGGCTCTGGCCAAGGAAGGCGTGGACCTGCAGGTCAAAGTCTTCACCGACTACGTTCAGCCAAACGTACAGGTAGCCGAAAAGCGCCTGGACGCCAACTTCTTCCAGCACCAGCCGTACCTGGATGAGTTCAACAAAGCCAAGGGCACTCATCTGGTGAGCGTTGGCGCTGTGCACCTGGAGCCTCTGGGCGCCTACTCCAGCAAGTACAAGAAGCTGGAAGACCTGCCAAGCGGCGCCAACGTCGTGATCCCGAACGACGCCACCAACGGCGGCCGTGCGCTGTTGCTGCTGGCCAAGCACAACCTGATCACCCTGAAGGACCCGACCAACATCCTGTCGACCATCAAGGACATCACTGAAAACCCGAAAGGTCTGAAATTCCGCGAACTGGAAGCCGCCACCCTGCCGCGCGTGCTGACCCAAGTCGACCTGGCGCTGATCAACACCAACTACGCCCTGGAAGCCAAGCTGGACCCGTCCAAGGACGCACTGGTGATTGAAGGCAACGACTCGCCTTACGTGAACATCCTGGTGACCCGCGAAGACAACAAGGATTCGGACGCGGTGAAGAAGCTGGTAGCAGCCCTGCACACCCCGGAAGTGAAAGCGTTCATTCTTGAGAAGTACAAAGGCGCGATCCTGCCGGCGTTCTGATCCAAGGCCGAAACCCCGATCGAAAAAGCGGACGCAGAGCGTCCAGTGCGGCATTCCCACGCAGAGCGTGGGAACGATCCAAACCAATGTGGGAGCGGGCTTGCTCGCGAAGGCGGTGGTTCAGTCGATACATCTGTTGACTGACACACCGCCTTCGCGAGCAAGCCCGCTCCCACATTTGATTTGTGTCGCTCAGAAAATGGTCGGCAGGCTTATTTACGCTGCAACAACCCCGGGAACTGCGCTACCAGCTTCTGGTTGTTCAACGGCGCCCGGATAAACCCGCGTTGCGTTCCATCCGGCCCGATCAGCGCAAGGTTGCCGCTGTGGTCGACGGTGTAGTTGGGCTTGCTGGTGTCTGCCGGAATAAACGGAATGCTCACCGCATTCGAAACCTTCTGCACATCGTCCACATTCGCACCGGTCAGGCCCTCGAACTGTGGATCGAAGTAGCCCAGGTACTGCTTGAGCTGCGCCGGTGTATCGCGGTTCGGGTCAACGCTGACCAAAATCACCTGCAACTTATCCACAACGTCTTTGGGCAGCTCGCTCTTGATCTGCCGCAGTTGGGCGAGAGTGGTCGGACAGATGTCCGGGCAGAAGGTGTAGCCGAAGAACAGCACGCTCCACTTGCCTTTCAGCTCGTTGACCACCACCGGCTGGCCGTCCTGGTTGGTCATGGTCACCGGTGGCAACTGGCGGCTTTGCGGCAGCAGGATGATGCCGGCATCGATCAAGGCCGTCGGGTCGCCCTGGCCTTTGCCACTCAGGACTTTGTTGACGGTCAGGCCCATGATCAACGCGACAATGGCCACCAGAATGAAGACAGTTTTTTGAGTTCGAGTCATAGGTTCAACAATAGGTAATGGTCTACGAGCAGGGCGATAAACAGCGCGAACAAGTACCAGATAGAGTACTTGAAGGTGTTGATCGCCGCGTGCGGCCGACTGCCACGGTACAGCACCCAGGCCCATTGCAGAAAGCGCCCGCCCAGAACCAGTGCGCACACCAGGTACAGCATGCCGCTCATGTGGATGACATAGGGCATCAGGCTGACCGCCAGCAAGGCGAAGGTGTAGAGCAGGATATGCACCTTGGTGTAGTGCTCGCCGTGGGTCACGGGCAGCATCGGGATGTCGGCCTTGGCGTATTCCTCCTTGCGGTGAATCGCCAGGGCCCAGAAGTGCGGCGGGGTCCAGGCGAAGATGATCAGCACCAGCAGCAACGGCTCGGCGCTGACGTGGCCAGTGACGGCAACCCAACCCAGCAACGGCGGCGCGGCGCCAGCCAGCCCACCGATGACGATGTTCTGCGGCGTCGCACGCTTGAGAAAACCGGTGTAGATCACGGCGTAGCCCAACAGTGAAGCCAGCGTCAGCCAGGCGGCCAGCGGATTGGTGAACGCCAGCAACAGCGCCAGCCCGGCCACCGCCAGCACCATCGCAAAAACAAGCGCCGCCACAGGCGATACGCGCCCTTCCGCCAGCGGGCGCTTATGGGTACGCGCCATCAGCGCATCGATGCGCCGGTCCACCACATGGTTGACCGCCGCCGCGCCGCCGGCACACAGCGCGATCCCCAGGTTGCCGAAAATCAGCACCGGCCACGGTACCCCGGCGCGGGTGGCGAGGAACATGCCCACCAGCGAGGTGATGAGCATCAGCACCACCACTTTTGGCTTGGTCAGCTCCAGATAGTCACGCCAGATCGCCTGGCTGTGACGCTCGCTGATCAAGGTCGCCATGGCATCTCTCCTTTAATGGTTATGAGGCCCGACACGTGTTTACGCGGGCTGAAGCGCCAGCCGAACGGCAACTGATGTCGCACCCGAACCAGGCTGGTGCGGGCGTGGTAATTGACCAGCACCAGCGTCAGCAGCAACGCCGCGCCGCCGGCGTTATGCGCGACCGCAACCGGCAGCGGCAGGTGGAAGTACACGTTACTCAGGCCCAGGCAGAGTTGCGCCGCCAGGGCGATCAGCAACAGGCCCGCCAGGCGGGTCATGCCGACCACCTTGAGCTGCCAGGCCAGGCCCAGCAACACGACAGTGACCAGCAGCGCGCCAATCCGGTGGGTGAGGTGAATCGCCGTGCGCGCATCACTGTCCAGTTGCCCGCCGAGGTAATTGGGGCCGATATGCTGGGTCAGGTGAAAGCCATTGGCGAAATCCGCCGCCGGCCACCATTGCCCGTGACAGGTCGGCAGGTCGATACACGCCACGGCTGCGTAGTTGGAGCTGACCCATCCACCCAGCGCGATCTGGCCGATCACCAGCACCAGCCCGGCCGTGGCCCAATACTGCAAACGCCTGGGCACAATCAGCGCCGGCAATACGCCGGACAATCGCAGCGTCAGCAAGAACAGCAGGCTCAACGTCGCAAACCCGCCCAATAAATGCCCGGTGACCACTTGCGGCCAGAGCTTCAGCGTCACCGTCCACATGCCAAACGCCGCCTGGGCGAACACCACCGCCAACAGGAACAACGGCAGCTTCAACGGCTGGCCCGGATGATGCCGATGGGTCCAGGCGCGCGCCGCCAGCAGCACGATCAACAGCCCGAGGGTGCCGGCGAAGTAACGGTGGGTCATCTCGTTCCAGCCCTTGTCCGCCTCGACCGGCGTGTCCGGGTAATGCAGTTCGGCATGGGCCAGCTGGGCTTCGCTTTTCGGCACGCTGATAAAGCCATAGCAACCCGGCCAGTCCGGGCAACCGAGACCCGCGTGGGTGAGGCGGGTATAGGCGCCCAGCAGCACCACGACCAGGGCCAGCAGGGTGGCAAACAGCGCGAGGCGAAATCCAGGTTTGGCCATGACGGTGTCCTTATCCGATGTTCGACAGTTTCAGCAGCAGGCGCAGGTCGTTGAGCAGGTCCTTGCCCTTGACCCGGGCGTCGTAGCGCAGCACCAGGTTGCCGTGGGGGTCGACGATCCACAGCTGGGCATCGCCGCTGCCTTGGGCGGCGGCGTCTTTGTTGAAGGTCGACAGGTCCAGGGAATAGCGTTGCAGTTGCGGGTATTCGGCCTTGAGTTTGGCGTCATACGCGGTGCTGACCGGCTGCGCACTGGCCAGGGCGTGGCTGGCGCGGGAGGCATCACGGCCCAGGCCGATCTGGAGTTGGCGTGCGAGGTACACCAGTTGCTGGCAGTCGGCGGCGCAGGCGGTGGGCGCGGTGACCAGCAGTTGCCAGCGGTCTTCGTCAGCCTGCACGCCAATGTCGGCACGGGTCTGGCCATTGCCGATCATCTCGCCGTGGTAACTGCGGCTGTCCGGCACCCAGAACTGCAATTTGTACATAAAGGTGGCGAGCACCATCGGGCCGACCACCATCAGCAGGATCAGGATCAGTTGCCAGCGGCCCTTGCGCCGATTGGGCGCTGCCGGCGTGTCAGACATGTTGAGTGGATTCATGGCCGCTCCCATGGCGCTTCTCCTTTGTGTTATGCCATCCGAGGTAGAGGTAAAGACCGAACAGCGCCAGCGCCATGGCGAACCATTGCACGGCGTAGCCCAAGTGTTTTTCCGGGCCCATGGCGACCACGGGCCAGTTGGTTTCGAAAGTGCCAGGGCCCGCTTCAGCCCGCACTTCATAGGCGAATCCGCTGCGGCCCAACTCGGTCCACAGCGCTTCGGGATGCAGCGCGGTCAACAATCGTGGCCACTGTGCGCCCGCCGGATCGGCGTGCAACTGGAAGGTTTCGCCGGGAGCCACATAGACCCAGGCGTCGAGATTCAGCAGTTGTTCGGGGGTGGTGAAAACCGGTGGCGTGCGCCGGTCCGGCCAAGGCAGCCAGCCGCGATTGAGCAGCAGCCACTGACCGCTGGCCTGATCGTGGAAGGGTTGCAGCACTTCCACACCGACCTTGCCGTCACGAAAGCGGTTATCCAGTAGCACGCTGTGCTCGGCATCGAATTGCCCGCGCAAATGCACGCGGCGGAAGGCCGGATCTTCGGTGGCCTGTAACTGCGCACCGCTCATGGGCTCGGCAGCGCGGCGCTCGGCGTAGGTTTCCAGCAGCGCCTGTTTTTCCTGGCCGCGGGAAAGCTGCCAGAAGCCGAGAAACACCAGCAACGGCAGCAGCACAAGCACCACCAGCGTCGGCGCAATACCGGGGCGAAAGGGTTTCATGGCATTGCCGCAGAGGTCGGTGCTGCGCTGGCTATACTGAATCTCATTGCTCGCCCCCTCCAAAAAAGAGCCCCGGAGCCCACCATGCTCAAAGCAGCCATTGCCCTGATGCTGATTGCTACCGTCGTGAGCCTGTTCAGTGGCTTGTTCTTCCTGGTCAAGGACGAGGGCAACTCCAACCGCCTCGTCACTGCCTTGACCGTGCGTGTGGTGCTGGCCGTGATCACCCTGGGGTTGATCACCTGGGGTTTCTTCAGCGGCCAACTGGTATCTCATGCGCCCTGGTGAAACACCTCAAAGCACGTAAACGAAGAAAAACAGCCCGATCCACACCACGTCCACAAAGTGCCAATACCAACTGGCCGCCTCGAACCCGAACTGGTGTTCGTTGTTGAAATGCCCCTTCAGGATGCGCATCAGCATCACAAACAAAATGATCGTGCCGATGGTCACGTGGGCACCGTGGAAGCCGGTGAGCATGAAGAAGGTCGCGCCGTACACGCCGGAACCCAGGGTCAGGCCCAACTCCTTATAGGCATGGATGTATTCCTCGGCCTGGAACCCGAGAAACGCCCAACCCAGCAACACGGTGATCGCCAGCCAGATCTTCAGTGCGCCGCGATGGCCTTTGCGCAAGGCATGGTGGGCGATAGTGATGGTCACGCTGGAGCTGACCAGCAAGATCGTGTTGATCAGCGGCAAGCCCCACGGGCTGATGGTGCCCTTGGGCGCCGGAAACATTTTCGGGTCGGGATTGTTCAGCAGCGGCCAGGCAAATTCGAAGTTCGGCCACAGCATGTGCGCGATGCCCTTGTGGCCTTCGCCCGCCAACCACGGCGCCGACATGTGCCGCACATAAAACAGCGCACCGAAAAAAGCGATGAAGAACATCACTTCGGAAAAGATGAACCAGGTCATGCCCCAGCGAAAGGAGCGGTCCATCTGTGAACTGTACAAACCGGCGCGGCTTTCCTTGATCACCGCGCCGAACCAGCCAAACATCATGTAGGCCAGCAGCAGGCCCCCGACGAAAAAGATCAGCGGGCCGTGGGATTCCGGGCGCGCGGCCTTCAAATCGTTAAACCAGGTAGCCAGCCCGACCACCGTAATCAGCATGCCCAGCGTGGCAATTATTGGCCATTTGCTCTGTGCTGGTACGTAGTACGTATCATGAGTCGACATGTATTCGTTCTCCTAATCGAGCCCGCAAGCAACGCCTAGCCGCCGGTATGGACAGCCACGGGCGGTTGGCGCGCGGTGATATCGAACAGCGTGTACGCCAGGGTCAAATGCTTCACATCCTTCGGCATGTCGCGGTCGACAATGAAGCGCACCGGCATCTCTATGCGCTGACCTGGCTGTAGCACTTGCTGGGTGAAGCAAAAACACTCGGTCTTGTGGAAGTACATCGCCGCCTCGGCCGGCGAAATGCTCGGCACCGCCTGGGCGGTCATCGGCTTGTCGGTGGGGTTGTAGGCCACGAACAGCATCTCGGTGACTGCGCCGGGATTGACCACCACCTCGTCGGCCTTGGAGTGGAATTCCCAGACCATATCGATGGCATTGGTGGACAGGAACTGCACCCGCACCTGCCGCGTCGGGTCCACCACCTGCTCGCCTTCATACTGCCCGGCGGTCTTGCCATTGATGCCGAACGCCTTGCACATCACGTCGTAGATCGGCACCAGGGCAAACCCGAAGGCGAACATCGCCACCACCAGGATCAGCAGGCGCGTGACCAGGCGCTTGATAGGCACGGACTCAAGCATGGCGGCCACCTGCGAATGAATGTTCTGCGAATGGCCTTTCTGTGGGAGCTGGGTTGCCTGCGATGCTGGCAACTCGGTCTTTCAGGTACACCGAAGTGATGCCATCGCAGCCAAGCCAGCTCCCACAGGATAGGGAGGTGCTCATTTGACCTCCGGTGGCGTGGTGAAGGTGTGGTACGGCGCGGGCGAAGGAATGCTCCACTCCAGCCCTTCGGCGCCATCCCACGGCTTGGCCGGCGCAGGCGGGCCGCCACGGATGCACTTGATGACGATGAACAGGAAGAAGATCTGCGTCGCGCCAAAGGTGAAGGCACCGATGGAGGAGACCATGTTGAAGTCGGCGAACTGCAGGTTGTAGTCCGGCACCCGACGCGGCATGCCGGCAAGCCCTACGAAGTGCATCGGGAAGAACGCCATGTTCATCCCCACGAACGACAGCCAGAAGTGCAGCTTGCCCAGGGTTTCGTCGTACATGTGGCCGGTCCATTTCGGCAGCCAGTAGTAGGCCGAGGCGAAGATCCCGAAGATCGCCCCAGGCACCAGTACGTAATGGAAGTGCGCCACCACGAAGTAGGTGTCGTGGTACTGGAAGTCCGCCGGGGCGATGGCCAGCATCAGCCCGGAGAAACCACCGATGGTGAACAGAATCACGAAGGCCACCGCGAACAGCATCGGCGTCTCGAAGGTCAGCGAGCCTTGCCACATGGTGCTGACCCAGTTGAACACTTTCACGCCCGTGGGCACCGCGATCAGCAGCGTGGCGTACATGAAGAACAGCTCGCCCACCAGCGGGATGCCCACCACGAACATGTGGTGCGCCCACACGATGAACGACAGGAACGCGATGCTCGCCGTGGCGTACACCATCGAGGTGTAGCCGAACAGCGGCTTGCGCGAGAAGGTCGGGATGATCGAGCTGACGGCACCGAACGCCGGCAGGATCATGATGTACACCTCGGGGTGGCCGAAGAACCAGAACACATGCTGGAACAGCACGGGGTCACCACCACCGGCGGCACTGAAGAAGCTGGTGCCGAAGTGGATGTCCATCAGCATCATGGTCACGCAGCCCGCCAGCACCGGCATCACCGCGATCAGCAGGAACGCGGTGATCAGCCAGGTCCAGACGAACAGCGGCATTTTCATCAACGTCATGCCGGGGGCGCGCAGGTTGAGGATGGTGGCGATGACGTTGATCGCGCCCATGATCGAACTGATGCCCATCAAGTGGATGGCGAAGATGAAGAACGTCACGCTTTCCGGCGCGTAAGTGGTGGAGAGCGGGGCGTAGAAGGTCCAGCCGAAGTTCGGCCCGCCGCCGGGCATGAACAGGGTGGAAACCAGCATCAGGAACGCCGCCGGCAACAGCCAGAAACTGAAGTTGTTCATGCGCGGCAGGGCCATGTCGGGCGCGCCGATCATCAACGGGATCATCCAGTTGGCCAGGCCGACAAACGCTGGCATCACCGCACCGAACACCATCACCAGGCCGTGCATGGTGGTCATCTGATTGAAGAACGCCGGCTCGACGATCTGCAAACCCGGCTGGAACAGCTCGGCACGGATCACCATGGCAAACGAGCCACCAAGCAGGAACATGCAGAAGCTGAACCACAGGTACATCGTGCCGATGTCTTTGTGGTTGGTGGTCAGTACCCAACGCATCAGGCCCTTGGCGGGGCCGTGAGCGTGGTCACCGGCATGACCGTGGTCATCGATCACAGCGCTCATGGCCTTTCTCCTGCGAACGAGTGGGCGGGACGGTTCAGGGAATATGCAATGAAGGAAGTCATTTGCTTTCCGCCTGTTTCAGAGCCAGCACGTCTTTAGGCGTGACCATGTCGCCTTTGTTGTTGCCCCAGGCGTTACGTTCATAGGTCACGACCGCCGCGATATCGACTTCCGACAGTTGCTTGCCGAACGCCGCCATGGCGGTGCCGGGCTTGCCGAAATACACGCGGTGCAGGTGGTCTTCCTTGGGCCCGGTGGCAATCGGCGAGCCCTTGAGCGCCGGGAACATCGGCGGCAGGCCCTGGCCTTCGGCCTGGTGACAGGCGACGCAGGTGGTGTGGTAGATCTTGTCGCCACGGGCCACCAGCTCATCCAGGGTCCATTCCTTGGAGGTCAGCTCCTTGAGCTTGGCCGCCTCTTCCTTACGCTCGCCGAGCCAGGTGTCGTAGTCGGCCTTGGATTTGACCTCCACCACGATGGGCATGAAGCCGTGGTCCTTGCCGCACAGTTCGGCGCACTGGCCGCGATAGATGCCGGGCTTTTCGATGCGGGTCCAGGCCTCGTTGACGAAGCCGGGAATCGCATCACGCTTCACCGCAAACGCCGGCACCCACCAGGAGTGAATCACGTCTGCAGCGGTCACCAGGAAACGCACCTTGGCACCCACCGGCAGCACCAGCGGCTGGTCGACTTCCAACAGGTAATGCTCGCCTTTGACGGCCTGGTTATGGATCTGCTCGGCGGGCGTGGCCAGGTTGCTGAAGAACTCGACATCCTGGCCCAGGTATTTGTAATGCCACTTCCACTGGTAGCCGGTGACCTGGATATCGATATCCGACTCAGTGCTGTCGTAGATGTTGATCAGCGTCTTGGTGGCCGGAATGGCCATCGCCACCAGGATCAGCAAGGGCACCACGGTCCAGAGAATCTCCACCGTCGTACTCTCGTGGAACTTGGCTGCCACCTGTCCCGTGGAGCGCCGGTGAACGATCATCGACCAGAACATCGCGCCAAACACGACGATGCCAATCGCCACACAAATCCAGAAAATGGTCATGTGCAGGTCAAACACGGCGTGACTGACTTCAGTGGCCCCTGGCGCCATATTCGTTGTCCAGGCGGCTTGCGCCTGGCCGAATACTGACCACAACAGGAGGCCCATCCAAACATGTGGATGTCGCGTCATTGCGGGTTCCCCTTATCATTCTTGTTATCCCGCCGGTTTGCACCTGCGGCCAAGGGAGCGGCTTCCATACTGCTTACAACCGCCAGGCCTTGCCTGCTCATGCAGTCGGGCGTCATCAGCTAATTGCGTACAAAATCGAGTATAGACAGCGACCGCCACCCCGCAATGTGATCGGGCAAATGAACGAAAATGAGGAAACGGACCACACAACAGGACCGGTGGCGCGCGTTATCCGACGAACGATGGCAATTTGATATAACGCCAGCGCATAACCATGAAATAATTATGACAAATGCGTCTTAGGCTCTCGTATAAACGAGCTACCTTATGCTCTCCCTATTTCCTACGCCTGCATCACTGGAGCTTTCATGAACACCGCCGCATTGCGCGAGCAGATTTCCCGTGCCCATCAACACGAATCCAGCACTGGCCAGCTTGCTCAGCAGCTGGAAGTCCAGTTACCGCACCTGCACCCGGCGATTTCCGTGCCTGACGTCGACGCCAAGGGCGTGATGACGCGTTTTGTAAGCGCCTACATCGACCAGGTCCCCGATCTGCTGGACGCGGCCAACGATGTCGCCCGCGAAGCCGGTATTGAAAGCCAGATCAAACCGGTGCTGAAAATCGCCGAGCATTTCTTCCTGCAGCCGCCGGCGATCCTGGCCGGGCATGAAGGCCTGGACGGTTTGCTGGATGAGGCTTACCTGGCGCATCGCCTGGTGGAAGAGGTCAACGATCTGTATATCAAGCACTTCGGCCAGCCGTTGATTCCGCTGGATACCACTGTGGCGAACGTGATTGCCCACCAATTGATCGGCGAGGCGTTTGCCAATCAGCTGGATGAGGCGGTGCACCACGCGGTGGATGAGATGCTTAACGAAGAGAGTTTTGCCCTGGAGTCGGTCGAAGCCTACCGCGACAAGCTCAAGAGCCCGGACACGGAAGCGGCGTGGAAGCGCTGGCCGTGCCTGTCGCGGCAGTTGGGCGTGGGTCTTGAGCTGGACCAGCCAGCTTAGATTTGCCGGCTTGCAAAGATCCAATGTGGGAGCGGGCTTGCTCGCGAAAGCGGTGTATCAGAAACACATTCAGTGACTGACACTGCGCCTTCGCGAGCAAGCCCGCTCCCACATTTTGATCCGGTTTCGTCAGCCAACAGACGGCGCCGAGCCTATTCCGGTCGTCGTTCTTACCCGTCCTTCCAACCTGCGCTTCAACCCCCGCGCCTCGATCATCAGCTTCGAGCCCTTGGCCGCATTGGCCCGACCCCATTCCTCCAATAGCTCAAGGCAGGAGTGGTCGATATAACTCAGGTTACTGAGCGGCACATGCAAGGTGGTCCCGGCGGGTACCGTCGACAGCACCTGGGTCAATGCAGGCACCTTGAGAAAGGTCCCGGCCCCCGTCAATCGCAGCTCCATCTCGCCCTCCTGCGGCAGGTCGATCAGGCTTATCTTCAAGCGTGAGGCCTTGAACGCCAGCTTCACCAGCGTCAACCCGAAGCCCACCAACACACCCGTCAGCAGGTCGGTAAAGATGATCGCCAGCGCCGTCGCCGCGTAGGTAAACATCGGCATTCGCCCGTAGCGCGCCAGGCCACGAAACGCCTTCATGTCCACCAGCTTGATCCCGGTGTACACCAGCACACCCGCCAGGCTTGCCACCGGAATGCTTTGCAGCACACTGGACAGCAACAGCACGAACGCCAGCAGCCACAAGCCGTGGAACATCGCCGACAAACGCGTGGTAGCGCCGGCCTGGACGTTGGCCGAACTGCGCACGATCACACCGGTCATCGGCAGGGCGCCGACCAGGCCACACAGCATGTTGCCCACGCCTTGTGCCGACAATTCCTTGTCGAAGTCGGAACGCTGGCCACTGTGCATACGGTCGACTGCCGCCGCCGAAAGCAGCGTTTCAGCGCTGGCGATAAATGCCACGGCGAAGGCGGCGATCAACAGATTGGGATCCGCCAGGTTCAACAGGTCGCTGGGGCGCAGCCAATCGATGGCATCCGCGAGGTTTTCCGGCACCTCCACCCGCTTGACCTGCAACGCCAGCACCAGGCTGGTGACTGTCGCCAAACCCACGCCGAGCAGGGCGCCGGGGACGAAGCGCAGCTTTTGCGGGCGGAACTTGTCCCACAGCCACATCACCATAATCGTCGACAGCCCGAGCAAACCGGCCTGCCAGCCGAGCCCGCCGCCCAATGTGGGGATCGCCTGGATCAGTGCCGCAGGGAAGCCGGCGAGGTTATCCAGCCCCGAGGGCTTTGGCACACCGTCGAGCATCACGTGTACTTGCGACAGGACAATCAGCACCCCGATCCCTGCCAGCATCCCGTACACCACTGCAGGCGCAGTCACGCGGAACCAGCAGCCCAGGCGCAAACGCCCGGCCACCAATTGCAGGAAGCCCGCCAGCAACAGGATCGGCCCGAGCATGGCCATGCCATGCTGGCGAACCAGTTCAAACACCAACACCGCCAAACCTGCCGCCGGACCGCTGACTTGCAACGGCGACCCCGCCAGCCAACCGACCACCAGGCCACCGATGATCCCGGTGATCAAGCCTTTGGCCGGAGGCATTCCGGACGCGATGGCGATCCCCATGCACAGCGGCAGGGCGACCAGAAACACAACCACGGAAGCCAGCAGCTCCCGTGGCAGCACAGCTTTCAATTGAGCAGCACGCATAATGACTCTCCCGAGGCATTCGCCGGGCGTGGCAAGGCCTGGCTGCTCGAATGGCAGCCATCGCGTTACCCGACAGGGGATTGTTTTAGAAGCGCGCTTTAGGCGTCGCGGATGGAATCGGCTGGGTACCGTTCAAGGGCAGGAACGCTGCCTGATCCGCATCGTAGGCCCTGATTTCGCTGGTCTCGATGTCGTAGACCCAGCCATGGATAAACAAATGCCCGTTGGCCATGCGCGAGGCCACGGAGGGATGAGTGCGCAGGTGCTGCAGTTGGGCGATCACGTTTTCTTCGGTCAGCACGTGCATGCTTTCGTGTTCGTTGGCGCAATCGCAGTTGTCCTGGACCATGGTCTTGGCGACTTCGGCGTGGCGCAGCCAGGCCTTTACCGTGGGCATTTTTTCCAGGCTTTGGGGGTTGAGCACCGCGCGCATGGCGCCGCAGTCGGAGTGGCCGCAAATGATGATGTGCTGCACACCAAGGGCCAGTACCGCGTACTCGATAGCCGTTGAAACACCGCCGTTCATCTGCCCATAAGGCGGCACGACGTTACCGACGTTACGGGTCACGAACAAATCCCCAGGGGAGCTATGGGTGATCAGTTCGGGAACGATGCGCGAGTCGGCGCAGGTAATGAACATCGCCCGCGGGCTCTGGGCCGTGGCGAGTTTTTTGAAGAGCTCTTCCTGCTGGGGGAAGATCTCGTTATGGAAATGCAAAAAGCCTTCAACGATGTGCTGCAGCGCTGCATCGGCGGATTCCGCCTCGTGAGGGGCTGAAGCCGACGCAGCCAACGGCTGTTTATCCTTGTCACTCATAATTCATCCTCTTGGTTGGAGCAGGGGAGTTTTCCAGTGCGGCCGGCGCCCAAACTGAAGCGCCGACTCATTAGTCACTCGATGAACAAGGTACCCGCCGAAACTTAACTCAAACTGAATGAGCCGCTCTAGATCGGGGCTTTCAGTGATATCAAAACGCGACTATTCCTACAGAAAAGTACGCTTTTCCAGCAGTTTACAATAATGCCATCTGTCTGCCCGGCGGACAAAACGCCGTGCAATCCAGATTAAACCCTTCCCTCCGGTTGAGCCCCAATCGTTTGATCGCCTTGGCGAAACGTTGCGCCAGCAAATCGGCAAACGGCCCTTCGCCACGCATGCGTACACCGAAGCGGCTGTCGTAGACCTCACCGCCGCGCACCTGCCGCACCAGGCTCATCACATGGGCCGCGCGCTGCGGGTAATGGGCCGCCAGCCATTCCTCAAACAGCGGCGCCACCTCCAGAGGCAAACGCAGCATCATGTACGCCGCGCTTTGTGCCCCCGCGGCATGAGCTTCGGCCAGCAGGCTTTCCAGCTCGCTGTCGTTGATCATCGGGATCATCGGCGAACACAGCACGCCCACCGGGATCCCCGCCTCACGCATCACCCGGATCGCCCGCAGCCGGGCCTTGGGTGCAGCCGTGCGCGGTTCGAGGATGCGCTTGAGTTCATCGTCCAGGCTGGTGAGGCTGATCATCACCGCGACCAGCCGCTGCTGCGCCAACTCGGTCAGCAGGTCCAGGTCCCGCAGGATCAGCGAGCCCTTGGTAATGATCGTCACCGGATGACGGTAGCGCAGCAGCACTTCGAGGGTTTGCCGGGTGATCTTGTACTCGCGCTCGATGGGCTGGTACGGGTCGGTATTGGAGCCCAGGTTGATCGGCGCGCAGGTGTAGCCCGGTTTCGACAGTTGCTGCTCAAGCACGTCGGCGGCGTTGGTCTTGGCGATCAGCTTGGTTTCGAAGTCCAGCCCCGGCGACAGGTCCCAATACGCGTGGCTGGGCCGCGCATAGCAGTAGATACAACCATGCTCGCAGCCGCGATACGGGTTGATCGCCCGGTCAAACGGGATATCCGGCGAGCTGTTGCGGGTAATGATGGTTTTCGCGGTTTCGATACGGACTTCGGTGCCCTGGGTCTGTGGCACTTCCTGATACCAACCGTCGTCTTCCGCCACGCTGACGGTGGGCGCAAAACGGTTGTGCAGGTTGGTGGCCGTGCCGCGCCCGCGAGGCGGCAAAGGGACATTCATAGTCAGACCTCATAAACTGTATCCATATACAGTATTCGAGAAGATCGCTTTTCACCAGCACCACTGGGCGGCGCGGTCTAGCATCGACCTTCGCACGAACGGAATGACACCTTCCTACATGTAACCAAACAAGAAATAAATCGCGACATATGTGACATGGATAAAGTTATTAACACATCGCTATGATCACAACTTAACTCATTACCACCTACAGGATATTTATGTCTCAGGATGAACTACGCTTTACATGCGAAGACTTTGAAAAAGATAACAGCCCGGAAGTATTAATGGAGCGCTTTACCGACGGTAAACTGTCCTACGCCATGTATGCCTCTTCCTCCAACAAGGACGGGCACTACGACACCACTTCCTCCACCACCGACCTGGATAACGACGGCGACTTCGATGAACAGGACAAGACCATCTTCCTGAACATGGCGAATAGCTTTGTAAAAACCTGCGCCCCTCGATAATTAATCGGCTAGTTGCCAGGCTTATATATAAAACTATAAACCTGGCAACTGACACTACTTCTCTGAAGTTTGATCAGCTTCGGTAGTTACTGCATCTTTTCGCAAGTCTTTCACTTGCGAAGCCTTTACAGGCTCTCCCTTATTACCCCAACTGTCCCGAACGAAACTGACGACATCCGCCACTTCCTGATCCGACAGCCGCCAGGCAAACGCCGGCATGGTGAAGGTCGAAGGTGCCGTATGCGTCGCCGGCAACGTGCCGCCGTTCAACACGATGTTGATCAGCGACGTCGCATCCGCCGTCTGCAATACCGGGTTGCCCGCCAGCGCCGGGAACACGCGGGTGTAGCCGTGGCCGTCGGTACGGTGGCACGCCGCGCAGTTGTCGATGTACACCGAGGCACCCGGCTTGCTGTCATCACCCTTCCACAGCGCATCGGCGACCTGCTTGTCGTACTGATGCGGCTGATCCTTGGGATCCACCGCCGGCAGGGTCTTGAGGTAACGGGCGATAGCCGTCAGGTCCTCTTCCGACATGTACTGCATGCTGTGGACCACAACGTCGCTCATGCCGCCAAACACCGCACTGCGATCACTGCGCCCGGTCTTGAGGAATTGCACCAGTTGCTCCTCGCTCCAGCTACCCAGGCCGTCCTTGTGGTCGCCCCGCAGGCTCTTGGCAATCCAGCCTTCCAGCGGCGCACTGCCGGACAGGAAAGCGCTGCCATCCGACGCACTCAGGGATTTTTCCTGCATAGTCAGGGCCCGTGGCGTATGGCAGGCACCGCAGTGGCCAAGGCCCTCTACCAGATAAGCGCCACGGCTGATCACCGGATCGGCGCCCGCCTGGGCCTGGTAGTCCTCGACCTTGGGCGCAAACATCCAGCGCCATCCGGCCAACGGCCAGCGCATGCTCAACGGCCAGGGAATGTCGCTGTCCTTGTTCACCTGCGCCACCGGCTCCACGCCCTTCATGAAGTACGCGTACAACGCCTGCATGTCGCTTTCGCTGACCCGCGCGTAAGACGGGTAGGGCATCGCCGGGTAAAGCGTACTACCGTTCTTGGCGACGCCATGGCGCACGGCCTGGTCGAAGTCTTCGAAGCTGTAGTCGCCCAGGCCGGTTTTATCCGGGGTGATGTTGGTGGAGTAGATGGTGCCGATCGGGGTTTCCATCGGCAGGCCACCGGCGAACGGTTTGCCGCCCTTGGCGGTGTGGCAGGCCACGCAGTCACCGGCGCGCGCCAGGTATTCACCCTGTTTGACCAGATCGGTTTCAGCCGCACTCACCGAGCAGCTGCTGAACAAAGCCAGGGACGCGATAACAAATGCTTTCATGGTCATCGCTCCTTATGCCTGAACCAGTGGGCCGGGGTTTTTCAGGTACTGCTCGCGAATTGCCCGCGCCGACCAGTAGGTCAGCGCCGCCACCAGGCCCGTAGGGTTGTAGCCCAAGCCTTGTGGGAACGCGGAAGCGCCCGGGACAAACACGTTGTGTACGTCCCAGCACTGCAGGTAGCGGTTCAAGGCACTGGTTTTCGGGTCGGTGCCCATGATCGCGCCACCGTTGAGGTGGGTGGTCTGGTAAGACGCGGTGTTGAAGTGCTCGCCCACCTTTTTGCCCAGCAAGGCAATCGCCTTGGGGTTCATCGCTTCGGCGATCTTGCTCATTTTTTCGACCATGAAGCGGTTCATCTTGATGTCGTTTTCCTGCCAGTCGAAGGTCATGCGCAGCAGCGGCAGGCCGTAGGCATCGCGGTAAACCGGGTCCAGGTCGAGGTAGTTGCCACGGTAGGATTGGTGGGCGCCATGGGCATCCATCGACACCTGGTGGGTATAGTAATCAGCCGTGGCGCGCTTCCACGCGCTGCCCCAGGCCGGCGTGCCCGGCGGGTTGGAGGTACCCGCAATCGGCCGGCTGCCCGCCTGGTTGACCCACATCGGCGAGCCGCCCACAAAGCCGTGAGGCCCATGGTCGAAGTTGTCGGCGTTGAAGTCATCGACCGCCACGCCATTGCCGCCGGCACCGATAAAGTTGTTGGTGTGCACGTCCTTGTCGAAGAACGCCTTGATGGTGGCCATGTTCTGGTAGGCGAAGTTGCGGCCCACCACGCCCTCACCGGAGATCGGGTCGTAGGGTTTGCCGATGCCCGACAGCAGCATCAGGCGCACGTTGTTGAACTGGAAGGAACCGAGGATCACCAGGTCCGCCGGCTGCTCGCATTCCCGCCCCTGGGCGTCGACATACGTCACGCCGGTCGCCTTGCTCCTGGTGCTGTCGAGATTGACCTTCAGCACGTGGGAATTGGGCCGCAGTTCGAACTTGGGTTCCTGGCGCAAGGCCGGCAGGATGTTCACGTTCGGCGAAGCCTTGGAATACATGTAGCAGACATAACCGCTGCAGAAGCCGCAGAAGTTGCACGGGCCCATCTGGGCGCCGTAAGGGTTGGTGTACGGCCCCGATGTATTCGCGGAAGGCAGGTTGTAGGGCTTGTACCCCACGGCCGTGGCGGCCTTCTGGAACAGCTGTGCGGAGACTGTGTTCTTCTGCGATTCCAGCGGGAAGTGATTGGAGCGATCCGGTGCGTAAGGGTTGCCGCCCTTGCCTTCGCCCACCAACTGGCCTTTCACCGTCCAGGCTTGCCCGGAGGTGCCGAAGACTTTCTCGGCATAGTCGAAGAATGGTTCCAGCTCTTCATAGCTGACGCCGAAATCCTGGATGGTCATGTCCTTGGGAATGAAGTTTTTCCCGTAGCGCTCTTCGTAATGGCTACGCATGCGCAACTCGATCGGGTCCACCCGAAAGTGCACGCCGGACCAGTGCAGGCCTGCACCGCCGACACCGTTGCCAGGCAGGAAAGCGCCCAGTTGGCGGTTGGGCATCGCCACGTCATTCACGCTATGGCGAATGGTCACGGTTTCCTTGGAGATGTCCTGGAAGAGCTTTTTACGCACGCTGTAGGTCAGTTCGTCGATGACCTGGGGATAGTTGCCGTCCGGGTAGGTGTCCTGCATCGGGCCGCGCTCCAGCGCTACCACGTTGAGGCCTGCTTCCGTCAGCTCCTTGGCCATGATCGCGCCGGTCCAGCCAAAGCCGACAATCACTGCATCCACTTTCTTCATGATGGTCGCCACGTTTACGCCCTCTCGCCACGGATCGAAACAGCCGGGAAGGGGTATTGCTCGTTGCGTTCAACCCAATCCATGAAATCGGCGCGGGCGCCGGGGAAGCCGATCATGGTCCAGCCGACCATGCCTTTGTTGCCACCGTGGACCGGGTCGCAAAAGAACCCTTCCTTGGTGTTTTGCAGCAACAGATTGAAGAAAATCTTCGGCGGGACGCTGTCGAACTGCGCGTCGCCGGCCTCCAGGAGCTGCAACAACTTTTCCTGGGTAGCGCTGTCTTGCTCGGCAAATAGCTTACCGTTCATCGCTTTCGACCAGGCATCCGTGGCAGCAATGCCCAGGCGATAGATCTCCTTGGGCACCAATTTGCTCTGCCAGCCCATTTCAGGCGGCGCGTCGGCATTGAACGGGCCTTGCATGAACCACAGGGCACCCGCCGCGTACGGCGTGTTCATCTGACGGTCGATGTATTCCGGCGCGCCGGCTTCCAGGGCGCCTGGGCCCTGGTCGTCCGCCGGGATCAGGCGCGCAACGGCCGCGTTGATAAAGGCCCATTCCTCGGCAGTGAAATAGCTCGGCTCATAGGCCTTGCTGCTGACGGGCGCCTTCTCCGGGCTGGCTTGAGCCGGTTCGGGAACCGCCATCAGCATCGAACCGCCCAGGCCCGTGCTGGCGACAGTGACCACGGGGATCAAGGTCAAGGATTTGCGTAAAAACTCACGCCGGGGGTTGTCTTGATCTTGATCAGACATGGTGGCACCTCATCATGTGGTCACGGATTTATCAGCCGCTTCGAGGAACGACTTATAGTTTTGGCAGTAAATGGGATCCAAAGGACCCAAGGGGATAGAACACAGCAGCAATCAATAGTTACAAAGGATAGCAGGCTAAGGATCGGGGAAAATCGATTCAGCGCGAAAAAACCTGCTCGGAGCTGGCTTATTCACGATTCTTTGACGAGCACCTCACGCGGCATTGACCCCCTGTAGGCGAATCTGGGCCCCATCAGCCCCTTCCTATTCGGTTACATCGCGCATGTTCAAGAATCAATTGCTGCCTGCCCTCAGCCTCGTGTTCATGGCGTTGTTCACCACCGCACCGTCCCAGGCCGAAGAGCTCACGCCCATTCGTTCGTTGGAATGGGCCCAGCCGGTGGGCAATCAATACAACCTGTATCAGATGACGCCCACGCTCTATCGCAGCGCGCTGCCGGATAGCGGTGCTGTTCCTGTATTGGAAAAGCTCAAGATCGGTACGGTGATCAACTTTCTGCCCGAGTCCGATGCCAAGTGGCTGAAATCACCCGGTATCAACCAGGTGCAATTGTCCTATCGCACCAACCATGTCGATGACGCCGATGTGCTCGCAGCGTTGCGTGCGATTCAGGATGCCGAAGCCAACGGCCCGGTGCTGATGCACTGCAAACACGGCTCCGACCGCACCGGCCTGGTGGCGGCGATGTATCGGGTGGTGATTCAGGGATGGAGCAAGGAAGATGCGCTGAACGAAATGACCTTGGGCGGCTTTGGCGCCAGTAGCGGCTTCAAGGACGGCGTTCGCTACATGATGAGGGCCGATGTCGACAAGTTACGCACCGCACTGGCCAACGGCGAATGCAGCACCAGCGCCTTTGCACTGTGCTCGATGAAAAGCTGGCTGAATACCGCGGACAACGCCAAAGACCCGGCCGAGGAAAAAACCGCCTGGGTGGTCGCTCCCTGAGCCATCAACCCAGGGAGCGCTTCACGATCAGTCTTTCTTCAGCTTCGGATTAGGGAAGAACTGCACCGCTTGCACCTTGGGGTCCGGTGCTTTCAACGCCGACGTATTGACCCGCGTACCCAATTCCTTGGGCACTGACAGACCTTGTTCATTCAGCGTGTCGGAATAGCCGCAAGCCACGCATTCGCGGTGCGGAACATCGTCCTCGCTCCACATCATCAACTTGTCCGGCTCGCTGCACGCCGGGCAGACTGCCCCGGCGATAAAGCGTTTTTTGGTTTTCACAGGTGCTTCACTCATGCTGCCGCGTCCTCACTCAGGCCGCTGTGGCGCAAGAGTGCGTCAATCGACGGCGCCCGTCCGCGGAAATCGACGAACAGCACCATCGGTGCCTGGGAACCGCCACGGGCCAGGATCGCCTCGCGGAACGCCCGGCCAGTCTCGGCATTGAGCACGCCATCTTCTTCGAACTTGGAGAAGGCATCGGCCGACAGCACTTCCGCCCACTTGTAGCTGTAGTAACCCGCGGCGTAACCGCCAGCGAAGATATGCGCGAAGCTGTTGGGGAAGCGGTTGTAGGCGGGCGGACGCATCACCGACACCTCATCACGCACGCCTTCCAGCACCTGCAGCACACTGCGGCCATCGCCGTGGGTAGCGTGCAGCTCGAAGTCGAACAGCGAGAACTCCAACTGGCGAACCATCATCAGGCCGGACTGGAAGTTCTTCGCCGCGAGCATTTTTTCCAGCAAGTCCTGTGGCAGCGGCTCACCGGTTTCATAGTGACCGGAAATCAGCGCCAGGCCTTCCGGCTCCCAGCACCAGTTCTCCATGAACTGGCTCGGCAACTCCACCGCATCCCAGGCCACGCCGTTGATGCCGGACACGCCGGCGTGCTCGACACGGGTCAGCAGGTGGTGCAGGCCGTGGCCGAATTCGTGGAACAGCGTGGTCACTTCATTGTGGGTCAGCAGGGCAGGCTTGCCGCTGTCGGCCGGGGTGAAGTTGCACACCAGGTTGGCCACCGGGCTTTGCAGCACGCCATCAACCGTGCGGCGACGGTCACGGGCGCCGTCCATCCAGGCACCCCCACGCTTGTTGGCGCGGGCGTACAGGTCGAAAAAGAAGCGGCCGACGTGCTGGCCGTTTTCCTTGATTTCGAACAGGCGAACATCCGGGTGCCAGGTGTCGAAGCCTTTCTGCTCGGCGATCTCGATGCCATACAGGCGTTGCACGATGGCGAACAGACCGCTGAGTACCTTGTCGATCGGGAAGTAGGCGCGCAGGGCTTCCTGGGAAACGCTGTAACGCTGCTCACGCAGTTTTTCGCCGTAGAAACCGCTGTCCCAGCTTTGCAGGTCCGCGCAGCCTTGTTCCGCGGCATAGGCCTTGAGCTGTTGCAGGTCCTGGGTGGCAAACGGCTTGCTGCGCTTGGCCAGGTCACGCAGGAAGCTCAGCACCTGGTCGCTGGACTCGGCCATTTTGGTGGCCAGGCTCAGCTCGGAGAACGAGGCGAAGCCCAGCAGTTGCGCCAGCTCCTGACGCAGGTCGAGGATCTGTTCCATGACCGGGCCGTTATCGTTCTGGCCGGCATTCGGGCCTTGGTCCGACGCGCGGGTGCAGTAGGCTGCGTAGATTTCTTCACGCAGGGCGCGGTCGTGGGCGTAGGTCATCACCGCGTAGTAGCTTGGGAATTCCAGGGTGATCAGCCAGCCGTCGAGGCCCTTGGCCTGGGCAGCCGCAGCCATTTGCGCCTTGGAGGAATCGGTCAGGCCGGCGAGGGTTGCTTCGTCAGTGACGTGCTTGGTCCAGGCCTGGGTGGCATCGAGCAATTGGTTGGAGAACTTGCTGCCCAGTTCGGAGAGCTTGCTCTGCACTTCGGCATAACGCTTTTGCTGTTCAGGCGGCAAATCGATACCCGACAGACGGAAGTCCCGCAGGGAGTGTTCCAGGATGGTTTTTTGCGCCACGTCGAAGCCGGCGGCTTCCGGGCTGTTGGCCAGGGCGTCGAAGGCCTGGAACAACTCGCGGTTCTGGCCCATCTCGGTGGAGTAGGCGCTCAGTGCCGGCAGGCACGCCTCGTAGGCTTCCCGCAGTTCGGCGCTGTTGCACACGGCATTCAGGTGGCTGACCGGGCTCCAGGCGGCACCCAGGCGGTCATTGAGTTCGTCCATGGCCAGCACCAGCCCGGCCCAGGTCGGATTTTTACCCTGGCTTTGCAGGATCCCTTCGATGGCGACGCGGTTGTCGGCGAGGATCTGTTCAATGGCCGGCTGTACGTGCTCGGCACGGATCGCCGAGAACGGCGGCAGGTCGTAGGACTGCAGAAGAGGGTTGTTCGCGCTCACGGTTGGCACCTTGGCTGAAGAAACATGTAAGAACAAAGATGGGGCCATCTTAATTACAATCAACGCCCACCGCAGCTATCAGCAGAAGAGAGAGAGCCTATCGTGACCCTTCGCACCTACCAGAATCACACGCCGGCCCTGGCCGCCGGGGCTTTCGTCGATGCATCGGCAGTGGTGATCGGCGACGTCGAAATCGGCACCGACAGCTCGGTATGGCCGCTGACGGTGATCCGCGGCGACATGCACCGCATCCGCATCGGTGCGCGCACCAGCGTGCAGGACGGCTGCGTGCTGCACATTACCCACGCAGGCCCCTTCAATCCTGATGGTTTCCCGCTGCTGATCGGCGACGATGTGACCATTGCCCACAAGGTCATGCTGCATGGCTGCACGGTAGGCAGTCGGATCCTGATCGGCATGGGCAGCATTGTGATGGACGGCGCCGTGGTGGAAGACGAGGTGATCATCGGCGCCGGCAGCCTGGTGCCGCCGGGCAAGAAACTTGAGAGCGGTTTTTTGTATGTTGGCAGCCCGGTTAAACAAATCCGCCCGCTGACTGACAAGGAACGGGCATTTTTCACCTACAGCGCCGCGAACTACGTAAAGCTCAAAGACCTGCACCTGGCCGAAGGCTTCGACCAATGACAAGGACACCCATGCATTACCAGACCGTTTTGTTCGACCTCGATGGCACCCTCACCGACCCGCGCGAAGGCATCACCCGCTCGATCCAGTACGCCCTCGCCAAACTGGGGATCGATGAGCCGGACCTGACCAAACTTGAGCACTTTATCGGCCCGCCGCTGCTGCAAGCGTTCATGCAGTTTTATGGCTTCGACGAAGCCAAGGCCTGGGAGGCGGTGAATTTCTACCGCGAGCGCTTCAAGGTCACCGGCCTGTACGAAAACCGCGTGTTCGACGGCGTGATGCCGCTGCTTGAGGAATTGAATGGCCAGGGCCGTCAGTTGTATGTAGCCACGTCCAAGCCTTGGGTATTTGCCCGGGAAATCGCCCGGCATTTTGATTTCGCCAAGCACTTCAAGGTGATCTACGGCAGCGAGCTGGACGGCACGCGCACCAACAAGGTCGAGTTGATCGCCCACCTGATGGCGCAAGAAAGCCTGGACCCGGCCAGCACCTTGATGATTGGCGACCGCAAGCACGACCTGATCGGGGCCCGCAGCAATGGGCTGGATTCGGCGGCGGTGGGTTATGGGTTTGGCAGCCATGAAGAGCTGAGTGCCGAGGCGCCGACCTGGCATTTCGAAACGTTGGCCGAGCTGCATCAGGCGTTTTTGCAACGGCCTTGAATGCGCTATCGCAGGCAAGCCAGCTCCCACATTTGATCACGGTCGGCCAAGACAACTCAGTCAAATGTGGGAGGCGGGCTTGCCCGCGATGAGGCCCTACCGGCCAACCACTTGCCCGGATCCCTCCAACGCCCTCAGGGCCGCCTTGCGCTGATCCACCGGCAACCCGCCCAGCTTCTCCACCGCCGCAAAGAACTTCGGCCAATCCCCGCCTTCCTGCCGGAACAACGCGACGAACGCCGGCACCCACTGGTCATACAGCCCAAACGGCAGCAACCTTGCGTTGTTCATCGGCAGGTTGACCCAGGCGTCATAACGCTTGTCGCCACCCCACTGGCTATCGCGCATGTGCCGGTAGTCACTGCGCAGGCGCTCGAATTCAGCGGCCTTGGCCTGGCGCATGGCATCTGCCGTCAGCGGCTGCGCATACAACTGCTCCAGGCGTTTGCGGGTATCGAGCACCAGCCGGGTGAACTGGTCGCGCTGTTTCAACGCTGACTCGCTGGCAGGCGGCAAGCCTTGGGCGGCGCGCCATTGCCGGGTACCTTCCTGCTCGACGAAGGTGGCGTACGACTCGTTGAACTCAGTGTCGTCCTTCACATAAAACCGCTGGTGCGCCAGCTCATGAAAAATCAGCGTGGCCAGGCGCTCGTCCCCCCAGCTCATCATCGAACTCATGATCGGGTCGTTGAACCAGCCGAGGGTGGAATAGGCCTCCACGCCGCCAATCGACACATCCATCCCTTGCTGCTTCAACAAAGCCGCCTGGCCGCGTGCGGCGCCCGGGTTGTAGTAGCCGCGATAGGCCACGCAACCGGCAATCGGGAAGCAGTGGGTTTGCGGGGACAGGGAAAATTCAGGCGTGGCGAACACGTTCCAGACCACGTAAGGGCGGCCGATATCGGCATACAGCCGGTAACTCTGGTTATCCGGCAGGTGCAGGTGTTCGCTGGCGAAGGTGCGGGCTTTCTGCGACTGCGCCAAGTGCTCGCGCAGCACCTGTGGCCGGGACGGGTCGGCGACGACCGCGGAGACCGGCTCCCGGGCACGCAGCAATTGCCATTGGCCGTCTGCCAGTTGGCTGTAATAACTGACGCTGGAACAGCCACTGAGCAACAGCAGCATCAAGCCGGGAAGCAAACGCCTGACCATTAAAACCTCTCGCCGGTAACCATCCCGCCAGACTATCTCGCCTGTGGGGAATTTTTCCATGGCGTGGCGTGTTTATACTCATAGGGAGCGTGCTGCCGAACGCAGCCGTTCAAAAAACCATTCCTACAGTTGAGTGCTTAACATGCGTCAGCTACTGCTTCCCGTCGCCGCGATTTTTCTCAGTGCCTGTGCGTCGACGCCACTACCGCCGGTTGATCCACACCAGGCCTGGGTCGACTTCGCTACCCCGACACCCGGCGCCAAGCTGGTAATGGCGCAACGCCTGGACGGGAAAAACCTGAACGACGGGCGCTTCTTCCAGGTGCCGCCTGGCAGCCATGAGCTGATGGTACGTTTTGATTTCGAGGTGCCTACCGGCGGCAGTTTCGGCGGGTTTGGCCAAACCACTGACCGTACCTGCTTCATGACCCTGCAATACGACCGTTTCGAGGCGGGCCAGCGCTATCGCCTGGAAGGGCGCTCACTGGGCTACAACCCGAATATCCGGCTGTACAACAAAGCGGGTCAATTGCTGGCCGAAGAACGTAGCGTCAACTGCATCTGATCAGTCGTTGTTCTTCTGGTAGACGATGGCTTTGGTGCCATTCTCACAGCTGCCGACAACCATGGCGCTGTCGTGCTTGTCAGCTTCTTCCTTGGTGACGATTTCGAGGGTGTAGGACGGAACGGCATTCGCCTGGATTTTGACCTCGATCTCCTTCCTGAGCTCTTCACAATCTTTTGGCGCCGCCAGCGCCGACGTGGCCAGTGCACAGCAGATAACCGCCAAGGCAATACGTTTCATGTGTGAAGCTCCCTGAATGCACGCGCACGGGTGTGCGCTGAGTCTGCAATCGGCTATTCGACCATACCTGAACGTGTAGGAGCGAGCTTGCTCGCGAAAAACGTCAACGATAACGCGTGCCGCCTGGAAGAGCGCGGCGCCTTTGAGCGCTTTGCGAGCAAGCTCGCTCCTACAAGGGTCGATCAATTAACGAGGGTGCCATCCAGGGTAATGGTTGCATTCAGTACCTTGGACACGGGGCATCCTTCCTTGGCCTTTTTGCTCAGCTCATCGAACTGCGCCTGGCTGGCGCCCGGGATCTTCGCCTTGAGGGTCAGGTGCACGGCAGTAATCGCAAAGCCACCGTCCACTTGGTCCAGGGTCACTTCGGCCTGGGTGTCGATGCTGTCGGCCTTGAGCCCGGCATCGCCGAGAATCATGGAAAACGCCATGGAGAAACAACCGGCATGGGCTGCGCCGATCAGTTCTTCAGGGTTGGTGCCCTTGCCACCTTCGAAACGGGCCTTGAAGCCGTAAGGCGCTTCACGCAGAACGCCGGTTTCGGTGGAAATGGAACCCAGGCCAGTCTTCAGGTCGCCTTCCCAATGCGCGGATGCTTTTTTAACAATACTCATAGCGGTCTCCTCGAACGGTGGTTTTGCGTCAGTAAGGGTTCTGAGGATAGACGCCACGGCAAAGTTCATCTTGTCGGAGAAACCTAGCGATTAAGTAGGAAATTTCACCATCGCTATTGAATCTCGGGTATATGCCCTCATTGCATAGGACATGCACATGAAGCGGCAGGTTTTGGTTCGTCTAAGAAGCCTGCGCCCCCATTGGAGAAGCAGGCTTATGAAATCGCTGTCCGACGTAAAGTTCTCGACCCTCGACCTCGTGCCCGTGCGCGCCAACGGCAGCCCGGCGCAGTCGCTGCGCAATTCCCTGGACCTGGCCCAGCACGTGGAAAAATTCGGCTACAACCGTTTCTGGGTCGCCGAACACCACAATATGGACGGCATCGCCAGCTCGGCGACCTCGGTATTGCTGGGTTACCTGGCCGGCGGCACCTCGACGATCCGTGTCGGTTCCGGTGGCGTGATGCTGCCCAACCACGCACCGTTGGTGATCGCCGAGCAGTTCGGCACCCTGGAAAGCCTGTACCCGGGCCGCATCGACCTGGGCCTTGGCCGCGCACCAGGCTCCGACCAGATGACCGCCCGCGCGCTGCGCCGTGAACGCTCCGGCAGCGCCGATGATTTCCCGGAAGACGTGGCAGAACTGATGGCCTACCTGGGCCCGCGCACCCCGGACCAGCGCGTGATCGCCGTACCCGGCACCGGCACCAACGTCCCGGTATGGCTGCTGGGTTCAAGCCTGTTCAGTGCGCAACTGGCAGGCGAGCGCGGTTTGCCTTACGCCTTTGCCTCACATTTCGCACCGCGCCTGATGCATGAAGCGATTCGCGTCTATCGCAACCACTTCAAGCCTTCGGCCGTGCTGGACAAGCCCTATGTGATGCTCGGCATCCCGCTGGTGGCCGCCGACACCGATGAGCAAGCCGACTACCTGGCCACCTCGGTGTACCAGCGAATTCTCGCGCTGATGCGTGGGCAAAGCCTGGTGCAGCGCCCGCCGGTCAAGACCATGGACGGCCTGTGGCTGCCCCATGAAAAAGACGCGGTCGGCAGTTTCCTCGGCCTGGCCATGGTGGGCAGCCCGCAGAAGATCCGCGCCAAGCTGGAGGTGCTGGTGGAGCAGACCGGCGCTGATGAGCTGATCTTTACCTGTGACCTGTACGAGCACGCCGACCGGATTCATTCCTACGAGCTGCTGGCGCAGGTCATGAAGGGCTGAATCCAGGAGTGAGGCGGGACGCAGAGCATCCCAGGCTTCATTCCCACGCGGAGCGAGGGATCGCAGGCATAAAAAAACCGACGCACTTGCGTCGGTTTTTTACGTCTGCAACACGGGATCACCCGCGCTTGTAGGCGATTTCCTTGGTACCGGCTTCACAGCTGCCGACAACCGTGTGGTCACTAGGTGCAGCACCTTTGTCCACGATTTCCAGGGAGTAGCCCGAAGCGCCTTTCGCGTCGATTTTCGCCGCAATCTCGCTTTTCAGCTCTTCACAAGGCTTGCCCGCCGCCAGGGCCGTGCCCGCAATGCTCAACAAACCTACCGCCAACAAAAAGTTCTTCATCCGTCACTTCCTTGGGTTGATCGAAAGGAAGCACGCCGACGCTCGTCACGTCGACGCGCCTAAAGGTTGTAGCGGAGTTTATGGCAATCGGCCAGCGCGCAAGTTCAACCGGCTCAATCAACTACTGGCAATTCGGAACCCCACCTTGAGGGTGACCTGGAAATGCGCAGCCTTGCCGTCCTTGATGTGGCCACGGGTTTCGGTCACTTCAAACCACTCCAAGTGCTTGATGCTCTTGCTGGCTTCAGCCAGGGCATTGTTGATGGCCTCCTCGATGCTGGTCGCGGAAGAGCCCACCAGTTCGACTTTCTTGTAGGTGTGATGATCACTCATAAGTTTTTCTCCTGGGGTCGTTAATCAAGACTAGCAGTGAATTCTCGTACTGCTTCTGGCGGCTATTGCGATGTGAAAGTTCAGATTTACTGCACTTTCTGAAACCGCCGCAGTCGGAAACAACACACGCCACTCAATCACTCCAGGAGAGCCCACATGGCCAACACCTCTTTACGCAAAGCGTCATTGGAAAGCATGGAAGCCGAGATTTCGAGCCTGCTCAAATCTTTGGAAAGCCTCAAGGACGATGCGTCTGACGAGTCGCGCAAAACCCTGAAGGCCCTGAAAAGCAATGCCGAGAACGCTCTCAAGCATTCCCGCCACCTGATCAGCGATGCCTACGAAGAAAGCAAAGTCAAAATCCGCGAAACCGGTGTTGCAACACGGGACTACGCGCAAGAGCATCCATGGACTACCGCCGGTGTCGCCGTCGGCGCGCTGGGTCTGCTGGCAGCTTACTTGCTGTGCAAACGCGGCGACTAAACGTCCTGGCGCGCAAGCTCAGCCTTGAGCCACTGCGCCAGTTGGCCGGCGCGCCCATCTGCGGCGCGCTTGGGTAGCCACAACGCCAGTTGCGCCGGGGTTTCACTGAAACCCCACGGCGCAACCAGGCGACCCGCTCGCAGGTCCTCTGCCACCAGCGGTTCAGGCGCAATTGCTACCCCCAGCCCGGCCACCGCCGCCTCCAGCAAATAATACAAATGCTCAAACCCCTGACCGTACTTCAACGCGCCAGCGTCGATCCCATGGTGCTGCGCCCAGCTGGGCCAGGCTTGCGGGCGTGAGGTAGTGTGCAACAGGGCCTCACTCAGCAGCGCCTCGGGAGGCGCATGGCGCAATCGCTCGTAATGGGCAAAACGCGGGCTCATGACCGGGCCGATGCGTTCGCTGGCCAATTCATACACCTGCATATCCGCCGGCCATGGAGGCTCGGCGAACACCAGCAGCGCGTCCAGGCCGGGGCGGCGTGGGTCAAGATCGCCTTCACCCGCCGACAGATGCAGGCGCAAATCCGGCAACTCGGCGTTCAGGCGCCCCAGACGCGGAATAAACCAGCGCGCCAGCAGGCTGCCGGAGCAGCCGAGCACAAACGGCGCATCGGCACTGCTTTGCGTGAGCTCGGCGCAAGTGTCCCTCAGTCGCTCGAAGGCCTCGAAACTCGCATCTCGCAGGCGAATGCCGGAATCTGTGAGTTTGAGGCCGCGCCCGTCCTTGGCGAACAGGCTTACACCAAGGTGTTCTTCCAACACCTTGAGCTGCCGGCTGACCGCACCGTGGGTCACGTGCAGTTGCTCGGCGGCCTGGCTAACGCTGTTCAGGCGCGCAGTCGCCTCAAAAGCGCGCAAGGCATTCAGCGGTGGGAGGTCTCGGCTCATCTGTGAGTTTTCCTGACAGGTTGTGGCGATCTTATCGGTTTTCACGTGGAAGCGTCAGGGGTAGAGTGACCGTCATTGCCTCTTACACATTTTCTACCTGGAGCGTCCCATGACTCAGACCCAGACCGATTTACGCAACGGCCCGGATGCCAATGGCCTGTTTGGTTCGTTCGGCGGCCGCTACGTGGCGGAAACCCTGATGCCGTTGATCCTTGATCTGGCCCGCGAATACGAAGCGGCCAAGATCGATCCGGCCTTCAACGAAGAACTGGCCTACTTCCAGCGCGACTACGTCGGACGCCCAAGCCCGCTGTACTTCGCCGAGCGCCTGACCGAGTTCTGCGGTGGCGCCAAGATCTACCTCAAGCGCGAAGAGCTGAACCACACCGGCGCCCACAAGATCAACAACTGCATCGGCCAGATCCTGCTGGCGCGGCGCATGGGTAAAAAACGCATCATCGCCGAGACCGGCGCCGGCATGCACGGTGTGGCCACGGCCACCGTCGCCGCGCGTTTCGGCCTGCAATGCGTGATCTACATGGGCACCACCGACATCGAGCGCCAGCAGGCCAACGTATTTCGCATGAAGCTGCTGGGCGCTGAAGTGATCCCGGTAGTCGCCGGTACCGGCACCCTGAAAGACGCGATGAACGAAGCGCTGCGTGACTGGGTGACCAACGTCGACAGCACCTTCTACCTGATCGGCACCGTGGCCGGTCCGCACCCGTACCCAGCCATGGTTCGCGACTTCCAGGCCGTGATCGGCAAGGAAACCCGTACCCAACTGCAGGCCCAGGAAGGCCGTCTGCCCGACAGCCTGGTGGCGTGCATCGGCGGCGGCTCCAACGCCATGGGCCTGTTCCACCCGTTCCTGGATGACACCAGCGTCGAGATCATCGGCGTTGAAGCGGCCGGCTACGGCATCGAGACCGGCAAACACGCGGCCAGCCTCAACGGCGGCGTACCGGGTGTGCTCCACGGCAACCGTACTTTCCTGTTGCAGGACGACGATGGCCAGATCATCGACGCCCACTCGATCTCCGCGGGCCTCGACTACCCGGGCATCGGCCCTGAACACGCCTGGTTGCACGACATCGGCCGCGTCCAGTACACCTCGGTGACCGACGACGAAGCCCTCGACGCCTTTCACAAATGCTGCCGCCTGGAAGGGATTATTCCTGCACTGGAAAGCGCCCACGCCTTGGCCGAAGTGTTCAAGCGCGCGCCGACCTTGCCGAAAGATCACCTGATGGTGGTCAACCTGTCCGGCCGTGGCGACAAAGACATGCAAACCGTGATGCACCACATGGAACAGTCCAAGCAGGAGAAACACTAAATGAGCCGCCTGCAAACACGTTTTGCGCAACTGAAAGAACAAAACCGCGCCGCCCTGGTGACCTTCGTCACCGCTGGCGACCCGGGGTATGACACCTCGCTGGCGATCCTCAAAGGGTTGCCGGCGGCCGGCGCCGATGTGATCGAACTGGGCATGCCGTTCACCGACCCGATGGCTGACGGCCCGGCCATTCAACTGGCGAACATCCGCGCGCTGACCGCCAAGCAGAACCTCACGAAAACCCTGCAAATGGTTCGCGAGTTCCGCGAGGGCAACAGCGACACGCCGCTGGTGCTGATGGGCTACTTCAACCCGATCCACATGTACGGCGTGCCACGCTTCATCAGCGATGCGAAAGAAGCCGGCGTCGACGGCCTGATCGTGGTCGACATGCCGCCGGAACATAACGGCGAGCTGTGCGACCCGGCCCAGGCTGCCGGTATCGACTTTATCCGCCTGACCACGCCGACCACCGACGACGTGCGCCTGCCGACCGTGCTCAACGGCAGCTCAGGGTTTGTGTACTACGTGTCGGTGGCCGGTGTGACCGGTGCCGGTGCCGCGACCTTGGAACACGTCGAAGAGGCCGTGACCCGTCTGCGTCGGCATACCGACCTGCCGATCAGCATCGGTTTCGGCATCCGCACCCCGGAGCAGGCCGCTGCAATCGCCCGCCTGGCAGACGGTGTGGTGGTGGGGTCGGCACTGATCGACCACATCGCCAACGCCAGCAATGATCAACAGGCCATCGACGGTGTATTGACCCTGTGCTCGGCGCTGTCGGAAGGTGTACGCAACGCCCGTAAGTAAGCGGCTCGTAAGCGGTAGGTAAAGTTCCTGATACAGAGGAATCATGCTGGCAAATCAGCACCTAAGCTAACAAGACCAAGGGATTTCGAACCCGGTTCGAAATCCCTTTTTTGTTCGTGCAGTACTGAGGAAACAGCCCCATGAAAATCCCCAAACGTTTGATTGCAGGTGTAGGCGTGCTGGTGCTTGGCGCCAGCGCCCTGGTCCAAGCTGCGCCCTATGATCAGGGTGGCGGACCTGACCGTGGTGGCCCACAGGGCCAGCACGATCAACGTGGCGATGACCATCGCGGGCCGCAGGACAACCACCGTGGTGGGCCGCCTCAGGACTTTGGTCCTGTGAGACAGGTCATCCGCGACAACCATGGCGACTTCCGCCGTGGCGCGCCGCCGCCTCCCGGCATCCACCTGGTGCGCGGCCAGCGCCTGCCGCCAAACTACTATGGTGAGCGTCTGGACCCACGGGCGCTGGGCCATCTGCCGCAATACCCTGGTTATGAATGGCGCCGTTCGGGTGGGGACATCGTATTGATCGCCGTTGGCACCAGCATCGTCTATCAGATTCTGGATGGCGCGCTGTACTAGAGCCGGACTGCTTTTGTGGTGAGGGAGCTTGGTGTGGCCGGGGAGCTGGTGTGGCGAGGGAGCTTGCTCCCGCTGGGCTGCGCAGCGGCCCCAAAATCCTGGGAGCGCTGCGCACTCCAGCGGGAGCAAGCTCCCTCGCCACACCAGCTCCCTCGCCACCGCAAGCCCCCTCGCCGCAACAGTCGCCTAAATCTCGATACGCTCGACCTTGCCGACCAGCAAGATGTAGGACAACGCACCCAACAACGCCAGCACCGCGATGTACGTAATCGCCGGCGCAAACGAATCCCCGGTGGCCAGAAAGCCAATCACGATCGGCGTGGTAATCGCCGACAGATTGCCGATGAAGTTGAACACCCCTCCGGTCAGCCCCAGCAGCCTCGCCGGCGCCAGGGTCGACACCAGCGACCAGGTGATCGACGCCAGGCCATTGCCGAAAAACGCCACCGCCAGAAACGCAATCACCCACGCCGTGGAATCAACAAAGTTGGCGCCGATGATCGCCGTGGAAATCAACAGCCCGCCAATGATCGGCAACTTGCGCGCAAACCCCACGGACGCTCCCCGGCGAATCAGCCAATCGGAAAACAGCCCCGAACACAGCACCCCGACAAACGCCGCCAGAAACGGCAGCGACGCCAGCAGGCCGGACTTGATGAAGTCCATGCCGCGATATTTCACCAGGTAGGTCGGAAACCACGTCAGGAAAAACCACAACGTGGAATTCAGGCAGAACTGCCCCAGGTAGATCCCCCACAGCTTGCGCTTGCTCAACACGATGCCGAGGTCGACCCAGCTGAACGGCGCCTTGGCCGCCTGCGCCTGGATGTCCACCAACCCGCCGCCTTCGCGGATCAGCTCGATTTCCGCCGCATTCGCGCCTTTGAAATCCCGTGGCTCGCGGTACACCGCGTACCAGATCAACGCCCACACAATGCCCACGCCGCCGGTGGCGACAAACACCATGTGCCAGCCAAAGGTGTGTTGCAGCCAGGCCAACACCGGCGTGAGAAACGCCAGCCCGACAAATTGCCCGGAGGTATAAACGCCGATCGCCGTGGCCCGTTCACGCTCGGGGAACCAAGTGGTGACCACGCGGCTGTTGATCGGGTAGGCCGGGGCCTCCAGGGCGCCCACCGCCATGCGCAATACGAACAGCGCGATGAAGCTGGCGGCGAAACCGAGCATCACCGTGGCCACCGACCACAGCAGCAGGGCGACGCTGTAGAGAATGCGCGGCGGCACCCGGTCCACCAGCCAGCCGCCGGGAATCTGCATGGCCGCGTAGGTCCAGCCGAACGCGGAGAAGATCAGCCCGACATGCACCGGGTCGATCCCCAGCTCGCTGGTCAGGGCCGGAGCGGCAATCGACAGGTTGCTGCGGTCCAGGTAGTTGATCACCACGGTGATGAACAGCAGCACCATGATGAAGAAACGCTTTCGGCTGGGCGTGACTAAAGAAGCCTGCCCGGTGAAGGACTCGGATTGCATGGGGGTTGCCTCTTCTTATGGTTATTGAGGACAGGTCTTACTGACGAAACCGAATCAAATGTGGGAGCGGGCTTGCTCGCGAAAGCGGTCTACCAGCAGCGGATATGTTGACTGACACTCCGCCTTCGCGAGCAAGCCCGCTCCCACATTGATCGGGTTTTCATCTCAAATTCGCGGTGTTTACCACTCCGCAAAACTGCCATCGGCATGCCGCCAGATCGGATTGCGCCAGCGATGCCCGATGGCCGCGCGTTCGATCACGTATTCCTCGTTGATCTCGATGCCCAGGCCTGGCCCGTTGGGGATTTTCACAAAGCCCTGGTCGTAGTCGAAAACACCCGGATCGCGCACGTAATCCAGCAGGTCATTGCTCTCGTTGTAGTGAATGCCCAGGCTCTGTTCCTGGATGAACGCGTTGTAGCAAACCGCATCCAGCTGCAGGCACGCTGCCAGGGCAATCGGGCCGAGCGGGCAGTGCAGGGCAAGGGCCACGTCGTAGGCTTCGGCCATGTTGGCAATCTTGCGGGTTTCGGTGATACCGCCGGCGTGGGAAGCATCCGGCTGGATGATGTCGACGTAGCCTTCGCTGAGCACGCGCTTGAAGTCCCAGCGCGAGAACAGGCGCTCGCCGAGGGCAATCGGGGTGCTGGTGAGCGGCGCCAGCTCTTTCAGCGCTTCGTAGTTTTCGCTGAGCACCGGCTCTTCGATAAACATCAGTTTGTAGGGGTCGAGTTCCTTCATCAGCACCTTGGCCATGGGTTTGTGCACCCGGCCATGGAAGTCGACGCCGATGCCGACGTTCGGACCGACCGCATCCCGCACGGCGGCGACGTTGGCCAGGGCCTGGTCGACTTTTTCGAAGCTGTCGAGAAATTGCAGCTCTTCGGTGCCGTTCATTTTCACCGCAGTAAAACCACGGGCCACGGCTTCCTTGGCGGCGCGGGCAGTGTCGGCCGGGCGGTCGCCACCGATCCACGAATACACGCGGATCTTGTCGCGCACCTGGCCACCCAGCAAGTCGCTGACCGACACGCCGAGGGCCTTGCCCTTGATGTCCCACAGCGCCTGGTCGATACCGGCGAGAGCGCTCATATGGATCGCGCCGCCACGGTAGAAACCGCCGCGATAGAGCACGGTCCAGATGTCTTCGATATTGCGTGGGTCCTTGCCGATCAAGTAGTCGGACAATTCTTCGACCGCGGCAGCCACGGTATGGGCGCGGCCCTCGACAACGGGCTCGCCCCAACCAGTCACGCCCTGGTCGGTTTCAACCTTGAGGAAGCACCAGCGCGGCGGGACGATGAAGGTGGTCAGTTTGGTGATTTTCATCTTCTTATCTCTCTTGTAGATGGAGAACGCTGATCAGCCCAAGGCGTGCCAGGCCGCGACGTAGGCCTGGGCGTTGCTCGCCACTTGGGCGACGCTCATACCCGGCTTGAATAACCCGGAGCCCAGGCCGAAGCCCTTGACGCCCGCGTCGAAAAATACCTGCATGTTGTCCGGGGTGATGCCGCCCACCGGCAGCAGCACGGTGCCGGCGGGCAGTACCGCGAGCCAGGCCTTGACCACCGCCGGGCCCATTTGCTCGGCCGGGAACAGCTTCAGCACGTCGGCGCCTTCGGCCAGCGCGGCAAACGCTTCGGTGGGCGTGGCCACACCCGGCGACAGATACAGGCCCGCGGCCTTGGCGGCTCGCAGCACCTTGGCATCGCTATGGGGCATGACGATCACCTGGCCGCCGGCGGCTTTGACTTGATCGACCTGTTCCGGGGTCAGCACGGTGCCGGCGCCGATCAGGCAATCGGCGGGCAGGCTGTCCCGCAGGATGCGGATGCTGGAATAAGGATCCGGCGAGTTCAGCGGCACTTCGATCACCCTGAAGCCCGCCGTGTACAACACCTCGCCGATCGCCAGCGCCTCCTCCGGTCGCAGGCCGCGCAGGATCGCGATCAAACCGTTGTGTGTCAGTGCTTGCTTGAGCATGTCGGGCCTCTCGTCAGGTTGCAGGCAGCAGCCCCGCCGCCATGGCCAGCTGCCAAAGGCCACGCTCGGTAGCCTCCTGCGCCAGGGTCACGTGGGGGAAGCCACAGAGTTGGAGTGCACGCTGGTAGCGGGTGCAGAGTTGGGGTGTGCCGACCAGGACGATGTCGCGCTGCTGGCTGGGCTTGCGAGTGCGCAGGCCGGTCAGTTCGTGGCCGATCAACAGCCCGGACAGATAGTCCGGTTGCTCGTCAGGCGCCAGCTCGCCGGTCAATCCCAGGGAGCGTGCGCTGAACAAGTTCGACAACAGCCCCGTTTGGCCGTCTGCCGACAGCGCAACCTGAACACCGCGATCAAAAGCGGCCACCTGGAACTGTTCGGAAGGGCGCTGGGTGCGCCCCAGAATGCTGTGTTGACTGAGCACGGCGAACAACTCGCCGGTCATGAAAGTATCGAAGTGAGTGATGCAGCCTTCCACCACCTCCACCCACTTGGAATGGCTGCCCGGCAGGCCGATCAATACATCGCGCCCGGTATGGGCAGACAGGCTTTGCAGCACGCCGAGCACCTGGGTTTCTTCACCGCGCATCACATTGGGCAACGCGCCGCGTTGAATCACACCGGGCACGATGTGCACCGCTGCGCCCCGCAGGCTGCGCACCACATGCAGCGCCTGGCCGAGGGTAGAGACGTCGGCCGGGGTGTCGCGGTAAGCCGCTTCGCTCCAGCCCTGGGCGCTGCCGACCATGCCGCAGGCGATAACGGGAAGGTCGGGCTGGGTGTCGAGCCAGTCACCGCAGGCTGCGTCGAATGCCAGCTCGAACCCGTTGCTGCAGCGAACACCGGCTATTTCCCGGGCTTCAGTGGGCAGGTGCATGATCCCCGACGCCAAGGTGCGCCGTTCGATCACGACGCCTGCCGGGCCGAGCTTGTAAGCACGAAGGGAACTGGTTCCCCAATCGAGCGCGATCAATTGCGCCTGCATCGCTTCACCTGAGTGTTCTGAGCGGATGAGGCGAATATAAACCCAAGACCGGCAAAGTCTCAATATATAAATATCAGTCCCATATATAGGGAAATTAAAGGCTTAAAATATTGACAGATCCAGCGTGCGCATCGCCCCCATCCAGATCGCGTGTTCGGTGTGGTCCTTGAGGTCATCACCGGTGGTCGGGTGCAGGAACACCACCAGGCCGTTGCGGTTGAGGGCCAGCCAAGGCAGCACGACGCCGATGTATTCAGGTTCGAATGCCAGCTGGCAGCTCCAGTCCGGGTGCGGGCCCACCGGGCGTTCATGCACTCGGCCCATGCGCAGCGGAAACAATTGCGCGGCGTCTTCGCAGAGTTTGCGCGCCTGGTCGATGGTGTTGGCGTCGAAATAGATATGGGCGTGGTAGCCCTTGATACGTTGCATGACAGGCTCCGGGCTCATTGATCGGCAAATCCTAGACCGCAATGGACGGCAGGGCCAGACCGGTCAGCGATTGTGCGCTGCTGGCCTGTTCGGTCATCAGCCAGTCGACGAAACGCTCGATCAACTGGCTGCGGCGTTTGCGCTGGGGCAGCACCACGTAATAGCCGAAGCGCGAGATCACCGTGTCGCCAATCGGCCGGCACAGCCATTTTTGCTCCAGCAGGTTATCCACAAGGTGACGCCAGCCGATGGCCACGCCCTGGCCCGCGATCGCGGCCTGGATCAACAGCGTGTAATTGTCGAAACGCAGTTGGCCCGGGGTGGGCGCGGTGGTGATGCCCAGTTCGCGAAACACCCCGCTCCAGTCGAACCACTGGTTGTTGTTTTGCTGGCGCAGGTGCAGCAAGGGGAACTCCAGCAGGCTCTGCACCGACAGTGGCGCGACTCGGTCCTGGAGTAGCTGCGGGCTGCACACCGGGAACACTTCCTCGTTGAACAGCCACAGGCTGTCGCCCTGTTTGAAGCGGCCGTCACCGAACAGCACCGCTACGTCGATATCGCTGCGCAACGTGGCGTGGTTACGCTCGCTGGTGACCAGGCTCACGTCCACCTGCGGGTTGGCTTCATGGAAACGATGCAGGCGTGGCATCAGCCAATACGCGGCGAAGGCAAAGTCGGTCGCCACCTGCAGGACTTCATGCTGGTCCTGCTCGGCAATCGCGCTCAGGCCCTGGTTGATGCTCTGCAAACCGGCCTGTACCTGCTCGAATAACAAGGCGCCCGCGTCGGTCAGCTCGATGCCACGGTAGATGCGATCAAACAGGCGCACCTTCAGTTGTTCTTCCAGGCGCTTGATCTGCTGGCTGATGGCCGGCTGGGTGGTGCCCAACTCCATCGCCGCTGCCGTAAAGCTGCGTTGGCGCGCTGCGGATTCAAAGGCACGCAGCAGGTCGAGTGACAGGTGACCGAGGGATTCATACATAAGCTGGGCTTATCCTAGACATTGCTTCTCATGGGCTTTACCACGATTTCCATGGCCTGCATGCTCATTCGCATAAACATCGACTATGGAATGCCGCGAAAACCATGAAGCGCAAGAACATTCTTTTTATCATGGCCGATCAAATGGCCGCGCCGATGCTTCCGTTCTACGGTCCTTCGCCTATCAAACTGCCGAACCTGAGCCGTCTCGCCGCCGAGGGTGTGGTGTTCGATGCCGCCTATTGCAACAGCCCGCTGTGTGCACCATCACGCTTTACCCTGGTGAGTGGCCAGTTGCCGAGCAAGATCGGCGCCTACGACAACGCGGCCGATTTCCCCGCCGACGTGCCGACCTATGCCCACTACCTGCGCCGCCTCGGCTACCGCACCGCGCTGTCGGGCAAGATGCATTTTTGCGGCCCCGACCAGCTCCACGGTTATGAAGAACGCCTGACCAGTGACATCTACCCCGCCGACTATGGCTGGGCGGTGAACTGGGATGAGCCGGACGTGCGCCCCTCCTGGTACCACAACATGGCGTCGGTGCTGCAGGCCGGGCCGTGCGTGCGCACCAACCAGCTGGATTTCGACGAAGAGGTGGTGTTCAAGGCCCAGCAGTACCTGTTCGACCATATCCGCGAAGATGGCGACCAGCCGTTCTGCCTGACCGTGTCGATGACTCACCCACACGACCCGTACACGATTCCCAAGCCGTTCTGGGACCTGTACGACGACAACGACATCCCGCTGCCTGCAACACCGCCACAGGCTGACCTCGACCCTCACTCCCAGCGCCTGCTCAAGGTCTATGACCTGTGGGACAAGCCGCTGCCGCTGAACAAGATCCGCGATGCACGCCGCGCCTACTTCGGCGCGTGCAGCTACATTGACAGCAACGTCGGCAAGCTCCTGCAAACCCTGGAAGACACGGGCCTGGCCGATGACACCATCATCATCTTCTCCGGCGACCACGGCGACATGCTCGGCGAACGCGGGCTCTGGTACAAAATGCACTGGTTTGAAATGGCCGCCCGGGTGCCGCTGCTGATCAGCGCGCCGGGGCAGTTTGCCGCCGGCCGGGTGACCGCCGCCGTGTCCACCGCCGACCTGCTGCCTACCCTGGTGGAACTGGCCGGCGGCGAGCTGGACCCGAGGCTGGCGCTGGACGGCCGCTCGCTGGTGTCTCACCTGCAAGGGCAGGGCGGGCACGACGAAGTGTTCGGTGAGTACATGGCCGAGGGCACCATCAGCCCGCTGATGATGATCCGCCGTGGTGCCTACAAGTTCATCTACAGTGAGGACGATCCGTGCCTGCTGTTCGATGTGCACAACGACCCGCACGAGCGGGAGGACCTCAGCCAGTCACCGGAACACCGGCCACTGTTCGAGGCGTTTTTGCATGAAGCGCGGGCCAAATGGGACATCCCGGCGATCCACCAGCAGGTGCTCGCCAGCCAACGCCGTCGCCGCCTGGTGTTCGAGGCGCTGACCCAGGGCAAGCTGAAGAGCTGGGACCACCAGCCACTGGTAGACGCCAGTCAGCAATACATGCGCAACCACATCGACCTCGACGATCTGGAGCGCAAGGCACGTTTTCCACAACCCTGCCAAAACCAATAAAACTGAGGGGAAGGCCATGCAAAAGTTATCCACCGTGTTGAGCGTTGCGCTGCTGGCATTGAGCAGTGCCGGCGTCTACGCGGACACCAGCTGCGACACCGTGAAGATGGCCGATCCGGGCTGGAGCGATATCGCCGCCACCAATGCCATTACCGGTTTCCTGTTGAACGGCATGGGCTACAAGGCCAAGGTCGACACCCTTGCGGTGCCGATCACCTTTGGCGGGCTCAAGGACGGCCAGGTGGATGTGTTCCTGGGTAACTGGATGCCGGCGCAGCAAGGCTTCTACGACAAGTTCGTGGCCAATGGCGATGTGGTGCAACTGGCGAAGAACCTCGACGGTACCGAATTCACCCTGGCCGTGCCGGACTATGTCTGGGACGCCGGGGTGCATGACTTTGCCGACCTGAACAAGTTTGCCGACAAGTTCGACAAGAAGATCTACGGCATCGGTTCGGGTGCGCCGGCGAATCTCTCGTTGCAGGAAATCATCAAGAAGAACGACTTTGACTTGGGCCAGTGGAAGCTGATCGAGTCCAGTGAACAGGCGATGCTGGCCGAAGTGTCCCGGGCGGTGAAGAAGCAGAAGTTCGTGACCTTCCTCGGCTGGACGCCGCACCCGATGAACGTGCAGTTGAAGATGCATTACCTCAAGGGTGGGGAGAAGTACTTTGGTGACACCGGCAGCGTGTATACGTTGACCCGCAAGGGCTATGCACAAGCGTGCCCGAATGTGGGGAAATTGCTGACCAACCTGAGTTTCACCCAGGAGATGGAGAACGCCATCATGGCTGAGGTGGTGAACAAGAAGGTCAGTAATGCGGACGCGGCGAAGGCGTGGATCAAGGCGAACCCGGCGGTGCTGGACAAGTGGCTGGACGGGGTTAAAACCGTGGACGGCCAGGATGCACTGGCCGCTGTAAAAGCCAAACTCTGATGCACTGATCGTTCCCACGCTCTGCGTGGGAACGCATCCGGTGACGCTGCGCGTCACGACTCAAGAGCGGACGCAGAGCGTCCAAGACGGCATTCCCACGCAGAGCGTGGGAACGATCATCATGAGCCTGATACTCTGATTCAAACCTCTTCAACCGAGTTTCCAATGCCCTGGCCCAACCGCCATACACTCTTTCCCTTCCTCAGCTGGCTCCCGCGCCAAACCCGCGCCAGCGTCGGAAGGGACGCGGTCGTCGGCCTGAGCGGTGCAGTCCTGGCATTACCCCAGTCCATTGCCTACGCGCTGATCGCCGGTCTCCCACCGGAGTACGGCCTGTACGCCGCGATCATCCCGGTATTGATCGCCTGCTTGTGGGGCTCTTCCTGGCACCTGATCTGCGGCCCCACGGCAGCCATCTCTATCGTGCTCTACGCCAGCGTCAGCCCGTTGGCCGTGCCCGGCTCCCAGGACTACATCACACTCATCCTGTTGCTGACATTCCTGGCCGGCGTCTTCCAATGGCTGTTGGGTATGCTGCGCTTCGGCGCCCTGGTGAATTTCGTCTCGCATTCAGTGGTGCTCGGCTTCACCCTCGGCGCTGCGGTGGTGATCGCCCTGGGCCAACTGCCCAACCTGCTGGGGCTGGACCTGCCCAGCCAGGCCACGGCGATCAACAGTCTGCTGGCGCTGATCAACCATGCCGGGGAGTGGAATCGTCCTTCACTGGTGCTCGGGCTCGGCACCTTGCTGGTGGGGGTGCTGCTGAAACTCTGGGTACCGCGCTGGCCAACCCTGTTGATCGCGCTGGCCCTGGGCAGCCTCATCCCGTGGCTGTGGCCGACGATGTTCGGGGAGGTGGCGCGGGTCAGTTCATTTGTCGGCAAGCTGCCACCGTTCAGCCCGCTGCCGATGGACCTGGACATGGTCCTGCGCCTGCTGCCGAGTGCCGTGGCGGTGGGCATGCTGGGGCTGGTGACCAGCCTGTCGATTGCGCGCTCACTGTCGGCCCGCTCCCAACAATTGCTCGATGCAAATCAGGAAGTGCGCGCCCAGGGTTTATCCAACATCGTCGGTGGATTTTTCTCGGGGTACTTGTCGGCGGGTTCCTTCACACGGTCGGGCCTGAGTTATGAGGCAGGCGCCTGTTCGCCGCTGGCGGGAGTGTTTTCCGCGTTGTGGGTGGCGTTGTTCGCGCTGTTCGGTGCGGCATTGATTGCGCATATCCCGATCCCGAGCATGGCCGCCAGCATCCTGCTGATTTGCTGGGGGTTGGTCGACCATCATGGTATTCGGGCGCTGTTCCGGGTCAGCCGCGCAGAGTTCGTGGTGATGAGCCTGACCTGCATCGCCACGCTGTTGCTGGAGTTGCAAACGGCCATTTACGCCGGGGTGCTGGCGTCGCTGTTTTTCTACCTCAAGCGCACCTCACAGCCGCGGGTCCAGCAATGGCGTGACGGAGAGGACGATGTGCTGCGGGTCGGCGGGTCGATCTTTTTCGGCGCCAGCCATTACCTGCAGGTGCGGCTGCAAAGCCTGCACGGCCAGCGGGTGGTGATCGAGGCGCAGCAGATCAACTTCATCGACTATTCCGGGGTGGAGATGCTGCACCAGGAAGCGCGCCGATTGAATGGAGTGGGGCGCAGCCTGGCGTTGCGCAAGGCCCGGCCACAGGTGGTGGAAGAGTTGAGGAAACTGGAAGGGGCCGACCAATGCCCCATCCATTTCGAAGACTGAATGCGGTTAAAACTGTGGGAGCGGGCTTGCTCGCGAATGCGGTGTGACAGTCGCCGTATGTATCGACTGATCCACCGCATTCGCGAGCAAGCCCGCTCCCACATTTGGATTGCGTCAGGCCAGTTGGCTACGCAATTCAGCCAGCACCGGCGCCGAATCCGGGCGCACACCGCGCCACAGGAAGAACGCTTCCGCGGCCTGTTCCACCAGCATCCCCAGGCCATCCATTGCCACCGCCGCGCCCTGCTCACCGGCCCAGCGGCAGAAAGCCGTAGGCTCTTTGCCATACATCATGTCGTAGCAAAAAGTCTTTCCGGGTTCGATCAGGCTGCCGGCAATCGGCGGTACATCGCCTGACAGGCTGGCGGACGTGGCATTGATGATCAGGTCCACCGGTTCACGCAGCCAGTCGAAACCGCTGGCGGACACCGGGCCGAGATCGTCGAACAGCTCGGCGAGCAATTCGGCTTTTTCCACGGTGCGATTGGCAATGATCAGCGAAGCCGGCTGCTCAGCCAGCAATGGCTCCAACGCGCCGCGCACCGCACCACCGGCGCCCAGCAGCAGGATGCGTTTGCCTTGCAGGCTGAACCCGGCATTCACCGTCAAATCCCGCACCAGGCCGGCGCCGTCGGTGTTGTCTCCCAACAGGCTGCCATCGCCGAGCTTGCTCAGGGTATTCACCGCGCCGGCCCGTTGGGCGCGTTCGGTCAGGGCGTTGGCCAGGCGATAGGCCTCTTCCTTGAACGGTACGGTGACGTTGGCGCCACGGCCTTGTGCGAAAAATGCTTTTGCACAGCCGGTGAAATCCTCCAACGGCGCGAGCAAGGTGCTGTAGTCCAGTTGCTCGCCGGTCTGTTCGGCGAACAGACGGTGAATCAGCGGCGACTTGCTGTGGCCGATGGGGTTGCCGAAGACGACATAACGATCCATCAGACCGCCGCCTTGGGCAGCACACCCAGCCAGTCGCGGTCTTGCAGGAAGTAGTCGGTTAGGCGCGCTTCTTCGCTGTCGGGGGCGGCTTTCCAGTCATAGCTCCAGCGCACTTGTGGTGGCAGCGACATCAGGATCGACTCGGTACGCCCGCCCGATTGCAGGCCAAACAAAGTGCCACGGTCGTAGACCAGGTTGAACTCGACGTAGCGGCCACGGCGGAATTCCTGGAACTCGCGCTGCTGCTCGGTATAGGCCATGGCCTTGCGGCGCTGGACGATCGGCAGGTAGGCGTCGATGTAGGCGTCGCCGATGGCGCGCATGAAGGCGAAGCTGGTGTCGAAGTCCCACTCGTTCAAATCATCGAAGAACAAACCGCCGATGCCACGCGGTTCGTTGCGGTGCTTGATGTGGAAGTAGGTGTCGCACCAGGCCTTGTAGCGTGAATAAACGTCCGGGCCAAACGGCGCGCAGGCCTGTTCGGCGACGCGGTGCCAGTGGATGCAGTCTTCTTCGTTGCCGTAGTAGGGCGTCAGGTCGAAGCCGCCGCCAAACCACCACACCGGCTCTTCGCCTTCTTTTTCAGCGATGAAAAAACGCACATTGGCGTGGGAAGTCGGCACATGCGGGTTGTGCGGGTGGATCACCAGCGACACGCCGAGGGCCTCAAAACCGCGACCGGCCAATTCCGGGCGATGGGCACTGGCGGACGGTGGGAGGCCGCTGCCAAACACGTGGGAAAAGTTAACGCCGCCTTTCTCGATTACCGAACCGTTTTCGATCACACGGGTGCGACCGCCGCCGCCGGCAGGCCGGGTCCAGGCGTCTTCGATGAAGCGAGTGTCCGTCTCGAAGGTTTCCAGGGCGCTGCAAATGCGGTCTTGCAGGTCAAGCAGGTAGGCTTTGACAGCCTCGGTGCGGGTAGTCATGACATCACCTTGAATCGGGCAACGCTACACGAGGCCATTGGGCATCGGCGGCAAATGGGCGCACAGGATACCACTGCACCCACTGCTGCCACAGTTGACGAAGATCAAGCTTAGGAGTCCGATAGGGGGCTACGCGAAATGACTTAAGGAGAGTGCAGATGGCCAAACGTATCCAGTTCCGTGCCCATGGCGGCCCCGAAGTGCTTGAGTATGTGGACTACACCCCGGCAGAACCCGGCCCGCAGCAGGTTCGCGTGCAGAACAAGGCCATTGGCCTGAACTTCATCGACACCTATTTCCGCAGCGGTCTGTATGCACCACCGGCCTTGCCGTCGGGCCTGGGCGCAGAAGGTGCCGGAGTGGTTGATGCGGTGGGCAGCGAAGTCACTCAATTCAAGGTCGGCGATCGCGTGGCCTACGGCAGCGGCCCGCTGGGCGCCTACAGCGAATTGCATGTGTTGCCGGCTGCCAACCTGGTGCACCTGCCGGACGACATCAGCTTCGAACAGGCCGCCGGCGCGATGCTCAAGGGCCTGACGGTGCAGTACCTGTTGCGCCAGACCTATGAGTTGAAGGGCGGCGAAACCATTCTGTTCCACGCCGCTGCCGGTGGCGTCGGCTCCCTGGCTTGCCAATGGGCCAAGGCCTTGGGCGTGAAGCTGATCGGTACCGTGAGTTCGCCGGAAAAAGCGGCGCTGGCCAAATCCCTCGGCGCCTGGGAAACCATCGACTACAGCAAGGAAAATGTCGCACAACGCGTGCTGGAATTGACTGACGGCAAGAAGTGCCCAGTGGTGTACGACGGCGTAGGCAAGGACACCTGGCTCACCTCCTTGGATAGCGTTGCGCCACGCGGTTTGGTGGTGAGTTTTGGTAATGCTTCGGGGGCGGTGGATGGGGTCAACCTGGGGATTCTGGCGGCCAAGGGCTCGCTGTATGTGACCCGGCCGACATTGGCGACCTATGCCAACAACCCGGAAAACCTGCAGGCGATGGCGGATGATCTGTTTTCGATGATCATCAGCGGGAAGCTGCAGATTGATATTAACCAACGGTTTTCGTTGGGGGATGCGGCGAAGGCTCAGGCAGAGTTGTCGGCGCGGCGCACGACTGGGTCGACCATTCTGCTGCCATAGGGCGTTGGATTTTCAGCGGCTTTGAGGGCCTCTTCGCGAGCAAGTCGAATCGTCGCACCGCCGCTCCCACATTTGTCCGCGTTCCAAAAGTTGGACTCGGTCAAATGTGGGAGCGGGCTTGCTCGCGAAAGCAGGCGGCTCGGTCTCAGGAAGGCCGCACAACCTCACCCGTCGCCAGATCCCGAATCAGACTCGGGTTCTTGCGCCCCCCCAGATTCCCCCCCAATACCAGATCCACCTGCCCACGGAAATACTGCTCCACACGAATCCGCGTGCGCGCCGCCGGGCGGCCCTGCGGGTTGGCCGAGGTGGAAATCAGTGGCCCGACCAGCGAGCACAGATCCCGCACTTGCGGATGATCAGTCACCCGCAACGCCACCGTGTCATGCACCCCGGTAATCCACTCGGGCAGCAAGTCCTGATGGGGCACCAGCCACGTATTCGGGCCAGGCCAGGTACTGGCCATGCGGTCCATCCACTCATCGGGAAAGTCTTCGAAGAGAAAATCGAACTGACGGATATTGTCGGCAATCAGGATCAGCCCCTTATCCACAGACCGGCCCTTGATCGCCAGCAACCGATCCACCGCTTCTTCGTTCCAAGGGTCACAGCCCAGGCCCCAGACCGCCTCGGTTGGATAGGCAATCACTGCGCCTGCGCGAATTTCTCGTGCGGCTTCTCGCACACGCCACCTGTTGACCATTACTCACTCTCCGGACTAAAGCTCTGCGCAGTTTACCGATCTTCGTTACAAAACCTAGCCGCGCGCAAGCCAGCGCCCGCTTTCGCAGATCACTCGGCCTTCCAGTTCCAGCTCCGTCAGGCTGGCCAGCACCTCGGACAAGGCCCTGCCACTGGCAATCGCCAGGGCTTCACTGGTGTGGGGCGCCGCGTGCAACAGCGCCACCAGCGGATGATTGGCCGCAATCGGCGCCGGGCGGGAGAGGGCCTGCCAGCCACGCAGGTTTTCGAGAATGTGCTCGATGGTTTCCACCAGCACCGCGCCATCGCGGATCAGTTGATGGCAGCCTTTGGCCCCGGGGTGATGGATGGAGCCGGGGATGGCGTATACCTCGCGCCCTTGCTCCGCCGCCAGCCGCGCGGTGATCAGCGAACCGCTGGCCATGCTGGCCTCCACCACCAGTACCCCAAGCGACAGGCCACTGATAATACGGTTGCGGCGCGGGAAGTTGCCGGCCTGGGGCGCGGCGTCCAACGGAAACTCGGAAACCACGGCACTGCCTTGGGCAATCATCGCCTCGGCCAAGCGTCGATGGCGCTGTGGATAAAAATTTTCGAGCCCGGTGCCCAGCACGCCGATTGTATGTCCACCAACATCCAAAGCCGCCTGGTGAGCAGCACCGTCGATACCCAGGGCAAGGCCACTGGTGATGACAAAACCGGCACTCGCCAGGCTGCGGGAAAACGCGGCGGCGGTATCCATTCCTGGCCTGGAGGCGCGACGGCTGCCGACCATCGCCAGCTGCGTTTTCTCCAGAATCGCCGGGTTGCCGGCGACGAATAATAGCGGGGGTGCGTCATCCAATTCTGCAAGCAATGCCGGGTAGTCGGGTTGGTCCCACATCAGCAAATGCTGGGCCGGACGCTCCAACCAGGCCAATGCCGCACTGGCACCATCACGTACTTCCTCGCAACGCCGGGCATCGGCGCTGGCCACCTTGAGCCCCAGGGAGCGCCAGGCACTGGCCGGTGCGCTGATGGCTTTTGACGCAGAACCAAAGGCCTCGATAAGTTTTTTAAAGCCCTTGGGACCCAGTTCCGGCAGCCTGTGCAAGCGTAGTCGGGCTTCCAGTTCTGCCGGGGAAATTTCACGGTCATTCGTCGGTAACATATGATCGTCCTTGATCGGAACAAGCTGTGGATAACTCTGTTGGTAACTTATTTAGCAACCTAATTATTGTCTTCGTTCAGGCGCCTCAAAACGGTCCATTACCGCCAGCGAACGCGACGCGCTGAGCACCAGGCCGTAGCTGAGCTTTTCGTAGGTGCGGAACACCAATAGCGTCCCGGCCGGCTCGTCGGGCATCTTCACCGGAGCGCCGGTTACTCGGTCCCGAACGGTTTCCCCGGTTTTCACCACGGCCAGCAAATGGCCTTCCGTCAGGCCGTCACGACGGCCCTTGTTCAGCGTCACCGCGTCCAGCACGCCGATCTGCGTCACGCCCCGTGGCACGTCGATGATGTGCCCGGCAGTGGCGCGAGCAGGCATCTGAATCACCAGGCTGGCCAGGTCGGTGGGCGCTTGCTGGCTGAGCAAACGATCCCCGGGACGCACCTCCTGGGTGACGCGCCGCACACCCAACGTGCTGACATCGCCCACCGTCACAAAACGTGCGGTGCCAATGTCGTCGACGTTGATACCCAGCAATTCCTGGCTTTGCGGGTCGGTATAGGCCTTGCCGCGACGGAAGATCCCGTAGCTTTCGGCGGTAGGGTCCAGGGCACCTCGCGCATAAATACGCTCGCCATCGGCGCCCAATACTCGTCCGGCATCTGCTGCAACAATATAGGGAGCGTGCTCCAGTTCCTGGGGGGTATCGAGAATGCGGTTGTGCAGTAAAAAGCGCTGGATGGCCTGCTGCGTATGAAGCGGCAACGGTTGGCCGGCCTGTGGATAGCTCTCGGGAACCTGGGCAATAACGGCCTGGGCCCACAGCAGCAAGACGAGTAGCGATTTCCTCATGGGGTGAATCTCCTTTATTATGTGCATTCGCGTGAAACGCCTTGGCCTTCGCGGCTTTCGGACGTTTTCCCACGGCACTTATTCCGGCACATCAAGGGTCCATCCCCGGCGCCGACTTGCCTTTACCTCACATGTGCAGCAATTACGCTTATGGCTATTTTGAACATCCTCGAATTTCCGGACTCACGCCTGCGCACCATCGCCAAGCCAGTGGCCGTAGTGGACGCCAAGGTTCGTCAGTTGGTCGATGACATGTTTGAAACAATGTATGAAGCCCCGGGTATCGGCCTCGCCGCGACCCAGGTCGACGTGCATCAGCGCGTCGTGGTCATGGACCTGTCCGAAGACCGCAGCGAGCCCCTGGTGTTTATCAACCCTGAGTTCGAAACCCTGACCGACGAGATGGGCCAGTACCAGGAAGGCTGCCTGTCGGTGCCCGACTTCTACGAGAACGTCGACCGTCCCCAGCGCGTCAAGATCAAGGCCCTGGACCGTGATGGCAAGCCGTTCGAGATGATTGCCGAAGGCCTGCTGGCGGTGTGCATCCAACACGAGTGCGACCACCTCAACGGCAAGCTGTTTGTCGATTACCTGTCCACGCTTAAACGCGACCGGATCAAGAAGAAGCTGGAAAAGAAGCATCGCCAGCAAGCTTGATTCCCTTCTTTCAAAGGCTTGCTCCGGCAAGCCTTTTTCTTTTGTGAGACGTTTCCCATGACCGAGCCACTGCGCATCGTTTTTGCCGGCACCCCCGAATTCGCCGCCGAACACCTCAAGGCCCTGCTCGCCAGCCCTTATGAAATCGTGGCGGTCTACACCCAGCCCGATCGCCCGGCCGGTCGTGGGCAAAAACTGATGCCCAGCCCGGTCAAGCAGCTGGCACTGGAAAACAACATTGTGGTGCTGCAGCCGCCGACCCTGCGCAACGCCGATGCCCAGGCCGAACTGGCTGCGCTGAAGCCAGACCTGCTGGTGGTGGTGGCCTACGGCTTGATCCTGCCCCAGGCTGTGCTGGATATCCCGCGCCTGGGCTGCATCAACAGCCACGCCTCGCTGCTGCCTCGCTGGCGTGGCGCGGCACCGATCCAGCGTGCCGTCGAAGCCGGTGATGCGCAAAGCGGGGTGACCGTGATGCGCATGGAAGCAGGCCTGGACACCGGGCCGATGCTGCTGAAAGTCACCACCCCGATCACCGGGCAAGACACCGGCGGCAGCCTGCATGATCGCCTCGCCGAAATGGGCCCGCCGGCTGTCGTCCAGGCCATCGCAGGCCTGGCTGCCGGCACTCTGCAAGGTGAAGTGCAGGACGACAGCCTCGCCACCTACGCCCACAAATTGAACAAGGATGAAGCCCGCATCGACTGGAGCCGCCCGGCCGTTGAGCTGGAGCGTCTGGTGCGTGCCTTCAACCCGTGGCCGATCTGCCACAGCACGCTCAATGGCGAGGCCTTGAAAGTACTGGCCGCCACCCTGGCCGAAGGCAAGGGCGCCCCCGGCGAGATCATCGGCGCCAGCAAGGACGGCCTGTTGGTAGCGTGCGGTGAACAGGCGCTGTGTCTGACCCGTCTGCAATTGCCCGGCGGCAAGGCGCTGAACTTCAGCGATTTGTTCAACAGCCGCCGTGAGAAATTTGCCGTTGGCATCGTCCTCGGCCAAGCGGTGGACGCGCAATGAACCCACGTCTGGCCGCCGCCAAGGCCCTGGCCGCCGTGCTCAACGGCAAGGCTTCCCTCAATAGTTCGTTGCCGACCCAACTGGATAAAGTCGAAGACCGCGATCGCGGCTTTACCCAGGACCTGGCCTTCGGTACCGCCCGCTGGCAGCCACGTTTATCGGCGCTGGCGGCCAAGCTGCTGCAAAAGCCGTTCAAGGCGGCGGACGCCGATGTCGAGGCGCTGCTGCTGGTGGGCCTGTATCAACTGCTCTACACCCGCGTGCCGGCCCACGCGGCCATCGGCGAAACCGTCGGTTGCGCCGACAAGCTGAAAAAGCCTTGGGCCAAGGCCCTGCTCAACGCCGTGCTGCGCCGCGCCCAGCGCGAAAGCGAAGCGCTGCTGGCCGAGCTGGAACATGACCCGGTGGTGCGCACCGCCCACCCGCGCTGGCTGCAAAAATCCCTGAAGGCGTTCTGGCCCGAGCAGTGGGAAGCCATCTGCGCGGCCAACAACGCGCACCCGCCGATGATCCTGCGGGTCAATCGCCGTCATCACACCCGCGACGCTTATCTCACGTTGCTTGGCGAAGCCGGTGTAGCGGCCACGGCCTGCGTCTACAGCCAGGACGGCATCGTTCTTACAGAACCGGGCGATGTACGTAACCTGCCCGGGTTCGCCGAAGGCTGGATCAGCGTGCAGGACGAAGCCGCTCAACTGGCCGCCGACCTGCTGGACCTGGCCCCGGGCCAACGCGTACTGGACGCCTGTTGCGCCCCCGGCGGCAAGACCTGCCACATCATGGAAGTGCAAGCGGACCTGGCCGGCGTCGTCGCCGTCGACCTGGAAGCCAAGCGCCTGGTGCGTGTGCGGGAAAACCTCGCCCGTCTGGGCCTCAGCGCCGAGCTGATCGCCGCCGACGGCCGCGACACCGCCACCTGGTGGGACGACAAGCCGTTCCAGCGCATCCTGCTGGACGCACCGTGCTCCGCCACCGGCGTGATCCGCCGCCACCCGGACATAAAGCTGACCCGCCAACCCGACGACATCGCCGCCCTGGCCGTGCTGCAAGGCGAGTTGCTGGACGCGTTGTGGCCGACCCTCGAAGTAGGCGGCATCCTGCTGTACGCCACCTGCTCGACGCTGCCTACCGAAAACACTGAAGTCATCGAAGCCTTCCTTGCTCGCACCAGCGGCGCACGGGAACTGGACCTCGACATCCAGGCCGGGATCAAGCAGCCTCATGGCCGCCAGTTGCTGGCCCAGGAAGGCGGCCACGACGGGTTCTATTACGCCAAGCTGATCAAGATTGCCGCCGCTCGCGGCTGAATGGTTTTAAGGGAGTGACCGGATGAAAATCATCATCCTCGGCGCAGGGCAGGTTGGCGGTACGCTGGCCGAGCATTTGGCCAGCGAAGCCAACGACATCACCGTGGTCGACACCGACGCGGAGCGCCTGCGGGATTTGGGCGACCGTTTGGATATCCGTACCGTACAGGGCCGCGCCTCGTTTCCTACAGTGCTGCGCCAGGCCGGTGCCGACGATGCCGACATGCTGGTGGCAGTCACCAACAGTGACGAGACCAACATGGTTGCCTGCCAGGTCGCCCACACCCTGTTTCACACTCCGACCAAGATCGCCCGAGTGCGTGAGGCGGCCTACCTGACCCGCGCCGGACTGTTCGACAACGACGCGATCCCGGTCGATGTGCTGATCAGCCCGGAACAGGTGGTGACCCATTACATCAAGCGCCTGATCGAACACCCGGGCGCCTTGCAGGTGATCGACTTCGCCGAAGGCAAGGCACAGCTGGTGGCGGTCAAGGCCTACTACGGCGGGCCGTTGGTGGGCCAGCAACTGCGCCAGCTGCGCGAGCACATGCCCAACGTCGAGACGCGGGTGGCGGCGATCTTCCGTCGCGACCGGCCGATTCTGCCCCAGGGCGATACGGTGATCGAGGCTGACGACGAGGTGTTTTTCATCGCCGCCAAAGCGAACATTCGCGCGGTGATGAGCGAAATGCGCCGTCTGGATGAGACCTATAAACGCATCGTCATCGCCGGCGGCGGGCAGATCGGTGAGCGCTTGGCCGAGGCCATCGAAAGCCGCTACCAGGTGAAGATCATCGAGATGAATCCGGCACGCTGCCGGTATTTGTCCGACACCCTCGACAGCACCGTGGTCCTGCAGGGCAGCGCCTCGGATCGTGATCTGCTGCTGGAAGAAAACATCGCCGACGCCGATATCTTCCTGGCCCTGACCAACGATGACGAAGCCAACATCATGTCGTCGTTGCTGGCCAAGCGGCTGGGGGCGAAGAAGGTGATGACCATCATCAACAACCCGGCCTACGTCGACCTGATCCAGGGCGGCGATATCGACATCGCCATCAGCCCGCAACTGGCGACCATCGGCACCTTGCTGGCCCACGTGCGGCGCGGCGATATCGTCAGTGTGCACTCGTTGCGCCGGGGTGCGGCGGAAGCCATCGAGGCGATTGCCCACGGTGATTCAAAATCGAGCAAGGTGATTGGCAAGGCGATCCGCGATATCGGCCTGCCGCCGGGCACCACCATCGGCGCAATCATTCGCGATGAAGAAGTGATCATCGCCCACGACGACACGGTGATCGCCACGGGCGACCACGTGATTCTGTTCCTTGTGGATAAAAAACATATCCGCGATGTGGAGAAGCTGTTCCACGTGGGCCTGAGCTTTTTCTGATCAAACGGAGTGACCGACATGCTCGAATCCCTGGAAAAAATGCTCGCCAAGGGTGTGGATAACTCACTGCTGCGGTTTGGTTTGGGCAAGGGTTATCTTGATCTGAAGGACAACGCCAAGGCGGCCGAGCATTTGCAGAAATGCGTCGAGTTCGACCCGAAGTATTCGGCGGCGTGGAAGCTGTTGGGCAAGGCGCAGCTGGGGCAGGGTGATAACGCTGCAGCGCGGTTAGCTTGGGAGAAGGGTATTGAAGCGGCCCTGGCACATGGCGACAAGCAGGCCGAAAAGGAAATGACCGTATTCCTGAAGAAACTCGACCGCCAAGCTTAAGCAGAACCCAATGTGGGAGCGGGCTTGCTCGCGAAGGCGTCGTGTCAGTCACCGAATTTGTGTCTGATACACCGCCTTCGCGAGCAAGCCCGCTCCCACATTTTGTTTTGTGCCAACCTTGAGTCAGCCGTACATTAATACCACCGCGCCTCACCCGGCGGGCGTTTCTTGAAGCGTTTCATGCTCCACATGTACTGGCTCGGGTAAGCCCCCACATAGCGCTCCACCACCTTGCTCATCGCCGCACACGAAGTGGCGGTGTCGGTGCTGTACATGTCTTCCGGCGCCGCTTCCAGAATCACTTTGTAGCCCGAGCCATCCGGCAGCCGCAGGGCATGCAGGAACACCCCGACCGCCTTGTGCCCCGCCAGCATGTTCGGCACGAACTTGCTGGTCAGCGCCTGGGTGGCGAAGAACGGCACGAAGATCCCGGCCGATTCCGCCGGCTCCGGATCCGCAGGAATCCCCACCTGGCCGCCTTTGCGCACTTCCTTGATAACACTGAGGATGCCTTCCTTGGTGGACGCCGCCACGCGGTTACCCAGTTGCACCCGCTGTTTGCGCAGCAAGTCATCCACCGCCTTGAGCTTTGGCGGGCGGTAGAAAATGATCGGTTTGCACTGGCTGCAATAGAAGTGGTTCAACACTTCCCAGTTGCCCAGGTGGCTGGTGATGCCGACCACGCCTTTGCCCGAAGCCAGGGCTTCGTGCAGCACTTCCAGGCCTTCGACCTCGCGCACCAGGTCGATGGAACGCTGGGCCGGCCAGATCCAGGCGCAGGCGCTTTCGGTCAGGGACTTGCCGATGTCCATCAGGCTGCGTCCAACGAGACGCTCGCGCTCGGCCGGATCCATGTCCGGGAAGCATTTGGACAGGTTGATCCGCACCGTCTCGCGGGAACGGTTGGGGGTTTTCCACATGATCCAGCCAATTGCCGAACCGACCGCTTGCACCGCGCGCCAGGGCAGCAGGGCAAACAACCGAAGAGCGCCTACCAGCAAGGCGCCTTTAAACTTTTCCACAGGTCACTCCTGATCGTGTGTGGTGCGCAAAACCGCCATTCTAACCGGCGTTGGCGAGGTCCGCGTAACGGTCGCAGTCCTGAGTGTGGTCCATGACCATGCCCGAGGCCTGCATGAACGCGTAGCAGATGGTCGGCCCGACGAACGTGAAGCCGGCTTTTTTCAAGGCTTTGCTCATGGCCTCAGCCTCCGGCGTAATGGCCGGGACCTGGCTGCGGTCCTTGAAATGATTGACCTTGGGCACGCCGCCCACAAACGACCACAGAAACTCCACGGGGTCCTGCAGCGCCAACCAGGCGGCGGCATTGCGCCGGGTGGCATTGAGTTTCAGGCGGTTACGCACGATGCCCGGATCGAGCATCAGCGCTTCGATCTCGGCATCGCTCAGTTGGGCCAGACGCTGCGCATCAAAGCCGAACAAGACCTTTCGATAATGCTCGCGTTTGCGTAAAACGGTGATCCAGGACAGGCCCGCCTGGAACCCTTCGAGCAAAAGCAACTCGAACAGTCCCTGCGCATCGCGCAGCGGCGTTCCCCACTCCTGATCGTGATAAGCCATGTACAGCGGATCTTCAGAACACCAAAAGCAGCGTGGCATAAGGCTCCAGGGGATGGTGGCGCGGCCGAATCGGGTATACTCCCGCTCTTTAAATCGCAGCCCAAGTAACAGGTGAATTTCGTGAGCCAGCCTACGCCAGCCGTGCGTACCTTCCAAGACTTGATCCTCGCCCTCCAGCAATACTGGGCCGAGCAAGGTTGTGTGGTACTTCAGCCCTACGATATGGAAGTAGGCGCCGGCACTTTCCACACCGCTACCTTCCTGCGGGCCATCGGCCCGGAAACCTGGAACGCCGCTTATGTGCAGCCCAGTCGTCGCCCGACTGACGGCCGCTACGGCGAAAACCCGAACCGCCTGCAGCACTACTACCAGTTCCAGGTGGTTCTGAAGCCAAACCCGGACAACTTCCAAGAGCTGTACCTGGGCTCGTTGAAACATGTCGGCCTGGACCCGCTGGTCCACGACATCCGTTTCGTCGAAGACAACTGGGAATCGCCAACCCTGGGCGCCTGGGGCCTGGGCTGGGAAGTCTGGCTCAACGGCATGGAAGTGACACAGTTCACTTACTTCCAGCAAGCCGGCGGCATCGAGTGCTACCCGGTGACCGGCGAGATCACCTACGGTCTCGAGCGCCTGGCCATGTACCTGCAAGGCGTGGACTCGGTCTACGACCTGGTGTGGGCTGACGGCCCGTTCGGCAAGGTGACCTACGGCGACGTGTTCCACCAGAACGAAGTGGAGCAGTCGACCTACAACTTCGAACACGCGAACGTCGAGAAGCTGTTCGAACTGTTCGACTTCTATGAAAGCGAAGCCAAGCGCCTGATCGAACTGGATCAGCCGCTGCCGTTGCCAAGCTATGAAATGGTTCTGAAGGCATCCCACACCTTCAACCTGCTGGACGCCCGTCGTGCCATCTCGGTAACTGCGCGCCAGCAATACATCCTGCGTGTACGCACCCTGGCGCGTTCCGTCGCCCAAGCCTACCTGTTGGCTCGCGCCAAGCTGGGCTTCCCGATGGCCACCCCGGACCTGCGTGATGAAGTGTTGGCTAAGCTGGAGGCTGCACAATGAGTGCTCAAGATTTCCTGGTTGAACTGGGCACCGAAGAGCTGCCACCCAAGGCACTGAATACCCTGGCCGACGCATTCCTGGCCGGTATCGAAAAAGGCCTGCAAACCGCTGGCCTGAAGTTCGCCGCAAAAAAAGTCTACGCCGCGCCGCGCCGACTGGCTGTGTTGCTCACCGCACTGGAAACCCAGCAGCCGGACCGCAGCATCAACCTCGACGGCCCGCCACGCCAGGCCGCCTTCGACGCCGAAGGCAACCCGACTCAAGCCGCCCTTGGTTTTGCCAAGAAGTGTGGCGTCGAGCTGAGCGAGATCGACCAGAGCGGCCCGAAGCTGCGTTTCAGCCAGGTCATCACCGGCAAGCCGACCGCCAGCCTGTTGCCGACCATCGTTGAAGACTCGCTGAACGACCTGCCGATCCCCAAGCGCATGCGCTGGGGTGCCCGCAAGGAAGAGTTCGTGCGCCCGACCCAATGGCTGGTGATGCTGCTCGGTGACCAGGTCATCGACTGCACCATCCTCGCCCAGAAGGCCGGCCGTGATTCACGTGGCCACCGCTTCCACCATCCGGAAGCCGTGCGCATCACCGCGCCCGCCAACTACCTCAATGACCTGCGTGCAGCCTATGTGCTGGCGGATGCCAATGAGCGCCGCGAGCTGATCAGCAAGCGTACCGAAGAGCTGGCCCGCCTGCAGGAAGGCACCGCCATCGTGCCGCCAAGCCTGCTGGACGAAGTGACCGCTTTGGTTGAATGGCCAGTGCCGCTGGTGTGCTCGTTCGAGGAGCGTTTCCTCGACGTGCCGCAGGAAGCGCTGATCACCACCATGCAGGACAACCAGAAGTATTTCTGCCTGCTGGACGTCGACGGCAAGCTGCTGCCGCGCTTCATCACCGTGGCCAACATCGAAAGCAAGGACCCGCAGCAGATCATCGCCGGTAACGAAAAAGTCGTTCGCCCGCGCCTGACTGACGCCGAGTTCTTCTTCAAGCAAGACAAGAAGCAGAAGCTCGAAGACTTCAACCTGCGCCTGCAGAACGTGGTGTTCCAGGAAAAACTCGGCAGCGTATACGACAAGGCCGTACGGGTTTCCAAGCTGGCGGCCTACATCGCGCCACGCATTGGTGGCGATGCTGCCTGGGCTGCGCGTGCCGGCCTGCTGTCCAAGTGCGACCTGGCCACCGAGATGGTCGGCGAGTTCCCGGAGATGCAAGGTGTTGCCGGTTACTACTACGCCCTGAATGATGGCGAGCCGCAGGACGTCGCCCTCGCGCTGAACGAGCAGTACATGCCGCGCGGTGCCGGCGCCGAGCTGCCGACCACCCTCACCGGTGCGGCCGTGGCCATCGCTGACAAGCTGGATACCCTCGTCGGTATCTTCGGTATCGGCATGTTGCCTACCGGCAGCAAAGACCCGTATGCGCTGCGCCGTGCGGCCCTGGGCGTGCTGCGCATCCTGATCGACAAGAAGCTCGACCTCGACCTGACCCAGGCCGTGGTGTTTGCGGTTGGCCAGTTCGGTGCCAAGGTCAAGCAAGCGGGCCTGGCCGAGCAAGTGCTGGAGTTCGTGTTCGACCGTCTGCGTGCGCGTTACGAAGACGAAGGTGTGGACGTTTCGGTGTACCTGTCGGTACGTGCCCTGCAACCAGGTTCGGCGCTGGACTTCGACCAGCGTGTGCAGGCCGTACAGGCCTTCCGCAAGCTGCCGGAAGCCGGTGCCCTGGCCGCCGTGAACAAGCGTGTGTCGAACCTGCTGAGCAAGGCCGACAACCTCGGTAATGCCGAAGTCGACCCGGGCCTGTTTGCCGATGCCAAGGAGTTCTCGCTGAACTCGGCCATCGCCAAGGCGGAAAACGCAGTGAAGCCGCTGATCGCCGAACGCAACTACGCCGAAGCCTTGGCGCGCCTGGCCACCTTGCGTGAGCCGGTGGATGCGTTCTTCGAAGCGGTGATGATCAATGCCGAAGACGCGGGCGTGCGGAAAAACCGCTACGCCATGCTGGCGCGCCTGCGCGGCCTGTTCATCAATATCGCTGACATTTCCGTACTGAGCTGACCATGTTGAAACTGCTGATTCTCGATCGGGACGGAGTGATCAATTACGACTCCGACGCTTACATCAAATCGGTGGCGGAATGGATTCCACTGCCCGGCTCGATCGAGGCCATCGCGCAGTTGAGCAAAGCGGGCTGGACGGTGGCCATCGCCACCAACCAGTCCGGCATCGCCCGCGGCTACTACGACATCGCCACCCTCGACGCCATGCACGCGCGCCTGCGCACGCTGGTGGCCGAGCAGGGCGGTGAAGTAGGGCTGGTGGTGTATTGCCCGCACGGCCCGGATGAAGGCTGCGATTGCCGCAAGCCCAAACCGGGTATGCTTAAAACTATTGCTGAACATTACAACGTGCCGTTGGCTGGGCTATGGTTTGTCGGGGACAGCCTCGGTGACCTGGAAGCCGCCAAAGCCGTCGACTCTCAGCCAGTTTTGGTAAAAACCGGGAAAGGCGAAAAGACCCAGGCTAAAACCCTGCCGGTAGGTACTTTGATTTTTGACGATCTGGCGGCGGTTGCCGCAGAACTTATCAACAACTAGCAGCCCTTCTGACTTCCTGACCAAGGACTGTTCGGGAGCGCGCTTTTAACAGGCGGGCGTTGTCCCGCAACGGTAAATGCCGCCATGTCGATTTTGCAGGCCATCAGAACCTTCTTCTTTTACCTGCTGTTGGGCACCAGCTCTTTTCTCTGGTGCACCCTGAGCTTTTTTATCGCGCCTTTCCTGCCGTTCAAGGCGCGCTATCGTTTCATCAACGTCTTTTGGTGCAACTGCGCGCTGTGGTTGACCAAGGTGTTCCTGAACATTCGTTTCGAGATCAGGGGCGCCGAAAACGTCCCGGACCAGCCTTGTGTGATTCTGTCGAACCACCAGAGCACCTGGGAAACCTTTTTCCTGTCTGCGTATTTCTCGCCCCTGAGCCAGGTGCTCAAGCGTGAGCTGCTGTACGTACCATTCTTCGGCTGGGCCATGGCCATGCTGCGACCGATCGCCATCGACCGCGACAACCCCAAGGCCGCACTCAAGCATGTGGCCAAGAAGGGCGATGAGCTGTTGAAGGATGGGGTTTGGGTGCTGATCTTCCCTGAAGGCACACGCGTGCCCTACGGCACTGTGGGCAAGTTCTCACGTGGCGGTACGGCCCTGGCGGTGAACGCCGGGCTGCCGGTGCTGCCAATTGCCCACAATGCCGGCAAGTTCTGGCCAAAGACCGGCTGGGCCAAGCGTGAAGGCACCATCACTGTAATCATTGGCGAGCCCATGTATGCCGAGGGCGAAGGCCCACGTGCCATTGCAGCGCTGAACGACCGTGCCCAGGCATGGAATGAAGCGCAACAAAGGGCCATGGGTTCGTTGCCGCCGGAGCCGGTTGTGGTCGACACGCCGGTGATTTGAGTTTCTGTGGATAACCTGTGTACGGTTTGTTGGCGAATTGCGCTTTTTAGCTTATAGGCTGCTGATTTACTTACATATTTCCCAAGCTCATAAAACGGCGGAAAAGGTGCATAAGTTTTTTCCGCATTAAAAAACCGGTCCTTGAGACCGGTTTTTTATGCACAGGTGAAAAGCCGCGATTCAGTCTCGCCACAATGGCAGTTGAAGGATGAAGGTCGTACCTTTATCCACCTCGCTCTCGCAGCGAATTCTCCCACCGTGACGATCCACGACGGCCTTGACCATGGTCAGCCCCAACCCCAATCCTTCACTGCCCTGAGCCGAGGCGAAGCGCCGGTATTGAGCGAAGAGTTCGGGCAAATCCTGCGGGGAGATTCCTCGCCCCTGGTCGCTGATACGGCACTGCAAAGCGTCTTCATGGCTGGTCAGGCTTAACGTAACGGTGGTGCCCGATGGGCTGTATTTCACCGCATTTTCCAACAGATTGAATAAGGCGCGGGTCAGCAGCGATTGATCCGCCCACACCATTTCTTCGCCGTCTTCATCCAGGTGATGGACCAGGCGAATGCCTTTCAACTGGGCGTGCACTGCGACTTGATCAAATGCGTCGAGTACCAACATGGCGAACAGGCTGGGCTGGAATTGGTAGCCATCGGATTCGGCTTTCGCCAACTGCACGAATGATTCGGTCAGGTTCAGGGCACGGCGGACTTGTTGTTCGATCTGCGCAAATATGGGCGCGGCGGAGTCCTGAACATCCAACAGGGCCAGGATCGCCGAATGCGGCGCACGCAGGTCATGGGACAGAAAGCGCAGCAGGGTCTCCCGTTGCTGCTGGGCATCACGCTCAATGCTCAGGTCTGTGAGGCTCAGCAGCCAGCCCAGGGCCACGTCACCGTCTGCAGGCAGCAGCGGCGCCAGGTCGAGGCGCAGGCTGCGGTCAAGGGTGTCGCGGAACTCGACAATATCCAGCGTCGACAGGGCAGGGCGAACACCGTCCTGCAGCGGTGGATAACCCAATGCGGCGAGCTGATCCAAGAGGTTTTCGGCCACCAGTTCATTGCCGAACACATCGCGGGCAATTCGATTGGCCAGCAGGACGTTGCCCTTGGGGTCGGTAATCAAGGTTGCTACAGGCAAACATTCCAGCCCATCGGCCATGAAGCGACGAGTGTCCCGGGTACGGCTGACCGCTTGTTCGAGGGCGAAGATTCGTCCCTGCAATACATCACCCTGGCTGGCGGGCGCTCGACGGCGCTCCGGGAGCACTTTGGGTTCGTTGTCCAGGCGTGCCAGTTCCCAGCCGAAGTAGGCCAGGATCACGCTCAGGCGCCGCCAGTTCCAGATCAGGTAGCTGAGCAGCATGCCAATCAGACTTGCTGCCGGCGACCACCAATGGCCCAGGCGCAACAGGCCCCATGAACCCAGAAGCGCAGCCACCATGCAACCGAGGGTCAGCCACAGTGCATAACGCGGGCGAAACAGCAGAAGGCCCAACAGCACCGCGACCATCGCGGTGGCCAGTAGCGTCGCCATCCACACGGGCAGATCGACAATACTGCGCCCTTGCAGCAAGCCATTGAGAATATTTGCCTGGATCTCCACGCCCGGGGTGGTGCCGACACTGGCCGAAAGCGGCGTGACATAACGGTCGCCCATGCCCGGTGCCGTAGCGCCAATCAGGATCAAGCGGTCGCGCAGCAACTCGGATGGCACCTCCCCGCGCAAGACACTGATATACGGCACGCTGGGAAAGCCAGCATGACTGGCAATAAAAGGAATTCGAATGGCATTTTCCCGCTGCCAGCTGGAGCTTTCCGACGGACCAGGTGCGCCCGGCATTAGGGATGGCTGGCCGCTCAGTTCAAACGCCAGCCAGGCTAACTGCGGTGTCAAATTACCTGGTGGACCTTCACGCAAATACAGGCTTCGAACGATGCCGTCGCTGTCCGCTTCCACGTTGATATGGCCGACGCTACGGGCGCAATCACGCAAGGGCAACACGGGCAGGATTTGCGCCACAGGCTGGCCGTAGCGCGGCGAGCCTTCACGAATCAAAGGCAACAGGACGTTGCCAGCGTTGCACATAGCCTCGGCCAGGCGCAGGTCATTGGCTGGCTCCCGGGCGGGCTCGCTGAAGATCACATCAAACAGGATGCCGGCAGGCTTGGCGGCGCTCAGCCGATCAAGCAGGTCGGCATGCACACGTCGGGACCATGGCCATTGGCCAAGTTCCTTCAGGCTTCGGTCGTCGATCGTTACCAGCAGGATGCGTGGATCCACCGATAAAGGCGCCAGCCGGCGGAGGCTGTCATACAGCAGGTTATTGAGGGCCAGGCCAGGGCTCAGGGACAGGAAGGCCGTGATGGGTAATAGCAACAGGCTGACCCACAGCCATTCGCGCACCAGGCCATTGAACAGCCGCTGAGCCTGAGTCGGTTGGCGCTTTTCAGCCCTGTGCCACAGCCTCACCGGCTCGCGTCCAGGGCACTACTGCACGCGGTTCGCGGGTGGGTAATAGAAAATGTCATAAACCCCGGTTTCTCCCTCAAGCCCGTGTTCATCATATGCCGACAAGCGAACGTGATAGAACGATGCTTTCAGCCCAGTGAAGCGCATTTGCGGCTTGTCGGAGAAGTTTTCCTGCTTGATGTTCAGAAACTCCTTATCGGTCGCGACCTGGGCCCGGTAGCGCTGGGCCCCGGCCAATGGCCGCAGGAACAGGGTCCAGACAGGCGCATCGCCCTTTTGACCGTCCTGGCCGACCAACCGTGGCGCATCAAGCAGTTCCACGGGTTTGAGTTCACCTTGTTTTTTGAAGGCCAGGCCCTGCCGCGCACCAACCTTTACTTCACCAGAGACTGGACCGGTAATGGGCTTCTTCTTGATAGGGCGCGGGCTCGGTGGAGCGTCATCACGATTGACCGCCACTTGCCCGTTGAGTACTTCCACCAGCGATTGTTCGCCATCGTTACGCACACGGAAATGCGTGCCGCGTACCCCCAGAACGCCCACCGGGGTCATGATCTGGAAACGGTCATAGTCGCTGGCACGCTTGATCACGTAAGCCTCGACCTGACCTTCTTCAAGAATCACCTGGGGAATGGATTGCTCCTCGACCAGATGCAATCGGACCTGGGAGCTGGAGGGCAAGACAATCCGCGAGCCGTCCCCCAGCATCAGGCTGACAAATGCGCCCGATGAGGTTTTCACGCTTTCTTGTTCATCAATGAACATGCCTTCTTCCAGGGCCGTGGACACACCCTTGGCATCCAGTTTCCAGGCTTCCCCCGTGAGGTGCTGCACCACTGCCGGAAGCGGTTGCGCGCGGCACATCCGGTTGTCGTCGATATAGGGTGCACGGGGAGGGGCAGGGCGTGCCAAGGCCGGAAGACTCACTACGCCAAGCGTAACGATCAGGCCCGAACTCAACAGCGTAGAAGCGGCAGAGCGGAATCGGCAAGGGAAAAAGGTCATGGCGCTCATCAAGATTCTAGTTCTAATGGGTCATCAGAAAGCACTTTCAGGCAGCGTCTTGCAGCGGGAAGACCTTGAGTACCGTCTACGATACTCGATGAGGTATCCAGTCGATAGCCGAAATATCTGGGGGCGTGAGATCCATTGCAGAAGATGACACGTCCCTGTGTCGGAGCACTTCCGTCGCTCCAATCCGTGTGTCATCCAGCGAGAGCGAATTTACCTACAACATAGGTGCATCGGACCGATTCGCAACATTTGTTCAGATTTGCGGGTACTTAAAATACCCAACGTTGGGTCTGCTGCTGTTCGCTGAGTTGCTGAAACGGTGAACGGGCGAAGCCCATGCCATTGCCGGGCTCACTCAAAGTCTGCCGTTCCTCGAACGGCATAGGTACCGCCGGCTTATTGGCCCCGACCGTTTCCGTGCCCAGCGTAGCAACCATCACCACCAATACCAGTCTTCCCCATACATCAACCTTCCCCAGAACGGCCATACGTCTCGAAACAGCATAAAACCAGATTGCCATTGATCCTTTTCCTGAAGGTCTCGAGCCGGTATCTTCCCAGCTTGGGTGTTGACGATTTCCAATGGCTTGCGGCCATTTGATATCAGCGTACCGAGAGATTCAGAGGGCCTGAGAATCTGGCCATAATTGTTCAGATTCGATGCCCGCATTCTTCAATAAGAAAGGACCCTGCCATGCGTGTCGCAATACTGGATGACGAACCTGCTGAACTGCGGCGGGTGGAACAGACACTGCGACAAATCCCCAGCGCTGCGGATCAGCCATGGGCCCTGCACTGCTTCGAGCGTGGAGAAGACCTGCTGCGACAACTGCGCCGCGAGACCTTTGACTTGCTGATCCTTGACTGGCAACTACCCGACCTCAGTGGCCTGGCATTGCTGCGCTGGACCCGCGAGCACATGGAAGCGCCGCCAGCCGCCATCATGCTTACCAGCCGCGATGCCGAGAGCGATATCGTCCAGGCGCTGAACAGTGGTGCCGATGATTACGTCAGCAAGCCGTTTCGTCCCAACGAGCTTAAGGCTCGGGTGAATGCCGTTCTGCGTCGCCACGGGTTGCAGAAGTCTGCAGTCAGTGAGGTGCATACCTTCAATGACCTGACCTTTGATGATGCTGAACTCACGGTGAGCAGGGCGGGAAAACCCATCAGCCTGACGGAGCGCGAATACCGCCTGGCGCGGTGCCTGTTTGAGAACCTGGCGCGGCCGCTGTCTCGAGAGTACCTGTATGAACGGTTCTGGACCCATGAGGAGATGGTGTCGTCGCGGCCGCTGGATACGCATATTTATCGGCTGCGGAATAAGCTCGGGCTGACGGCGGATCGGGGTTGGCAGTTGCTGACGATCTATGGGTACGGATATCGGTTGGAGAGTGTGACGGCGGCTTCCGAGGACTGAGATGTTCCACGTGGAGCATTTATAAAATGCTCATATCCAGCCCATAAAAAAGGCCAACGCTAAGCGTTGGCCTTTTTTGTTTTTGCGCTGCAACCTGATCAGAAGTCCAGGTTGGAAACCGCCAGGGCATTGCTCTCGATGAAGTCACGACGAGGCTCGACCGCATCACCCATCAGGGTGTTGAAGATCTGGTCCGCGCCAATGGCGTCTTCGATGGTCACGCGCAGCATGCGACGCTGGGCTGGGTCCATGGTGGTTTCCCACAGCTGATCCGGGTTCATTTCGCCCAGACCTTTGTATCGCTGAATGGTATGGCGCTTGGTGCTTTCCGCCATCAACCAGTCCAGGGCTTCCTTGAACTCTTTGACCGCTTTCTTGCGCTCGCCACGCTGAATGTAAGCACCGTCGTCCAGCAGGGTGCTCAGTTGCGCGCCGAGGGTAACAACCGTCTTGTAGTCGTTGCTGCCGAAGAAGTCGCGGTTGAAGGTGACGTAGTTCGACAGGCCGTGGGAGATCAGTTCGACCTCTGGCAGCCAGACGTTACGTTCACGGTCTTCACGCAGGCTGGCTTTGTAGACCAGGCCGGATTTTTCAACGGTACGCAGGCGGACTTCGTACTGGGCCAACCAAGCCTGCATGTGGGCATGATCACCCAACTGCTCCAGGCTGACGGATGGCAGGTAGATGAAGTGCTCGGTCAGCTCCTGGGGGTACAGGCGCGACAAACGCTTGAGGGTCTTCATCACCATGCGGAAGTCGTTTACCAGGCGCTCCAACGCTTCACCGGAGATGCCCGGGGCTTCGTCGTTCAAGTGCAGGCTCGCATCTTCCAGGGCCGACTGCGTCATGTACTCTTCCATGGCGTCGTCGTCTTTGATGTATTGCTCTTGCTTGCCTTTTTTCACTTTGTACAACGGCGGCTGGGCGATGTAGATGTAGCCACGCTCGATCAACTCCGGCAACTGACGGAAGAAGAACGTCAGCAGCAGGGTGCGGATGTGCGAACCGTCAACGTCAGCATCGGTCATGATGATGATGTTGTGGTAGCGCAGCTTGTCGATGTTGTACTCATCGCGGCCGATGCCACAGCCCAGGGCGGTGATCAAGGTGCCGACTTCCTGCGAGGAAATCATCTTGTCGAAACGCGCCTTCTCGACGTTGAGGATCTTACCCTTCAACGGCAGGATGGCCTGGGTGCGACGGTTGCGACCCTGCTTGGCGGAACCGCCAGCAGAGTCACCTTCCACCAGGTACAGTTCGGAGAGGGCAGGGTCTTTCTCCTGGCAGTCAGCCAGTTTGCCCGGCAGGCCGGCGATATCCAGCGCACCTTTACGACGCGTCATCTCACGGGCTTTACGCGCCGCTTCACGAGCCCGTGCTGCGTCGATCATCTTGCCGACAACCAGCTTGGCTTCGTTCGGGTTTTCCAGCAGGAAGTCGGAGAAGTACTTGCCCATTTCCTGTTCGACCGCTGTCTTCACTTCGGAGGACACCAGCTTGTCTTTGGTCTGGGAGCTGAACTTCGGGTCCGGAACCTTGACCGAGATAATGGCGGTCAGGCCTTCGCGGGCATCGTCACCGGTGGTGGCGACTTTGTGTTTCTTCGCCAAGCCTTCCGCTTCGATGTAGGTGTTCAGGTTACGCGTCAGTGCAGAACGGAAACCCACCAGGTGAGTACCGCCATCGCGCTGAGGAATGTTGTTGGTGAAGCACAACAGGTTCTCGTTGAAGCTGTCGTTCCACTGCAGGGCGATTTCTACGCCGATGCCGTCTTCACGCTGGATGTTGAAGTGGAACACCTGATTGACCGCGGTCTTGTTGGTGTTCAGGTATTCAACGAACGCACGCAGACCGCCTTCGTACTTGAACAGCTCTTCCTTGCCGCTGCGTTCGTCCTTGAGGACGATACCCACACCGGAGTTCAGGAAAGACAGTTCACGAATCCGCTTGGCCAGAATGTCCCAGCTGAAGTGGATGTTCTTGAAGGTTTCAGCCGAAGGCTTGAAGTGAATCTGCGTACCAGTGCTTTCGCTGTCACCGACGATTTTCATCGGTTCCTGTGGAACACCATGAACGTAAGTCTGTTCCCAGATCTTGCCGCTACGACGTACAGTCAGGATCAGCTCTTCAGAAAGGGCGTTTACTACCGAAACACCTACACCGTGCAAACCGCCGGATACTTTATAGGAGTTATCGTCGAACTTACCGCCGGCGTGGAGCACGGTCATGATGACCTCTGCCGCCGAAACGCCTTCTTCTTTATGCACATCTACCGGAATGCCGCGACCGTTGTCGCGTACGGTGATGGATTCGTCCGGGTGGATGATGATGCTGATGTCGTCGCAGTGACCGGCCAAAGCTTCGTCGATCGAGTTATCGACCACCTCGAACACCATGTGGTGCAGACCGCTGCCATCATCGGTATCACCGATGTACATACCGGGACGTTTGCGTACGGCATCCAAACCTTTAAGCACTTTAATGCTGGTCGAGTCGTACGTATTCGTATTTTCTTCGCTCATGCCTTCACTCCCGATGGTCGTGGGTCTGGGTGATACGGCCTTGTTCCACGTGGAACAAAGCGACTGGCGTTTCCGTCTGCCAGCCTTCCCTCAATAATTCGTGGTCTACACAGGTGATAAACACCTGGCAGCGTAAGTCTTCCAACAAGCGGCATAACGCGCGGCGGTGCTGCTCGTCCAGTTCGGACGGCAAGTCATCCACCAGATAAATACATTGCCCGCGCCGGGCCTGGCTAACCAGATGCCCCTGGGCGATACGCAAAGCGCAGACCACCAACTTCTGCTGACCGCGGGACAAGATATCCGCAGCATTATGTGCGCCCAATCTAAGGCGCAAATCAGCCCGTTGTGGTCCGGCCTGGGTGTGACCAATTTGCTGATCCCGTTGCAAGGACGTCGCGAGCACTGCACTCAGTTCCCGGTCTTTGTCCCAACCACGGTAGTAGCTCAACGTCAGCCCCTCGAGTTCAAGTAACTCGCTCAAGGTCTGCTCAAAGACTGGTTTCAAGGCTTTGATATAGGCGCGGCGGTATTCATCTATTTCAGCGCTGGCCAGGCACAGTTCCCGGTCCCAAGCAGCTTGTGAAGCGGCGTCAAGTGTACCATGCCGCAGCCATGAGTTCCGCTGCCGCAGGGCCTTCTGCAGGCGCTGCCAAGTGGCCATGAAACGCGGTTCCACGTGGAACACTCCCCAATCGAGGAATTGCCTGCGGATTTTTGGCGCGCCTTCCAGCAAGCGGAAGCTGTCCGGGTTGATCAGTTGCAGTGGCAGGATTTCTGCCAGCTGCGCAGCACTGCGAGCATTCTGCCCATCGATGCGGATTTGAAACTCCCCCTGACGATCACGAGAAATCCCCAGGCTGCTATGACCGCCTTCGGCCAATTCGACTTGGCCAAATACTGTGCACGCCAGTTGTTCGTACTGAATCACCGGTAACAAGCGGGCACTGCGAAAGGAACGAGCGAGCCCCAGCAGGTGAATGGCTTCCAGCACGCTGGTTTTGCCACTGCCGTTGGCGCCGTGGAGGATATTGATGCGGGGGGAGGGGGAGAAGGTCACCGGGTGCAAATTGCGCACCGCGGTGACCGAGACGCGACTGAGGGACATCTAGCTTCTGCTGAACATGATTACAGGCGCATCGGCATGACAACGTAAGCCGAGTCATCGTTGTCGGATTCTTGTACCAGGGCGCTGCTGTTGGAGTCAGACAGAATCAGGCGAACCTGTTCAGTGGTCATCACGCCCAGCACGTCCAACAGGTAGCTGACGTTGAAGCCGATTTCCAGGTTGCCGCCGTTGTAGTCGACGCCCACTTCTTCTTCCGCTTCTTCCTGCTCAGGGTTATTCGCCTGGATTTTCAGTTGGCCGTTGGCCAATTGCAGGCGGATACCACGGTATTTCTCGTTGGAAAGAATAGCGGTACGGCTGAACGCTTCACGCAGGGCCTGACGATCACCGATCACCAGCTTGTCGCCGCCTTTTGGCAGAACGCGCTCGTAATCCGGGAACTTGCCGTCAACCAGCTTGGAAGTGAAGGTGAACTCGCCAGTGGTCGCGCGGATGTGGTGCTGGCCCAGCACGATACTGACATTGCCATCCGGCTCGGTCAGCAGGCGCGCGAGTTCCAGAATACCTTTACGCGGCACGATCACCTGGTGGCGATCCGGCTGACCGATATCGGCTTTCATCGAGCACATGGCCAGTCGGTGACCGTCGGTGGCTACGGCGCGGATGATGCCTTCGGAGACTTCCAGCAGCATGCCGTTAAGGTAATAACGCACGTCCTGCTGGGCCATGGCGAAACTGGTGCGCTCGATCAAACGGCGCAGTCGGCTTTGTTCCAGGCTGCAGGTCAGCGAGCCTGGGCCTTCTTCCACGGTCGGGAAGTCGTTGGCCGGCAAGGTCGACAGGGTGAAACGGCTGCGACCGGCCTTGACCACCAGCTTTTGCTCATCAACCTTGATGTCGATCAGCGCGTCGTTGGGCAGGCTTTTGCAGATGTCCATCAGCTTGCGCGCCGGCACGGTGATCTCGCCGGGTTCGGCGGGCTCTTCGAGCTGGACGCGACCGACCAGCTCGACTTCCAGGTCGGTACCGGTCAAGGACAATTGCTGGCCTTCGACAACCAGCAATACGTTGGAAAGCACCGGCAAGGTCTGTCGGCGCTCGACGACGCCTGCGACCAGTTGCAGGGGTTTCAACAGGGCTTCGCGTTGAATGGTGAAATGCATGGTCTAGTCCCTTGCCTTAATAAGCTGCGCTGGTGTTCATCAAGTAGTCAGTGTACGCAGCAGGTTCTTGTAGTCCTCGCGAATATCCGCGTCGGATTCCTTAAGTTCGTTGATCTTGCGGCACGCGTGCAAGACCGTGGTGTGGTCGCGACCGCCAAACACATCACCAATTTCCGGCAGGCTGTGGTTGGTCAGCTCTTTGGAGAGCGCCATCGCTACCTGGCGGGGACGTGCTACCGAGCGCGAACGGCGCTTGGACAGCAGGTCGGAAATCTTGATCTTGTAATACTCGGCAACGGTGCGCTGGATGTTATCCACACTCACCAGCTTGTCTTGCAACGCCAGCAGGTCTTTCAGGGATTCGCGAATCAGCTCGATGGTGATGTCACGCCCCATGAAGTGCGAGTGAGCGATGACCCGCTTGAGTGCGCCTTCCAGTTCACGCACGTTGGAGCGAATGCGCTGGGCGATAAAGAACGCGGCGTCGTGCGGCAGGTCGACTTTGGCCTGGTCGGCCTTTTTCATCAGGATCGCGACGCGGGTTTCAAGCTCCGGCGGTTCTACCGCTACGGTCAGGCCCCAGCCGAAGCGCGACTTCAGGCGCTCTTCCAGGCCTTCGATTTCCTTCGGATAACGGTCACTTGTCAGGATGACCTGCTGGCCACCTTCGAGCAACGCGTTGAACGTGTGGAAAAACTCTTCCTGGGAACGTTCCTTGCGGGCGAAGAATTGAATGTCATCGATCAGCAAGGCATCAACGGAACGGTAGAACCGCTTGAACTCGTTGATGGCGTTGAGCTGCAACGCCTTGACCATATCGGCCACGAAGCGCTCCGAGTGCAGGTACACGACCTTGGCATTCGGGTTCTTCTTTAATAGGTGGTTACCCACGGCGTGCATCAAGTGAGTTTTACCCAAGCCAACGCCACCATAAAGGAAGAGCGGGTTGTAACCGTGCTTGGGATTGTCGGCGACCTGCCAGGCAGCCGCGCGGGCCAGCTGGTTGGATTTACCTTCGACAAAGTTCTCAAAGGTGAACGTGCGGTTCAGATAGCTGGTGTGCTTGAGCGCACCCTCTACCTGGACGGTGCGCTGTTCGGCACGAACCGGGGCCTGTTGTGAGCTGGCGCCGGCCATTGGGTCAAAGCTGTCGCGGGACGGCTCTTCATTTATAGGCGCGTTTTTCTGCGACGAGGATTTCGAAGGCGTCTGGGCGACCGGGGCTGGCGAGTTATTAACAGGTGCCGCAGCGGCCTGAGCCTGGGAGGCACTGGCTGCCAACGGTGCATTCGGCGCAGCACGAGGTGCCGAGCTACGTTTGCTGCCTATTAATAAGGAGAGCACCGGAGCAAGCCCGTTGCCGTGTTCGTCGAGTAATTCGAGAACGCGGCTCAGGTATTTCTCGTTGACCCAGTCGAGAACAAAACGATTGGGTGCGTAGACACGCAACTCGTCGCCTTCGGCTTCGACCTGTAGCGGACGGATCCAGGTGTTGAATTGCTGGGCAGGCAGCTCATCGCGCAAAAGCTCCACGCACTGCTGCCAAAGTTCCACTGACACGGATATCCCCTAAGTTGAAAGCCGGTGAGGCAAAAACAGCCGCCATTGTAGCGGCCAGCCGCCCACTTATCCACATGTAGGTTGCTCACAGGGCGCCAAGAATCAATGCCTTAACCGTAAAAAAGGCGACAAATGGTCTGTGCATAAGCTCTGTGGATAAGCGCCCCTAAGCTCGTTGTACAAGTGGGGTCGAAAGTCTGTGGGTAACTGGCCTGTGGATAACTAGCCATTCCACACACAGCTTATCCGATAGCGCAGCACAGGCAGAGCACCGTTTCTCCCCCGTGTTGTCATTCTCTGTACAGCCCGTAGAATAAGGCCTCACGGCAGTTATCCACAGAAGATGGGGTGCCTAGCTTTTATAAGCTTTACAGAAAAGCTTTAAATAACTTCCTTCTTTATTTTTATATCTATGGCATTGCTCGTGAAAGGCGAATCGCCCGGATTCGGTCCGCAGGCCTCCAGATATCTAATTAAAGGAAAAGCTGGTTGGAAATTGACCTAGAGGCTTGCTTTCTCTAGAATCGCCGGTCTCTTAAAACGGGGGCCATTCCGGCCCGTTGTGGACGAACCAGGTAACACGCCATGAAACGTACTTTCCAACCAAGCACCATCAAACGCGCCCGTACTCACGGCTTCCGTGCTCGCATGGCCACCAAGAACGGCCGTGCTGTCCTGTCGCGTCGCCGCGCCAAAGGTCGTGCGCGTCTGGCAGTTTGATAATCCGGTACTGGTGGTGAGTCAGGACTTCAGTCGGGAAAAGCGTCTGCTAACCCCCCGGCATTTCAAGGCAGTCTTTGACTCCCCCACCGGCAAGGTTCCGGGGAAAAATCTCCTGCTCCTTGCGCGTAACAACGATCTGGATCACCCCCGTCTCGGGTTGGTGATCGGCAAGAAGAGCGTAAAGCTCTCCGTTGAGCGCAATCGCCTCAAGCGTCTGATGCGCGAATCGTTTCGCCTCCACCAGGAGACTCTGGTTGGTTGGGATATTGTTATCGTCGCGCGCAAAGGCTTGGGGGACGTAGAAAACCCCGAATTGATTCAGCATTTCGGCAAGCTCTGGAAACGTTTGGCTCGTACCAACAAGCCAGCACCAGCTGTCAGCACCGAAACTGTAGGGGTAGACAGTACTGATGCGTAAACTGGCCCTCGTTCCGATCCAGTTTTACCGCTATGCCATTAGTCCCCTGATGGCAAACCACTGTCGTTTCTACCCCAGTTGTTCCTGCTACGCGTTGGAAGCCATAGAAAATCATGGCCTTCTGCGCGGTGGCTGGCTGACCTTTCGTCGTTTAGGTCGCTGTCATCCGTGGAATCCCGGTGGTTATGACCCGGTTCCGCCTATCCCTACCTCCCGTTCTTCTTCGATGGCCGAGTAATCATGGATATTAAACGCACGATCCTGATCGTCGCCCTGGCAATCGTGTCCTACTCTATGGTTCTTAAGTGGAACCAGGATTATGGCCAAGCTGCCCTGCCGACTCAGAATGTTGCTACCAATCAGTCGGCGCCGGCTATTCCGGATACGCCACTGGGTAACAATGCTGCCGCCAGTGCCGATGTACCCAGCGCGAATGCCGATACCAGTACCCCGGTAGAAACCCCGGTCGTCACCAATAAAGACCTCATCCATGTAAAAACGGATGTACTGGACCTGGCAATCGACCCACAGGGTGGTGATATCGCCCAGCTGAAGCTGCCGCTGTATCCACGTCGCCAAGACCATCCGGACGTTCCGTTCCAACTGTTCGATAACGGTGGCGAACGTGTATATCTGGCGCAAAGTGGCCTGACCGGTACTGACGGTCCGGATGCTCGTGCTACCGGTCGTCCGGTTTATTCGACCGAACAGAAGACTTATCAACTGGCCGATGGCCAGAACCAGTTGAACGTCGACCTGAAATTCAGTCACGACGGCGTCAACTACATCAAGCGTTTCAGCTTCACCCGCGGTTTGTACGATCTGAAAGTCACTTACCTGATCGACAACGAAAGCGCGAAGCCGTGGACGGGCAACCTGTTTGCCCAGCTCAAGCGTGACAACAGCGCCGATCCTTCTTCCAGCACCGCCACCGGCACCGCGACTTACCTGGGCGCAGCCCTGTGGACAAGTAGCGAGCCGTACAAAAAAGTGTCGATGAAAGATATCGACAAGGGCGCGCTGAAAGAAACCGTTCAAGGTGGCTGGGTTGCCTGGTTGCAACACTACTTCGTGACCGCATGGATCTCGAACAAAGGTGATGCCAACCTGGTTCAAACCCGCAAAGACAGCCAAGGCAACTACATCATTGGCTTTACTGGCCCGACGTTGACCGTCGCTCCGGGTGCCAAGGCTGAAGCCAGCGCCACGTTGTACGCCGGTCCGAAGAGCCAGGCAGTCCTCAAAGAGTTATCCCCAGGTCTGGAACTGACTGTGGATTACGGCATTCTGTGGTTCATTGCCCAGCCGATTTTCTGGCTGCTGCAACATATCCACAGCATTGTGGGTAACTGGGGCTTCTCGATTATCCTGCTGACCATGCTGATCAAGGGGATCTTCTTCCCACTGTCGGCCGCCAGCTACAAGTCGATGGCGCGTATGCGTGCCGTGGCCCCGAAACTGGCTGCGCTGAAAGAACAACATGGCGATGACCGGCAGAAAATGTCCCAGGCCATGATGGAGCTGTACAAGAAAGAGAAGATCAACCCGCTGGGTGGATGCTTGCCGATTCTGGTGCAGATGCCGGTGTTCCTGTCGCTGTACTGGGTGCTCCTGGAAAGCGTGGAAATGCGCCAGGCTCCGTTCATGCTGTGGATAACTGACCTGTCGATCAAAGACCCGTTCTTTATCCTGCCGATCATCATGGGCGCGACCATGTTCATCCAGCAGCGCCTGAACCCGACTCCGCCGGACCCGATGCAGGCCAAGGTAATGAAAATGATGCCAATCATCTTCACCTTCTTCTTCCTGTGGTTCCCGGCTGGTCTGGTGCTGTACTGGGTGGTCAACAACTGCCTGTCGATCTCCCAACAGTGGTACATCACACGTAAAATCGAAGCGGCTACCAAAAAAGCCGAGGCGTAATTTACTCTGTGGATAACACCACTCAAGACGCCCCCTAGTGGGGCGTTTTGCTTTCTGTCACTTTTATCCGGGTACCCGCCATGAGCGCTCCTCGTGAAACCATCGCCGCTGTCGCCACCGCTCAAGGTCGTGGTGGTGTCGGTATCGTTCGTATTTCCGGGCCGCTCGCCGGCGTGGCGGCCCAGGCCATCAGTGGGCGGGAACTGAAGCCGAGGTATGCGCATTACGGGCCGTTTTTAGGTGCTGATGAAGAAGTGCTGGATGAAGGTATCGCCCTTTATTTCCCGGGGCCGAACTCCTTTACCGGCGAAGACGTCCTGGAGCTGCAAGGCCACGGCGGCCCGATCGTTCTGGACATGCTGCTGCAGCGTTGCCTGCAGTTGGGTTGCCGCCTGGCACGTCCGGGTGAATTCAGCGAACGCGCGTTTCTCAACGACAAACTCGACCTGGCCCAGGCCGAGGCGATTGCCGACCTGATCGAAGCCAGCTCTGCACAAGCTGCGCGCAATGCGTTGCGCTCGTTGCAGGGCGCGTTTTCCCTGCGTGTGCATAACCTCACCGAGCAATTGATCAGCTTGCGCATCTACGTGGAGGCCGCGATTGATTTCCCGGAGGAAGAAATCGACTTCCTTGCCGATGGCCATGTCCTGGCGATGCTGGATAAGGTTCGTGATGAGTTATCCACAGTGCTGCGCGAAGCCGGGCAAGGTGCCTTGCTGCGTGACGGTATGACCGTGGTGATTGCCGGCCGTCCCAACGCCGGCAAGTCGAGCCTGCTCAATGCCCTGGCCGGGCGAGAGGCCGCGATCGTCACCGAGATCGCCGGCACCACGCGGGATATCCTGCGCGAACATATCCACATCGATGGCATGCCCCTGCATGTGGTGGACACCGCTGGACTGCGTGACACCGATGACCAGGTGGAAAAGATCGGGGTGGAACGCGCGTTGAAGGCCATCACGGAAGCTGACCGCGTGTTGCTGGTGGTGGATGCCACCGCGCCAGAGGCTGCAGACCCGTTCGCACTGTGGCCGGAATTCCTCGAACAACGGCCGGACCCGGCCAAGGTCACGCTGATTCGCAACAAGGCTGACCTGACGGGCGAGGCAATTGCCCTGGAAGTCAGTGAAGATGGCCACGTGACAATCAGCTTGAGTGCCAAGGCTTCAGGAGAAGGGCTGGAACTGCTGCGCGATCATCTGAAAGCGTGCATGGGCTACGAGCAGACTTCGGAAAGCAGCTTCAGCGCTCGTCGCAGGCACCTGGAGGCACTGCGGCATGCCAGCGCCGCCCTCGAGCATGGCCGTGCGCAACTGACGCTGGCAGGAGCCGGTGAGCTGCTGGCTGAAGATTTACGCCAGGCGCAGCAGCTGTTGGGTGAGATCACCGGCGCATTCAGCTCCGATGATTTGTTGGGGCGGATCTTTTCAAGCTTCTGTATCGGTAAATAGGCGGTTATCCACAGCTGGCTGGTTACCAGTTGTAGGAAACAGTTCCGAGTAGCGTCCGGCTTTCACCCCAGTAGCAGCGGCCCGCATCGTTGCAGCCGGACACATACTCCTTGTCGAACAGGTTCTTTGCATTCACGTCTACCGACCAGTGCTGGTCAATCTGGTAACCAATGGCGGCATCCACCAACGTCACGCTTCCAGCATCCAGCTTCCCGTAAAGAGAAGGCGCGGTGTAAGCGAAAGTGCTGTCGAAGTAGCGCACGCCGCCACCGACGGACAAGCCCTTGAGCTGGTCATCAAGAAAGCGGTATTTGCCCCAGACCGAAGCCTGATTACGCGGAACACCGGTCATCTGGTGACCTTCCACGAGCGACGTTGCCGAATCCTTGGTAATCCGAGCATCGGTGTACGTGTAGGCCGCAGTCACGTTCAAATTAGGTGTGAGGTTGCTGTTGACCTCCACTTCCACACCCTTGGCCCGGCTTTCGCCGACCTGGCGGTAGGTATTGGTCGTGGCGTCGAGGTACGTGTCGTCCTGCTTGCGCAAGTCATAGACCGACAACGTCATCGCCGTGTCCCAGCCGATCGGCTCGTACTTGAGGCCTACTTCGTATTGACTGCTGGTGATCGGGTCCAGCGGTGTGCCGGCATTGGAGATCTGCTGTACCGGAACGAACGCGGTCGAGTAGCTGACATATGGCGTCAGGCCATTGTCGAACTGGTACATGATCCCGCCCTGATAGGTGAACTTGCGGTCTTCAGAGCTGATGTTGCCGGCCTTGGCCACCTTGTCGCGAAAATCACTGTCGACCCAGTCCTGCCGCCCGCCGAGCAAGAATAACCAGTGGTCATACTTGCTCTGAAGCTGTGCATAAACACCTTTCATCTGCTGTTCGAGCAACGTGTTTTGCACCGCGAGAGGCGTCAATGGGTCCCTCAGGTACACCGGGTTATACACATTGATCGTGCCTGCAAATCCGGCATTCCAATCCTGGCTGAACGAGGTACGGTCATAGCTGGCACCGAACAGCACGGTATTTTCCAGCCCGCCTACCTGGAATTTGCCTTCCAACTGGTTATCCAGCGAGTAGACCATCGATTTGTTGTAGCGGTCGTAGGCATTCATGTTCAGCTGTGTGCCGAACCCCGCATTATTCAGGTTGCCTGGCCAGGTTTCATGGCGGGTGATTCGCGACTGCATGTAGCGCGAGTTCTGCCGAAACTGCCAGTCGTCGTTGAAGCTGTGGCTGAACTCGTAGCCGGTGCTCCAGGTTTCCCGTTCGAAGGTGTTCCAATCCGGGTCACCGAGCATGGTGTGCTTTGAGAGCTTTCCGTTGGGGTTGGTCAGTAACGTGCCTGCTGCAGGTAGGCCAAGTTCAAGATTGGTGTGGTCTTTCTGGTAGTTGGCCAGCAGCGTCAGGGTGTTGTAGTCGTCGAAATTGAGGGTCAGGGACGGTGCGATATACAGGCGGTCATCGGGAACGTGATCGGTCTGGGTGTCGGACTTCCTGCCGAGCATCACCACCCGTCCAAGGATATTGCCGCTGTCGTCCAAGGGACCGGAGATATCCACACCCACCTGGCGCCGGTTATTAGAACCGTAGGTCAGCTGAACTTCGCCTTGTGGTGTAGCTGTCGGGTGTTTACTCACCAGGTTGACCAGGCCACCGGGTGCGTTTTCGCCGTAGAGCAGGGAAGAAGGGCCACGGAATATCTCCACCCTTTCCAGGCCATAAGGTTCGCTGGTGGTGTCATACCGGTTGCCTTGGACTCGCAAGCCATCGCGCAGCAGGCCGTAGCCATAATCCGTGGCGTTGAAACCGCGAATGAAGAACAAGTCACCGGCCAGCCCGTCGCCCGCAGCGAAGGGAGGGGCAAAGATTCCCGGCACATAGCCCAGCACTTCTGTGAGCGTCTGGGATTTTTGATCCTTGATGCGCTGGCCGGTCACCACCGACACCGAGCGCGGGGTTTCCGACAATGGTGTGCTGGTCTTGGTACCGATTCGGCTGTTTTGCGCCTTGTAACCTACGTCCCCGGCAATTTCCTGATTGAACCCAGTCTGTTGATAAGTGCTGACAGTAGTGGGGGCCAGCATGAGCTGTTCCCCGCTCGCAGCCGGCTGCAGCGCGTAGCTGCCGGGGCCTTGAACCGCCGCCTGCAATCCCGAGTTTTGCAGCAATAACGCAAACCCTTGCTCCACCGAGTAGTCACCCTCCAGCCCAGGACTTTGCAGGCGCGCCGTCTGCTGCGGCGAGAATGACAGAATCACATTGGCCTTCGACGCGAATTGGCTCAAGGCATTGTCGAGTGGCCCGGAGGCGATCACGTAATGTTGCACTGGGCTGGCAGCAATGGCCCGAGTGCATAGCAAGGTGCTGGCAGTCGCTGCCGTGGCCAGCAGCAAGCCATACGTGATGCCGTGATGGGAGAGACGCTGGCGAAGTTTTGTAGGAAGGCGCATGTGTGAGTAAGCCCTGAAGGTAGCATCGTGATTACCTGTAGGGCCGCGCCAGGTAAAAAAAAGATAACCCCCGTTGAGAGTATTTTTTCAGTATCAAGCTGTAAGCGTGACGGAGACCCAATAGCGCGTGAAATACTTCACGTGGATCGGCAGCGTGACCTGCAGGTTGGCCAATACGGCGTCGGTGGAATCCAGACGGAAAGTACCGGACACCCGCAGCCGCGCTGATGCGGCATCGCACTGCATAACGCCCGGCCGATAGCGCGCCAGTTCGTCGATGACATCCCCCAGTCGCGCATCCAGAACGATCAGTTGGCCGTCGACCCATGCGGCTTGGTTCCCGCGATAGATATGGCTGGGGCCTACGTCTTGCGTGCCGAAGTCGACACTTTCACCAGGTCCGAGCACTCGGCTATGGGCCGGCTGGTCGACGGGTTGCACGCTGACCCGGTCTTCCAGCACACCAACCCGCGTCGACCCTTGCAGTTGGCGAACAGTGAACCGCGTACCCAAGGCTTGAACACGACCCTCATGGGTTTCGACATAAAACGGTGTTTGCCGGCCCGACTTTCCGGTGTGGATAAGTACTTCCCCCTCACGCAAACGGACCAGTCGCTGCTGCCCATCGAAAAGTACGTCGATAGCCGTGTTCGTATTGAGGTCAATTTGAGTGCCGTCGGCCAACCCGATTCGACGTCGTTCGCCGACCTTGGTCCGATAGTCAGCCCAGAGGTTGCCCAGGGACGTGTGTTGTTGAACGTTCCACCCCAAGTACCCGGCGGCACCGAGCATCAGCATCAGCTTGAGCACTTGCCGCCGTTGTTGACTGGCCGAGAGCGCACGACGGGTGAAGTCCTTGGGTAGCGCACCGAGGCCACGTTGCAACTGCTCCATCTGGTTCCAGGCCGCCTGATGGGAGGGATCGCCGTTGAGCCATTGCTGCCAGGCACTTTGTTGCGCGGGTGTCGGTGGCTGCGATTGAAATTGCACGTACCAACTGGCGGCGGCTTCGAACGTCTTGCGATCCGGGGCAGCCATTACATGCCCGCCATGATCAAGGCGCATTCAGTCAGGGCCCGAACCATATGTTTCTTGACGGTGGTCAGCGAGACACGCAACTGATCGGCGATCTGTTGATAAGTCAGGCCTTCGACCTGGGACAGCATGAAAATTCGCCTGGCCCGTTCCCCCAGCCCACACAAGGCTTTATCCACAGCAACGAGGGTTTCAATGATGATGGCCTTGTCTTCTTCACTGATTGCGATCGCTTCGGGCCGGTCTGCCAGGGTTTGCAGATAGGCCTGCTCAATGGCGCGGCGACGATAGCGGTCAATCACCAGTCCCCGGGCAACTGTGGCCAGATAGTCCCTGGGCTCGAGGATCTGCGTCGCATTGCGGCCCCCCAGGATCCGCACGAACGTATCGTGTGCCACGTCAGCTGCATCGCAGGCGTTATGCAACTTTCCCTTGAGCCAGCTGTGCAACCACGAATGGTGCTGCTCATAGATGTGTTGGACTGCAACGGTATGAGAGGGAAGGGCCATGAGAGGTGACGAGGCAGGTTAATGATAATAACTATTATTAACTGCCGTGACGCTTTCTCACAATAGGCGTTCCATCAACCCGTTTCACAAATGCAAATGAACTGTTTCCTGCCTGACCGAGGATTTTCGGAGGCATCTGCCTGCCTGAAACTTATCGGGATCCGTATTTTCTGTGGATTAAGCCCTGTGAATAACCGCCCCTGTGCCCAGTTGATAACCAGGCTTGAAACCTGAGTAAAAACCCCTCTGTGGATAACCACCCTTTTAATCCACAGGCTTAAAGCACTTATCCAAGGGCCTCATTGGCACCTAACCACAGACTTTTGAATCTCTGTACATAACGTAAATAAAGGCCTGTAGAGATCTATCCACAGAAACATGCCTCAGTAGAAATAAACATAAAAACAAAGATTTAATAAATTTCTCTCTTTTAATTTCTATTGTTCGTGATTCATCCACAGCTGGTTAAATTTTGTGCAAAGGGTTCTTTAGGAAGGGCGAAGTCCCTATACTTGCCGACTCGTTCGAAAACCTGATCTCGAACGCTCATTCCTAATTACCTACAGAAGCAGGCACGAGGTGCGTGGTGGATTTCCCTTCCCGTTTTGAAGTGATCGTCATCGGCGGCGGTCATGCCGGTACCGAGGCAGCACTGGCGTCAGCACGCATGGGGGCAAAAACCCTGTTGCTGACGCATAACGTGGAAACCCTCGGCGCCATGAGCTGCAACCCCGCGATTGGCGGGATTGGCAAAAGCCACCTGGTCAAGGAAATCGATGCCCTGGGCGGCGCGATGGCCATGGCCACCGATAAGGGTGGTATTCAATTTCGCGTATTGAACAGTCGCAAAGGCCCGGCCGTACGAGCCACACGTGCTCAAGCCGACCGCATCCTGTACAAGGCCGCTGTCCGCGAAACCCTGGAAAACCAGCCGAACCTGTGGATATTTCAACAGGCAGCCGATGACCTGATCGTCGAACAAGACCAGGTACGCGGTGTTGTCACGCAAATGGGCCTGCGTTTCTTCGCAGAATCCGTGGTGTTGACCACCGGTACCTTCCTCGGCGGACTTATCCACATCGGTATGCAGAACTATTCCGGTGGCCGCGCCGGTGATCCACCGTCAATCGCCCTGGCTCAGCGCCTTCGCGAACTGCCACTGCGTGTTGGTCGCCTGAAAACCGGCACGCCGCCGCGAATTGATGGCCGGTCTGTGGATTTCTCGGTGATGACCGAGCAAGCCGGCGATACACCGATCCCGGTGATGTCGTTCATGGGCTCCAAGGAACAGCATCCGAAGCAGGTCAGTTGCTGGATTACCCATACCAACGCCCGCACCCACGAAATCATTGCTGCGAACCTCGACCGTTCGCCGATGTATTCCGGGGTGATCGAAGGTATTGGCCCGCGCTACTGCCCGTCGATCGAAGACAAGATCCACCGCTTTGCCGACAAGGAAAGCCACCAGGTCTTTATCGAACCGGAAGGTCTGACTACCCACGAGCTGTACCCGAACGGGATTTCAACTTCCTTGCCGTTCGACGTGCAAATCCAGATCGTGCAGTCGATTCGCGGTATGGAAAATGCGCACATCGTGCGTCCTGGCTACGCCATCGAGTACGACTACTTCGACCCGCGTGACCTGAAATACAGCCTGGAAACCAAGGTCATCGGCGGTTTGTTCTTTGCAGGGCAAATCAACGGCACCACCGGTTACGAAGAAGCCGGCGCCCAGGGTTTGCTGGCCGGAACCAACGCGGCACTGCGTGCACAGGGCAAAGACAGCTGGTGCCCGCGTCGCGATGAGGCGTACATCGGTGTGTTGGTCGACGACCTGATCACCCTCGGAACCCAGGAACCGTACCGGATGTTTACGTCCCGGGCCGAATACCGCCTGATCCTGCGGGAAGACAACGCCGACCTGCGCTTGACCGAAAAAGGTCGCGAATTGGGCCTGGTCGACGACGTGCGTTGGGCGGCCTTCTGCAAAAAACGCGAAAGTATCGAGTTGGAAGAGCAACGCCTGAAAAGTACCTGGGTTCGCCCGGGCACCGAGCAAGGCGATGCGATTGCCGAAAAATTCGGCACGCCGCTGACTCACGAATACAACTTGCTGAACCTGCTGTCCCGGCCGGAAATCGACTACGCTGGTCTGATCTCGGTCACCGGCGGTGGCGCAGAAGATCCACAGGTTGCCGAGCAGGTCGAAATCAAGACCAAATACGCCGGTTACATAGACCGTCAGCAGGATGAGATCGCTCGTCTGCGGGCCAGCGAAGACACCAAGCTGCCTGTGGATATCGATTACACAAACATTTCCGGGCTGTCGAAAGAGATCCAAGGCAAGCTGGGGATAACTCGACCTGAGACCCTGGGCCAGGCGTCCCGTATCCCGGGCGTCACGCCGGCAGCCATCTCGCTGTTGATGATTCATTTGAAAAAACGCGGCGCGGGCCGTCAGTTGGAGCAAAGCGCTTGAGTTCGTTGGTCACCTCGCAACACGCCGAAGAGTTATCCACAGGTGCTCGCCAGCTTGGCGTCAACCTGACCGAAGCCCAGCACGAGTTGCTGCTGGGTTATCTGGCCCTGTTGATCAAATGGAACAAGGCTTACAACCTCACTGCGGTGCGTGACCCGGACGAAATGGTCTCCCGCCATCTGCTCGACAGTCTCAGTGTCATGCCGTTTATCGAAAACGGCCGCTGGCTCGACGTTGGCAGCGGCGGCGGCATGCCCGGCATCCCGCTGGCGATCCTGTTTCCGGAGTCGCAAGTGACCTGCCTGGACAGCAACGGCAAGAAAACCCGCTTCCTGACCCAGGTCAAACTCGAACTCAAGCTGGATAATCTGCAAGTTATCCACAGTCGCGTCGAAGCCTTTACGCCTGAACAGCCTTTCAACGGAATTGTTTCCCGGGCGTTCAGCAGCATGGAGAACTTCAGCAACTGGACCCGCCACCTCGGCGACCGCGATACCCGTTGGCTGGCAATGAAGGGCGTTCATCCAAGCGACGAGCTGTTAGCATTGCCGGCAGACTTCCACCTCGATAGCGAACACGCCTTGGCCGTACCCGGTTGCCAAGGCCAACGCCATCTGCTGATACTGCGCCGCACGGCATGATTGGGAACACAAGCAAGAATGGCTAAGGTATTCGCGATAGCGAACCAGAAAGGTGGCGTGGGCAAAACCACCACCTGCATCAACCTCGCAGCATCCCTGGTCGCTACCAAGCGTCGGGTGCTGTTGATCGATCTCGATCCACAGGGCAACGCCACCATGGGTAGCGGTGTGGATAAACACGGCCTGGAAAACTCGGTCTACGACTTGCTGATTGGCGAGTGCGACCTGGCCCAGGCCATGCACTTCTCCGAGCACGGCGGTTATCAACTGCTGCCGGCCAACCGCGATTTGACCGCGGCGGAAGTGGTGCTGCTGGAAATGCAGATGAAAGAAAGCCGTCTGCGCAGCGCCCTGGCGCCGATCCGCGAGAATTACGACTACATTTTGATCGACTGCCCGCCGTCGCTGTCGATGCTGACGTTGAACGCACTGGTTGCGGCCGACGGGGTGATTATCCCCATGCAGTGCGAGTACTTCGCGCTCGAAGGCTTGAGCGACCTTGTGGATAACATCAAGCGTATCGCCGAGTTGCTCAACCCGAACCTGCAAATCGAAGGCCTGCTGCGGACCATGTATGACCCGCGCCTGAGCCTGATGAACGATGTGTCGGCACAGCTCAAGGAACACTTCGGCGATCAGCTCTACGACACCGTGATTCCACGCAACATCCGCCTGGCCGAAGCGCCAAGCTATGGCATGCCCGCGCTGGCGTACGACAAGTCTTCCCGCGGCGCCATTGCCTATCTGGCGCTGGCCGGCGAGATGGTTCGCCGTCAACGCCGCAATTCACGCACCGCTGCAGCCCAGCCAACTTAAGGAATCCCCATGGCCGTCAAGAAACGAGGTCTCGGACGTGGACTGGATGCACTGCTGAGTGGTCCGACTGTCACGACCCTTGAAGAACAGGCAGTGCAGGCCGACGAGCGCGAGCTGCAGCACCTGCCGCTGGACCTGATCCAGCGCGGCAAATACCAGCCGCGCCGGGACATGGACCCGCAGGCGCTGGAGGAATTGGCGAATTCGATCAAGGCCCAGGGCGTGATGCAGCCGATCGTGGTGCGCCCGATTGGTGCAGGCCGCTTTGAAATCATCGCCGGCGAGCGCCGCTGGCGCGCCAGCCAGCAGGCCGGCAAGGAAACCATTCCGGCAATGGTGCGCGATGTGCCGGATGAAACCGCCATCGCCATGGCGTTGATCGAGAACATCCAGCGTGAAGACCTCAATCCGATCGAGGAAGCGATCGCCCTGCAGCGTTTGCAGCAGGAATTCAAACTGACTCAGCAGGAAGTCGCGGATGCGGTGGGCAAGTCCCGGGTTACCGTGTCCAACCTGTTGCGCCTGATCGCGCTGCCGGAAGTCATCAAAACCATGCTTTCCCATGGCGACCTGGAAATGGGTCATGCCCGTGCTTTGCTCGGTTTGCCGGAAAATCAACAGGTTGAGGGGGCGCGACACGTTGTCGCACGAGGCCTCACCGTTCGTCAGACCGAGGCCCTGGTTCGCCAGTGGCTCAGTGGCAAACCTGCACCGGTCGAAACCGCCAAACCTGATCCGGATATTGCACGCCTGGAGCAGCGCCTGGCCGAACGCCTAGGCTCTGCGGTGCAAATTCGTCATGGCAAGAAAGGCAAAGGGCAATTGGTCATCGGATATAACTCATTGGATGAGCTTCAGGGCGTCCTTGCCCACATCCGCTGAAACAATTGCTTCTGTAGCGCGCAGTCGGAAATCACTACCCGGCAGTTGAATAGGGGCAGAACCGCCCCTATACTCTGCGCGCATTTTGTCGGCACAAATTATGCCAAGTTATTGATTTCCGGCAGCCGACCATTGAGGAGCAAGAGTGATGGAAACCCGCACGCCAAACACGTTGCCGTTCCATCGCTTGGCCGTTTTCCCGGTTTTAGTGGCTCAATTTGTCATTTTACTGATCGCCTCTTTGGCGCTCTGGTATTGGTATGGAGTCGTAGCCGGATACTCGGGACTCTGCGGAGGCCTGATAGCCTTGCTGCCCAATATGTATTTTGCTCACAGGGCCTTTCGGTTTTCCGGCGCCCGAGCAGCCCAGGCTATCGTCCGGTCTTTTTATGCCGGCGAGGCGGGGAAATTGATTTTGACGGCAGTGCTGTTTGCACTGACCTTTGCAGGTGTGAAGCCATTGGCGCCGCTGGCTGTATTCGGCGTCTTCGTGTTGACCCAACTGGTCAGCTGGTTCGCTCCCCTGCTAATGAAAACAAGACTTTCGAAACCTTAGGGCGTTTGAGGCAACCATGGCAGAAACAACCGCTTCGGGCTATATCCAGCACCACTTGCAGAACCTGACCTTCGGTCAGCTTCCCAACGGCGGCTGGGGCTTTGCCCACTCCGCAGCAGAAGCCAAAGAAATGGGCTTCTGGGCATTCCACCTGGATACTCTGGGCTGGTCTGTCGCATTGGGTCTGATCTTCGTCCTGATTTTCCGCATGGCGGCAAAGAAGGCGACTTCCGGTCAGCCAGGTGCTTTGCAGAACTTCGTTGAAGTATTGGTCGAATTCGTCGATGGCAGCGTGCGGGACAGCTTCCATGGTCGTAGCGCGGTGATTGCACCGTTGGCACTGACCATCTTCGTCTGGGTGTTCCTGATGAACGCCGTCGACCTGATCCCGGTCGACTGGATTCCTCAGCTGGCCATCCTGATCTCCGGCGATCACCACATTCCATTCCGTGCGGTTTCGACCACGGACCCTAACGCCACCCTGGGCATGGCCCTGTCGGTGTTCGCGTTGATCATTTTCTACAGCATCAAGATCAAGGGCATCGGCGGCTTCATCGGCGAACTGACCCTGCACCCGTTCGGCAGCAAGAACATCTTCGTTCAAGCGCTGCTGATCCCGGTGAACTTCCTGCTGGAGTTCGTGACCCTGGTCGCCAAGCCGATTTCCCTGGCCCTGCGACTGTTCGGCAACATGTATGCCGGCGAGCTGGTGTTCATTCTGATCGCTGTGATGTTCGGCAGTGGTCTGCTCTGGCTTAGCGGCCTGGGCATTGTTCTGCAGTGGGCGTGGGCTGTGTTCCACATCCTGATCATCACCCTGCAGGCGTTTATCTTCATGATGCTGACCATCGTCTACCTGTCGATGGCGCACGAAGAGAACCATTAAGACCAGTCTCGACTAGTCTGATGTCCCTCCCGGTCAAACGGGAGGGTAGCCCTGAAGGGCTATGAAACGATTTGTTTTACCGCTTTAAAATCTAAAAAACCTAAACCATACGACGTAAAAGTCGGGAGGAAAGATGGAAACTGTAGTTGGTCTAACCGCTATCGCTGTTGCACTGTTGATCGGCCTGGGCGCCCTGGGTACTGCCATTGGTTTCGGCCTGCTGGGCGGCAAGTTCCTGGAAGGCGCAGCGCGTCAGCCAGAAATGGTTCCAATGCTGCAAGTTAAAATGTTCATCGTCGCCGGCCTGCTCGACGCCGTGACCATGATCGGTGTTGGTATCGCTCTGTTCTTCACCTTCGCGAACCCCTTCGTTGGTCAACTCGCCGGTTAATCACTCGTTTTTTCGAGTGATTGGTGTGTTGTGCAACGAACGAGCGAGGTATTGGCGTGAACATTAATGCAACCATTATTGGTCAGTCCTTAGCGTTCTTGATTTTTGTAGTTTTCTGCATGAAGTTCGTATGGCCTCCGGTCATCGCGGCTTTGCACGAACGTCAGAAGAAGATCGCAGACGGACTGGACGCTGCCGCACGAGCAGCTCGCGACCTGGAGTTGGCCCAAGATAAAGCGGGTCAACAACTGCGCGAAGCGAAAGCTCAGGCAGCTGAAATCATTGAGCAAGCCAAGAAACGCGGTAACCAGATCGTTGAAGAGGCTGTTGAAAAAGCCCGTATCGACGCTGACCGTGTGAAGGTTCAGGCTCAAGCCGAGATCGAGCAGGAACTGAACGGTGTCAAAGATGCGCTGCGTGCCCAACTGGGTGCTCTGGCCGTCGGCGGTGCTGAGAAGATCCTGGGTGCCACAATCGATCAAAACGCGCACGCGGAGCTGGTAAACAAACTGGCTGCTGAAATTTAAGCGAGGGCGATCATGGCAGAATTGACCACGTTGGCCCGACCTTACGCTAAGGCAGCCTTCGAGCACGCCCAGGCCCACCAGCAGCTGGCCTCTTGGTCAGCCATGCTCGGCCTGGCTGCAGCAGTGTCGCAAGACGACACCATGCAGCGCGTGCTCAAGGCCCCGCGACTGACGAGCGCAGACAAGGCCGCCACGTTTATTGACGTGTGCGGCGACAAGTTTGATGTAAAAGTGCAGAACTTCATCCACGTCGTTGCCGAAAACGACCGTCTCCCGCTTCTGCCGGAGATCGCCGCTCTGTTTGACCTGTACAAGGCCGAACAAGAGAAATCGGTAGATGTTGAAGTGACCAGTGCTTTTGCATTGAACCAAGAACAGCAAGACAAACTCGCCAAGGTTCTCAGTGCACGACTCGACCGGGAAGTGCGCCTGCAAGTTGCGGAGGATGCCACCCTGATTGGTGGTGTCATCATTCGCGCCGGCGACCTGGTTATCGATGGCTCGATTCGCGGCAAACTCGCGAATCTTGCCGAAGCATTGAAATCTTGAGTTTGAAGGGGCAGCAGAGCAATGCAGCAACTCAATCCTTCCGAAATAAGTGAAATTATCAAGGGCCGCATCGACAAGCTCGATGTGACCTCCCAAGCCCGTAACGAAGGCACTGTCGTCAGCGTATCTGACGGCATCGTGCGGATTCACGGTCTGGCCGACGTAATGTACGGCGAGATGATCGAGTTTCCGGGCGGCGTCTACGGTATGGCCCTCAACCTGGAGCAAGACTCTGTAGGTGCCGTTGTATTGGGCTCCTACCAGACTCTGGCCGAAGGCATGAGCGCCAAGTGCACAGGCCGCATCCTGGAAGTTCCGGTTGGTAAGGAACTGCTGGGTCGCGTTGTCGACGCACTGGGTAACCCAGTTGACGGCAAAGGTCCGCTGAACAACACCGAGACCGATGCGGTCGAGAAAGTTGCTCCAGGCGTGATCTGGCGTAAGTCGGTAGACCAGCCTGTACAGACTGGCTACAAGGCTGTCGATGCCATGATTCCTGTCGGCCGTGGCCAGCGTGAGCTGATCATCGGTGACCGTCAGATCGGTAAAACCGCTCTGGCGATCGACGCGATCATCAACCAGAAAGACAGCGGGATTTTCTGCGTCTACGTAGCCATCGGTCAGAAACAATCGACCATCGCCAACGTGGTTCGCAAGCTGGAAGAAAACGGCGCCCTGGCTAACACCATCGTCGTGGCTGCCAGTGCTTCGGAATCCGCTGCACTTCAGTTCCTGGCACCGTACTCCGGTTGCACCATGGGCGAATACTTCCGCGACCGCGGTGAAGACGCGCTGATCGTTTATGACGATCTGTCCAAGCAAGCAGTGGCTTACCGCCAGATTTCCCTGCTGCTGCGCCGTCCACCAGGCCGTGAAGCTTACCCAGGCGACGTGTTCTATCTCCACTCCCGTCTGCTGGAGCGCGCATCCCGCGTTTCGGAAGAATACGTAGAGAAGTTCACCACCGGCGCAGTGACCGGCAAAACCGGTTCCCTGACCGCACTGCCGATCATCGAAACCCAGGCTGGCGACGTTTCCGCGTTCGTTCCGACCAACGTGATTTCCATCACCGACGGTCAGATCTTCCTGGAATCGGCCATGTTCAACTCCGGGATCCGTCCTGCAGTGAACGCCGGTGTTTCGGTATCCCGTGTGGGTGGTGCCGCTCAGACCAAGATCATCAAGAAGCTCTCCGGTGGTATCCGTACCGCTCTGGCTCAGTACCGTGAACTGGCGGCATTCGCCCAGTTCGCTTCTGACCTGGACGAAGCGACCCGTAAGCAACTTGAGCATGGTCAGCGCGTTACCGAGCTGATGAAGCAGAAGCAATACGCACCAATGTCGATCGCTGACATGGCGCTGTCGCTGTATGCCGCTGAGCGTGGGTTCCTGACCGACGTTGAAATCACCAAGGTCGGCAGCTTCGAACAAGCGCTGATTGCTTACTTCAACCGCGATCACGCCGAATTGATGGCGAAGATCAACGTGAAGGGTGACTTCAATGACGACATCGACGCTGGCATCAAAGCCGGTATCGAGAAGTTCAAGGCCACCCAAACCTGGTAAGCCGCAGCGGGGGCCGCGAGGCTCCCGCTTGCTAACCTGATAGGTGTTACATGGCAGGCGCAAAAGAGATTCGCAGTAAGATTGCGAGCATCAAAAGCACGCAAAAGATCACCAGCGCCATGGAAAAAGTGGCGGTCAGCAAAATGCGCAAGGCACAAATGCGCATGGCTGCTAGCCGTCCCTACGCGGAGCGTATCCGCCAGGTTATTGGTCATCTGGCCAACGCCAACCCGGAATATCGCCACCCGTTCATGATCGATCGCGAAGTAAAGCGCGTCGGTTATGTCGTGGTGAGCAGTGACCGTGGTTTGTGCGGTGGTTTGAATACCAACCTGTTCAAGGCCCTGGTCAAGGACATGGCGGTAAACCGCGAAAAAGGCGTCGAGATCGATCTGTGTGTGGTCGGTAGCAAGGGTGCGGCCTTTTTCCGCAACTTCGGCGGTAACGTCGTTGCAGCTATCAGCCATCTGGGTGAAGAACCGTCGATCAATGATTTGATCGGCAGCGTCAAGGTGATGCTGGATGCATACCTGGAAGGCCGGATTGACCGCCTCTCCGTGGTATCCAACAAGTTCATCAACACCATGACGCAACAGCCTACCGTGGAGCAGTTGATTCCATTGGTGGCCGCCCCGGAACAAGAACTCAAGCACCACTGGGACTACCTCTACGAACCAGACGCCAAAGAGCTGCTTGACGGCTTGATGGTGCGCTACGTGGAGTCGCAGGTGTACCAGGCGGTGGTCGAGAACAACGCGGCTGAACAAGCTGCGCGGATGATCGCGATGAAGAACGCTACCGACAACGCCGGTGATTTGATCAGCGATTTGCAGCTGATCTACAACAAGGCGCGTCAGGCTGCGATCACCCAAGAGATCTCGGAAATCGTCGGCGGCGCTGCCGCGGTTTAACGGTTCAAATATTCAGAGGATCCAGCTATGAGTAGCGGACGTATCGTTCAAATCATCGGCGCCGTTATCGACGTGGAATTCCCACGCGACAGCGTACCGAGCATCTACAACGCTTTGAAAGTCAAAAGCGATGCAGGCACCACCCTGGAAGTTCAGCAGCAGCTGGGCGACGGCGTGGTTCGTACCATTGCAATGGGTTCCACCGAAGGCTTGAAGCGCGGTCTGGAAGTCACTGACTCTGGCGCAGCCATCTCCGTACCGGTCGGTAAAGCGACCCTGGGCCGGATCATGGACGTCCTCGGTAACCCGATCGACGAAGCCGGTCCAATCGACACCGAAGAGCGCTGGGGCATTCACCGTCCTGCGCCTTCCTTCGCGGAACAAGCAGGCGGCAACGACCTGCTGGAAACCGGCATCAAGGTTATCGACCTGGTTTGCCCGTTCGCCAAGGGCGGTAAAGTCGGTCTGTTCGGTGGTGCCGGTGTAGGCAAAACCGTAAACATGATGGAACTGATCCGTAACATCGCCATCGAGCACAGCGGTTATTCCGTGTTCGCCGGTGTGGGTGAGCGTACTCGTGAGGGTAACGACTTCTACCACGAGATGAAGGATTCCAACGTTCTGGACAAAGTGGCACTGGTTTACGGTCAGATGAACGAGCCGCCGGGTAACCGTCTGCGCGTAGCACTGACCGGCCTGACCATGGCCGAGAAGTTCCGTGACGAAGGTAACGACGTTCTGCTGTTCGTCGACAACATCTATCGTTACACCCTGGCCGGTACTGAAGTATCCGCACTGCTGGGCCGTATGCCTTCCGCAGTAGGTTACCAGCCGACCCTGGCCGAAGAGATGGGTACTCTGCAAGAGCGTATCACTTCGACCAAAAACGGTTCGATCACCTCGATCCAAGCGGTATACGTACCTGCGGATGACTTGACTGACCCGTCGCCAGCGACCACGTTCGCCCACTTGGACGCCACCGTCGTACTGTCCCGTGACATCGCCTCCCTGGGTATCTACCCAGCGGTCGATCCACTGGACTCGACTTCGCGCCAGCTGGACCCGAACGTCATCGGCCAGGAACACTACGACACCGCTCGCGGCGTCCAGTACGTTCTGCAGCGTTACAAAGAACTGAAGGACATCATTGCGATCCTGGGTATGGACGAGCTGTCGGAAACCGACAAGCAGTTGGTATCCCGCGCTCGTAAGATCCAGCGCTTCTTGTCGCAGCCGTTCTTCGTGGCTGAAGTCTTCACCGGTGCCTCGGGTAAATACGTTTCCCTGAAAGACACCATTGCTGGCTTCAAAGGCATCCTCAACGGTGACTACGACCACCTGCCAGAACAAGCGTTCTACATGGTCGGCGGCATCGAAGAAGCGATCGAGAAAGCCAAGAAACTGTAATTCCGGCGCCCGGTAACGGGCGCTAATCAGGTTGAGGCAAGCAGATGGCTATGACATTCCATTGCGATATCGTCAGCGCGGAAGGGGAAATCTTCTCCGGTCAGATCGAGAGTGTGATTGCACACGGCGAACTGGGCGACCTGGGTATTAACTTTGGCCACGCGCCATTGATTACATCCTTGAAGCCTGGTCCGATCACTCTGACCAAGCTGGGCGGGGAACGGGAGGTGTTTTACATCTCCGGTGGTTTCCTCGAGGTTCAGCCGAACATGGTCAAGGTACTTGCCGACACCGTGCAACGTGCTGCCGACCTGGATGAAGCCTCCGCTCAGGAAGCCGTCAAGGCTGCCGAGAAGGCCCTGAACGAAAAAGGCGCAGATTTCGACTACGGTTCTGCTGCTGCACGTCTGGCCGAGGCCGCAGCTCAGCTGCGCACCGTCCAGCAGATCCGCAAGAAGTTTGGCGGCTAAGCCGTCAAGCCTCATGCGTGATTGATTAAAAAGGGTAGCCTCGGCTACCCTTTTTCTTTTTTTGCAAAACACTTCTTTGGTCTGAAGTCTGACCGCCCAGGATTGGTAGCCATTCATGTCTCTCGAAATCGTAATTCTTGCCGCAGGCCAGGGCACCCGTATGCGTTCGGCCCTGCCCAAGGTGCTGCACCCGGTTGCCGGCAACTCCATGCTTGGCCATGTTATCCACAGCGCCCGGCAGCTGGATCCACAGCGCATTCATGTGGTGATCGGCCACGGTGCCGACGTGGTGCGTGAGCGGCTGGCGGCGGATGACCTGAATTTCGTATTGCAGGACAAGCAATTGGGTACCGGGCATGCCACCGCGCAGGCCGTGCCGTTCATCAAGGCCGACACCGTGCTGATCCTCTACGGTGACGTGCCGCTGATCGAAGTGGAAACCTTGCAGCGCCTGCTCAAGCACGTGGTGCCAGGCCAGATGGGCTTGCTCACTGTCGAGTTGGACGACCCGACCGGCTACGGTCGCATCGTGCGCAACGCTGACGGCAAGGTCGCCGCCATCGTCGAGCATAAAGACGCCAGCGAAGCCCAGCGCGCCATCACTGAAGGCAACACCGGCATCCTCGCTGTGCCGGCTGACCGCCTGGCTGACTGGATGAGCCGCTTGTCCAACAACAACGCCCAAGGCGAGTACTACCTAACCGACGTCATCGAGATGGCCGTCAGCGATGGCCTGGTGGTCGCCACCGAACAGCCCCACGACCCGATGGAAGTGCAGGGCGCCAACGACCGCAAGCAACTGGCGGAGCTGGAGCGTCACTACCAACTGCGTGAAGGCCGCCGCCTGATGGCGCTGGGCGTGACGCTGCGTGATCCGGCACGTTTCGATGTGCGGGGTGACGTCACCGTTGGCCGCGACGTGCTGATCGATATCAACGTGATCCTCGAAGGCCGCGTGGTCATTGAAGATGACGTGGTGATCGGGCCGAACTGCGTGATCAAGGACAGCACCCTGCGCAAGGGTGTGGTGATCAAGGCCAACAGCCATATCGACGGTGCGGTGATGGGCGAGGGCAGTGATGCCGGTCCGTTCGCGCGTTTGCGTCCGGGCAGCGTGTTGGGAGCCAGGGCCCACGTGGGTAACTTTGTCGAACTGAAAAACGCCCGGATGGGTGACGACGCCAAGGCCGGCCATCTGGCTTACCTCGGCGATGCAGTGATCGGTGCCCGCAGCAATATCGGCGCAGGCGCCATCACCTGCAATTACGACGGCGCCAACAAGTACCAGACGACCATTGGCGAAGACGTGTTTATCGGCTCCAACAACTCGCTGATCGCCCCCGTCACTATCGGTGATGGTTCAAACACCGCCGCAGGTTCCACCATCAACCAGGATGTGGATAAGTCCCAGTTGGCCGTCGCCCGCGCCCGCCAGCGCAACATCGACGGCTGGAAACGCCCGGTCAAAATCAAGAAGACCTGAGTTATCCACAACCCTGAAACACTGCGGTACTTATGTGGGAGCGGGCTTGCTCGCGAAGGCGGTCTTTCGGTTGATACATGCGCCGACTGACACACCGCCTTCGCGAGCAAGCCCGCTCCCACATTTTTATCTGTGTTGATTCAAAAAACTCAGTCGCATGCTTGACCATTTTGAATGAATAGGTTTTGATTGCCTTCGTTATCTTTCGAAACGAAACTTATCATCACCATGTCGAAACGAAATACACCCCAACGTCGCCACAACATCCTTGCCATGCTCACCGAGCAAGGTGAAGTCAGCGTGGACGAATTGGCCAAGCGTTTCGAAACCTCGGAAGTCACCATCCGCAAGGACCTGGCGGCCCTCGAAAGTAACGGCCTGTTGCTGCGTCGCTACGGTGGCGCCATCACCATGCCTCAGGAACTGGTCGGTGATCCGGCACAGCCCATTTCGGCCTACAAGCGCGCCATCGCCCGTGCGGCCGTCCGGCGTTTGCGGGAACACGCGCGCATCATCATCGACAGCGGCAGCACCACCGCCGCCATGATCCCCGAACTGGGGCACCAGCCCGGCCTGGTGGTGATGACCAACTCCCTGCACGTGGCCAGCGCCTTGAGCGACCTGGAACACGAGCCGGTATTGTTGATGACCGGCGGCACCTGGGACCCGCATTCGGACTCGTTCCAGGGCCAGGTCGCCGAACAGGTACTGCGTTCCTACGATTTCGACCAGCTCTTTATTGGTGCCGATGGCATCGACCTGGAGCGCGGCACCACCACCTTCAACGAATTACTGGGGCTGAGCCGCGTCATGGCCGAAGTCGCCCGCGAAGTGGTGGTGATGGTCGAGTCCGACAAGATTGGCCGCAAGATCCCCAACCTGGAACTGCCCTGGAGCAGCGTCCATACCCTTATTACCGATGATCGCCTGCCACTTGAGGCCCGCGACCAGATTCAAGCCCGCGGCATCACGCTGATTTGCGCGGCAGTCATCTAGGAGAGAAACCATGTGTGGAATTGTTGGCGCAGTCGCTGAACGAAACGTCACTGCCATTTTGCTCGAAGGCCTCAAACGCCTGGAATACCGTGGCTACGACAGCGCCGGTGTGGCGCTCTTTACCAACGCCGGCAAGCTTGAGCGCATGCGTCGCCCGGGCAAGGTCAGCGAACTCGAACAAGCATTGGCCGGTGAGCCGCTGGTAGGCCGCCTGGGTATCGCCCACACCCGTTGGGCCACCCACGGCGCGCCGTGCGAACGCAACGCCCACCCGCACTTCTCCGGTGACCTGGCGGTTGTGCACAACGGCATCATCGAAAACCACGAAGTGCTGCGTGAACAACTCAAGGGCCAGGGTTATGTCTTCACCTCGGACACCGACACCGAAGTCATCGCCCACCTGCTGAACCACAAGCTCAAGGACATCGGCGACCTGACCAACGCTCTCAAGGCCACCGTCAAGGAACTGCATGGCGCCTATGGCCTGGCCGTGATAAGCGCCAGCCAGCCTGACCGCCTGGTCGCCGCCCGCAGTGGCAGCCCATTGGTGATCGGCCTGGGCCTGGGCGAGAACTTCCTCGCCTCCGACCAACTGGCCCTGCGCCAGGTGACTGACCGCTTCATGTACCTGGAAGAAGGCGACATCGCCGAAATCCGCCGTGAAAGCGTGTCCATCTGGGACGTCAACGGCCAGTCCGTGGAACGTGAAGCCGTGCAGTACCGCGACGGCGCCGAAGCCGCCGACAAGGGCGAGTTCCGCCACTTCATGCTCAAGGAAATCCACGAGCAACCGGCCGTGGTGCAACGCACCCTGGAAGGTCGCCTGAGCCAGAACCAGGTATTGGTGCAAGCCTTCGGCCCGCAAGCTGCCGAGCTGTTCGCCAAAGTGCGCAACGTGCAAATCGTCGCCTGCGGCACCAGCTACCACGCCGGTATGGTCGCCCGTTACTGGCTGGAAGAACTGGCCGGCATCCCGTGCCAGGTCGAAGTCGCCAGCGAATTCCGCTACCGCAAGGTGGTGGTGCAGCCCGACACTCTGTTCGTGACCATCTCCCAGTCCGGCGAAACCGCCGACACCCTGGCCGCCCTGCGCAACGCCAAGGAACTGGGCTTCCTCGGCAGCCTGGCGATCTGCAACGTCGGCATCAGCTCGCTGGTGCGCGAGTCCGACCTGACCCTGCTGACCCAGGCCGGTCGTGAAATCGGCGTGGCATCCACCAAGGCCTTCACCACCCAGTTGGTCGGCCTGTTGTTGCTGACCCTGTCCCTGGGCCAGGTTCGCGGCACGCTGGGCGAAGGCGTCGAGGCACACCTGGTCGAAGAACTGCGCCGCCTGCCGGCCCGCCTGGGTGAAGCCCTGGCCATGGACAGCACCGTGGAGAAAGTCGCTGAGCTGTTCGCCGACAAACACCACACCCTGTTCCTCGGCCGTGGTGCGCAATACCCGGTGGCAATGGAAGGTTCGCTCAAGCTCAAGGAAATCTCCTACATCCACGCCGAAGCCTACCCGGCCGGTGAGCTCAAGCACGGTCCGCTGGCCCTGGTGGATGACGACATGCCAGTCGTTACCGTCGCGCCGAACAACGAACTGCTGGAGAAGCTCAAGTCCAACCTGCAGGAAGTGCGCGCCCGTGGCGGCCAACTGATCGTGTTCGCCGACGAGAAGGCCGGCATGACCAATGGCGAAGGCACCCACGTCATCAACATGCCGCACATCCACGACACCCTGTCGCCGATCCTCTACACCATCCCGCTGCAGCTGCTGTCGTATTACGTGGCTGTGCTGAAGGGCACCGACGTTGACCAGCCGCGTAACCTGGCGAAGTCGGTGACGGTGGAATAAGCCGCACCCGAACCACCAAAACCCCCGTTCTTCGGGGGTTTTGCTTTTTCAGGCTACCGGATATCGGGTCTTGCCGTTTCTGTGGACTAATTCCGGGAGTATTCCCCTGCTTTACCCCTAGAATGCGCCCTGTGGATAACTAGCCAGGGAATGCCGCCGCCATGAACATCGAACTGCTGATCGCCGGTATCGTCGTGCTGATCATTGTCGTCGGCCTGGTCGGCTGGCTGGTGGGGGTCTACAACGGCCTGGTGATGCGCCGCAACGATGTGGATAAAGCCTTCGCCAACATCGACGTGCTGCTCAAGCAGCGGGCAGACCAGATTCCCGACCTGATGCGCGTGGTGCAAACCGCCATGAACCATGAGAACGCGCTGTTCACCCGCCTCAGCGACGCCCGCACCGCGTACCTCAACGCCAGCAGCCTGACCGATAAAGTCGATGCCTCCAACCAGCTCAATACGGCGCTCAAGTCGGTGATTGCAGTGGCCGAGAATTATCCGACGCTGATCTCCGGCCCCAACATGGTCGAGTTGCAGCAGGCGATCTCGGCGGTGGAGGAACGCATCGCCGACCGTCGCGAGTTCTTCAATGAGTCGGTCAACCTCTACAACATCGCCATCGCGATTTTTCCTGATCTGTTCTTCGCCAAGATGCTCGGTTATCAGCGCATTCCGCTGCTGGCCATCAGCGCCGAAGAAACCCGCTACGACGGCGTGAAGCTTGAGGTGCCGGGGGCATGAAAACCACCCAGGCAGGGGTTGTCACAAAAAAACCAGCGTGGAAAACCCTGGTGGCACTGGTCTTTCTCGCCGGCTTTATTGGCCTGATGGTCTACGCCCCGACGATCCTGGTGGCGCTGTTTTTTCCTGTGTGCATCCTGATCGGACTGCTGGCCAGCTTCGGCCCCAATTTCTATCGCACCGAACAGCGCCTGGCCACCAGCCAGATACGCTCATTGGCCATGGGGCTGGTGGAGGTGAACGGCAAGGTGATCGTCGACACGCCCCTGATCTCCCCGGTCCACGGCAAGCCTTGCGCGGGTTACGTGTGGGTCATCGAAGAAGGCACCAAAGACAAGGATGGCGATTGGAGCTGGAGCCAGGTCTCGGCCGAGGCTCGCTGCAATGACTTCCGCCTGCAGGACGCCACCGGTGAAGTGACAGTGATTGCCGAGGGTATCGACCTGTTCGGCAAGAAGCGCCCTGACGACCATGAATGGATCAGCAGCTCCCGCCGCCAGGGCGAACTGCTCCTCACCCAGGATATGCAGGTGATGCTGATTGGCGACGCCTGCGAGCGTGCGGGCAAGACGGTGATTGCCCAGGGCCGGCAACCTGACGCGGTGTTCGGCCTGGCCGAGACCAAGGAGGTGGAAAACCGCCGTGTGCTGGCGCCGCTGTGGCGCGCCGGTGGTTTCTACGCGGTGGTGGTGGGTTTGATCGGCGTCGGCATCATGGCCATGACGCCGGAACATTTTGCCCAACTGCATTTGCCGGGCCCTGCCACCTACCAGCAAATGGCAGAGCTGAATCCCGCCTATCGGTTTCTGGCCTGGTTGTACCGTGACAACGGCTTCGTGATTCCTTTCATGGCCGCGTTTGGCTTCTTGCTGACGATGTTTGTGGTGTTGCTCGCGCTGCGGCTCTTGCTGCCCAAGGGCATGCGCCTGGCGGTAGGCCGCGTGCTGGGCGCCTGGATGGGCCTGGGCATGGTGATTGGCGGCGTAGTGACCTTGCTGCTGGTGGTGGCCCAGGTGGACACCATGAAGGTGTTCCTGGTGTGGATGATGATTCTGCTGGGCACCCTGGTGTTTTCGATCTTTGAGCAACGCAAGCTGGGGGTGGCGTACAAGCATTTCGCAAAAGATGCCGGCACTGCCGGTTTAGGCGACGAAGACGCCTGATCAGGGTACAAACTCAACCTTCAAGCCTCGGCTGGCGCTGCGGCCCTGATCGTCAGTCACCCGCAACCGGTACTCCCCCGACTTACCCGGCCGCCAGTTCAGCGTGGTTTGCGGCGGGCCCTGGCCGATCAGGGTCTGGTCGGCGAACCAATACAGCGTCAGTGCATCACTGGCCGCGTTGGCGTTCAGCGGGATGCTTTCCTGGGGCTGGGACAGGCGCAGGTGGTAGCTGACCTGGGTCAGCGGCGAGCGAATCTGTGGCGCTTCGCTTTGATCGCCGACACGGTTGGGTTGGCAGCTTTTCTGCACATTGGGCGGCGTACGCCGGGGCAGTCCGGCGGCGCGGAACAGCCGCTGCACATCACTGGGCCAGAATTCGAAGATTTCTTCACGGGTGTACTGCGGGTCGAACGGCGGGCACGCGGCCTTGCCGGTGCGGGTGTCGATCAGCACCGGGCGGTGCAGGTTGGACACCCGAATCGGTGACACGCCGGGGATGTACCAGGTCTTGCGGGTACGTGGGCACCAACGGTTGGGCAAGTCACCAGAGGCCGCGCAGACGTCGATGCGGATCAGCCCGGCGGGCGGTTTGTCGGGTTTGATCACCACATTGGGCAAGGCCAGCGGCAGGGCGTCGGCGATACGGAAGAACAACGGTGCCGCAGTTTTCGCACCGATAAACTCAGGATTCGGACGGCCATCGAAGTTGCCCACCCACACCACCAGCACGTACGGGCCTACGAGGCCGGCGCTCCATGCATCATGAAAACCCCAGGACGTGCCGGTCTTCCAGGCCGTACGCCAGTGGCGCCCCGGCAGCCCGTCCGGGCGCGGGTTGCGCCGCAGCATGTCGCGCACCATAAACGCGGCCTGCGGCGTGAGTAGCTGGGCGCCAGTGGTTTGCGGCTGTTCCTGCAAATAGCGCAGCGGCCGCAAATGCCCGTCACCAGCCAGCATCACATACAGCCGCGCCAGCTCCTCGGGCGTCATCTCGCCGCCGCCCAAGGCCAGCGCCAAGCCGTAATGGCTTTCGCCGCGCAGGCCCTTGATCCCGGCCCGTTGCAGCAATCCGTAGAGTGACGGTGAGCGGGTTTGGCTGGCCAGCCACACCGCCGGAATATTGCGGCTGCGAATCAGCGCGTCACGGGCTGTCACCGGCCCGACAAAACTGCCGTCGAAATTTTCCGGCTGGAAGTAGCCGAAGTTACTCGGCATGTCCTTGAGGATGCTCATGGGGTGGATCACCCCTTGGTCCAGCGCCAGCCCATACAGGAATGGCTTGAGGGTGGAGCCCGGCGAGCGCCGCGACAACACGCCGTTGACCTGGCCGTGGATGCTTGTGGATAAGTAGTCTGCCGAGCCCACCAGGGCTTTTACGCTCTGGTCGCGGCTGTCGATCAGGATCGCCGTGGCGTTTTCCACACCGCTGCTGCGGCGCTCGGCGATGAAGCCGGTGATCAGCCGTTCCAGCAATTGTTGCAGCGCCAGGTTGAGGGTGCTGTTCAACTCATTGCCGGTTTGCGAGGCCAGCAACTGTTCGCTCAGGTGCGGCGCGAGAAACGGGATCTGCTGGCGGTTGCGGGCTTCCAGCGGCAGGTCCAGCAAACTGTCGTTACGCGGGTCCTGTGGATAAGTTTCCCGCCAGTCGGCCATCAGCCGTTGCCGGGCGGTTTGCAGGGAAGGCCCAAAGCGCGCCCGACGACCCGGTTGCTGGGGAATCACGGCCAGCGCGAGGGCTTCAGACAAGGACAACTGCGCCGCTGACTTGCCAAAATAGATCCGGCTGGCCGCTTCGGCACCTTCGATATTGCCGCCCATGGGCGCCAGGTTGAGGTAGGCCTCAAGGATGTCGTGCTTGCTGTAACGCGCCTCCAGCCACAACGCCAGGGCCATCTGCTGCAGCTTGCCGGGCACTTGGCGAGTATTGAGATCCCACAAGCGCCTGGCCAGTTGCATGCTCAGGGTCGAACCGCCCTGACGCTGGCCGCCGCTATAGGTGGCCATGGCCGCCCGCAATAACGCCGGGGGATTGATCCCCGGGTGCCAGTAGAAATTGCGGTCTTCCTTGAGCAGCAACGCCTCCACCAGTGACGGAGAAATCCGTTCCAGGGGAAGCCACAGGCGATATTGCCCGTCAGCCGCCAGGGTCATGCGCAGCAGCGAACCGTCATCGGCCAGCACCACCCGTGAGGAGGTGGCTGCCTGTTCCAGCGGCGCGTGGGGCCACAACCGTAGCCCCGCCAGAATCAACGCCGCTGCCAGCAGCGGCGTCAGGCTTTTAAGGCTTGGTAATTTCAAGCTGGCCTACTTTGCCGCGTCCTTGCAGGGTGGTTTCGTACATGCCCTCGGCGTAGGCCGGTGGCGTATTGAAGGTACCGGCGTTGGTGGCGCGCACGCGGTACACGAAGGTGCCTACATCCCGCAGCGCGGTGCCGTACAACACCACTCGGTCATCACGCACGTCGACGTAGTCCGGTTGCCAGTTGCTCAAGTCGGTCTCGCCAATCGGCGCCTGCCAGGCGTCGGCTTCTTCGGTGTCTTCGCCGGTTTCAACGTACTCCGAATCGTCGCCTTCGCTTTCCTCGGTGCTGGCCGCTTCCGGCTCCGGCGGCAAGTTATACACAGGCTCGACGCCGCCCGGCAGCAGGTCGACCACCGCCACTTGTTGCACCTGATCACGGTCGGTGGCGCGCAAGCGCAGGCGCACCAGGAACTCATCGCCTACCGCGACCTTGCTGACTGGATTGCCTTTGAGGTCGAGGTATTCGTGGATGATTTCCAGGCCGCTGTTGATCGGCTTGAGGTTGGCGCCCTTGTCATAGCCCGCTTCGCTCAGCATGTAGAACGCCGCCGGGCCGTCGGATTTTTCCATCTGCAGTTTTTGCGTACCGGCAGGCACCGCCGCACGTGGCGGCTGGCCGGCCATCTGCAACAACTGTTGCTGCTTGTCGCTGAGCCATGCGGTGGCCTTGAGGGTCATGTCGCTTTGGGCGCGCTGGCCGTAATTGTCCAGGGCCCGCAGCAACAGTGCCGCCGACAGCGAGTTGTAGCGTTGCTCGTTGAGACGCTTGCCGAGTTTATCCAGCAGGCTTGTCGGCACATCGTCGAGCATTTCCGGGAAGTGCCGTGCGAGCAAATGCAGGTGCTCGGCGTCGTGCACCAGCGGGTCGTAATACAGGCCGTCGCTGTTCCATTTATCCGACAGGGAAAGCCACGGCACCTTGCGGAACAAGGTATCGGCCTGACGATCCTGCTTGAGCAGCTTGTAGCTGGCGGCCAGGTACGCCGCGCCAATGTCGTTCTGCCAGGTGTCCTTGAAGTAGCTTTCGTAGCGCTCGCGGATATCGCTCAAGGCGCCGCTCACCAGAATCCCCTGACGGCTCAGGAGGTAACTGGCATAGGCGCGGTTGCGCAATTCCGACAGGCCTTCGCTCGGGCCGTTGGCCAGGTCGGTGAGGTACGCGTTGGAACGTTGCAGCAGGTCTTCCGGCACCGGCAGCCCGCGCTCCCTGGCTTCGATCAGGAAGTCGGTGGCGTACAGGCTGGCATACGGCGCCACATCCGGGTTGGCCGCCCACAAGCCGAAACCGCCGGCCTGGTTCTGCCGTTGACGCAGCATGCGCACCGCACCGCTGAAGGCTTGCTCGGCCTCCGGCGCGTTACCACCCCAGATCAACGCCGGCATGGCCTTGGACACCAATTGCTCGGTGCAGGCGTAGCCATAGTCATCCAGGTAATGCTTGAGGCCGTTGGCCCATACCAGCGGCGAAGCGGCGACGCCCAACTGCACATCGCGCAACTGGCTGAACAGCTCGCGGGTCGGTTTCAGCTCTTTGCTGGCGCTGTCGAAACGGCCCAGGCTCAGGGCCACCCGATGCTCGCTCAAGGGTCGGATCGAAGTGGTTTCCGCTACCTGGATACGCTTGCCATCCGGCAGCACCGCGACGAAGCGCAAGTCTGCCGAGCCGAGGGTTTCGCCTACCTTGATCTTGAACTCGGCGACACCCTCCTTGCGCGGTTGCAGGGCCAGGGTGCTGGCCTTGTCGCCTTGCACCTGCAGGCCATCGCTGGTCTGCACTTCAAACTTCACGTCCGCCGCCGCGTCCAGGTTGCTGAACACCCCGGCGCTGACGCTGAACACATCCCCCGGTGCGACAAAGGCCGGCACGTTCGGCGTGATCACCAGCGGCCCGCGCACTTCGGTGTTGGCCTCGCTGACGCCCACGCTGTCGCTGTCCACGGCCACCGCAAACAGATGCAGCTTGCCATTGAAGCTGTCCGGAACCTGGTAGTGCAGCACGGTTTCACCGGCCGGCAAGTCCACCAGGCCAGACCACCAGGCCACAGGCGGCTGATGTTTACGCTTGAACGGGTTGAGGTGGTTGGCCAGGGCGCCTTCCGTATCGCCACCCGGCGCTGCCCCACTGAGCAGGCGGCTGAATTCCGGCAGGATCAGGTCAAGGATCTGACTGGTGCCGACCTCCAGTGCACGCTTCTGGAAGAAGAAGCCCAACGGGTCCGGCGTCTGGTAGCGCGCCACTTGCAGGATGCCTTCGTCCACCGCGTAGACCACTGCGCGGCCAGGGCGGTCGGCGTTGACCTTGATGTCCAGGGTCTGCCCCGGTTCGATCTTCGCCGGGCCTTCGACTTTCAGCGCCATGCGCCGCGCGTCGAGGTTGATGCTGAACGGCACCACGCCGTAGGACAGCGGGCTCATGTAGACCTCGGACGAACCAATGTCCCGTACGAACTGCACGTTGACGTAGGCATTGCCCTCAAGCCCCGCAGGAACGCGGATGTGTTGCACACTGTTGGTGCTGTCGGCCTTGAACCACTGCTGGGTGTAGACCTTGTCCCGCTCGATGGTGATCAACCCGGCGCCGGTGTAAGGCGCGCGAATGCTGATGGCGATCTCATCACCGGTGGCGTAGCTGCGTTTATCCAGGCGCAGTTGCAGTTCGGCGTTGCGCTCCAGGGAGCGCGAGGTGTTGCCCCGGCCGGCGACGCTGTAGTCGATCTGGTTCAGCAGGTTGCCGTTGGCGTCCTTGAGTTGCAGGGTGAAATCGCCCGGGGTGCCGGTGTTCAGGGTTTGCTTGGCGCCGTCCTTGGTCATCACCAGCGGCGAGGCCGGCTGGCTGATGTTCTTGATGCGCGACTCGTATTTGTAGGTGCCGTTGGATTGCTTCACCAGCACCGAGACGTAGCGGTGCTCGACCACTTCACTGGTCAGGCCGTCGACTGCGACTGGCGTAAGGTCTGGCGCCACGGCCAGCCATTGCACTTCACGCGGGGCGTCCTTGGCGACGAAAGACAGCGAATCCTTGCTCTTCACACCCACCAGGTACGGCGCCGCCGACACTAGCAATGCGCTTTGTGCGGCGACGTTGCGACCGCCTTCGGCTTCGTACACCTGGGTCATCACTTGCAGGCGATAGGTGCTGTTGGCGAAGCGTTGCAGGTTCAGGTCCAGCACCGCCTGGCCATTGTCGTCGACGGTGGTTTCGGCCAGGTCTTCGGAGCTGGCTTCTTCCAGCGAGTCATTCAGGCGGAAGCGGTAATCCGGGTAGCGATCAAAGGCCGCGAGCGTGGGGCTCAGGGACATTTTCGCCGTGACGCGACGACCCGCCGCCGGAGCGCCGAACAAGTGCATCGCGGTGACCTTGGCCACCACCTGGTCCGGCGGGATCCAGCCCAGCACCGGTGTATCGTGCAGGCTCAGGCTGACTTTCATCCGGTCCGGTTCAAAGTCGCGGACCTTGAAGCTGACGCTGCCCAGGTCGGTACGACGCTGCTTCTCACCGATCAGTTGCAGGGTCGCGGTGTAATCGCCGGATGGCGCTACTTCGCTGCTTGGGAAATCGAAGGTTTCAAAACCGCTGGCCGACAGTTTCAACGGCTGGCGAATCACCTCAAGGCCACGGGGGTCGGTGATCTGCAACTCAACCGGCAGGCCTTGCAGGGCGCCTTTCCAGTCGCCGCTGCGCACGATCATGCCCAGGTGCGCGGTCTCGCCGGGCCGGTACAGGCCGCGATCGGTAAACAGGTAGGCGCTGAGGCGATTGATCGCACCGTCCTCTTCCAGGCCGCCTACATCAAAGCGTGACAAATCCAGCTGTTGCGACTGACGGGCAATCGGCAGGAAGGATTGGTCATTGCCGCGACTGACCACATACATCAACGGCGTTTTCTCACGGCGCAGTTCATCCAGCTTGGCGAAGTGCGCGTGACCTTCGGCGTCGGTATGGCCGCTGGCGACCGGCAAACCGTTGCGGCCGATGATATCGACCTGGGCGTCGGACACCGGCGAGCCGTTGCCGATGGACTGCACGTACACATCGTGGCTGCCATCGCTGGAGCGCTTGGCGATGATGCCCAAGTCGGTGACCACGATGAAACGCAGGTCGCTGGTGGTGTTGCGCGAGTAGTCGAAGGTGCGATCGGCCGGGTCGTCCTGCGGGCTCAGCTTGAGCACAAAAATCCCCCGGCGGCCGCCGTTGGCCGTGAGGTAGTTGCTCAGGTCGACGTTGTCGTAGACGGTTTTCGACGGGTCGCCAGCCGACAGCGGAATGTCCAGGCTCTGACGCTCCACCATCCGGTCGAAGTAGTCATTGGCAAAATTCGGTCGGGCAAAGCTGCCGCTGCTCTGGTCCACCAGGTGTTGCAACTGGTTGGGCAGCAGGCGCGCGATTTCCACATGGGCGCCGGGTACGCCACGGGCCATGAAGCCCAGGCGTTTTTCGCCGGTGAGGCTGAGCAGGGCGCCGTCGGACAGGAACTGCAGCGTGCGTGGATAAGCCGGCATGCTCACGAGAGAGGCTGTCGGATTTTTCGCCAGGTAGCCGCCGATGGCTTCCAGGTTGGCCGGCACCCGCACATACAGGGCGCGGCCCGGCGGGGCCTTGAACTTGAAGGCGTGCAGGGTATTCAGCGGTTCGACGCTCGGCACGTGGGTCAGCTTGACCTTGGTGCTGCTGGCCAGCAGTTTGTCGTCGATGTCTTGCAGGTTCCAGGGGCGGGTATCGTCCTCGGCTTTTTCCGGCAGCATCCAGGCCTGCACCTTGTTGGCGATGGTCTCGTCGGCCACGGCGCTGGAACTGCTGAACATCAACACCGGCTCGGGTTCGCCGCGCTCGTTGTCGACAAAGCTGACTTCGGCGCCGGTAAAGGTCAGGCGATAGCGGCCGGGCACGGTGACTTCGGCCACCAGCGGTGCCGAGCTGGGATTGCCGCCATCACGGGCCTTGAGGCCTTCATCGAGCTTGGCGCTGACCGGGGTGCTTTCCAGTGGGGTGGCCAGGGCGGCAGAGCGCACAAAGGCGTTGAGCTTGTGTTCGTCGAAGGTGATTTCCGGGCGATTGGGCAGTTGCGCATCGCGGTAGGCCAAGCCTTTGCCGAGGGTGACCGAGGCACGTTTGCGTACGCTGTCTTCGTCTACCGGGTGGGAAAAGTGGAAGGTCGCTACCAGCTGTTTCTGCGTCGGGTTGCTCGGGTCCTGGTACAGCTCGTTTTGCGTCAAGGTGGCGCGGAACGGCTGGGTGGAGAATTGGCTGGTGTATTGGCTGAGCAGTACGCCGTCGGCCAACAGGGTTTTCTTGGCCAGGTCGATGGTGTAGTGGGCGTCGACGGGCCAGTCTTTTTCCGGGGTGAACACCAGGCTGCGGTCATCCGCCCAGCGCCAGGCGCCGGCGATGGCAGGCTTGAGGGTGATGCCTTCGGTGACCGGCTTGCCGATGGCCGCCAGCGGGGCCACGGATTCGGCGAAGCGTACCTGCAAGTTATCCACAACCGGTTGCGGCTGGGTGTAATCCGTCAGGTTGGGCTTGTGCAGCGAATAACCCACGGTGTGGGGCTGTGGCAGGTGGGAATACCAGTGCCAGCCGTAAAAGCCCGCGGCCAGCACGAGTACCAGGGCCAGCGCGCCGCCCGCAGCCTGGCGCGGATAAGCCCGGGCCTTGTGGCCGACGTTGACCAGGCCGTTGCCTGTGGCTTGCAGCCAGCGCGGCGGCTGCCACTGGCCGAACAGGCTGCGCGCCAGCCATCGAACGGCGCTGAACAGAACACTCACCACTGAGATCAAGGCCCCGAAAAAACGGCGGCTGGTCGCTTTTAACGAATCAAACATGGTGAGCATCCCTGGCAATGTGTCGCGTATCTTACACGTCTCTTTGATACAAAAGATGACGGCAAATGCGCCGCAAAGCTCAGGCTTGCTGTACGAAGGTGAGGCGTATCGCAAAACCGATCAAAAGGCTGCCAAACAGCCATTGCTGAAGGCGCTGGGCGGACGGGCTGCGTTCCAGCCAGCGGCCGATTCTTGCGCCGGCCAATCCATAGCAACTGTCGAATCCCAGGCCGACCGCCACCAGAATCGCCCCCAACAGCGCAAACTGCGCAGTCACCGATGCGCCATGTGGATCAATGAATTGCGGCAGCAGCACGGAGCAGAACAGCAGCGCCTTGGGGTTGAGCAGGTTGGTCAGCAAACCCCGCTGGAAGGCTTCGCGCCAGGCATGCGCCGGCGCCGTGCTGTGCTCGGCGTTCAGGTTGGGCAGCAGGTTTGAGCGCAGGCACTGCACGCCGATCCACAGCAGATACGCCGCACCGCCCAGGCGCACCACATCGAAGGTCCAGGGTGCGACCTTGAACAGGGTCGCCAGGCCCATCCCCGCCAGCGCCACGTGGCAGGCTCGCGCCAGGCCCAAGCCGCCTGCGGTTGCCAGTGCCATCGCCTTGCCCTGGCGGGCGCCGGTTTGCAGCAGCAGGATCATGTCCGGGCCGGGCAGCAGGTACACCACTGCCAACGCGACTAAAAACAACCAGAGTTCTGCCATGTGCCTGCCCCTTGCGGTAGGTGATTCGTAGGGCAATTTTAGGGGTGAAGGCCGGGGCAGGTGCTTGCGTAGTCAGCCGGAAAAGCGTCTAGTCTTGGCACAATCTGCCACTTTTTTCGGGCGAAACATTTCACTTATGCCAAATCTGAAGCTGGACGCATTTGACCGCAAGATTCTTGAAGCCCTGCAACGGGATGGCCGGCTGAGCAACGTGCAACTGGCGGACGAGATCGGCCTGTCGGCCTCGCCCTGCTTGCGGCGTGTGCGGCTGCTGGAAGAGGCCGGGGTGATTCGTGGTTATCAGGCAAGCCTGGACCGGGATGAAGTCGGGTTGGGGCTGACGGTGTTTGTCGGGGTGAAAGTGGAGCGGCATAACGACGAACAGGCGGAGGCGTTTCGGTTGGCGGTGACGGCGCTGCCCCAGGTGATTTCGGCGTTTCTGGTGTCGGGGGAGTCGGATTTTCTGCTGCAAGTGGTGGTGCCGGACTTGCGCGGGTATGAACGGTTCCTGACCGGGAGCTTGTTGAAGTTGCCGGGGGTGAGTGATATCCGCAGCAACTTCGCGATTCAGACGGTGAAGACGCCCGGGGCATTGCCGCTGAGTCACCTTCCCGGCTAGATCGTTCCCACGCTCCGCGTGGGAATGCCGCCCTGGACGCTCCGCGTCCGCTTTAAAGTCGTGACGCGGAGCGTCACCGGATGCATTCCCACGCAGAGCGTGGGAACGATCAGATAAGGACGCTTGTTGTGGCGAGGGAGCTTGCTCCCGCTGGGCTGCGTAGCGGCCCCAAAATCTTGGGAGCGCTGCGCACTCCAGCGGGAGCAAGCTCCCTCGCCACTGGGGTTGTGTGGATTTGGGGAGGGAGGTGGTCGTCAGGTCCACCAGTAGCGCACGAGATGAAAGAAGATCGGCGCGGCAAAACACACTGAATCCAGCCGATCCAGCATCCCGCCGTGCCCTTCGATCATGTGCCCCCAATCCTTCACGCCGCGGTCGCGCTTGATCGCTGACATCACGATCCCGCCAGCAAACCCCAGCAGGTTGATCAACAGCGCAATCAGGAACGACTGCCAGGGATTGAACGGCGTGGTCCACCACAGCGCCGCGCCGATCAGGGATGACAGCAGAATCCCGCCGACAAACCCTTCCACGGTTTTAGACGGCGACAAGTTGGGCGCGATCTTGTGTTTGCCGAACAGCTTCCCGCACACGTACTGCAACACGTCCGACAGTTGCACCACGATCACCAGGTAGGCAATCAGCAGCAGGTTGCGGCCTTCGTAGCCGACGATATCCAGGGTCAGCAGCGCCGGCACGAAGGACACACAGAACACCGCGATCATCAGCCCCCATTGCACTTTCGATGCCCGTTCCAGGAAGTGCGTGCTGTCGCCGCCCAATGACGCGAGGATCGGCAACAGCAGGAACACGTACACCGGGATGAAGATCGAGAACAGCCCGTACCAGTCGAAGTAGATCAGCAGGTATTGCAGTGGCAGCGCCAGGTAGAAGGCCGCCACCAGCGCCGGGTAATCGCTTCGCCGGGTCGGCGTGAGTGTGAGGAATTCCCGCAGCGCATAGAACGACACGGCGTAAAACAGCAGGATCACCGCGCCGGTGCCGAGCCAGAACGCCACGCCGATCACCACCACCATCACCCACCACGCATTGATGCGGGCGTTGAGGTTGTCGATCACCGCGTTGGGTGTGCCACGGGTGCGCAGTTTGAGGATCAGGCCGATCAGCGAGGCGAGCACGAGGATCGCGCCGATCCCGCCGAACAACATCAGGGTTTGGCTATCCATCTCAGGAATGCTCCGGGGCAAGGGCGAGCAAGGCGTCGCGGGTGCGGGCGAGGAACAGCGCCTTGTCTTCGCCGTCCTCCAGTTGCAGCGGTGCGCCGAAGCTGGTGGTGCACAGCAAGGGCAGCGGCAGCACACGGCCCTTGGGCATGACCCGGTTGAGGTTGGCGATCCACACCGGGATCAATTCGGCTTGTGGATAACTCTTGGCCAGGTGATACAGCCCGCTTTTGAACGGCAACAGGCCGTCTTCCAGGTTGCGCGTGCCCTCGGGAAAGATGATCAGCGAGTCGCCGTTTTCCAAGGCCTGAAGCATCGGCGCCAGAGGGTTATCCACAGGGTCCTTGCGCTCGCGGTCGATCAGCACGCCGTTGAACACCCGGTTGATGATGTAGCGGCGCAGGGCGCTGGTGTTCCAGTAGTCGCTGCCGGCCACCGGGCGGGTGAATTTACGCAGGTTCTGCGGCAACGAGGCCCACAGCAGCACGAAATCGCCGTGGCTGCTGTGGTTGGCGTAGTAGATGCGTTGCACCGGCACCGGCGCGCAGCCAAGCCACAGGCTGCGGGCGCCGGTGACGGTGCGGGCCATGGAGGTAATCAGGGTGGCGACCACGGGTTCGAACATGGGGATTCCTTATCCGGCGAAGGGCAGCCAGGGGCTGGCCAGGATGACGGCCACGGTCAGCAGCACTTGCGCCGCCAGCAGGTAGGCTTGCTTGCGCAACAGTTTCAGGGCGCCGCGACGGCGCTCGGTCCAGGGGCGGCCTGCGCGTTTGGCGGATTGCAGGCCAAGGGTTTGCATGGCCTGGTCGAAGTCGGGCGTGCGGTCGGTGTCGCGGGCGAGCAAGGCGAACAGGTCGGCGTCGAAGGCCACCCGCAGCGCCCAATATTTTTCCAGCAGCCCGAGCACAATCATCCACAGGCTGAGGATCAGGCAGACCGGCGTGATGCTGGCCATCAGCAGTTGAGCGAGGCCGAACAGTACGCCGAGCAAGGTCAGGCCTGTGGATAACTGATCCAGGGAACGGCCCCGCCGCAGCAGGCTGGCGACGACCTGTAATTCCATATCAGCGGGCATGGGCTAAACCCTCCAGGGCTTCACGGTGAGCGGAATGCAGGACCACACGTGGGCGTGCTGTACGAATAATAGCCACCGCCTCGTCGACATTGCCTGCGCGCCCGGTATGCAGCAGCCATGCAGCCACGGCGGTGGCGCTGCGTGAGTAACCGAGGGCGCAGCACACCAGCAAAGGTCCGGCTGAGCGTAGCCGCTCTATCGCTTGGGCGGCTTCCACGCATTGCGCTGCAGTGGGCGCCGTCAGGTCGAGCACTGGCAGGCTGTAGTAGGCGCGACCCTGTGGATTAATCGGCAATTCGGCGCACAGATCGACCACCGCCTTGAATGATCCCAGCTCACCGCTGGTGGGAATTCGCCCCAGCCAAACGTTATCCACAACCTGATCGGGCTGTGGATGTCTACGTGTCCACAGGCGGGAATTGATCCAGGCGGCCACCAGATAAGGCGCCAACAACCAGCGCGCCGCCGGAGTGAGTCGTCCGTCGGCGCGTTTCTGAAATCCTGCAACGCCCAGTACCAGGTAATTCGCCTTCATCAAGCCAAGGGATACCGCCGGCCAAAGCAGCCACAACCAGCCGCCGCCAAGGGAAAACGCCAGGATCAAACACACCAGCGATCCGAAGCCATAGCGCAGCCCCAGGCGCCAACGCTGGCGGTCCCTGGTCAGCTGGGCATTCAGCAGCGGGCTCGGATGTTCCAGCGGCCACAGCCACACGCACATCCAGCCGGCGAGGGCGCCTGTGGGTAAGTCAATAAAGTGATGTTGATAAGTGGTCAGCACCGAAAGGCCGATCAACGCGAACCAGCCCTGCACCAGCCAGCGCCACAGGCCCCGGCTATGCCGCTGGTACATTATCCACAGCACCACCAGCAGCGCGATGTGCAACGACGGCGCCTGGTTGAACGGCTTGTCGAACCCGGCTAGTACCGCAAACAGCCAGCCAAACACGCCGTCCAGCTCCGGTCTTTCGAAGGTGAAACGCAAGGGCCAGATCAGGAAGCAGGTGACGGCAATCACTTGGGCCGTCAGCAGGCGCAAGGCATGTTGTTTCAGTTCATGGCGGGTGCTTGGCAGTAGCAGGGAGAAACCGTAGAGCAGGTCGATCGACCAGTAGGGCACGATGGTCCAGGCCCAGAACGGGATATGGGTTTCCCAGCCGAACACCATCGTGCCCACGTCGCTGCGCTGGCTGGTGACCCACGTGGCAAAGCCGTAGGTGCTGAAAAACAGCGGCGCCAACAGCAGCAGCCACAGCACCGCCGGTTTCAACAGGCCCGGTTCACGCATGGGTCAGGCTCGCTGTGCCAGGGACACGCTGAAAATCCCCCACTCATCCACACGCTGGGTGATCTTGCGGAAACCGGCGGCTGCCACCAGTTGATCCATTTCCGCCTGGCTGCGCCGGCGCATTACCCAGAACTGGCCCTGGCGGTGGCTGGTGAGGGCGCGGGCGATCAGTTCCAGTTGCGGATGCCACGGTTGGCCGGTGTACACCAGATAACCACCGGGCTCCACGGCTTCGGCCAAGCCCGCGAGCGAGCCACCGACCATCGCGTTATCCGCGAACAGTTCATATAGCCCGGACACCACCGCCAGCGTCGGCTTGGGCTGCAGCGCCGCAAGGTCCGCCCGGTCAAACGCATCGCCTTTGACGAACTGGGCGATATCCCCCAGCCCTTTTTCACGAATCAGCGCGCCACCGTCGCGCACGTTGATATCGCTGTAGTCCCGCAGCAGGATCGATTCCGGCAACGGCGAAACGCCCTGCAAGGCTTCCAGAATGTACCGACCATGCCCGGCGGCGATGTCGACGATGCGCACTTCCCGCTGCTCGTCCCGCAGCTTGGCCATCGCCAGGCGCAGCAGCTCTTCCACGTTCAACTTGCGCTGACGAATACCGCGCCAGCCGATGGAGTTCAGGTAGTTGGTGTCGATCATCCGCCCCAGCCCGCCTTTGCCGGTGGGTTTGTTGCGGTATACGTAGTCCAGGGTGCTGCCGGAGTCGAAGCCGGTGTCGAAACCGAGCTTCACGCCATCCGACAGTTTGCTGCCCAGGCCCATGCTGGCGCGGGTCATGCGCCAGTACAGGTCGCGCAGGGAGTTGCGTGGCAACGGCGCGGCGAGGGACTCGGATTCGGCGCAGGTCAGGCCAATCCTGTCGGCATCCAGCAAGGAGGCGCGGTCCAGCGGGTGTTCGAAGTTCTGCAGGATAAAGCGCCGGGCGCTGCTCAAGGCCACGGCGCGGTCACGTTCACCGAGGGTGTCGTGGAAGAAGCCGGGGAGGATGTGCAGCTCTTTCTTCAAGCTGCCGAGGCGGTCGAAAAACTGCTGCTGGGGTTTGCGGTGCACCACAAAGTCCGAGCCGGAGATCAGCAGTTGGGTCGGTACCTGAATTGCCTGGGCATCGGCTACAACCCTGTCGGCCGCTTCGTACAGGCCCAACAGCACATTCACCGAGATGGCTTTGGTGATCAGCGGATCACTGTCGTAGGACGCCACGCGCTCCGGGTCATGGCTCAGGAACTTGGCCTTGACGTAGCTGTTGACGAAAAAGTTGCCGCGAAACTTGCGCATCAACGCCAGGCCCGGCCGGGCGAAGGGCACGTAGAGCTTGACCTTGAATGCGGGGGAGGCGAGTACCAGCGAGCGAATCTTCGGCGCGTAGTCGTGCACCCAAGTGGCCGCGATCACCGCGCCGACGCTTTGGGCGATCACCGCGAGGTTTTCTTCCTCAATGTTGTAGGTGGCGCCGATATGGTCAACGAAGGTCTGCACATCCCGCGCGCTGGTGGCGAAGCTCGGGCTGTCGCCGCGCGCGCCGGGGGATTGGCCGTGGCCACGGGCGTCCCAGGCGAAGAAGTCGAACTCCGGCAGGTTCAACTCGTCCACCAGGTGGGCGATACGACCGGAATGCTCGTGGCCGCGATGGAACAGCAAGATCGCCTTGCGCGGCGCAAAGCCCGCGGGTGCGGTGGCGGGCCAATGACGGTAGAAAAGCTCCACCCCGTCATGGGTGCTGAAGGTGTGCTCTTGCTGTTCACGCATCGCAAAATCCTTATGCAGAAGGGGAGGTGTTCGTTTCTTCTTTCAAGCCTTGGCGCACGCGGTTGACCAGGGTGTAGGCCAGCAACGCCGCGACCAGCCACATCACCGCATCGACCCAACCGGCACCCAGCCAGCCCAGCGCTACGCCGGTGGCCAGCACCCCGAGCACAAATGCCCGATCGCTCTTGCCCATCGGGCCGTCGTAGCGCCGGGAAGCCCCGACCATCGGCCCGAGCACGCCGGCGTATTCGCTGAACACCGCCAGCAGCGTCACCAGCAACACCGGCGCCAGGCTGACCTCGGGGATCAGCGCAAACGGCAGGATCAGTGCGCTGTCGGCGATCACGTCGCACAGTTCATTGAGGTAGGCGCCGAGTCGCGATTGCTGGCCGAATTCCCGGGCGAGCATGCCGTCGATGGCATTGAGGGCCATGCGCAGGATCATCCACAGCGGGATCAGCGCAAACAGCCACACATGTTGTGCGAAGCCGGCAATCAGCAATCCCACCAGCAGGGAAACCACCCCGGCCAGCACGGTGATCTGGTTGGCGGTGGTGCCGTTGTCGTAGAGGCGCTGCACCAGCGGGCGCAGCAGGTTCTGAAAACGCGGTTTAAGCTGATAGATCGAAATCATGGGGAGTGACGCTTCCTTGTCCGTAAGCCCGCGAAAAACTCTGGGGAGTGTGCCGATTTATCACCGCTGAAACCAGTGATGGCTCGTGTTTCTGGGGCTTTCGTCACTATCTGTGTGAAACCAAACAAAAATTTCACGCTTCGGGTTATAGAGTAACTAATTGTTTCTGGGTGGGCGTTTGGGGATGCGAGTGGATCTAGACGCTGATGACGTGGCCATCGAAGGGCTGCCGCGTTTTCAGCAGGGGTTGTTTCATGCCCGCCGGTTAAGGCAGGCCGGCATTGGCCTGACGGTGCTGGCGGTCGGCGGCTGGATGCTGGCGCTGTTTGTGGCGCTGTTCGCCCCGCTGTCGATCTGGCCGGTGGTGCTGATCAACTGCGCCTCGGCGTTGCTGGTGCTGGTGGCTGGCTTGCAATCGGCGTGGTGGGTCGCGGATTGGCGGGCCATGGCGCTGGAGGAGCCGGCTGCACGGCTGATCGAACCGCCGCTGCCACAAGAAGAACCTGGCTGGCTAAACCGGCAGTTCGGTCGCGTCGGTAACGGCTTGCTGGTGCAGATTGGCGCACCGGTGTTCTGGCTGTGCGGCTGGTCGTTGCTGGCATTCTTCAGCGTTCTGGAATTCTGGAGCCTGACCTTGCCCGCCGCGGCGCTGGGCCAGGCTGCCAGTGTGGGCGCCGCCATTGCCTTGGCACTGGCGTTCGGCTTGCTGGTGTTTGAACGGCGCATGGCCCAGGAAAGCACCGCCCAATGGCCGGAAGCGGTGCAACTGGCGCAACTGAGCCGGGTGGCGATTATCTGCCTGGTGATCAGTGCGATTTGTCTGCTGTTTGCCGGTGAAGAGTCCGTGTGGCCCTTGCGCCTGGCCGTGTTGGTCGGCCTGTTGCCGGCCCTGGTGGCGCTGGAGTTTCTGCTAAGAGGCCTGCTGTCGCTGTTCAGCCCGCGCCAGGAGCGGCTTGAACCGCGCCTGATGGCGCAAAGTTTTATCGCCGGGATGCTGCGCTGGCCGCCGCAACCGTTGCTCGCCTTGCAGCACGAACTGCACAACCGTTTCGGCATCGACCTGCGGCAGATCTGGGCCTTCACCTATATGCGCCGGGCATTCCTGCCAGTGCTGGTGGTGGTGCTGGCCGTAGGCTGGTTGCTGACCGGCGTGCATGAAGTCGCCCTGCAAAGCCGTGGGATCTATGAACGCTTTGGCAAGCCGGTGGAGGTCTTCGGGCCTGGCCTGCATGCCGGTTTGCCGTGGCCGCTGGGTCGCGTACTGAACGTGGAAAACGGCGTGGTCCATGAGCTGGCCACCAGCGTTGGCGAAGCGGCAAACACCGACGTCGCTCCGGCCGAGGGCCCGGCGCCGCTGATCGCCAACCGCCTGTGGGACGCCAGCCATGTGAATGACAAATCCCAGGTGATCGCCAGCAGCAGCGGCGACAAGCAGAGCTTCCAGATCGTCAATATGGACGTGCGCTTTGTGTACCGCATCGGCTTGACCGACCAGGCCGCACTCGCCGCCACCTATAACAGCGCCGATGTGCCCACGCTGATCCGCAGCACCGCCAGCCGCATCCTCGTCCACGAGTTTGCCTCGCGAACCCTTGATGAATTGCTGGGTGAGGAACGCAACAGCCTCGCCGATGAAATTGGCCAGGCGGTGCAAGCGGACCTGAAGACACTCGACAGCGGCGTGGAAATTCTCGCCACCGTGGTGGAAGCCATTCACCCGCCCTCCGGTGCGGCGAATGCCTACCACGCGGTGCAAGCTGCGCAGATCGGCGCCCAGGCGCTGATTTCCCGGGAGCGCGGCGCTGCCAGTGAGCAGACCAACCAGGCGTTGCTGCAAGCCAGTACCGCCCGCGACCAGGCCCAGGCCACGGCCCATGAAGTCAGCGCCGGCGCCCAGGCAGCAGACCTGCGTTTCAGCGCCGAACAAAAGGCCTATCAACAAGCCGGCCAGGCGTTCGTGCTGGAGCAGTACCTGAGCCAACTGAGCCAGGGCCTGGCCCACGCCAAGTTACTCATTCTTGATCATCGCCTGGGCGCCAGTGGCGCACCGACCATCGATCTGCGTTCCTTTACCTTACCGGCCGACCCTGCGGTGCCGCGTAAAGCCGTTCAATAAGGAGTTCATCTGTTGAGCGCTCATTCTCACGATCACGCAGGCCATGGTCACCACCACGGCCACCATCATCACCATCATGGCGATGAACACGAAGCCGGCCCGTTCCCCTGGCGGCGTATGAGCTGGGCGGTATTGCTCGTGCTGTTCGCGGTGGCCGCGGCGAGCCTGGTGCAGGTGCGTTCCGGTGAAGCCACGGTGATTACTCGCTTCGGCAACCCGTCGCGGGTATTGCTGGAGCCGGGCCTGGGCTGGCGCTGGCCGGCGCCGTTCGAGGCGGCGATTCCGGTGGACCTGCGCCTGCGCACCACCTCCAGCGGTTTGCAGGATGTGGGCACCCGCGATGGCCTGCGGATCATCGTGCAAGCCTACGTGGCCTGGCAGGTGCAGGGCGACCCCGACAACGTGCAGCGCTTTATGCGTGCGGTGCAGAACCAGCCGGATGAAGCGGCGCGGCAGATTCGCACCTTTGTCGGCTCGGCGCTGGAAACCACCGCCGCCAGTTTCGACCTGGCCAACCTGGTGAACACCGATGCCAGCCAGGTGCGCATTGCCGATTTTGAAGCGCAGTTGCGCCAGCAGATTGATCAACAATTGCTCACCACCTATGGCGTGCGTGTGGTGCAGGTGGGTGTCGAACGGCTGACCTTGCCCTCGGTGACCCTCGCCGCCACCGTCGACCGCATGCGCGCCGAGCGCGAGACCATCGCCACGGAACGAACCGCCGTGGGCAAGCGTGAAGCGGCGCAGATCCGTTCGGCCGCCGAGCGTGATGCGCGGATCGTCCAGGCCGACGCCACGGTGAAAGCCGCCGACATCGAAGCGCAATCCCGGGTCGAAGCCGCGCAGATTTATGGCCGTGCCTACGCCGGCAATCCGCAGCTGTATAACCTGCTGCGTTCCCTCGACACCCTTGGCACAGTGGTCACGCCGGGCACCAAGATCATCCTGCGAACCGATGCCGCGCCTTTCCGCGCGCTGGTGGATGGGCCGAAGGATGTCCAGCCATGAGTGAGCGGGAAAGCCTCGACAGCCCGTGGATCCAGGCTGGACGGCTGACGTTCCTGGCGCTGTATGCGGTGACGGTATTGGCCGCGCTGGCGTGGGCGTTTTCCAACGTGCGCCAGATCGACCCGCAGAACCGCGCCGTGGTGTTGCACTTCGGTGCGCTGGACCGGATCCAGAATGCCGGGCTGCTGCTGGCCTGGCCGCGTCCGTTCGAGCAAGTGGTGCTGTTGCCCGCCGCGGACCGGGTGATTGAGCGCCGGGTGGAAAACCTGCTGCGTTCCGATGCGGCCACCCAAGCCGATCGCGTGGCCAGTTTTGCCACGCCGCTGAGCGATGCCCTGGCCGGCTCCGGTTACCTGCTGACCGGCGATGCCGGCGTGGTGCAGCTGGATGTGCGGGTCTTCTACAAGGTCACCGAACCCTATGCGTTTGTGTTGCAGGGCGATCACGTGCTGCCGGCGCTGGATCGACTGGTCACTCGCAGCGCCGTGGTGCTGACTGCGGCGCGGGATCTGGACACGATTCTGGTGGCGCGCCCCGAGTTGATCGGCGCCGACAACCAGGCCGCCGAACGCCGCGAACGGCTGCGTGGCGACCTGGTGCGCGGCATCAATCAACGCCTGGCTGACCTGGCGTCCACCGGCCTTGGCCTGGGCATCGAAGTCACCCGGGTCGACGTGCAATCGAGCTTGCCGGGCCCGGCGGTCAATGCCTTCAACGCAGTGCTGACCGCCAGCCAGCAAGCCGACAAGGCGGTGGCCAATGCGCGCACCGACGCCGAAAAACTTACCCAGACCGCCAACCAGGACGCCGACCGCGCCGTGCAAGTGGCTCACGCCCAGGCCAGCGAACGGCTGTCCAACGCCCAGGCGCAAACCGCTACCGTCGCCAGCCTGGCCCAGGTCCAAGACCCCGGCCTGTTGCTGCGCCTGTACCGCGAACGCCTGCCGAAGATTCTCGGGCAGGCCGGCTCCGTGACCACGGTTGACCCTAAAGACGATTCCCGCCTGATCATTCAGGGAGCCGAACAATGACCGCCCACGCCGCCCCGATGCTCTCATCGGCCGAACAACGCAGCGCCGCCCGGCAACTGACCCTGGCGATGCTCGCCCTGGGCTTGCTCAGCCTGGGCCTGGTATGGCGCTGGCTGGCGCCGGACCAGACCGGCGTGAGCCAACTGCTGTTGGGCGTCGCCTCATTGCTGGTGGCCGTGCCCGTGATGCGCTCGGCCTGGTACAGCCTGCGGTATCCAAGTTTGCATGGCATAACCGACCAACTGATCGCCCTGGCCATGCTTGGCGCCTGGGCTACCGGTGACCTGCTGACCGCCGCGCTGCTGCCGATCATCATGATCTTCGGCCATGTGCTGGAAGAGCGCAGCGTCATCGGCTCCCAGGAAGCGATTCATGCCCTGGGCAAGCTGACCCGTAGCCACGCACGGTTGGTGCAGGCGGACGGGACGATCCTGGAAGTCGACAACGGCATCCTGAAGACCGGCGATATCGTCGAAGTGCGCGCCGGTGACCGCGTGCCCGCCGACGGCGTGGTGCTTTCGGGCCAGGCCAGCCTGGACACCGCGCCAATTACCGGTGAATCGGTGCCGCTGGAAGCGAGTATCGGCGTGCAGGTGTTTGGTGGCGCGATCAACCTCGACGGTTTGCTGCGCCTGGAAGTGACCCGCACCGGCAATGAGTCGACGCTGGGTAAAGTCATCGCCCTGATGCAGAGCGCCGAACGTTCCAAGCCGCCGATCACCCGATTGCTGGAGCGCTACGCCGGCAGCTACATGGTGCTGGTGTTGTTGCTGGCGGCGGTCACCTGGTTTGTCACCAATGACGCCCAGGCGATGCTCGCGGTGCTGGTGGCGGCGTGCCCGTGTGCTTTGGTGTTGTCGGCGCCGGCCACGGCGATTGCGGGCATTGCGGTGGCGGCGCGTCACGGCATTCTGATTCGCAGCTCGGCGTTTCTCGAAGAGCTGGCGGACCTGACGTCGCTGGTGGTCGACAAGACCGGCACCCTGACGTTTGGCACCCTGCGTTTGCAGTCCATCGACACCCGCGAGCCGGATCGGCAAGTGCTGCTCAACCTGGCGGCCAGCCTCGGCTCCGCCAGCAGCCACCCGGTCAGCCGGGCATTGGCGGGGCTGGCGACTCAGGAACAAATGCTGGTGCTGTCGGATATTCGCGAGCGGCAGGGCCTCGGTGTGGTCGCGCAGACCGGGCAGGGCGAAGCCGCCCTCGGCCGGCCGGAATTGTTTGAGCAACTGGGCATCACGACCACGGCGGTCCCCAATCACGATGGCCCGATTGCCGGGCTTGCGTTGAACGGGCAGTTCCTTGCCTGGCTGTTGCTGGCGGACAGCGTGAAACCTGAAGCGCGCCAGGCGATGAAAGAGCTGCGTGAATTGGGCCTGGGGCGCCAACTGCTGCTGACCGGCGACCGCCAGAGCGTGGCCGACAGCCTGGCGTTGGAAGTGGGCATCAGCGACGTCGAAGCCCAGGCGTTGCCGGAGGACAAACTCAATCGCGTGCTGGGGGAAATTGGCAGCGGCTTCCGGCCGATGGTGGTGGGCGACGGGATCAACGATTCCCTGGCGCTCAAGGCGGGTGTGGTCGGTGTGGCGATGGGCGCGGGCGGGGCGGATATCGCGCTGGCATCGGCGGACGTGGTGCTGATCGGCAGCGACCTGCGGCGCCTGGGCACCTGTGTGCGCTTGAGTCGCCAGTGCCGGCACACGTTGCAGGTTAACGTGATCATCGGTCTGGGCTGGACGCTGGCGATCGTGGTGTTCGCCGCATTTGGCTGGCTGGGCGCGGCGGGAGCGATGATTGCGGCGGTGCTGCACAACCTCAGTACGCTGCTGGTGCTGGGCAATGCGGGGCGTCTGTTGCGGTTCCAGGAGCCGCTATTGAAACTCGAAGAATAAATTTTTCAGTCGCGCTGTAACGCCATGGGGGGACCTCACTCTAGTGCTATGTCGAGACTGAACAATCCGTTCAGACCGGCTCCACTACCGATCATGAGGAATACACAATGAACATCAAATCCGCTGCTGCTGGTGCCGCCCTCGCTATCGCCGCTGCTGGCATGTTTGCCGGTGTTGCCACTCAGGTACAGGCAGCAGACGCCCAGGTCCATTGCTATGGCGTCAACGCCTGCAAAGGCCAGAACGACTGCAAAACCAAAGACCACGCCTGCAAAGGCATGGGTTCTTGCAAAGGCCAGGGCTTCCTGTCGATGAGCAAGGCGATGTGCGATCAGAAAGGCGGCAAAGTCGGCGAATAACCGACAACCGAGTGCAACCGCAGCGGGCACCCCCTCCGCTGCGGACACTTTCCCCAGGAGTGTTTTTATGTCCGCTTCCCTTCCGAGTCTGGGTTACGGCCTGGGTTTACGCAGCGAGTACTACCAGCAGATCCTTGAACAATCGCCGGCCGTGGATTGGTTCGAAGTGATCTCCGAGAATTATCTGGTGCAGGGCGGCAAGGCTTTGTACTACCTGGATGCGATAGCCGAGCGTTATCCCCTGGTGATGCACGGTGTGTCCCTTTCAATCGGCGGGCCCCATGCCCTCGATACCGATTACCTGAAACAACTCAAGCAGCTCTCCGAGCGCATCCGGCCGGCGTGGATTTCCGATCACCTGTGCTGGAGCCGTGGCAACGCGCACCAGTTGCATGACTTGCTGCCGCTGCCCTACACCGAAGAAAGCCTGTACCACGTCGCCGCTCGCGTGCGGCAGGTGCAGGATGTGTTGCTGCGCCCGTTCGTGCTGGAAAACGTCTCCAGCTACGTGCGCTCCAAGGCGGATGAGTTTACCGAATGGGAATTTCTCAACGCCCTGACCCATCTCACCGGCTGCCAGTTGCTGCTGGACGTGAATAACGTCTACGTCAGCTCGCGCAATCACGGGTTCGACGCCTGGGAATTTATCCGCAACCTGCCGCCCGAAAGCATCCGCCAACTGCACCTGGCCGGGCATATGGATTACGGCGACTACGTGATCGACACCCATGACCATCCGGTATGCGATCCGGTGTGGGCGCTGTACCAGCGGACCCTGGAGCACCTCGGGCCAGTCTCGACCTTGCTCGAACGCGATGACCATTTCCCGCCTTTCCAGGAGCTGCTCGACGAGTTGAACAAGGCCCGCGAACTGGGCGCGAGCGCGCTGGACAGGAGAGCGTTATGCGCCTGATCGATTGGCAATTGGCCTTTGAGCGGCATTTGCTGGCCGAGTCTTCCACTGCCAGCAACAGCTTCAGCGCCACCTTGATCGGCGGCCCGACCCTGGATGTCGAGACGGGCCTGGCGATTTACCACAACGCCTATCACGCCCGATTGCAGGAAGTGCTGCGCGATGACTTCAGCGCCGTCTGGTATTGGCTGGGGGACGAGGAGTTTGCAGCGTTGGGTTCGGCCTATACCCGCCGTTATCCCTCGGCCCATTACAGCCTGCGCTGGTTTGGCGAGCGGTTCCCCGGGTTTATCGTTGAGCATTATGGCGAGCAAGGTTTGGCGCCTGCCGAGCTGGCGCGGCTCGAATGGGCATTCACCCTGGCCTTTGATGCACCGCAGGGCGAGCCGTTGACCCTGCAAGACATGGCAACGCTGCCGCCCGAAGACTGGCCCGGGCTGCAGGTGCAGTTGGTGCCGTCGGTGCAGCAGGTGCTGTGTGATTTCAACAGCCTGGGCATCTGGCGTGCGAGCAAGGGCGAGTGGGACTTTCCCGGCAGCGAAGCCCTGCCATTGGCGCAGGTGTGCCTGGTCTGGCGCCATCAGAATGTCTGCCAATACCGCAGCGTTGAACCGGCGCAAGCCAGCGCGCTGACAGGCATGGTCGCCAACGGTTGGAGTTTTTCCGAACTGTGTGCCGAGTTGGCAGTCACTTACCAGGAGGGCGCGCCATTGCAAGCGGTTACCTGGCTGAAACAGTGGGTCCAGGAAGGTTTGCTCCAGCGGCGGGCACCATAGAAAGGCGCTATTGTTTCGATAGCCTGCTAATTTTTCCGTGGATGGTCTACCCTCATTTCAGACGTCTGAAACAAGGGGGGACTACTCATGCTCGCGCAACTTCCACCGGCCTTACAGAATCTCAAGCTACCGCTGCGTCTTCGACTCTGGGACGGCCATGAATTCAACCTGGGCCCGGATCCCAGCGTCACCATTGTGGTCAAGGACCCCATGATGGTTTCAACGCTCAGCCATCCGACGCTCGACTCACTGGGCGAAGCTTTCGTCGAGGGCAAACTGGAGCTGGAAGGCTCCATTTCCGAAGTGATCAGGGTTGTTGACGAGTTGAGTCATGCCCTGGTTGATGACGACGAGGGGAGTCGTCCGGTGCGCTCGATCCACGACAAGGCCACCGACGCAGCGGCTATTTCCTACCATTACGACCTGTCCAACGAGTTCTACCAGCTGTGGCTGGACCGCGATATGGCCTATTCCTGCGGGTATTTCGAAACCGGCAGCGAATCCCTTGATCAAGCCCAACAAGACAAATTCCGCCACCTGTGCCGCAAATTGCGGCTGCAGCCGGGGGAGTATTTGCTCGACGTGGGCTGCGGTTGGGGTGGGCTGGCGCGGTATGCCGCGCGGGAATTCGGGGTCAAGGTGTTCGGCATCACCCTGAGCAAGGAACAGCTGGCGCTGGCCCAAGAGCGGGTGAAGGCCGAAGGCCTGGAAGACCAGGTAGAGCTGACGCTGCTCGACTACCGCGACTTGCCTCAGGATGGCCGGTTCGACAAGGTGGTGAGCGTGGGGATGTTTGAACACGTTGGCCACGCCAACCTGGCGGAGTACTGCAAGATTCTCTACGGCGCGGTGCGTGAGGGCGGCCTGGTGATGAACCACGGGATTACCGCCAAGCACATTGATGGCCGGCCCGTAGGCCGTGGCGCCGGGGATTTTATCGAGCGTTATGTGTTCCCCAACGGCGAGTTGCCGCATCTGTCGATGATGACCGCCGAGATCAGCGACGTGGGCCTGGAAGTCGTCGACGTCGAAAGCTTGCGCCTGCATTACGCGCGCACGCTGGATCACTGGAGCGAGCGCCTCGAAGACAACCTGGAAGCGGCGGGCAAGATGGTGCCGGAGCAAGCCTTGCGCATCTGGCGCCTGTACCTGGCCGGCTGTGCGTATGCGTTTGCCCGGGGCTGGATCAACCTGCATCAGATTCTGGCGGTGAAACCCCATGCCGATGGTAGCCATGAGCTGCCTTGGACGCGGGATGACCTGTACCAGTAAGCAATGGTACCGGTGATCTAAAAGGTGGGAGCGGGCTTGCTCGCGAAGGCGTTGGATCAGAAACACATTCAGTGACTGACACTCCGCTTTCGCGAGCAAGCCCGCTCCCACATTGGATTCGGTGCAAGCCTTACAAAATTGGAGAAATCAGCCGCGCGATCCGCATGCCCAATTGTTGCAGGCGGTGGGTCTGGCGGTTTTCTTCCTGGCTGATTTCATGGGCCAGGGCGAAGTCTTCCAGCAGCATGTGCTCCACCTGGCTGGCGAAAGTGTCATCTACCGTCAGCAACATCACCTCGAAATTCAGCCGGAACGAGCGGTTATCCAGGTTCGCACTGCCGATGGCGCTGATTTCACGGTCGACCAACACCACTTTCTGATGCAGGAACCCTGGCGTATAGCGGAATACCCGCACCCCGGCGCGCACGGCTTCGATCGCATACAGGCTGGAAGCGGCGTAGACGATGCGGTGATCCGGCCGTGACGGCAGCAGCAGGCGCACGTCGACACCGCGCAATACCGCCAACCTCAAAGCCGCAAACACCGCCTCATCGGGAATGAAATACGGGCTGGTGATCCACACCCGCTCGGTCGCCGCATGAATGGCCTCGACGAAAAACAGCGAGCAGGTTTCGTAGGGATCCGCCGGGCCGCTGGCCAGCAACTGGCAGAGTACGCCGTCGTCCGGGTAGGTATCCGGCAGCAGCAGCGGCGGCAGCTCACGCGAGGCCCAGAACCAGTCTTCGGCAAAGGATTCCTGCAAGCACGCCACCACCGGGCCGCTGACTTGCACATGGGTGTCACGCCATGGCGCCAGCGGCGGTTTCTTGCCCAGGTACTCATCGCCGACGTTATGCCCACCGACGAACCCGGTAATGCCATCCACCACCACGATTTTGCGGTGGTTGCGGAAGTTGACCTGGAAGCGGTTGAGCCAGCCGCTGCGCGTGGCGAAAGCCTTGACCTGCACCCCGGCGTCTCGCAGCGACTGCACATAACGATGGGGCAGGGCATGGCTGCCGATACGGTCGTACAGCACGAAAATGGCTACGCCTTCGGCGGCTTTTTCCTTGAGCAAGGTGTGCAGTTGGCGGCCGAGTTCGTCGTCATGAATGATGAAGAACTGGAACAGCACAGCGGTCTTTGCCGAGCGAATCGCCTCGAAAATCGCGCTGAACGTAGCCTCGCCATTGATCAGCAAACGCACCTGATTATTCGCCAGGCACGGCATGCGTCCCAGCTTGGGCATGGCCCGCAGCGAAGCGTAGGCCTGGGAGTTGCGCGCGGCCAGCGCCTCTTCAACCCATGGGCGCCAGTTCAGCTCGGTGATCGCCTTGTGCATTTCCTGGTTGGCCTGGCGCCGCGCCTGAATGTAGGCGTCGAAAGTGCTCCGGCCAAAGATCAGGTAGGGAATCAGCGTCAGGTAGGGGATGAACATCAGCGACAATGCCCAGGCAATCGAGCCTTGGGCGGTCCTGACGGTCAGCACCGCATGGATGGCGGCGAGGGTGCCCAGAAAATGCAGGGTGGCAATGAAATAGGCGAGCAGGTGCGGGCCAAAGAAATCCATGGACAACGGTACTCCTGACGAACAAGTGCCTAACAGACCATGTTCGGCCACGAATGTCGCTATTTTATTTGCTGTGCAACACTGGCGCTTTTGCGGCGTCTAACGCCGACAATTGCCCAGGAGTTACCCGATGAATGCTCGTCTGCTTGGTTTGGCCATGGTTGTTGGTTTGACGCTGCCTGTGGCGGCGCAAGCGCAGATGTTGGCGCCGGGCTTGTGGGAGTTGACCACCAGCAACATGAAGGTCGATAACCAGGACCTGCCGGACTTGTCGCTGATCCTCGGTCAGCTCAAGCAACAGATGACCCCGGAACAACGCGCGATGCTTGAGAAGCAAGGCATCACCATGGCCGGCAAAGGCGTACAGGTGTGCCTGACCCCGGCCCAGGTGGCGTCCGATTCCATCCCGCTGACCGACCCGCAATCGGGCTGCAAGCAGGAAGTGACGGACAAGACCGGCAACCAATGGAAATTCCGCTTCAGTTGTCCGAAAGCCCAGGGCACTGGCGTGGCGACGTTCCAGAGCCAGCAGGAATTCACCACTACGGTTAACGGTACCTTCAACGCCACCGGCGTACAGCAGAAGGGCAGCCTGGACACCCACGCGCAGTGGTTGGGCAGCAACTGCGGTACGGTCAAACCCCGCGCTTAACCTAAGACATACCCCGATCAAAATGTGGGAGCGGGCTTGCTCGCGAATGCGGTGAATCAGTCACAGGTGTATTGGCTGACCCACCGCATTCGCGAGCAAGCCCGCTCCCACATTTGATTGGATTGCCAGGTACAGAGTCTCTTCAACGCTGGAAATGCAGCGGCAACCCCTGGCAACTGTCGTGCACGCGCCCGTCGTGCCAGGCCAGGTGGCCGGACACAAGCGTGGTGCTGACGCTGTGCCGGAAGCTGCGCCCGGCAAAGGGCGTCCAGCCGCAGCGGGCCAGGATCGGCTGGCTGCTGACGGGTTTGCCGTGAGGCTCGGGTTGGATCAGCACCAGGTCGGCCCAATAGCCTTCGCGCAGGTAGCCACGGTCGGGGATCGCAAACAGGTCCGCGACCCGATGGCTGGTTTTCGCCACCAGCGTGGTCAGCGGCAGCAGGCCGTCGGCGACCAATTCCAGCAGCGCCGGCAGGGCGTGTTGCACCAGCGGCAAGCCTGACGGCGCCTCGCGATACGGCAGTTGTTTTTGCGCCCAGGTGTGCGGCGCATGGTCACTGCCAATTACATCCAGACGATCACTCAACAATGCCAGGCGCAAGGCGTTGCGGTCGGCGCGTGTCTTGATCGCCGGGTTGCATTTGATCTGGTGGCCGAGGCGGGCGTAGTCGCGGTCATCGAACAAGAGGTGATGCAGGCAGACCTCCGCCGTGATGCGTTTTTGCGCCAGGGGTTTGTCTTCGAACAGCACCAATTCCCGGGCGCTGGTGATGTGCAACACATGCAGGCGCGTGCCGTGCCGCTTGGCCAGTTCCACCGCCAGGGACGAGGAGCGATAGCAGGCCTCGGCATCGCGGATCAGCGGGTGCGCCACGGCAGGAATGTGCTCACCAAAACGCTCGCGCATCCTTTGCTCGCGGGCCAGGATGCTGGGGGTGTGCTCGCAGTGGGCCAGGAGAATGGTCGGCACCTCGGCGAACAGACGCTCGAGGATCTTCGGATCATCCACCAGCATATTGCCGGTAGACGCACCCATGAACACTTTGACCCCGGCGACTTCCCGCGGGTCCAGCGCGGCGACGGTGTCGAGGTTGTCGTTGCTCACTCCGAAGTGAAAGCCATAGTTGGCCACCGAATGCAGCGCCGCGCGGCGCTTCTTGTCGGCCAGGGCATCCAGGTTCAGGGTCGCCGGGTTGGTGTTGGGCATGTCCATGAAACTGGTGATGCCACCCGCCACCGCCGCGCGGGACTCGCTGTAGAAGCTGCCTTTGTCCGGCGCGCCGGGCTCTCGGAAGTGCACCTGGTCGTCGATCATTCCCGGCAGCAGCCACTGGCCTTGGGCGTCGATTTCCACGGTGGCGTTGGCGTTGTCGATGCTGCCGGCGATCTTCTCGATACGGCCATTGGCGACCAGCAGGTCAGCCTCGAATTCCTCGCCTTCGTTCACCAGGCGGGCGTTGCGGATCAGCAGGCGGCTCATGCTCAGAACTCGTTTTGCAGGGCTTTGTAACCCAGTACCAGGTCGACGTTGGTGCGTGCCACATCTTCGGAAAACTCCGAAGCGCTGACACTCACCGGCGGGAACTGGGACAGGTCGGTGTTGGGGCCGATGCGGGTGGTGGAGGGCACGTAGAACGCGTCGGGCAAATCGCGGCCGTCGACTACAGAGTTGTGCCGCACCACGCAGCCATCGCCGACGACGCAGTTGAACAGCACGCTGTTGAAGCCGATGAACACCCGGTCACCAACGGTGCAGGGCCCGTGGACGATGGAGCGGTGGGCGATGGAGGTGAACTCGCCGATGGTTACGGCGGCGCCGGATTTGGAGTGGATCACCACGCCGTCCTGGATATTCGAATTGGCCCCAATGGTGATCGGGTCCATGTCACCGTTGGCGTCGACTTCGTCGGCGCGGATCACCGCGTAAGGGCCGACAAATACGTTTTCGCCGATGACCACCTTGCCGCAGATGATTGCAGTTTTGTCGACGTAGGCTGATTCGGCAATCACGGGCAGATCGCCGGAAGGGTTCTTGCGGATCATGGGTCAGGTTCCTTGAGAGGCGCGGTGATGATGTTGACGTGATGGCCGTCGATGGCGTTGTAGAAACAGGTGGGCCGGCCGGTGTGGCAGGCCGGGCCTTGCTGGTCGACGATCAGCAATACCGCGTCGCCGTCGCAATCCAGGCGGGCCTCCACCAGCAGTTGCCGGTGGCCGGAGGTTTCGCCCTTGCGCCACAGTTGCTGGCGCGAACGGGACCAGTAGCAGACGTGCCTGGTGGCCAGGGTTTCGTCGAGGGCCTGGCGGTTCATCCAGGCCAGCATCAACACTTCGCCGCTGCCGTGTTGCTGGGCGATGGCGGCGATCAGGCCATCGCTGGTCCACGGCAGGGCGTCGAGCACGCTATCGAGTGGAAAGCGGCTGCCGATGGCAGCCTCTTCCAGGTCAAGCATGCTCAGGCTCACGGCTTGCTCAGGGCCGCGCACAGGGTGTTGAGGTTGTATTCGAACAGGCCGGTAAAGGTGCTGGCCGGACCTTCTGCAGCCAGGGCGTCCGAATACAGCGTGCCGCCGATCTGCGCGCCGCTCTCATCAGCGATCTGCTGGAGCAGACGCGAGTCCTTGATGTTTTCCATGAACACGGCCTTGACCTTGTCCTTGCGGATCTGGGTGATCAGCGTGGCGACTTCGGCGGCCGACGGTTCACGTTCGGTGGACAAACCTTGAGGCGACAGGAACTCGATACCGTAGGCCTGGCCCAGGTAGCCGAAGGCGTCATGAGAGGTGACGATGCGACGGTTACCCGGTGGCAGCGCGCCAAACTTGGCCTTGGCTTCAGCCAGCAGGCGGTAGATTTCTTTCAGGTACACCTGGCTGTTGTGCTCGTAGTCGGCCTTGTTGGCCGGGTCGGCAGCGATCAGCGCCTTGGTGATGTTGTTCACGTAGATAACGGTGTTGGCCAGGTTGTGCCAGGCGTGCGGGTCGGGGATGGTTTCGCCGTCCTCTTCCATGGTGTGGGAGAGCACGCCTTTGCTCGCAGTGACCACAGTGGCCTTGGTCTCGGTGCTGGTGACCAGGCGATCCAGCCACGGCTCGAAGCCCAGGCCGTTCTTGATGATCACCTTGGCCTTGAGCAGGGCCTTGGCATCGTCCGGTGTTGGTTCGTAGGTGTGGGCGTCGGCGTCGGGGCCGACCATGTTGCTGATCTGGATATGATCGCCACCGACCTGGTGGGTCATGTCGTCAAGAATACTGAAGCTGGTAACCACCTGAAGCTTGTCGGCAGCCTGGGCCGTCGCGAACGACAGCGGCAGCAACACACTGAACAGCACGAGTAGAGCGCGCATCGGGAAACACCTCATTGGGATGTAAGCAAAGGCGGGCGGCGCAGCAAGCCGTGCACCGGACCGAAGACCACGGACAGCAGGTACCAGCCGCCAGCCACCAGCACAATTGCCGGGCCGCTGGGCAGCGAGTAGTAGAACGACAGCAACAAGCCAAGCCATACCGACAGGCATCCCAGCACCGCTGATATGGCGATCAACACCGGCAGGCGCCGGCTCCAGAAACGTGAAGCAATCGCCGGCAACATCATCAGGCCGACCACCATCAACGCGCCGATGGCCTGGAAACCGATCACCAGGTTCAGCACCACCAGCGTCAGGAACAGGCCGTGGGCCAGCGGGCCTAGGCGGCTGACGGTTTGCAGGAACAGCGGGTCGAGGGTGTCCAGCAGCAGCGGTTTGTAGATCACCACCATGGCGATCAGGCTGAAGCCCGAGACCCACAGCATGCCGGTGAGGGTCGGGCCGTCTACCGCCAGGGCCGAGCCGAACAGCAGGTGCAGCAGGTCCAGGCGTTTTCCGGCGAGGCCGAGGATCAGCACGCCGCTGGCCAGGGAGATCGGGTAGATGGCGGCGAGGCTGGCGTCTTCCTTCAGCCCGGTGCGACGGGTAATCCAGGCGGCGAGGCCGGCCATGCTCAGGCCGGCGCCCAGGCCGCCGATGGTCAGCGCGGGCAAACTCAGGCCGGCAAACCAGAAGCCCAGTGCGGCGCCGGGCAGGATGCCGTGGGACACCGCGTCACCGATCAGGCTCATGCGGCGCAGGATCAGGAACACCCCAAGCGGCGCCGTGCTGCATGCCAATACCAGACCGCCGACGAGCGCGCGGCGCATGAAAACGAAATCGAGAAACGGCATCCACAGGTGGGCGGCGAAGTGCATCAGGCCACCTGCATTTGCGGCTGCGGGCGGATCAGTTCTTTGCTGGAGCCGAACACGCAGCCACTGCTTTTGATCTGCACCACTTGCTGGGTGTGTTGGCGTACGGAGCCGAGGTCATGGCACACCACGACCACCGTGCGACCTGCGTCGTGCCAGGCGTGGATGTGTTTCCAGCACAGCGCCTGGCCGTCTTCGTCGAGGGCGGCGTGGGGTTCGTCCAGCAGCAATATCGGCGACTCGGCCAGGCTCATGCGGGCGAGCAGGGCGCGTTGCAGTTCGCCGCCCGACAAGGCCATCAACGGCCGATGCTCCAGGCCGCTGAGGCACCAGTCTTCGAGCACGGCGCTTAGGCGTTCGGTACGTTGTTGCGGGGTTTGCCTGCTGCCCCAAAAACCGGCGGCCACCAATTCTTCAAGGCTGATAGGAAACTGGCGATCGAGGTTCTGTTGCTGGGGCAAAAACGACAGGCCACCTCGGCGTGGAACATCGATCGTCACTTTCCCCGCCAGTGGCTTCTGCAATCCGGCGATAACTTTCAGCAGGCTGCTTTTGCCGGTGCCGTTGGCGCCGATGATGCCGGTAAGGCTGCCTTTTTCCAGGGTGAAATCCACGGCGGGGGTCAGTGGTTGGCCGGGGGCGCCCCAGCGCAAAGCGGTGCAGGTGATCATTCGGAAGGTCTCGTCCAGCGGCTTTCGGCCACGGCATCGTGCGCGTGAAGGCTTTCGGCGTGGATTACTTTCAAGTGGAAGGCATTGACCGCATCCGAGCGTTTCAAGGCGAGGTTCAGGCGGCGGGCGGCGTCTTCGCAGAACATCAGGTTCTGCCCGTTGGCCAGGGCGAAGGCTTGTTCGTCTGCACGCTTTACGGCGGTTTGCACGGCAGTGCCGAGGGCGGCTTCGGTTTCGTCGATCAACTGGGTCAGCGGCAGTGTTGGCTGATCGCCTTGAAGCCGGACCTGCAACAGCGCGCTGCTGCGCTGGCTGTGGGGCGTGGCGACGATGCCGTTTGCGCTGCCGAGCCAGGTCAGTACGTCTTCGTGCTGCAGCGGTGTGCCGGCAAAGTCCTCGATAAATTGCTGCTGAATCAATTGCCTGGCGAGGGCAGCGGAGCAAGGGCAGGTTGAAGAGTAAGTAACGTCAATTTTTAGTTCCACGTGGAACATCTGGTTTTCCAGGCGCGCCTCGATGCTCACCGGGTAGCTTTTCCAGCCGGCTAACGGGCTGACCAGCGCCGGGCGTTTCAGCAGCAGACCTGCATGAATCCGCAGGTAGGCATTTGTGGATAAACCTTCATGACTGTCGAGAAAACGTTGCAATACACTGCGCAGCAGTGCTGGCGAAAGCGGTTGCTGTTCAAGCATTTCCAGCGCCAGGTAAAGCCGTGACATATGAATGCCACGGGCCTCGCCGTCGTCCAGGCTGACGCCGGCATCAGCCGTGGCGCTAAGGCTTTGGCCGTCGATCAGAATGGGCAGGGCAATGCCGCACATGCCCACCCAATCGAGCGGCAAGGCTTGGCGTGAAGCCTGCGCGGCGATATCGGGCAGAGTCAGCGCGTTCATGAGCAGGTCCATCGTTGGAAATAAAAAGACATGTTATATTATTACAATTGAAACGACGAAATTTTTTCTGTTCTGTCTTTTATTCAGTCATGTCGAGTACGGAAGCTCCTTTATTTGCGGTGTAAGTCATGCACAGACGTCAACTCCTCAACCTGCTGCTGGCCAGTGCGGTGTTCACCTTGCCCTTGGGCGTGTCTGCCGCGCAGATCCGCAATGCACGGCTGTGGCGGTCGGATAACAAGCTGCGGCTGGTGCTGGACCTCAGCGGCCCGGTGCAATACAAGACCTTCACCCTGACCGCGCCGGAGCGGTTGATCATCGATTTGAGCGGCGCGAAGCTGACCGGTGATTTCAGCCAACTGGCCCTGACCAACAGCGGCATTACCTCGATTCGCTCGGGGCATTTCGGGCAGGGCGATACGCGGATCGTGCTGGATTTGAAGGCGCCGATGCAGCTCAACAGCTTTCTCCTGCCGCCGCAGGATGGCCAGGGCCACCGCCTCGTGCTGGACCTGACCAGTGCCACTCATGCGCCTATGCAAATCGCTGCGGCACCGGCCGCGTTGGCTGCACCCGTGCCGGCGCCGGTGGACAGGGCTCATCCGAAACGCGACATCATCGTGGTGGTCGACCCTGGGCACGGCGGCAAGGATCCCGGCGCGATTGGCTCAAAGGGCCAGCGCGAAAAAGACGTGGTGCTGTCCATCGCCCAATTGCTGGCCAAGCGTCTGAAGCGCGAGAAGGGCTTCGATGTGAAGCTGGTGCGCAACGACGACTTCTTCGTGCCGCTGCGTAAACGTGTGGACATCGCCCGTCAGCACAAAGCCGACATGTTTATCTCGGTACACGCCGATGCCGCGCCACGGCTTACCGCATCCGGCGCCTCTGTCTATGCGCTGTCTGAAGGCGGCGCCACCTCCGCCACCGCACGGTTCATGGCGCAGCGGGAAAACGGCGCCGACCTGTTGGGCGCCACCACCTTGCTCAATCTCAAGGACAAGGACCCGATGCTGGCCGGGGTGATTCTCGACATGTCGATGAACGCCACCATCGCCTCCAGCCTGCAATTGGGCAGCTCGGTACTGGGCAGCCTGCAAAGCATCACCACGCTGCATCAAAAACGCGTGGAACAGGCCGGCTTTGCGGTGCTCAAGTCGCCGGACGTGCCGTCGATCCTGGTGGAAACCGGGTTTATCTCCAACACCCAGGACGCCCAGCGACTGGTCACCGCACGCCATCAACAGGCGGTGGCAGACGGTTTATTTGAAGGGTTGAAGAACTACTTCCAGAAGAACCCGCCGATGAACAGCTACATGGCCTGGGTTCAGGAACAGAAAACCGGCCAGGTCTAACAGCCGGTGATTCGACTACAGGTGAACTTGGCGCTGGCACCACCGGAACTGGAAAACCGGTTGAGGGTGGTCCAGCCCACTCGCCGCGTGTAGCCCACCCACGCCTCACCATCGGAAGCCAACCCGGTAAAGAACGTCAGTTGCCCGTAGCGGCTGCTGGTCTGTGCCCAATAGCGTTTTCCGATTACTTCAAAGCCCCGCAAATACGTAGTGCTGCCTGCCGTCGCGACGCTGTAGGCATTGCCCTGGGCGTCGACGCACGCGAGCAGGTTGGCGCTGCGGGTGCAGTTGGCCAGCAGGCTGGGCACCTGGGCGTTGGCCAGGCTCGCCAGCATCAGCAACACAGCACACAGCAGGTATTTCATAGAGGCTCTCGGGGCGTTATTCGGCTGCCAGCATTGCGCCCTTCGTCGTCACGAGCAAGGGGGATTGGCTTATTTGTATTGTTATACTATAACATTAAAAAACAGCCTGACCCGTGAACCACCTCCGATGACCGAACAAGACCTTCTCGCCCAACCCTGCGCCGACTACATGAATGAAGCCCAGCAAGGTTTCTTCCGCGAGCTGCTGCTGGCCCAGCGCAACGAGCTGCAAGCGCGTATCGACGCTGAATTCATGGTGCTGCGCGAACAGGAGCCCAACAGCGATCCCGCCGATGTCGGCAGCGCCGAAGAACAGCGCCAATGGCAACTGCGCCTGCTGGAGCGCGAAAAAAAGCTGTTGGACAAGATCGACGAAGCCCTGGAACGCCTGGCCCGCGGTGAATACGGCTGGTGCCGTGAAACCTGCGAACCCATCGGCCTCAAGCGCCTGCTGCTGCGCCCCACGGCCACCCTGTGTATCGAAGCCAAAGAACGTGAAGAGCTGCGCGAACGCCATCAACGGGCGATTTGACCGGCCAACCCTGATGAGGAATACCTGATGCCCAATCGTCTCCCCGTTACTGTGCTGTCCGGATTCCTCGGCGCCGGCAAAAGCACGCTGCTCAACTACGTCCTGCGCAACCGCGAAAACCTGCGGGTGGCGGTGATCGTCAACGACATGAGCGAAATCAACATCGATGGCAGTGAGGTCCAGCGCGACGTCACCCTCAATCGCTCCGAAGAAAAGCTGGTGGAGATGAGCAACGGCTGCATCTGCTGCACCCTGCGCGAAGACTTGCTGGAAGAAGTCGGAAAGCTCGCCAAGGAAGGTCGGTTCGATTACCTGTTGATCGAGTCCACTGGGATCTCCGAGCCGTTGCCGGTGGCGGAAACCTTCACCTTTCGCGATGAAGAAGGCCAGAGCCTGGCGGACATTGCCCGGCTCGACACCATGGTCACCGTGGTCGACGGCATGAACTTCCTGCTCGACTACCAGGCTGCCGAAAGCCTGGCGTCCCGGGGCGAAACCCTCGGTGAAGAGGACGAGCGCTCGATCACCGACCTGCTGATCGAGCAGATCGAATTTGCGGATGTGATCCTCATCAGCAAGATCGACCTGATCAGCAGCAGTGAGCGCGAGGAGTTGATGGCGATCCTGGAGCGCTTGAACTCCCAGGCTGAAATCATCCCGATGGTCATGGGCGAAGTGCCGTTGGCGAAGATCCTCAACACCGGCCGTTTCGACTTCGAGCGTGCTTCCCAGGCGCCGGGCTGGTTGCAGGAACTGCGTGGCGAACACCTGCCGGAAACCGAAGAGTACGGCATCGCCTCCACCGCTTATCGCGCCCGCCGCCCGTTCCACCCGCAGCGGTTTTTCGACTTTATCGACCGGCCTTGGGTGAATGGAAAACTGCTGCGCTCCAAGGGCTTTTTCTGGCTGGCCAGCAAACACCAGGACGCCGGTAGCTGGTCCCAGGCTGGCGGCCTGATGCGCCATGGGTTTGCCGGGCGCTGGTGGCGTTTCGTGCCGAAAACCCAGTGGCCCCAGGACGAGGAAGGCATCGCCGCAATCATGAAAAACTGGCAACTGAGCACCGGCGATTGCCGGCAGGAGCTGGTGTTTATCGGCCAGAACATCGACTTCGCCCAGATGACCGCCGAGCTGGACGCTTGTTTGCTGACCGACGATGAAATGGCCACGGGTGTCGAAGGCTGGCGCTTGTTGGCCGATCCCTTTGGCCCTTGGTTCGAAGAGGCTGCCTGATGCTGGCACCGACCCTGAAACTGCGCCCGGTGGTACGCCAGACCCACGGCGAAACCCCGGCCGTGCTCACTGATATCCTTGAGGACGGCGTGAACCTAGCGGTGTGGCAGCGTCAGTTGCCTCTGCACATCGCCGAGTTCGGCGCGTTACTGGTGGCACTCAATGAGCCATTGGCCGAGTCGCTGGTGGTTGAACTGAACAGCGAAGACGCCGAGCCAAACCTGCAGGACTTTGCATCGGGTTGCCGTGACCTTGAAGGCTACGAAGGCTTTATCGCCGATGTGTCGTGGCTGGTCAGCGCCTTTGCCTGTTTGCTCGGAGCCAAGCGTATCGGCGTGCGTTTGCGGCTATTGGACAAGGCCATGTGCCCGCGTTTTCATGTGGATCATGTGCCGGTGCGGCTGATCACCACCTACGCCGGCATCGGCAGCCAGTGGTTGCGCGAGGGGGTTATGGAGCGGCGACACCTGAGCCAGGCGAGTGCTGAGCCAGAAGAACGCATTGAGCAAATCCACTGCGGTGAAGTGGCGTTGCTCAAGGGCGAAAAATGGCACGGCAACGAAGGCTTTGGCCTGATCCATCGCTCGCCGCAACTGCAAGCGGATGAGCGACGGTTGATCCTGACGCTGGATTGGTTGGCGTAACCGGGTAGGATCGAACCTCTCTACACGGTCTGAATGATGTCCACCATGCTGCAGAACATTCCCACCCACGTGATTGCCGGGCCCCTGGGCGCCGGCAAGACCAGCCTGATCAAGCACCTGCTGGCCCAGCGCCCGGCCAACGAGTGTTGGGCGGTGTTGATCAATGAGTTCGGGCAGATTGGCCTGGATGCCGCGCTGCTCACCCGTGATGACGACGGGATTGCCCTCGGTGAAGTGGCGGGTGGCTGCCTGTGTTGCGTCAACGGGGCGCCGTTTCAGGTAGGACTGGGGCGTTTGTTGCGTAAGGCCAGGCCCGACCGGCTGTTTATCGAGCCGTCCGGGCTTGGGCACCCGGCTCAATTGCTCAAGCAGCTGCGGGAAGCACCCTGGCAGCAGGTACTGGCGGTGCAGCCGTGCGTACTCGTACTGGACGCCCAGGCGTTGGCGGCGGGTAAACCTTTACCCAATGCCCAACGGGAGGCATTAGCCAGCGCCGGGCTGTTGGTATTGAACAAGAATGAAGCCTTAAGTGATGCGCAGCGCCTGTTGATTCAAGGACAACTGCCCGACCGGCCGATCTATTGGACGCAGCAGGCGCAACTGCCCTTGGCCCGGTTACCGGGTGTGAATGCTCAAGCGGCAGCGGCTGTGGATAATTTCGAGTTGCCCAAAGGCCTGGGGCAAATGCCGGCCATCTGGACGGATCCGGCATCGCCGATCTGCCTCAGCCAGGGCCAGGAGGATGGCTGGAGCATTGGCTGGCGCTGGCATCCGAGCCAGCGATTCGACGCGCGGCGCATTCAGCAATGGCTGCAATCGTTGGACTGGCGACGGGCAAAACTGGTTATCCACAGCCTGGATGGCTGGGCATCGGCCAACGCTGTGGATAACGCAGCATTGGCCTGGCAGCCCAGCGAATGGCGGCGGGATTCGCGTATCGAATTGATCTTCAGCGAAGTGCAGGACGTTGCGCAGTTACAGGGTGGGTTAACCGCTTGCCGTCAGTGACGGGTCTTGCTGTTGCCATGCTCCTGGCGCCACTGGCTTAGCTCAATGATCTCGGCGCTGGGCAATGGCGTCTTGATCTCGAACGGGTAGGGCGCCAACTCGATTTGTGCACTGTGGGCGCCGAATTGGGTGATGGTACCCGGGTGCCGCGTTTCGCCGGTCACGGTGAATTCGAAGTTGTAGATCCGTGCCAGGCGCCGCCGCCCGCTGGCATCTTTCACAAAACCGATGCGCTTCAACGCCACGGCGCCATCGAGCAGCTCGATGTCGAGCTTGGCGCAGTGCTGCTTGACCCGTTCCAGCGCCCGCTCGCGCAGGCCGTGGTTGTGCCACAGCCAGGCGGCACCGGTCGCCAGCAGCATCAGCACGAAGATATTTCCGAGGGTCAGCATTCGATGAACTCCAACAAAGTAGGGCCAGCTTAACTGCGTCTCCGGTCTGTCGTACAGGCCGCGTTTAGTCGCATACTGCGCAGCCAGAATATCAACGGCTTTACGGAAATCCCCTGCATGAAACGTACGCCCCATCTGCTTGCGATCCAGTCTCATGTGGTCTTCGGCCACGCCGGAAACAGCGCCGCCGTGTTCCCCATGCAACGGGTCGGGGTGAACGTGTGGCCGCTCAATACGGTGCAGTTCTCCAACCACACTCAGTATGGTCAGTGGGCGGGAGAAGTGTTGGCGCCGCAGCAAATTCCTGCGCTGGTGGAAGGCATCGAGGCGATTGGCGAGCTGGGCAACTGTGATGCAGTGCTGTCGGGCTACCTGGGCAGTGCGGCCCAGGGCCGGGCGATCCTCACCGGCGTGGCGCGGATCAAGGCGATCAACCCCAAGGCTCTTTACCTGTGTGACCCGGTGATGGGGCATCCGGAAAAAGGCTGCATCGTCCCCCAGGAGGTCAGCGACTTCCTGCTGGAGGAAGCGGCGGCGATGGCCGACTTCCTGTGCCCCAACCAGCTGGAGCTGGACAGCTTTGCCGGGCGCAAGCCGCAGTCGCTGTTCGATTGCCTGGGGATGGCCCGTGCGTTACTGGCCCGCGGGCCGAAGGCGGTGTTGGTCAAGCACCTGGATTATCCCGGCAAGCTGCCGGACGGCTTCGAAATGCTGTTGGTGACGGCTGAAGGCAGCTGGCATCTGCGTCGGCCACTGCTGGCATTCCCGCGTCAGCCGGTGGGCGTGGGCGACCTGACGTCGGGCCTGTTCCTGGCGCGGGTGTTGTTGGGCGATAGCCTGGTGGCGGCCTTTGAGTTCACTGCTGCAGCGGTGCATGAAGTACTGCTGGAAACCCAGGCGTGCGCCAGCTATGAGCTGGAACTGGTGCGTGCCCAGGACCGGATTGCCCATCCGCGAGTTCGCTTCGAGGCAACCCCAATCGGGCTGTAGGACTATTCCTGATTGAGCGACGCAAAGGGCGTCCGTTACTACCGGCCGTCTTTTTGCCCTCTGCGTTCATCAAGGAAGATCATGTCGTTATCCCTGCTCCATTCGCCACGGGCATTTATCGCATTGGCCCTGGTTACGCTGCTCAGTGGTTGCAGCGTCCACGGTACCTATCCTGACGCAACCGAGCCCGATGCGGCGAAGCTGCGGTTCATCTCCAACACCACCAACAGCACCCTTTTTGTCTATGACGCACAGCACTGCATGGGTGAGACCACAGGCATTCTCAACAACATGTTCCTGGTGGACACCAAGCGGCGGGTAGACATGCTTGTGCCGCCACCGCCCACGGCTCGTGGGCTGCTGGAGATCAAGCTGGCGCCCGGAAAGGACACTATGTTGATGATCAACACCAACGGCAGCTCCTATGTCTGTGGCAAAGCGTTCAATCTAACGCCCAAGGCGGGTGAAGAGTACGAAGTGACCTTCGAATTGCAGGGCCGCCAATGCAGCACGCTGCTCCAGCGTCTTACGCGATTGGACGGCAAGGACGTGCGGATCCCGCAGCCGCTGTTCGAGACCGGCATGCCGTCTTGCGAGGGCAAAGGTCCGATATTCGGCAAGTTGTTACCGGATACTCCGCAGCGAATGGTGTTGATTGATCGCATTCTTGACGAGCGTGCGCAGTCGATCACGGCCATCGTGTCAGAGAATAAAGTCGACCGAATGCAAACCTCGCCTCAAGAGCTTGATGAGTTGATCAGCAAGCGCAAGGCGTTGATGGGCTCGTATACCTTGCCGCCGGATTATTGGAACCAGTTTCGGCAGAACTACGAACTGTCGAATCAAGAGTCTGCCGGTCGTCTGGCCTGGGCTCTGGGGTTTTACACTGAGGTGTACCGCCAGCGCCTGCGGGGAACTGAGGATGCCGTCCTGGAGCAATGGATGCAGCCTACGGACAGTGCGATCAAATCGCGCGTAGCGGAGAACGACAAGCTTATGGTGCAGTACTACGTGAATACCCGAAAGAGCGTGACGATGGAGGTGGTCAATCACCATATGGAGCGCATGGCCCAGTTGGACCAGCGCTTTGATGTGTGTGCGCACTTTGACAAGTGCTCGCGTTACTAAGCGGTCATCCAGAAACCTGGCGGGCTCTTACGGGCCGTCTGCCTTGATTTCCTGATAGCGCTTTTCCAGCTCCTGGCGAATCTGCCGGCGCTGTTGAGCCTGCACAAACCGTCGCTTGTCTTCGCTGTTCTGCGGTTGCAGCGGCGGCACGGCGGCCGGTTTGCGCTGGTCATCCACCGCGACCATCGTGAAGAAGCAGCTATTGGTGTGGCGTACCGAACGCTCCCGGATATTCTCGGTGACCACCTTGATCCCCACTTCCATCGACGTGTTGCCGGTGTAGTTGACCGAGGCCAGGAAGGTCACCAGCTCGCCGACATGGATCGGCTCGCGAAAAATCACCTGATCCACCGACAACGTCACCACATAGCGCCCGGCATAACGGCTGGCGCAGGCGTAGGCCACTTCGTCGAGGTACTTGAGCAGCGTGCCGCCGTGCACATTGCCAGAGAAGTTGGCCATGTCAGGGGTCATCAATACTGTCATCGACAGCTGGGCGTTTCCGGGTTCCATAGCACACTCACGGGTTGTAGGCATTGGGTGGGGAGGCACCTCTGCGGGTGCTGGAATCTTTGCAGAGCCATTCATAACGGGACGCTGGGCCCCGGCTTGCCGTCACGCCTGGGGCGATCTGTTTCCATATATTGCACCGGCTTTCTGCCGCAAGTCGCGGTGTTACCCTTCAAAAGCCCGTCTCAAAGGCAATTCTTACGATCAAGGCAGACTTTTCTTTCCGTTCATTGCGACCTTTCGGGGTGCATGCGTGGAAATGGGAAAAGCGCCAGTACCCCTCAAGGAGCCCCTCGCCATGCACGCCATCAGCTTTATCCAGGACCTGGCCGTGATCATGCTGGTGGCCGGGGTGGTGACGATCCTGTTCCATCGGCTCAAGCAGCCGGTGGTGTTGGGGTATATCGTCGCCGGCTTCATCATCGGCCCGCACACCCCACCGTTTGGCCTGATCCACGACGAAGACACGATCAAGACCCTGGCCGAGCTTGGGGTGATCTTCCTGATGTTCTGCCTGGGCCTTGAGTTCAGCCTGCGCAAGCTGTTCAAGGTTGGCGCCACCGCCTTTATCGCGGCGTTCCTCGAAATCATCCTGATGATCTGGATCGGCTACGAAATCGGCCGCTGGTTCGACTGGAACACCATGGACTCGCTGTTCCTGGGCGCGATCCTGGCGATTTCCTCGACCACCATCATCGTCAAGGCGCTCAATGACCTGAAGATGAAAAACCAGCGCTTTGCCCAGCTGATTTTCGGGGTGCTGATCGTCGAAGACATCCTCGGCATCGGCATCATCGCCTTGCTGTCGAGCATTGCCGTCAGCGGCACGGTCAGCTCCGGCGAGGTGTTCTCCACCGTCGGCAAGCTCTCGCTGTTCATGATTGTCGCGCTGGTGATCGGGATTTTGCTGGTGCCACGCCTGCTGGAATACGTGGCCAAATTCGAAAGCAATGAGATGCTGCTGATCACCGTGCTGGGCCTGTGTTTCGGTTTCTGCCTGTTGGTGGTCAAGCTGGAATACAGCATGGTGCTGGGGGCATTCCTGATCGGCGCGATCATGGCTGAATCCCGGCAATTGCTGAAGATTGAGCGCCTGATCGAACCGGTTCGCGACATGTTCAGCGCGATCTTCTTTGTCGCCATTGGCTTGATGATCGACCCGCAGATCCTCCTGCAATACGCCTGGCCGATTGCGGTGATTACCGTGGCCGTGGTGCTGGGCAAGATGTTGTCCTGTGGGTTGGGGGCGTTCATTGCGGGTAACGATGGCCGCACTTCATTGCGAGTGGGGATGGGGCTGTCACAGATCGGCGAATTTTCATTCATCATCGCCGCGCTGGGCATGACATTGCAGGTCACCAGCGACTTTCTGTATCCGGTGGCGGTGGCTGTTTCTGCGATTACCACACTGCTCACACCCTATCTGATCCGTGGCGCAGACCCGCTGTCGCTGAAGATTGCCGCAGTGATGCCCAAGCGCATGAGCCGGGTGTTCGGGATGTATGGCGAGTGGCTGCGCAGCATTCAGCCCCAGGGCGAGGGTGCGATGCTGGCGTCGATGATCCGCAAGATCATTCTGCAGGTGGGGGTGAACCTGGCGCTGGTGGTGGCGATCTTCTTTGCCGGCAGCTTTTTCGCGGCGCGTATTGGCAGCTACCTGGAAGGCTGGGTCAGCGATCCGAGCTGGCAGAAGGCATTGATCTGGGGTGGGGCGTTGCTGCTGTCGCTGCCGTTTTTGATTGCGGCGTACCGCAAGCTCAAGGCGCTGTCGATGCTGCTGGCGGAGATGAGCGTGAAGCCGGAAATGGCCGGGCGCCACACTCAGCGCGTGCGCCGGGTGATCGCCGAAGTGATCCCGATTCTTTCGCTGCTGGTGATTTTCCTGCTATTGGCAGCCTTGTCGGCCAGTATCCTGCCGACCAACAAGTTGCTGGTGCTGATCGCCGTGGTGACGGCCGCGGTGGCCGCCGTGCTCTGGCGCTGGTTCATCCGCGTGCATACGCGGATGCAGGTCGCCTTGCTGGAGACCCTGGATAACCATAAGGATACGCCGGAGCACTGAGTGGGCCGCAGAGGGCTGCTTCGCAGCCCAGCGCGAGCAACAAGCGCCCTCGGCACACAGGGGTCTCAGCTTTCCAGCCAGACGTCCCGCGCCCAGTGCCACACCGATTCCCAGGTTTCTTCGGTGACGAGTTCTTCTTCGCCGGACCACAGCACCACGGTGCCGTCTTCTTCGACGCAGTAGTAGTCGTCGCCGTCCTGGCAGATCGGGATCATGCTGCGGTCAACACCGGCATCCCAGGCGTTGGCGGCAACGTCCGGCAGGTAGGTGTGGGACTGTGGGTCGGTGACGGTCACCGGCTCCAGGCTGCCGTAGACCACATCGCTGACGGTCAGCAGAAATTCACGGAAGACGAACGGAATATCGATGAACAGTTGTTCCTCGATTTCCACCAGTTGATCTTCGTCAGGCAGCTCCAGAGGAACCGGTACCGGTTCGTTGGCTTCACGCAATTGTTCGATAACTTCTTCCACGGCCGGGATCCTCTTGCTAGATGGCGCGGTTTATAGGGGCGTTTTATACAGTAGCTCGCTATAAGTGCAACCGTGAAATAGAAAACCCCGGACAAGTCCGGGGTTTTTGTTACTGCGTACTCAAAGCGGGCAGGGATCAGCCGTTCTGGCGGATACCGGCGACCAGCCAAGGCTGGTTTTCGCCTTGTGGGCGTTCCATGTTCCAGCTTTCGCTGAACACTTCGCCCTGGTCGAAACGCGAGGTCTTCGACACACCGCTGAAGGTCAGGGTGGCGATGGTCTTGTCGGCGCGGTCATCCACACCTTCAAGCTGCACTTTCAGGTCGTCGATGTAGGTCGACTGGAAGCCGTCGCCCAGGTCGGCACGTTCGCGCTTGAGGAACTCCAGCAGTTGCGGGGTCACGAACTCGGCGATCTTGTCCATTTCGTTGGCGTCCCAGTGTTGCTGCAGGGACTGGAAGTGGCTGCGGGCCGCTTCGACGAAGCGCTCTTCGTTGAACCAGGCGGGTGCGTTGATCACCGGACGAGCGGCGGCAGGAGCAGCCGAACCGCCGAAGATCGAACCCATGGCAGCAGGCTTTTGCTCGAACACTTCACGCTGCATCGGCGCGCCGGCTGGAGCCATGTGCTCCTGTTGCTTGCGGCGACGGGCGGCGATAAAGCGGAAGATCAGGAAGGCGATGACCGCCATGATCAGGATGTCGAAGATCTGCATGCCCTGGAAGCCGCCGCCCATGAACATGGAGGCGAGCAGGCCGCCGGCCGCGATACCGGCCAGAGGGCCCAACCAGCGCGAAGCACCGCCAGCCTTGGCAGCAGCGCCTGCGGCACCGGCAGCGCCAGCGGTCGCAGCTGCGCCGCCCATGCCGCCGCCGGATGGGGCCATTTGGCTGGTCTGGTGGCTCGGCGCCGAGCCCATGGATTTGCCGCCACCGAAGCGCTTGGCGTTGGCGTCGAGGCTCATCGTCAGGCCGATGCACAACGCCATGGCGATGCTAAGAAAACGTTTCATAAAGGGAATTCCCATTTGTGGATTGCACGCGCGCCATGTTGCACAGGTGTGATGTCAGTGGCTAGCGGCATAGTGTTTCGGGCTTTTGCGTAGGGCCAATACCGAATCGTCTGTAGGACTTATTACAGATATTGGCCCCGCCGCTGCCAAATACAAGGGTGGGGCAACATCCTTCATGTTCTACAGTTGTTTCAGATTGCTTCGAGCTTGGCGTAGCCCATCATCAGCCACTTGCTGCCTTCGGCGAAGTTCACCTGCACCCTGGCCTGGGCACCGGCGCCTTCGAAGTTGAGGATCACGCCTTCGCCGAAGATCGCGTGCTTGACCTGCTGGCCAAGGCTGAACGGCGTCTCGGGGATTTCCGAACCAGCGAACATGCTGCTGGAGTTCTGCTGCTGGCCGCCGCCGAACGGTCGGCTGACGCTGTTGGACAGGCGCACTTCCTGAATCAGCCCTTTCGGCACCTCGCGTACGAAGCGCGACACCTTGTTGTAGGTCTCGCTGCCGTACAGGCGCCGGGTTTCGGCGTAGGTCATCACCAGGTTCTGCATCGCCCGGGTGATGCCCACGTAGGCCAGGCGGCGTTCCTCCTCAAGGCGGCCGGGTTCTTCCAGGCTCATCTTGTGGGGGAACAGGCCTTCTTCCATGCCCACCAGGAACACGTAGGGGAATTCCAGGCCCTTGGCACTGTGCAAGGTCATCAGCTGAATGCTGTCTTCATGCTCATCAGCCTGGGTGTCGCCGGCTTCCAGGGAAGCGTGGCCGAGGAATGCAGCCAGTGGCGTCAGGTCTTCGTCTTCTTCGGTGTTTTCGAACGCGCGGGCGGCGCTGACCAGTTCCTCAAGGTTTTCTACCCGGGCCTGGCCTTTCTCGCCTTTTTCCGCTTCGTGGTAGGCGATCAGGCCGGACTGCTCGATCACGGTCTGGGTCATCAGGTGCAGGGGCATTTCCATGCACTTGGCGGCCAGGTTCTCGATCAGCTCGACAAACACGCTCAAGGCACCGGCCGCACGGCCGGTCAGGCCCTTGTTGGCGATCAGCAGGCGCATCGCTTCCCACATCGACACATCGCTGTGGCGTGCGTGGTCGCGAATCGCCTCGACGGTCTTCTCGCCGATGCCACGGGCCGGAATGTTGATCACCCGTTCCAGCGCCGCATCGTTGCCGCGACCTTCCAGCAAGCGCAGGTAGGCCATGGCGTTCTTGATTTCGGCACGTTCGAAGAAGCGCTGGCCACCATAGATGCGATACGGAATGCGCTCGCGCAGCAGGGCCTCTTCCAATACCCGTGATTGGGCGTTGGAGCGGTAGAGAATCGCGATATCGCTGCGGGCCAGGCCGGTTTTCAGGGCGCTTTCGATGGTTTCCACCACGTAGCGCGCTTCATCGTGTTCGTTGAAGGCGGCGTACAGGTTGATCGCTTCGCCTTCGCCGCCGTCGGTCCACAGCTCTTTGCCCAGGCGCCCGGTGTTGTTGGCGATCAAGGCGTTGGCGGCCTTGAGGATCCCGGCGGTGGAGCGGTAGTTCTGTTCCAGGCGGATGGTTTCGGCGTCCGGGAAGTCGTCGCTGTACTGGTAGATGTTCTCGATTTTCGCGCCGCGCCAGCCGTAGATCGACTGGTCGTCGTCGCCCACCACCATCAGGCTGTCGCCGCCCTTGGCCAGCAGGCGCAACCAGGCGTACTGCACGGCGTTGGTATCCTGGAACTCGTCCACCAGGATGTGGCGGAAGCGTTTCTGGTAGTGCGCCAGCAAGCCCGGGTTGTCGCGCCACAAGTCGAGGGCGCGCAGCAGCAGTTCGGAGAAGTCGATGACGCCGGCGCGCTGGCAGGCCACTTCATAGGCTTCATAAATGCTGCGCATGGTGGCCAGGAACAGGTCGCCGCTGGCCTGGATATGTTGCGGGCGCAGGCCTTCATCTTTCTGGCCATTGATGAACCACTGGGCCTGACGGACCGGCCAGCGTTGTTCATCCAGGCCCAGCTCGCGGATCACCCGCTTGACCAGACGTTGCTGGTCGTCGCTGTCGAGAATCTGGAAGGTCTGGCTCAGGCCGGCTTCCTGCCAATGCGCCCGCAACAGGCGGTGCGCCAGGCCGTGGAAGGTGCCCACCCACATGCCGGCCGGGCTGATGCCCATCAACTGCTCGATGCGATGACGCATCTCGGCAGCGGCCTTGTTGGTGAAGGTCACCGACAGGATGGAATGCGGTGAGGCGTTCTCGACCTGGATCAACCAGGCGATACGGTGCACCAGCACTCGGGTTTTACCGGAGCCAGCACCGGCCAGGACCAACTGACGGCCAACGGGGGCCGCTACGGCCTGGCGTTGGGCATCGTTGAGGGAGTTCAGCAAAAGAGAGAGATCATCGCGCATCGGCGCATTCTAGGGTGCCCGGGGGAGTCGGGCAAATCCCAATGCCGGGTGGTCACGGGAAAACTTCTGCGTCGACACAGGATAAGGCAACAATCTATTCACGGTGATGACCGGTCGGTCATCGCCCACAGCCCGCGCCCTGTCTCACTCAAGCTGTCTGGCTCCAAGGTTTGCGCCGGATTGTCGCGCTGTTTTTATGACTTGGGGCAGTTTGGCCCGAGCGTTTGCTTGTGTATGCTCCGTCGACGTTTCGGGCTCACCATTATAAGAACACTGCCTATGACCCTTAGCATTGACCTGGCGGGACCCTCCGTGGCGCCGGCGCAGGTTATCCGCAAGCACTACGCCATGGAGATGGCGGTGGAGCGCACGCGCCTGCTTTACCAAGGCTCCCTGCTGCCTACTTTATTAATGCTGGTGAATGGACTGGTCTGCGCCTGGTTGCTCTGGAGTCCGCAGCGCTATCTGCTGGACAGCATTTGGCTGGTATGGCTGCTGGCGCTGGTGGCCTTGCGGGTAATTCAGGTGGCGGCGTTCGATTCCGCCATGCCCAGCCGCCAGGCGCAGCCGATCTGGCGACGCATGTTCATGCTGGGCTCGGCCGTCAGCGGCTTGACGCTGGCCAGTGCTGCCATCGCCCTGGTACCGGTGGACAGTTTTGCGCAACAGGCCTGGGTGTTCGGCCTGCTCGGCGCGGCGACCTTGTCCGCCAGTGTGGCCTATGCCGTCAGCCTGCCGGCTTTCCTGTCGTTTGCCGTGCCCTGCCTGGTGCCGGCCATCCTCTATTTATTCTGGAGCGGCGACCCGCAACAGCAAGGCTGGGGTTGCCTGGGCCTGATTCTGCTGGCATCCCTGAGCCTGGTGGCATGGCAGGTCAATCGCCTGATCCAGCGCGGGCTGCTCAGGCGCTTCCAGAACCAGGCGTTGATCGAGCACCTGCAGCAAGCGCAGCAACGCAGCGAGCAACTGAACCAGGAACTGGTGCGTGAGGTGGAGCAGCGGCGCCAGGTCGAACAAGAGTTGCGCGAAGCACAGATCGGCCTGCAGCAACGCGTCGATCAGCGCAGTCAGGAACTGGACGCGGCGAGCCTGGCCCTGAGCAAAAGCGAGGCGCGTCTGGCCATGGCGTTGCAGGCCAGCGAACTGGGGCTGTGGGACTGGAACCTGCAAACCGATGAGGTCCACCATACCCAGCTCAAGGAGTTGTTCGGCCTGGAGCCGGAATACGTCACGGCGATGCTCAGCCACCTCAAGCCACGCCTGCACCCGGACGACTTGCCGCTGCTCAAGCGCGCGCTGGTGGAGCACCTTAAAGGCCGCAGCGAGGACTACCTGGTGGAATACCGGGTGCGCCATGGCGATGGCCATTGGGTATGGATCCAGGACCGTGGCCGCGCCGTGGAGCGCTCGCCCAGTGGACGCGTCACGCGGATGCTCGGCACCCGCCGCGACATCAGCGCCGGCAAGGTCCTGGAAGAACAGCAGCGCCTGGCATCGACGGTGTTTGAGGCGGCCAGCGAAGGCATTGTGATCCTCGATCCGGACTACGTGCTGATAGCCGTCAACCAGGCATTCAGCCGCGTCACCGGCTTCGACATCGACGACATGATCGGGCGCAATGTCGTGGAACTGCCCAGCAGCCGCGACGCACGGCGCCACTTCCCGGTGATCCGCCAGGCGTTGCTCAGCCACGGCACCTGGCAGGGCGAGCTCGTGGAAACCCGCAAGAACGGCGAACTCTACCCGCAATGGCTACAACTGAATGTAGTCCGGGATATTCGGGGAAATGTAAGCCATATCGTGGGTTTCTTCGCTGATCTGTCCGCGCGGCGCGAATCCGAGGAGCGCATGCGCTATCTCACGCACTACGACGAATTGACCGGGCTGGCCAACCGCTCGCTGTTCCGCGAGCGGTTGCGCGAAGCCCATCAGCGGGTGCGCCAGGGTGGCCGCAGCCTGGCTTTACTGCATATCAACCTGGACCGTTTCAAGCTGCTCAACGACAGCCTCGGGCATGAAGTGGCCGACCAGTTGTTGCAGAAAATGGCCCGCCGCTTGATCAACGCCTTGCCTGAGGCCGACACCATAGCGCGGCTCTCTGGCGATGAATTCGCCGTGCTGTTCGACGCCTACGGCAACCTGTCGAGCCTGGCGCGGGTGGCCACGCGGTTGCTGGCCAAGTTGCGGGTGCCGGTGACGGTGGAAGGGCACGAGCTGGTGGTCAGTGCCTCAATGGGCGTCAGCCTGTTGCCCGACAATGCGCGGGAAATATCCGCGCTGGTCAGCCAGTCGAACATGGCCATGCAGCACGCCAAGCACCTGGGCGGTAATAACTTCCAGTTCTACACCGACAGCCTGCAGGCCAGCACCCTGGAACGTTTGCAGCTGGAAAACCAGCTGCGCAAGGCGATTGATGAGCGCCAGCTTACGGTGTTCTACCAACCCAAACTGTGCCTGGCCAGTGGCAAGCTGAATGCGGCCGAAGCGTTGATTCGCTGGGAACATCCGCAGTGGGGCATGGTGCCGCCCGGCGATTTTATCGGGCTGGCCGAAGAAACCGGCCTGATCGTGCCGCTGGGGGAGTTCGTGTTGCGCCAGGCGTGCTGGCAGGCTTGTGAATGGCAACGCCAGGGGCTGGCGCCGATTCGGGTGTCGGTCAACCTGTCGGTGCACCAACTGCGCCAGGGCAAGCTGATCAGCCTGGTGCGCCAGGTGCTGGAAGAAACCGGGCTTGATCCGCAATACCTGGAGCTGGAACTGACCGAAAGCCAGCTGCTCGACAGCGTCGAGCACATCATCTCGACCTTCCAGCAACTGCGCGACCTGGGGGTGAAGCTGGCGATTGATGATTTCGGCACCGGTTACTCATCCCTCAGTTACCTCAAGCGCATCCCCGTGGACTACGTGAAGATCGACCAGACGTTCATTCGCGGCCTGGGCCAGGGACGCGAAGATGCCTCGATCACCCGCGCCATCATTGCGATGGCCCACGGGCTGTCGCTCAAGGTGGTGGCCGAGGGTGTGGAAGATCAGCAGCAGCTGGACTTTTTGCGGGATGAGCAGTGCGACGAGGTGCAGGGCTATTTGATCAGTCGGCCGGTGGAAGCGGATGGCTTGGCGGATTTGTTACGAAAAAATGCCGATTTTACATAGTTGAGCCCAAGCCGCACGCGGGGCTACATCGAGCCTGCCCGCTGAATCAGCGGGCAGCAGCGTGATTAAGTGATGCATCGAACGGGCAAATCGGTAATTCTTGTAGTATAACTACAAGCTTGCTACATCCCTGGCGTCTGCCAATAACAAGAGTCCAGCCCTTTGAACCTGTTGCAACATATCGCCCAGTCGCGCCACCTGTTACGCAAATCGGAACTCAAGGTTGCCGATCACGTGCTGCTTGACCCTGCGGCCGTGATGCACAGTTCCATGGCCGACCTGGCCCACAGCGTGGGCATCAGCGAGCCGACCATCGTGCGCTTCTGCCGCGCCATCGGTTGCTCCGGTTTCCAGGACTTGAAGCTCAAGCTGGCCCAGAGCCTGGCAGCCGGTGCGAGCTTTGGCCAGTTTGCGATCCACGAAGACGATTCCGTCGCCGACTACAGCCTGAAAATCTTCGACACCACCCTGCACACCCTGATGGAAGTGCGCGAAAAGCTCGACCCGGTGGAGCTGCAAAAAGCCGTGACCGCCATGTCCCAGGCCCAGCGCGTGGAGTTCTATGGTTTCGGCGCGTCCGGCGCGGTGGCGGCGGATGCCCAGCACAAGTTCTTCCGTTTGCTGCTGACGGCGGCGGCCTACAGCGACCCGCACATGCAGGCGATGTCGGCGGTGACGTTGAAGCCCAGCGACGTGGCGATCTGCATTTCCCAATCCGGCCGCTCCAAGGATTTGCTGATCACCGCCAACCTGGTGCGTGAAAGCGGCGCGACCCTGATTACCCTGTGCCCGAGCCAGACGCCATTGGCAGAGCTGTCGACCGTCAACCTGGCGATCGATGTGCACGAGGACACCGAGATCTACACGCCGCTGACCTCGCGTATCGCCCACCTGGTGGTGATCGACGTGCTGGCGATGGGCGTGGCCATGGCGCGCGGCCCGAGCCTGGTCAACCACCTCAAGAGCGTGAAGCGCAGCTTGCGCAGCCTTCGGTTGTCACCCAAGTCCGTAAAAGCCCTCGACGACTGATAGTTTGTACGCGGACCCATTGTGGGAGCGGGCTTGCTCGCGAATGCGGAGTGTCAGTCACTGAATATGCTGGCTGGCCCACCGCATTCGCGAGCAAGCCCGCTCCCACATTTTGATTGGGTCCTGCCCCGCAAGATTCATCGTCCTGTCATCCCCATGCCGCTAAACCGTCATTGCCCGAGCCCATCCTGAACTCCCCTTACTCGCATTGGGAGACTCGAAATGGCTCGGCAATACGAAGAAAGCAACAGCACCGTCAAGACCCGCCGCCAGCAGGAAGACCAGCGCCGCATGGCCTTCCGTCGCGCAATTGAAGACCGCTGCGATCAGCGTCAATTGCAACAGAGCATCAGTGACTATCCGGAACTCCACTGGCAGGCACCCGCGGCTGCCCAGCGAAGCGTTCAGCCAGCGCGCTGATCTGCAGTCGCTCGCTGCGGATAAAGCCCAGGAATGCATGGGCCACCGGTGACAGGCGCTTGGCCTTGGCCTGCACCAGGCACCAACTGCGGTACAGCGGCAGTTCTTCCACCGGCAGCTCCCTGAGCCCGCCGGTGGCCAGTTCCAGGTTGACCGCGTGGCGCGTCAGCAGCGCCACGCCCAACCCGGCGGTCACGCACTCGCGCTGCGCCTCGGCCGAAGACACTTCCACCGTCTGGGTGAAGTGCACGCGCTTCTCCTTGAAATACTCTTCGCACGCCATCCGCGTGCCGGACCCCGGCTCGCGCAACAGCAGCGTGTAAGGCTCAAGGTCCTGCAGGCGCAACGGCCCTTGATGACTCAGCGGATGATCGTGGGGTGCCACCGCGACAATCGGGTTGTTCAGGAACGGCAGGAATTCCAGGCCCATGTCCTGGGGCACCATCGACATGATCACCAGGTCGTCGCGGTTGTCTGAAAGCCGGCGAATCACCTGGGCGCGGTTGACCACCGTCAGGTGCAGGTTGACCTCCGGATGCTGGCGCTTGAAGGCGGCAAACAGGTGCGGCACGAAGTACTTGGCGCTGGATTCCACCGCCAGTTTCAGCTGGCCCTGCAACGAGCCCTGCATGTCGGAGAGCTGCATATCGAGGTTTTCCAGGCGGCCGAAAATGTCCCGGCTGGCCCGTTGCAAGGCTTCAGCAGCTTCAGTCATATAGAGCTTTTTGCCGACGTAATCGAACAATGGCTGGCCCAGCAGCTCCTCCAGCTGCTTGATTTGTAGGCTAACGGCCGGTTGCGTGAGGGACATTTCCTCGGCTGCGCGGCTGTAGGAACGCAAATCACAGACTTCATTGAAAATCTGCAATTGACGCAATGTCATACGCATCAATGACTTACGCATTGTTCAAACACTCCTGCCGACCCTTGATGGGACGACTATAAGTCTTTGCTTATACACAACCCAATAATTATTGATTTTTGTTAATCCCTGCAGGGGCATAGTGTGTGTCACGCGACTGCCATGAAACATTTGGTCACGCGCCGACCCGCTTCCAGGGTCGAAGTAGGTAGCAATCGGCTCAAGGGAATTTCCAAGTGATAAAAAAGATCCTGATCGCCAACCGTGGTGAGATTGCCGTACGTATCGTGCGTGCCTGCGCCGAGATGGGCATTCGTTCGGTCGCGGTCTATTCCGATGCCGATCGCCATGCCCTGCATGTAAAGCGTGCAGATGAAGCCCACAGCATCGGTGCCGAGCCATTGGCCGGTTACCTGAACCCGCGCAAGCTGGTGAACCTGGCGGTGGAAACCGGTTGCGACGCGCTGCACCCCGGCTACGGCTTCCTCTCGGAAAACGCCGAGCTGGCAGACATTTGCGCCGAACGTGGGATCAAGTTCATCGGCCCGTCCGCAGAAGTGATTCGCCGCATGGGCGACAAGACCGAAGCCCGCCGCAGCATGATCAAGGCCGGCGTACCGGTGACCCCGGGCACCGAAGGCAACGTTGCCGACATCGCTGAAGCCCTCACCGAAGGCGACCGCATTGGTTACCCGGTGATGCTCAAGGCCACCTCCGGTGGTGGCGGTCGCGGTATCCGTCGCTGCAACAGCCGTGAAGAACTCGAACAAGCCTTCCCCCGGGTAATTTCCGAAGCCACCAAGGCCTTCGGTTCGGCGGAAGTGTTCCTGGAAAAATGCATCGTCAATCCCAAGCACATCGAGGCGCAGATCCTCGGTGACAGCTTCGGCAATGTGGTGCACCTGTTCGAGCGCGATTGCTCGATCCAGCGCCGTAACCAGAAGCTGATTGAGATCGCCCCTAGCCCCCAGCTGACCCCTGAACAGCGTGCCTACATCGGCGACCTGTCGGTGCGCGCGGCCAAGGCCGTGGGCTACGAGAACGCCGGCACCGTGGAGTTCCTGCTCGCCGAGGGCGAGGTGTACTTCATGGAGATGAACACCCGGGTGCAGGTGGAACACACCATTACCGAAGAAATCACCGGCATCGACATTGTGCGTGAGCAGATCCGCATTGCGTCGGGCCTGCCGCTGTCGGTCAAGCAGGAAGACATTCAGCACCGGGGTTTTGCGTTGCAGTTCCGCATCAACGCCGAAGACCCGAAGAACAACTTCCTGCCCAGCTTCGGCAAGATCACCCGTTACTACGCACCCGGCGGTCCCGGCGTGCGTACCGACACGGCGATCTACACCGGCTACACCATCCCGCCGTTCTACGACTCGATGTGCCTGAAGCTGGTGGTGTGGGCGTTGACCTGGGAAGAAGCCATGGACCGCGGCCTGCGCGCCCTGGACGACATGCGCCTGCAAGGCGTGAAGACCACCGCCGCCTATTACCAGGAAATCCTGCGCAACCCGGAATTCCGCAGCGGCCAGTTCAACACCAGTTTTGTGGAAAGCCACCCTGAGCTGACCAACTACTCGATCAAGCGCAAACCCGAAGAGCTGGCCCTGGCCATCGCCGCCGCCATCGCCGCCCACGCAGGCCTGTGAGGAATATAAGAATGAGCAAGAAGATCTTCGTAACCGACACCATCCTGCGCGACGCCCACCAATCGTTGCTGGCAACCCGCATGCGCACCGACGACATGCTGCCGATCTGCGACAAGCTCGACAAAGTCGGCTACTGGTCCCTGGAAGTCTGGGGCGGCGCGACCTTCGACGCCTGCGTACGCTTCCTGAAAGAAGACCCGTGGGAGCGCCTGCGCAAACTGCGCGCGGCGTTGCCCAACACGCGCCTGCAAATGCTGCTGCGTGGCCAGAACCTGTTGGGCTACCGCCACTACAGCGACGACGTGGTCAAAGCCTTCGTCGCCAAGGCCGCCGTCAACGGCATCGACGTGTTCCGCATCTTCGACGCGATGAACGACGTACGTAACCTGCGAGTGGCCATCGAAGCGGTAAAAGCCGCCGGCAAACATGCCCAGGGCACCATCGCCTACACCACCAGCCCGGTGCACACCATCGAGGCGTTCGTGGCCCAGGCCAAGCAAATGGAAGCCATGGGTTGCGACTCGGTGGCGATCAAGGACATGGCCGGCCTGCTGACGCCATACGCCACCGGCGAGCTGGTCAAGGCGCTGAAGGCCGAGCAGAGCCTGCCGATCTTCATCCACTCCCACGACACTGCGGGCCTGGCTTCGATGTGCCAGCTCAAGGCCATCGAAAACGGTGCCGACCATATCGACACCGCCATTTCCAGCTTCGCCTGGGGCACCAGCCACCCGGGCACCGAGTCGATGGTCGCGGCCCTCAAAGGCAGCGAATTCGACACCGGCCTCAGCCTGGAACTGCTGCAGGAAATCGGTTTGTACTTCTACGCTGTGCGTAAGAAGTACCACCAGTTCGAAAGCGAATTCACCGCCGTCGACACCCGCGTGCAAGTCAACCAGGTACCGGGCGGGATGATTTCCAACCTGGCCAACCAGTTGAAAGAGCAGGGCGCGCTGAACCGCATGAGCGAAGTGCTGGCCGAAATCCCGCGGGTTCGTGAAGACCTTGGCTTCCCGCCGCTGGTCACCCCGACTTCGCAGATCGTCGGTACCCAGGCGTTCTTCAACGTCCTGGCCGGCGAGCGCTACAAGACCATCACCAACGAAGTGAAGCTGTACCTGCAAGGCGGCTACGGCAAGGCTCCGGGCACCGTGAATGAAAAACTGCGGCGCCAGGCCATCGGCAGCGAAGAGGTGATCGACCATCGCCCGGCAGACCTGCTGAAGCCGGAAATGACCAAGTTGCGCGGCGAAATCGGCGCGTTGGCCAAGTCCGAAGAAGACGTACTGACCTACGCGATGTTCCCGGACATCGGGCGCAAATTCCTTGAAGAGCGCGACGCTGGCACCTTGAGCCCTGAAGTGCTGTTGCCGATTCCTGAAGCCGGCGGCGTGGCCCGTGCCGGTGGTGAAGGTGTGCCGACCGAGTTCGTGATCGACGTGCACGGCGAAAGCTATCGCGTGGACATCACCGGGGTGGGCGTCAAGGCCGAAGGCAAGCGCCACTTCTACCTGTCCATCGACGGCATGCCGGAAGAAGTGGTGTTCGAGCCGCTCAACGAGTTTGTCAGCAGTGGCGGCAGCAAGCGCAAGCACGCCACCGCGCCAGGCCATGTCAGCACGGCGATGCCGGGCAACATCGTCGACGTACTGGTCAAGGAAGGCGACGTGGTGAAGGCCGGCCAGGCTGTGTTGATCACTGAAGCGATGAAGATGGAGACCGAAGTACAGGCGTCGATCGCCGGCAAGGTCACCGCCGTACACGTGGCCAAGGGCGACCGGGTCAACCCGGGTGAAATCCTGATTGAAATCGAAGGCTGATCAACAGCCTTCGAAACTACCGCTTAAACCTCGGGGGGGCATGTGCCCCCTTTTTTTTGCCCGCAATAATCAGAACGCCAGGGTCCACTGGCCCAGCAAACCCTGGTTACGGCTGTGGGTGCCGACCTCGGCGGTATAGGCCAGGCCCACGGTGTGCCGGGTCGACAGCGCCAGGTCCACCCCGGTGTGCAGCGCCAGGCTGTCGCGGTACAGGGAGGTGCCTTCGATGGTGAAGTCACTGTTGAAGCCCGGCCGTTTTACCCACGCGGAGGACTGGCGCACGGTGCTGCTCACGTCACCGTAGAGGTGCTTCCAGCCTGTGCTCAGGTGCGGCTTGAGGGCCATCTGGTTGTCCAGCGTAAAGGCACTGGCCAGGCGCAAGCCGAAGGTGCTGCTGAGGTTTTCCTGGGTCTGGGCGCCGACATTCAGCGCTGTAAAGCCGCCTTTTTCCTTGTAGCGGTCGCGGTGATAGCGCTGGTAGCCGATCCCCGCATAGGGTTCGACGCTGAAACTGCCCTTGTCCAGTTGATAGCCCAGCTCGGCGAAAGCGTTCTGGCTTTGGGCGTTGTATTTGCCTTTGGACTGCTCGCGGCGCTCAACGAAATCAAAGTCTACGGTGCGTTGGGTTTGGCCGGCATGGCTGCTGTAAATCGCCCCCAGGCGCAATGCAAGGGGGCCGTCCTGACGCACGGCGTAACCGCCGAGGTGCCAGCTGTCCAATTCGCCCTTGAAGCGTTTGGCGTTCAGGTCGCTGGCGGACTTGGCGCCCATCACACCCACCCGCCAGGCATCGTCCACTGCCCAGTCGCCGCCCAGCATCAGGCCTTGGGTGTGTTGCTGCAGGCCCACGCTACCGTGCTGTCCTTCAAGCTTGCCAGCGTTGCCCAGGGCCTGGAACCATACGTGGCCATTGCCTTCGGCATCCGTAAGGTTGCGTTCGTCGCCTGTCCGGCGCATGACTGAAAGCAGGCTGCTGTTGAGCTGTTTCATGCTGTCTTGAGTGGCGGCGCCAAGGTTGGCGTTCTGGCTGCCTGCCAGTTGCTCCAGAACTGCACCCACACGGCCCGGTGCCAGCCTGCCAAGTTCCCGGGCGATATTGTCCAGTTCGTACTCTTGCCACTCATTGAGTTCGCCCGACTTGATGAGGGTGTCCACGGCAGAGTCCAGTACGCGGGCAACCTGCTGGCCGTTACGGGTGGTGGCGTGGTCGGTAAAGTTAAAGTCGGGAGTGGGCTTGGGTGGCTTGGGGCGCTGGTGGCCTTGCTGGCCGGCCTCTGGCGCCGGGATGAACCACTCGCTGTCTGGATCGATGTCCCCTCGCGCCTGGACGAATTGAGCGTTGGTGGCACCCAGCGCGAAGGTGATGGCGAGTGCGAGTTGTTTCTGAAGGAGTGGCATGCAGGTCCGACCTCTTGATGTATGAGGTCGGGAAATCTAGCGGGGTAAAGGGCGGATAAATGTCAGGCCATCCACCCTTTGCCTGCCAGAGATGTCTCTAGTGGGCCGCGATTAAAAACTCATCTGCCATTGCCCGATCAGCCCGTGATTGCGGCTGTTACTGCCTATTTCGCCGCTGTAGCCCACGCCGAGGGTATGGCGTGCCGACAGGCCTACATCCAGCCCGGCTTCCAGCAACAGGCTGTCGCGGTCCAGGGCGCTGCCTTCGACGTTGAACGCGGTGCCGCCCATCAGGAAGGCCTGGCGGGTGCTGCTGTCCACGTCGCCGTAGGTGTGTTTCCAGCCGGCGCTGACCCGCGGTGTGAGACTGATGCCGTTGTCCAGCTGGCTCAAGTGCGCCAGGCGCAGGCCGAAGGTGCTGCTGAAATTGTCCTGGGTTTGCCCGTCGACATGCAGGGCGGCGGCGCCGCCTTTTTCGTTGTAGCTGTCGCGGTGGTAGCGCTGGTAGCCGAGGTTGGCGAACGGCTCGGCGCTCAGGCGCCCGCTGCCCATGGCATAACCCAGTTCGGCGAAGGCTTGTTGGCTGTTGGCGTCGTAGTCACCTTTGGGCCGATCGTTGAAACCGTCAAAGGCCACCGTACGTTTACTGTCTCCCTGGTGCCCGCTGTACGCAGCACCCAGGCGCAAGGCCAGCGGTCCGCTCTGGCGCATGGCGTAGACGCCGGCGTGCCAGCTGTCGACGCTGCCGTCGACGCCGGTGGTGTCCAGGTCGGTCTTCGAATAACCGCCCAGCACGCCCACGCGCCAGTCCGAATCGAGCGCCCAATCGGCCCCCAGCACGCTGCCTTTGGTGCGCTGGGTCAGGCCATTGCTGCCGTGGTCGCCGTCGAGCTTGCCGTAGCTGCCGATACCTTGCAGCCACAGGCGGCCCCGGGCGTTGGGGTCGTTGAGGTTGCGGGCTTCGGCGGGTACGCCGGTGGCGGCCAGTACGGGGGTGTCTTTTTGATCAAGGCCCACCAGCAGTCCGGCACCGCCGCCCAGTTGGTGCATGGCGTTCAACATGCTGTTGCCGACCTGGGCGCTGGCGCCGAGGGTGGCACTGGTCAGGTTGGCGGTGCTGCTGCCGGCCAATTGCTCGATGGCGGCACCGGCGCTGCTGTTGGTGGTGTTGAGCAAGGCGTTGTACAACGCGTTGTTCTTGCCCAGGCTCGCCAGGGCGTTGGCGGCGCGGGTGCCGTTGCCGGTGTTGGCGAACTGATTGAACGCCACGTCATTGCGGGAATAGGTCAGGCCGACCTGGGTAGGGCTGTAATCCAGGGTGGGGGTGAGGAAGGCATAGTCGCTGGTGACCTTGCCGAACGTGCCATTGATGCTGCCGGCCTGCAGTACCGTGTAGTGGCTCTGCCACGGGTAGGTGCCGGTGCCGGGATTGACCGCCAGGGTCGCGCCATTCAGGTACGCGGTGCCGCCGACCTGGACCGGTGCGCTGCTGCCGTCGGCATTCACGCCATAGGCCAGGGTCGAGCCGCTGGTCATCGTCAGGTCGCGGGTGATGCTGGCGGTGCCGAGGGTGGTGTTGGTCTGCAAGGTGCCTTTGACCAACAGGCTGCCGACACTGCCGCCACCGGCATAAATACCGCCTTCATCGACGGTCAGGTTGCCAGCGATCCCGCCCTGGTTGATCAGCTTGGCGCCGCTGAAAATCTCGCCGCCGTCGCTGAAGTCGCCGCTGCCGGTGAGGGTCCAGGTGCCTTGCTTCACGTCCAGCCATTCGAAGTTGCGGCTGTCGCCGAAACTGCCGCCGGCGGCGTCGTCCATGATCACGCGGTCATATCCGGTGCCGCCATCCACCACGCCGACAAAGCGGCTGCCGCCGAGCAGGGTCAGCGTGTCATCGCCGCCGCCCAAATCCAGGGCCAGGCCGTTGCTGCCGCTGATCAAGCCGGCGTTGACCACCGTGTCGGCAAACTCGCCGACGAACTTCACGCCGAAGCCGTTCAGGCCCTGAATGGTGCCATGGTTGATCAGGGTGGTTGCAGCAAGTCCCGGGCCGTCGCTGCCGTCGTCCACCAGCACCGCGTTGTTGGCACCGCTTACCAATGCACCCACGCCGTTGAACACATAGCCACCACCGAGGGCGATGCCTTCGCTGCCGTTGGCAAAGCCGTTCTTGTCGACACCACCGGCGCCGACGCCCTGGATGATGCCGTAGTTTTCGATGTGGGCAATCTTGTCGATGTCCACGCCGTCACCATCGCCGTCCGGCTGCAGTCCGGAGAATGCGCCGGTAATAGTGCCGTGGTTGATCACCGTGCCATCGCCGTCGGAACCAAAACCCGAGCCGTTGCGGCCGATTACCGTGCCGTAGTTGGTCAGCGTGGCGCCCAGGTCGGTGGTGATGCCGTGGCGGCCGCCGGAGATGAGGCCGTAGTTGGTGACGGTCACGCCAGTAGCGGAGTCGATGTCGACGCCGTCGAATTTGTCATCGCGCGAGTGGGTGTCGCCGGTGGAAATCTCGCCGTAGTTGGTGATCGTAGCGTTGCCGCCGGTCTTCATGCCGTCGCTGGCGTCGCCGCGAATCAGCCCGCCTTGGCGGTTGATGATAGTGGTGGTGACGTTGGAGCTGCGGATCGCATCCAGGTCCAGCCCTTGGCCGGTGGCGGAGCGAATGGTGCCGCTGTTGTCGATCAACAGGCTGCCGCTGGCGAAATTGCTGTCGATGCGCAGCGCGTCGTTGGCGCCCTGGATCACGCCGCCGGCGCGGTTGTAGATGCTGTAGTTGCGCGTACCGGTGAGGCTGCCGCTGCTGTCGATGGCCCGGCCACCCGTGGAGGTAATGCTGCCGGCGTTGTCGATCACCACGCCATTGTCGCGGGTGCCGTCCTTCAGGGTCACGGCCACTTTGCTGGTGGTGATGCTGCCGGGTGCCGAGATCGTCAGCGAGTCACTGCCGCCCAGGGTTTGCCCGGTGGTGGTCGGTGTGTCGATCTGCAATGTCTTGGGTGGGGTCGGGGCTGCGTCAGCAAAGCCGCTGCCCACCAGCAGGCCGAGGGTGAGTACGAGGCGCTGGGGTGACGGAGGCATGGCAGACGTCCTTATTTTTGGAAAAGAGTCGACCTGTATAGCGGAGGTTTTTTACAGAATGATGGCGGGGAGGTTACTGAGGTGGTGCGTCGTTTGGGGGGAGGTCACCATGCTGAACCAAATGTCGATGTGCACGTGCGTACTCTGGTGTATATCGAACACGGCGAGGGCAATCAGACGCTCAAGTCGTTGAATGCGGCGCTCAGGCCGTTTGGGTTGAAGATGGGCGGGGTTGGCTGAGCACAAGGCTCGGATACGCTGAAGATACAATGTGGGAGCCGGGCTTGCCCGCGATGACGGTGGGTCAGTTGATACATTCGTGACTGATACACCGCTTTCGCGAGCAAGCCCGCTCCCACATTTGTCAGGGGGTGGCAGGGTGGCTTAGGTACGGCACTCCACCAGCGTTTTCAACTGTCCCGAACCGGTCTGGTTGGCATCTGACAGCCACCGCTCAAACCCCGCCCCAATCGCCGGCCATTCCCCATCCAGGATCGAGTACCACGCCGTATCCCGGTTGCGGCCCTTGACCACGGTGTGCTGGCGAAACACCCCTTCAAAACTGAAACCCAAACGCTCGGCGGCGTTTTTGGAGCGGGCGTTGGCGTTGTTGCACTTCCACTCCAGGCGACGATTGCCCAGCTCAAACGAGTGCCTGGCCAGCAGGTACACCGCCTCGGTGCTTTTCGGTGAACGTTGCATCGGGGCGCCGAAGGTCACGTGGCCGATTTCAATGCGGCCTTGCTCGGGCACGATGGACATCAGGCTGAGGATGCCTTGCACCTCGCCGCTGGCCTTGTCGATCACACTGAAGAAGTACGGGTCGCTGTGGGACGCGTGGTTGTTCAGCCAGGCATCGAAGGCGGCGCGCTCGGGGAATGGGCCGTAAGGCAAATAGTCCCACAGCTTCGGATCCGCGCCGGGGCCTTGCAGGGCGTTGAACAGGTCATCGCCGTGGCGGGCCGGGTCGAGTTTTTCCAGGCGCACGAAGCGCCCTTCGATAAGGGTGACGGTGGGCGCCGGGACACCTTTCCAGTCGGCCAATGATGTCGTCATGCTGTGCTTCTCCTTAAAGACCTTTGCGAAACTGGATAAAACCAGGGCGTTCGGCGATGCGTTCGTACAGCTGGATGGCGGTGGCGTTGGTCTCGTGGGTCAGCCAGTGGACCTTGCAGCAACCGTCGGCCTTGGCGGTGGCGTAGACGAATTCGATCAGCTTGCGGCCGACGCCGGTGCCGCGCTGGGCCGGATCTACCAGCAAATCCTGCAGGTAGCAGGAGTTCTCGATGCTCCAGTTGGAACGGTGGTAGATGAAATTGACCATGCCTACGGCCTTGCCGTCCTGCCAGGCCAGGGCCGAGTGGGTCGGCTCATTGGCGTCGATCAAGCGTTGCCAGGTGTTCTGGCTGACGGCGTCGGGCAGCTCGGTGTTGTAGAAGCGCAGGTAGGCTTGCCACAGGGGCAACCAAGCGGCGTGGTCGGCGGCGCTGACCTGGCGGATTTCGATCTGGCTCATGATGGCTCCTTGGGAATAAAGCGGGCGAGGGTCTGGTCGCGTACGTCGGTGCTGGCGGCCAGGCCGTCGCGAACACCGGCGATGTCCGCCGGGCTGCGGTTCTGGCTGAGTTTGCGTTTGCCTTCCAGGCGCTGGATCGGCAGGGCAAAGCCGACAATGGCCTTGAGCATGCCGTCGATGTAGTCGGCCGGGGCGTCGCTGACTTTCCAGGGTTGGGCGCGATTGCCTTCATGGCGGTCGGTGAGGGCGCTGACCAGTTCGAGCAGGCGCTCGGCTTCGGTGAACACTTCGCCGGTGCCGTAGGCGTGTACCGCGATGTAATTCCAGGTCGGCACCACTTTGCCGTGTTCGGCCTTGGCCGGGTAGAACGACGGACTGACGTAGGCCTCGGCCCCGGCAAAAATCACCAGGGCCTCGCCGCCATTTTGCAGGTCCTGCCATTGGCGATTGGCCTTGGCCATGTGCCCGTAAAGGGTGCCGTTGGACCCTTCATCCGGGTTGAGCAGCAGCGGCAAATGGCTGGCTTGCAGGCCTTGTTCGCCCAAGGTCACCAGTTGCGCCAGGCGCGTGTGCTGGATCAGTTGCTGGATTTCGGGCAAGTCATCGAGGGCAAAGGCGCGTGGTGTGTACATGAAGATTTTCCTTGGCGAATGCCTGCATCCTAGGCAGGCTATTGGTTCGTTGTAAGAGCCATCTACAGTCAATTTTATAGGTCCAATTCCATGCCTGCGCTAGAACCACCGCTCTCGTTCAACCCGGCGGGTATCGAGTTGGACCGCCGCCAGGGACTCACCCGCCAGCTCTATCAGGCGCTGCGCCAGCGAGTATTGGATGGCCGGTTAGTCAGTGGCACCCGGCTCCCCGCCAGCCGTGACCTGGCGGCGGCACTGTCGATCTCGCGCAACAGTGTGGTTCGCGCTTACGACCAACTGTATGCCGAAGGATTTATCGAAGGCCGCGTGGGTGATGGCACCTATGTGGCGCAATTGCCGCAGACGTCGACGCCCGCAAAAAAACTATCCACAAAAGTGTCCACAGGGTTATCAACAGGCTTATCCCCAGGTTTATCCACAAAACGGCCGGAGTTACCTGTGTTTTCGTCCAGTCAAGTTATCCACAGCGGTGCGCTGGCGCGGGTGGAAAACAATCATTTGGCGCTTCCGCCCAGTGGTCCGCCGAGGGCTTTCAGGGTGGGCGTACCGGCTTTCGATCTGTTCCCGTTTGACGTGTGGGCCAAGCTGAATGCGGCTTTCTGGCGCAAGCCGGACTTGCAGCAGTTGTGTTACGGCGACCCGGCGGGCGACGCGCGCCTGCGTGGATTGATTGCGGCCTATCTACGCAGTTCTCGCGGCATGCAGTGCACGGCTGAGCAAATAGTGATCACCAGTGGCGCGCAGCAGGCAATCAGCCTTTGTGCACAGCTGCTGGTGGAGCCCGGCGATGAGGTTGCCATCGAGAATCCGGGGTATCGGGCAGCAGGCCATGCGTTCGCGGTGGCGGGCGGCCAATTGCATGGCGTGACGGTGGACAGCGAGGGCATCGACTGCGCTGCCTTGAACCGCCTCGGCGGTTGCCGCCTGGCCTACGTCACCCCGTCCCATCAATACCCCACCGGCGTGGTGATGAGCCTGGCCCGGCGCCTGGAACTGCTGGCCTGGGCCGAGCGTACGGGCGGCTGGATCGTCGAGGATGACTACGACGGTGAGTACCGCTACAGCGGCGCGCCCCTGGCGCCACTGGCGGCCCTCGATCGCACGGGGCGGGTGCTGTATGTCGGGACTTTCGGCAAGGTGGCCTTTCCGGCGCTGCGCCTGGGCTACCTGGTGTTGCCGGCCGGCCTGGTCCAGGCCTTTGCCCGGCGCCGCGCGGTGGATGTGCGCCACTCGGAAGTCAGCACCCAGGCGGTGATGGCGGAGTTCATGGCGACCGGGCATTTCCAGCGTCATGTACGCCGCATGCGCCGCGCCGCGCAGAGCCGGCTCAATGCGCTATTGGCCGAATGGCCCGCCGACATTGAAGGCGTTGGCCGCCTGCCGTCGGTGGCGGCCGGGCTGCACCTGACCGTGCGGGTCGACAGCCTGGCGCGGGAACAGGCGCTGATCCAACAGGCGGCGGCAGTGGGTGTGGAGGTCAATGGCTTGAGCAGCTATTGGCTGCCGGAGTCACTCACGCCCCAGGATCAGCGTGCCGGATTGGTGTTGGGGTTTGCTGCCGTGCCCGAGGCGCAGATCAGCCAGGCGTTGAAGCGCTTGGGCCAGGTTTGGCGCGCGCCGGTTGCGCACTGAGGCGCAACCGGCGGCAACCGATCAGGTGCCGGACTTGATCTTGGTCCAGGCGCGGGTCCTGGCTCGTTCGGCGTCACGTCCCAGGGGCTTGAGGGTATACAGCGTGGCCATGGCCGCCTCGGTCGGGTACAGGTTGGGGTTGTTGCGAATCGCCGGATCCACCAACCCGGTGGCGTCCTTGTTGGGGTTGGGGTAACCGACAAAATCGCTGATCGGCGCGATCACGCCCGGTTGCAGCAGGTAGTTGATAAAGGCGTAGGCGTCTTCCGGGTCCTTGGCGCCTTTGGGGATGGCAAGCATGTCGAACCAGATCGGCGCGCCTTCTTTGGGTAGCCGCATGTCCACGGTCACACCGTTCTTGGCTTCCTTGGCGCGGTTGGCGGCCTGGGAGAAGCTGCCGGAATAGCCGACCGCCACGCAGATGTCGCCGTTGGCAATGTCAGCCATGTACTTGGACGAATGGAAATAGGTGATGTACGGGCGGATCTTCATCAGCAGTGCTTCGGCTTTGACATAGTCCGCCGGGTTGCTGCTGTTGGGGTCCAGGCCCAGGTGTTGCAATGCCAAGGGCAGGATTTCCGACGGCGAATCCAGCAGCGCCACGCCGCATTGCTTGAGCTTGCTGATGTTCTCGACGTTGAAGATCAGGTCCCAGCTGTCCACGGGGGCGTTCGCCCCCAGCGCGGCCTTGACCTTGTCCGGGTTGAAGCCGATCAGGATGGTGCCGTACATGTAGGGCACGGCGAATTTATTGCCGGGGTCGTTGGCCTCGATCAGCTTCATCAACTTGGGATCGAGGTGGTTCCAGTTGGGCAGTTTGCTGCGGTCCAGCGGCTGGAACACCGAGGCTTCGATCTGCTTGGCCAGGAACACGTTGGAGGGCACGACCACGTCATAGCCGGAGTTGCCGGTCAGCAGCTTGGCCTCCAGGGCTTCGTTGGTGTCGAAGATGTCGTAGACCAGCTTGACGCTGGGGTTCTGCGCCTTGAAATCCTCCAGGGCCTTGGGCGTGATGTAGTCGAACCAGTTGTAGACCCGCAGGGTTCTTTCTTCGGCGTGCGCGGCCCCGCTCAGCACGGCGGCGCAGAGGACGAGATGCTTGAGCATGTTCATTGGGCGAATCCCTCAAAACCTTCGAGAACGTTGACGGCATTGATGCCGATTTCTTCCACGGCGTAGCCGCCTTCCATCACAAACAGCGTCGGTTTGCCGAGGCGGGCGATTCGCGCACCCATCGCCAGGTAGTCGGGGCTGTCGAGCTTGAACTGGGAGATCGGGTCGTCCTTGAAGGTGTCGACGCCCAGCGAGACCACGATGATGTCGGCGCCGTAGCGCTCGATATCCCCGCAGGCCTGCTCCAGGGCGGCGCTCCAGCGGTCCCAGCCAGAACCTGCGGGCAACGGATAGTTGAAGTTGAAACCCTCACCGGCGCCTTCGCCCAACTCGTCGGCGTAGCCCAGGAAGAACGGAAATTCCGCCTCCGGATGGCCGTGGATCGAGGTGAACAGCACATCGTCGCGCTCGTAGAAAATCGACTGGGTACCGTTGCCGTGGTGGTAGTCCACGTCGAGGATGGCCACCTTTGTGTGGCCCTGGTCGAGAAACGCCTGGGCTGCGATGGCCGCGTTGTTGAGGTAGCAATATCCGCCCATCAAGTCGCTGGCGGCGTGGTGCCCGGGCGGACGGCACAGGGCGAAGGCACTGCGGGCGCCTTGCTGGATCGCCTGTTGCGCGGTGAGAGCGACTTGCGCCGCGCTGTAGGCCGCTTGCCAGGTGCCGGCGGTGATCGGCGCGCCGCCGTCGAAACTGTAATAGCCGAGCTGGCCGTGCAGGCTGGTGGGGATGACCCGGCGCAAGGTGCGTGCGGGCCAGGTGTAGGGCAGCAAGTCTCCGTCCTGGCCAAATGCCGTCCAGCGTTGCCAGGCGCCTTTGAAGAAGTCCAGGTACGCGGGGCTGTGAATACGTTGCAGCGGCGCCAGGCCAAAATCCTCAGGCGCTTGCACCGGGCCCAGTTCGCGGTCCTTGACCCGTTGCAACACATGGTCGGCGCGCGAGGGCATTTCGAAACAGGGCATCAGTTGCCCGTCCATCAACTCGCACCGGCCATGGTGCAGGTGGTGATCGTCCGAGTAGATCGTCAGCATATTGTTGTTCTCCGCAGGCTGAATCGGTGAGTCCAGTCTTGCGGCGGGTGGGATTAATGAGAATGGCAGGAGCGGCCAAAAGGGGATAAATATGGCCAAAGTGTGTGACCGCAATTCGCCCCGAAATGGCGCGGCCGTGCCCCAGCAAGTGGCTTCAGGGGCGGAACTGGCTGGGTGCGACGCCGCTCCAGCGAACAAAGGCGTGACGGAAACTCGCGGTTTCGCTGAAGCCCAGCGCCTCGGCAATTCGGTAAATGGGCAGCTCATCCTCGCCCAGCAATCGCTTGGCCCGCTCGAAGCGTAGCTCGTCCAGCAACTCCTGATAGCTGCAGCCCAAGTCATGCAGGTGCCGGCGTAGCGTGCGCGGGGAGCAGTTCATCTGCTCGGCCAGGCCGTCGACGCCCGGCGCGGCGCTGAGTTGGCTGGCGAGCAGGTGGCGAATCTTGCCCAGCCAGGCCTGGCGCCCGGTGAACTCGGTGTTTTGCTTGCGGCAGCGCTCAGCCATGGCCTGGTGGGTGACGGCGTCGGCTAATGGCAGGGGCTGGTCCAGCCAGCTTCGGTCGAAGGCAAACGCGTTGGCGATGGCGCCGAATTGCAGCGGGCAGGCAAAGATTTCGGCGTACCGTGCGCGGTAATCCGGGGCGTCGTGTTCAAAGCGCGCCCCCAGCAGCGGCAGGGCATGCCCCAGCAGGTCGTCGCAGATCACCTTCAACGAGGCCAGGCAGAGTTCGACGTTGAACGTTTCCAGCGCCGGATTTTCCCGGTAATCCGCGGCGCTGAACCAGATGCGCGTGCCGTCGTCCTCAAGGTCCAGCTCGAAAAGTGTTCCCAGCAGCGCCGGATACCGCAGCGCCAGGCGCAAAGCGTCACCGAAGGTGGCACTGGTGAGCAGTGCGTAACCGAGCATGCCATAGGAAGAAACGTGCATTTGCCGGCCCAGCTCCAGGCCGATATCCCGGCGCAGGGCCACGGCGTTGGCGCACACGCGCATCTCCTGGTTGGTGGTGATGCGGGTGTCGGCGCGGCTCAAGTCCGCCGCGCAAATACCGCTGCCGGCCAGCAAGGCCTCGGCGGGTTGGCCTTCGGCCTTGAAGGTATTGAGCACCAACGAGACGGCATTGAGGGTGGTGAGGTGGGAGTGCAACATGGGTGCTTCCAGCCAGGGGATGGCTGGAAGAGGAGCAAGTTATATGCCGGTCAGCTCAGTTCGCCGCACAGGTCGAGTTCGACCAGGCGGCGGATTTCGGCGGTGTCCAGCCCGGCGCCGATCAACGCATTGAGCTTGCCGAACGCGGCTTCACGGGTCATCCCGCCACCTGACAACACCCCGACGCCCCGCAAGCGGCTGCCGGCCTCGTACACGTCCAGCTCCACACCGCCTTCATGGCATTGGGTGATTGCCACCACGACCACGCCGTTATCCTGCGCGCGCTGCAGGCTGGCGAGGAACTGTGGGTTGTCGCTCGGCCCGGTGCCGCTGCCGAAGCATTCCAGCACCAGCGCCTGGATGCCGCTGTCGATCAACGCGTCCAATTGCGCGGCGGCGATGCCCGGCACCAGTGGCAGCACACCCACATTGGCCAGCGCCTTGGCCTGGCGGTAATGCAGCGCCGCCGGAACCAACTCGGCTTGGGCGACGCCGCCGTTACGCTGCAACGCGGCAAACGGGTGGCGACCAAAACTGCGGATTTTCGCGCAACGGGTCGGGGCCATCAGTGCACCGTGGAAGTACAGTTGCACGCCAGGCGCCAGGCCTTGGCCCAGGGCTGCCAACGCACCGCTGACGTTTTCCCAGGCATCGCTGTCGGGCACACCGGCCGGCAGCATCGAGCCGGTAAACAGCACCGGCGCGGGCAGGCCCAGCAGTTGGAAACTCATGGCCGCGGCGCTGTAGGCCAGGGTGTCGGTGCCGTGCAGCACCAGTACGGCGTCGCAACCCTCGTCCACCGCCTCAACCACGGCGGCGCGCAGGCGCTGCCAATAGGCGGGGGTCATGTTCGCACTGTCGATCAGCGGGGACATTTCCCGAAAGCGCCAGGCTGGCATATTCAGTTGGGCGAGGGCTTCGCTCATGCGCGCTTCAAACCCCGAAGCGGGGGCCAGGCCGTTGGCGCTGGCCTGCATGCCGATGGTGCCGCCGGTGTAGAGCACCATGACGTTGTTGGCTGGTTGCATTGAAGAATCTCCTGAACGAAAAACGCCGCCGGGCCCAGAGCATGCCCAAGGCCGGGCGGCGTGTCATCTATCTAGGTTTAGCGTTGCGCTTGAGCGTTCAGTTCTGCCGTCGCTTGAGCGGCTGGCTCAGGCTTCACCGGATTTGCCGGCCAGGCCTTGCGGTCCAGGTCCAGGTCCGGGAACTTGCTGGAATCAAACACCGGGGTCTTGATGCCCGCAGCACGCTGGCCGTCGTAGTCATTCAGGATGCGCATGGCGATCTTGAACAGGAACGCCAGGGCGAACAGGTTGACGAACGCCAGCATGGTCATGGTGATGTCGGCGAAGGCGAACACGGTGCTCAGGTTCTCGATGGAACCCCAGAAAATCAGCACCAGCACCAGCGCGCGGTAGCCCATCAGCACCTTGCGGTTGTCGCCTACGATGAAGCGCAGGTTGCTCTCGCCGAGGTAGTAGTTGTACATGATCGAGGTGAACACGAACAACGCCAGGGCCACCGAGATGAACATCCGGCCCCAGTCACCCACCACCGCTGCGAGGGAATTCTGGGTCAAGGCAATGCCGTCGCCTTCGAAGCCCGGGGTGTAGAAACCCGAGAGCAGGATCAGCAGCGCGGTGCAGGTGCAGATGACGAAGGTGTCGAGGAACACGCTGAACGCCTGAACCACGCCTTGGGCGATCGGGTGTTCAACCGAGGCGACTGCCGCCACGTTAGGCGCACTGCCCAGGCCGGCTTCGTTGGCGAACACGCCGCGTTTCACACCCATGATGATCGCGCTGCCCACCAGGCCACCGAAGGCCTGGTCGAGGCCGAAAGCGCTCTTGACGATGGTCGCGAGCATGGCCGGCACGTGGTCGAATTGCAGCACGATCACGTACAGGGTCACCGCGATGTAGACCAGGGTCTTGACCGGCACCAGCAGGTCGGCGATCGAGGCGATACGCTTGATCCCGCCGATGAACACCAGGCCCAGCAGCACCGCCAGGGCCAGGCCGGTGTAGGTGGTGTCGAGGCCAAACGCGTTGTTCAGCGAGTGGGTGACGGCGTGGGCTTGCAGGCCATTGAAGGCGAAGCCGAAAGTCACCAGCAGCAGGAACGCCATCACCATGCCCAGCCAGCGTTTGTGCAGGCCGTGCTGGATGTAATACGCCGGGCCACCACGGTAGGTGCCTTCAGCGTCGGTGCGTTTGTACAGTTGGCCGAGGGAGCACTCGATAAAGCTCGAAGACATGCCCACCAGTGCGGTGACCCACATCCAGAATACGGCGCCCGGGCCACCCAGGGTCACGGCAATGCCGACGCCTGCGATGTTGCCGGCACCCACGCGCCCGGCGAGGCTGAGCATCAGCGCCTGGAACGAACTGAGCTGGCCGGCGCTGCTTTTCAGGCTGTCGCGAAACACCGAAAACATGTGGAAAAAGTGACGCAACTGAACGAAACGCGAGCGGATCGTGAAGTAACCACCGAGCCCGACAATGAGCACGATCAATACTTTCCCTGAGAGGAAGTCGTTGATGACTTCTAGCATGGAGTGTTCCTCGCTGATTTTTCTAATGGCAAACGCAGGACGGTCCGACGCATCGCTCGGCACCAGGCAGTGCACGACGCTTCGACCCCAATCCTTTTGCGGGTGTTGTTATTCATGCGGTTTCGCGCTTCCCAGGGTCTCGTTACCGACGACCGCTGACGCGAAGAGGGGCGGCACTATACCTAGGAGTGGGTGATCCGTCTGCACGAGGCGATTAAAGGTTTCAGCCAAGGCGTTACGGGCAAGGCGGGTTTGTTGGGCGATCTTGGAGTTTTTATTGGCGTCATTTCACAACCTTGAGGCAAAAAAAAGGGCCTGAAGAACGAGCCTTCAGGCCCTCAAAAGGTGAGAGGTGTCTAGTCCCTCAACCTGGTGAGCGGTGCAACAAACGCTTAGGCCTTCAGAGGCACCAAGCGTGGGGCAATCATGTTTTCGGGGCGCAGGATGTCGTCGAGCATGGCGTCGTCGAGCAAGCCTTCTTCGCGCACCAGTTCCAGCACGCCGCGGCCGCTTTCAAGGGCGATACGGGCGATGCGGGTGGCGTTTTCATAGCCGATGTACGGGTTCAGCGCGGTGACCAGGCCGATGGAGTGTTCCACCAGCTCGCGGCAGCGGGCTTCGTTGGCAGTGATGCCGACGATGCAGTGCTCGCGCAGCATGTCCATGGCGCGTTGCAGCAGGCGGATCGAGTCGAAGATCTTGTAGGCGATCAGCGGCTCCATCACGTTCAGTTGCAGCTGGCCGCCTTCGGCCGCGATGGTCAGCGCCAAATCGTTACCGATGATTTGGAACGCCACCTGGTTCACGGCTTCCGGGATCACCGGATTGACCTTGCCGGGCATGATCGAGCTGCCTGGCTGACGCGCCGGCAGGTTGATTTCGTTGATGCCGGTGCGCGGGCCGCTGGACAGCAGGCGCAGGTCGTTGCAGATCTTCGACAGCTTCACCGCGGTACGCTTGAGCATGCCGGAGAACAGCACGAAAGCGCCCATGTCGGAGGTGGCTTCGATCAGGTCGGCAGCCGGTACCAGCGGCTGGCCGCTGATGGTCGCCAGGCGCTGGACGGCCAGGGCCTGGTAACGCGGGTCGGCGTTGATGCCGGTACCGATGGCGGTGCCGCCCAGGTTCACTTCGGTCAGCAGCTCAGGCGCCAGGGTCTTCAGGCGGGCCAGGTCTTCACCGAGGGTGGTGGCGAAGGCACGGAATTCCTGGCCGAGGGTCATCGGCACTGCGTCTTGCAGCTGGGTACGGCCCATTTTCAGGACGTGGCTGAATTCTTCACCCTTGGCAGCGAACGCCTGGATCAGGCTGTCGAGACTGGCCAACAGCGCGTCGTGGCCCAGCAGCAGACCCAGGCGGATCGCGGTCGGGTAGGCGTCGTTGGTCGACTGCGCCATGTTCACGTCGTTGTTGGGGTGCAGGTATTGGTATTCGCCCTTGCTGTGACCCATGGCCTCCAGCGCGATGTTGGCGATGACTTCGTTGGCATTCATGTTGGTTGAAGTGCCAGCGCCGCCTTGAATCATGTCCACCACGAACTCTTCGTGGAAATCGCCGCGGATCAGACGGGCACAGGCTTCGCTGATGGCAGCGTGCTTGGCTTCGCTGAGTTGGCCCAGCTCGCGGTTGGCGTCAGCAGCTGCCTGCTTGACCATTGCCAGGCCGACCACCAATTTCGGGTAATGCGAAATCGGAACGCCCGAGAGACGGAAGTTGTTCACCGCTCGCAGGGTCTGGATGCCGTAATACGCTTGAGCGGGTACTTCGAGTACGCCAAGCAGGTCTTTTTCTGTGCGGAAAGATGCAGCGGAGGACATGACGGAAATCATCTCGATATGGACCCGGGCTAGGCCGGAACGCTGTGAATGCTAGGCTTGCAGGAGATTTTGGGCCAATGCTGTTAAACACTGGCCTATGCATAAACGGCATAATGTCGGTGTGACCCCGTTACCATGACGGACGTGTGTGCCAAAATGGTGCGTGCCCCGGGAGGATGTGATGAACCTTGAAAGCAAATGGCTGGAAGACTTTAGCGCCCTGGCTGCCACCCGCAGCTTCTCCCAGGCGGCTGAGCGGCGCTTCGTCACCCAGCCGGCGTTCAGTCGGCGCATCCGCAGCCTGGAGGCGGCGCTGGGGCTGACCCTGGTCAATCGCTCGCGCACGCCGGTCGAACTGACGGCGGCGGGGCAGTTGTTCCTGGTCACCGCGCGGACCGTGGTCGAGCAGCTCGGCGAGGTGCTGCGCCACCTGCATCACCTGGAAGGCGGGCAGGGCGAAGTCATGCAAGTGGCGGCGGCGCACTCCCTGGCCCTGGGTTTCTTCCCGCGCTGGATCGCGCAGTTGCGCAACGAAGGGCTGAACATCGCCACGCGGTTGGTCGCCACCAACGTGGGCGACGCCGTGCATGCGCTGCGTGAAGGCGGTTGCGATTTGATGCTGGCGTTCTACGACCCGGATGCGGCGATGCAGATGGACCCGGAGATCTTCCCGTCGCTGCACTTGGGCAACACCGAGATGCTGCCGGTGTGCGCCGCCGATGCCGACGGCAAGCCGTTGTTCGACCTGGAAGGCGAGGGCAGCGTGCCGCTGCTGGCCTACAGCGCCGGAGCTTTCCTGGGGCGCTCGGTAAACCTGCTGCTGCGCCAGCGGGCGCTGCGCTTTACCACGATTTACGAAACGGCCATGGCCGACAGCCTGAAAAGCATGGCCCTTGAGGGCTTGGGCATTGCCTGGGTGCCGCAGTTGAGCGTGCGCGCCGAGCTGGCCCGGGGTGAGCTGGTGGTGTGCGGCGGCCCGCAATGGCATGTGCCGCTGGAGATCCGGTTGTATCGCTGTGCGTTGGTGCGCAAGGCGAACGTGCGGTTGTTGTGGCGCAAGCTGGAAGGCGGCGCGGCGCAGAATACCTGAGCCCACACAGATCAAATGTGGGAGCGGGCTTGCTCGCGAAAGCGTAGTGTCAGTCAACCCATCTGTGGCTGATCCACCGCATTCGCGAGCAAGCCCGCTCCCACATTAGTTTTCTGGTGTGTTCGCTGACCTGGAAGTCAATAAAACCGCCTGTTTGAGGTGTAAGACAGATGGTCATTCCAGGGGCTGTTTATCTGCGTTATTACGGTATACTGCGCGGCCTTCGGCCGGTCCAACCGGCCTTAATTCGTACAACAAGCCACGCTGGATTTCCCGCGTGGCTTGTTGTTTTTTGACGCGCCTGCGGGCGCCCAGAGAGAAGAGGCACGACGATGAGTGCATTGGTTGGCGTGATCATGGGCTCCAAGTCCGATTGGTCCACCCTTAGCCACACCGCCGATATGCTGGAAAAACTCGGCATTCCCTACGAAGTGAAGGTGGTTTCCGCCCACCGCACTCCGGATTTGCTGTTCCAGTATGCCGATGAAGCAGAATCCCGTGGCATCGAGGTAATCATCGCCGGTGCCGGCGGCGCAGCTCACCTGCCAGGCATGTGTGCAGCCAAGACTCACCTGCCAGTGCTGGGCGTACCGGTGCAGTCGTCGATGCTCTCGGGCGTGGATTCGCTGTTGTCCATCGTGCAGATGCCCGCCGGTATTCCGGTGGCTACCCTGGCGATCGGCAAGGCCGGCGCGATCAACGCTGCCTTGTTGTCCGCCAGCATCCTTGGCGCCAAGCACCCGCAGTTCCACGCGGCGCTGAAAAAATTCCGTGCTGAGCAGACAGACAGCGTCCTGGACAATCCAGACCCACGCATTGCCTGAGGTGGTTGATTGATGAAAATCGGTGTAATCGGTGGCGGCCAACTGGGCCGCATGCTGGCCCTGGCGGGTACGCCGCTGGGGATGAACTTCGCTTTCCTGGATCCGGCACCAGATGCCTGTGCAGCTGCCCTGGGTGAACACCTGCGTGCGGACTACAGCGACCCGGATCACCTGCGCCAACTGGCCGATGAAGTCGACCTGGTGACCTTCGAGTTCGAAAGCGTCCCGGCTGAAACCGTGGCCTTCCTGTCGCAGTTCGTGCCGGTATACCCGAGCGCCGAAGCCTTGCGCATCGCTCGTGACCGCTGGTTCGAGAAGAGCATGTTCAAGGACCTGGGCATCCCGACACCGGCTTTCGCCGACATCCAGTCCCAGGCTGACCTGGACGCCGCAGTTGCCTCCATCGGCCTGCCGGCCGTGTTGAAGACCCGCACCCTGGGTTACGACGGCAAGGGCCAGAAAGTCCTGCGCACCGCCGCCGACGTGGTCGGTACCTTCGCCGAACTGGGCAGCGTTGCCTGCCTGCTGGAAGGCTTCGTGCCGTTCACCGGTGAAGTCTCGCTGATTGCCGTGCGTGCCCGCGATGGCGAAACGCGTTTCTACCCGCTGGTGCACAACACCCACGACAGCGGCATCCTCAAGCTGTCCGTGGCCAGCACCGATCACCCGCTGCAAGCCCTGGCCGAAGATTATTCGAGCCGTGTGCTGAAGCAACTGGATTACGTCGGCGTGATGGCGTTCGAGTTCTTTGAAGTCGACGGTGGCCTCAAGGCCAACGAAATCGCCCCGCGCGTGCACAACTCCGGTCACTGGACCACCGAAGGCGCCGAGTGCAGCCAGTTCGAAAACCACCTGCGGGCGGTAGCGGGCTTGCCATTGGGCTCCACGGCAAAAGTCGGCGAGAGCGCCATGCTCAACTTCATCGGCGTGGTGCCGCCGGTTGATCGCGTGATCGCGATTGATGACTGCCATCTGCATCACTACGGCAAGGCGTTTAAGGCCGGGCGCAAGGTCGGCCACGCCAACCTGCGCTGCAAGGATCGCGCGACGCTGCAAGAGCAGATCCTCAAGGTCGAAGCGCTGATCGCCGAGCAATAACCCAAGGCCGGGCGGAACCATTGGTACCCGCCACCCTCTGATTGCAGGAAGCCAAAGTCTGACTAGGCTTTGACTGAATTCACTTCAATCAGAGGGAAATGCCATGGGTATCATTGGGACCATCTTTATCGGTTTGATCGTCGGCCTGCTGGCGCGTTTCCTGAAGCCAGGCGACGACAGCATGGGCTGGATCATGACCATCCTGCTGGGTATCGCCGGTTCGCTGGTTGCGACCTATGGTGGCCAGGCACTGGGTATCTATCAGGCGGGCCAGGGCGCAGGCTTCATTGGTGCGCTGGTGGGTGCCGTGGTGCTGCTGGTGATCTACGGTCTGCTGAAAAAGAAGTAATTTAGCGACCAGGCCCTCTGCGCTGCGCAGGCGCAGAGGGCTAGAATGCCGGCACTGTAATCCTTGCCGAGCCTCTCCATGCGCCGTCTTCTGTTATCCCTTCTTCTATGCACCGGGTTGGCCCACGCTGGCGAACTGCCGGAAACCGACTGGCTGGAACTGATGCCCAAGTCGGACCAGAAAGCCCTCGAAGAAATGCCGGAAATCGACCACAACTCCCCGGAAGCCCAAGGCACGTTCACCGCAAAGGGTGGCCTGAAGCAGAGCAAGGGTTTGCCGGCGGTTATGTATTCCACCAAGACGGTGGCTGCCATGAACGGCAAGAATATTCGCATTGGCGGCTATCCCGTGCCGCTGGAAACCGACGCCAAGGGCCGCAGCACGCTGTTCTTCCTGGTGCCTTATCCGGGCGCCTGCATCCACGTGCCGCCACCGCCGCCCAACCAGTTGGTGCTGGTGCGTTATCCCAAGGGCTTGAAGCTGGATGACATCTACACGCCGCTGTGGGTGACGGGCACGCTGAAGGTGGAGAAGGTCAACAATGACCTGGCCGATGCGGCGTATGCGTTGGATGCGGGGAAGGTGCGGGCGGTCAAGGAATCGGATCTCTGATCTGATGCAGAACCTAATGTGGGAGCGGGCTTGCTCGCGAATGCGGTGTGTCAGTCAGCACATGCACTAACTGGAACACCGCATTAGCGAGCAAGCCCGCTCCCACATTTTTGATTGGGGTTACAGGGCGATACCGCTGATGCTCACGCCCAGGGTATGGCTTTCACCCGGCGCCAGCGTCACCACATCGTCCAGCACATTCGCGGTCTCGATGCACAACATGCCCTGCCAGCCGTCGTCGGCCATGTCGCTGAAAGCCTTGGCACGTTCAGTCCACGGGTTCCAGATCACCGTCGAGCGCGAGCCTGTGCTGGTGAGCTGAACGCGGCGCTGCCAGTCTTTATCGACAATGTTCAGCTGAGCCGGGGTGTCGAGGTAGATGCGGTCGGTCTCGGCGGTGAAGTGCAGCAGCCCGGATTGCTGCTTTGGGGTCCAGCCGTCGGCCGTATCGATATAGTCCCGCCCGTCCAGGCCGTCGACCTGCACGTTGCGTACATCGCTGACCGCAAAATAGCTGTGCAGCGCCTGGCTGAGGCTGACGGTCTCGGCGCCGTGGTTGTGGCTGGTCAGGCGGATGTGCAGTTGATCATCCAGCAGGATGCTCATCTTCAGGTCGACCTGATGCGGCCAACCCGGGAAGCCACCTTCAGGCACCGGCAGTTCCAGCTCAACCCTCAGCGCTGTGCCTTCAGCCTCAACGCCAGCCAACGTCCAGTCAGCGGTCCGCACGAAACCATGGGCACCGGCCGGCTCGGCGCCCTGGTACATGGCCTTGACGCTCTGCGGGTTGCGGTCGAACACACCAAACCACGGCCAGCACACCGGCACGCCGGTACGAATGCCTTTGCCTTTCTTGAACAGCACCTGATCGTTGGGCCAGATCAGCGGCTTCTCGCCGGTGCGCTGGTAACTCACGATGTGCGCGCCTTGCTGGGCCACCACCAATTCGGCGCCGTTGTGGCGGATGCGCCAAGCGTTCAGCTCATCCAGTTTTACGGTTTCAACGTTGGGCGTAGACATAGGCGCGCGCTCTCAATGGCAGACAATGGGGCAATGGACCGTCAAAACGTCGCGATGTTTAACGCGCCCGCGACGGAACCGAGCGGGTGCGGCCGCTGCCATCGATGGCAACGAACACAAACACCGCCTCGGTGACCTTGCGCCATTCGCTGGACAGCGGGTCGTCGCTCCACACTTCGACCATCATCTGGATCGAGCTGCGGCCGATTTCCAGGGCCTGGGTATAGAAGGACAACTGCGCGCCGACGGCCACGGGCACCAGGAATGCCATACGATCAATCGCCACGGTGGCTACGCGGCCACCGGCAACCTTGCTCGCCATGGCGGTGCCGGCCAGGTCCATCTGCGCGACCAGCCAGCCGCCGAAGATGTCGCCGAAACCGTTGGTCTCACGCGGGAGTGCGGTGATTTGCAGGGCGAGATCGCCTTGCGGGATAGGATCTTCTTGTTCGAGTTCGATCATGCCGGTGCCTCTGACCCGTGACGCTTTATGGGTATTTCAAGTGGATAGCCGTCTTCTGGAAAAACGTTTCAGCACCAACATACACCGCTCGATGCGTTTCTCGTAAGGCGTACTAAAGGGAAACTCTGCCAAATCGGCTGGTGTATAACCAACGGCGTTTTGGCACAGCAGCCCCTCAAGGATGCGGGTCTGGCGCTTGCAAGGGCCGAGTATATCGAGCCGTCGGCGCCGCGACGACCTCCCGACGCTCATTTGGTCGGTAAATAGACGCTGTATCGCGGCTTTTTCCGGCAACTGTGCTCCTGCTCATATTAATTGCACGTCTGCTACGGAAATATTTCGCGGATCTGAACTGTTAACGGCTCAACGCTGTGCTTTTTCAAGCGATTTGCTATCTTGCCAAGCCTGCCGCAAGTCCCGGGCTTGCCGTCCTGACTACTATAAGAGAAGCCTTGCCATGTCCTCCGTGCCCGCAAGCAGTGCGCAACCGTCGCGCCCGCTGACCCGCAACGACTACAAAACCCTGTCGCTGTCTGCCTTGGGCGGGGCGCTGGAGTTCTACGACTTCATCATCTTCGTATTTTTTGCGACGGTAGTCGGGAAGCTGTTCTTCCCGGCGGACATGCCCGAATGGCTGCGCATGATGCAGACCTTCGGCATCTTCGCCGCCGGCTACCTGGCGCGGCCGCTGGGCGGGATCATCATGGCGCACTTCGGCGACCTGCTGGGGCGCAAGAAGATGTTCACCCTGAGCATCTTCATGATGGCCGTGCCGACCCTGATCATGGGCCTGCTGCCGACCTACGCGCAGATCGGCCTGTGGGCGCCGATCCTGTTGCTGCTGATGCGCGTGATCCAGGGCGCGGCGATTGGCGGTGAAGTGCCGGGCGCGTGGGTGTTCGTATCCGAGCACGTGCCGCCCCGTCACATCGGTTATGCCTGCGGCACCCTGACCAGCGGCCTGACGGCCGGCATCCTGTTGGGTTCGCTGGTGGCCACCGCCATCAACACGCTCTACAGCCCGGAACAGGTGTCGGATTACGCCTGGCGCATTCCGTTCCTGCTGGGGGGTGTGTTCGGCCTGTTGTCGGTGTACCTGCGTCGCTGGTTGCACGAAACCCCGATCTTCGCCGAGATGCAGCAGCGCAAGACCCTGGCGGCCGAGCTGCCGTTGCGCGCGGTGTTGCGTGACCATCGTGGCGCCATCGTACTGTCGATGCTGTTGACCTGGCTGCTGTCGGCCGGTGTGGTCGTGGTTATCCTGATGACGCCGACCGTGCTGCAAACGATCTACCACTTCAGCCCAACGGTGGCGCTGCAGGCCAATAGCCTGGCCATCGTCACCCTGAGCCTGGGGTGTATCGCTTCCGGCGCCCTGGCCGACCGTTTTGGTGCCGGGCGCGTGCTGATCATCGGTTGTGCCTTGTTGCTGGCAACGTCCTGGACGCTCTATCACAGCCTGATGGCTCACCCGGACTGGCTGTTCCCGCTGTACGCCTTGACCGGCCTGTTTGTAGGCACCATTGGCGTGGTGCCCTATGTCATGGTGAAAGCGTTCCCGCCGGTGGTGCGTTTCAGCGGTTTGTCGTTCTCCTACAACGTCGCCTATGCCGTATTCGGTGGCCTGACGCCGTTAGCGGTGTCGCTGCTGATGAAGGAAAGCCCGATGGGCCCTGCTTACTACGTGGCGGCCCTGTGTGTGATGGGGATGGCGGTGGGTGGGTACCTGTGGAAGCGCGGGCGCTGACACGTTTTTGAAAACTGCCGGACAACCTTGTGGCGAGGGAGCTTGCTCCCGTTGAACTGCGCAGCCGTTCCATTCTGGGGACCGCTACGCGACCCAACGGGAGCAAGCTCCCTCGCCACAGATTTTGCCTTACAACGATTACAGATTGTTTCCACGAAATCGCTCCAACCTCCTCGCAAGCCCCGGATTTATTGGCGTTTCTCCTTCCTGTCAGCTTTTTCATAAATGCTGGCCTTTCATCTAATTGTCATATTCCAGACATAGAGTGTTCACACGGCCTACCGATACTTGGCCCCGATCCAACTATCCCTATCTGCTAGGAGCAAGGCATGAAACTGAAACGTTTGATGGCGGCAATGACTTTTGTCGCTGCTGGCGTTGCGACCGCTAACGCGGTAGCCGCTGGTGTTGACCCGGCGATTCCGGCTTACGTGAAGACCACTGGTGTGTCGGGCAACCTGTCCAGCGTTGGTTCCGATACCCTGGCAAACCTGATGACCCTGTGGGCTGAGGGTTACAAAAAGGAATACCCGAACGTCAACATCCAGATTCAGGCCGCCGGCTCCGCCACTGCACCTCCTGCGCTGACTGAAGGCACCTCCAACCTGGGCCCGATGAGCCGCAAGATGAAGGACACCGAACTGGCTGCCTTCGAGCAGAAGTACGGCTACAAGCCAACCGCGATCCCGGTTGCCGTGGATGCCCTGGCCGTGTTCGTGCACAAGGACAACCCGATCCAGCACCTGACCATGGAACAAGTCGACGCGATCTTCTCCTCGACTCGTCTGTGCGGCGCCAAGGCTGACGTCAAGACCTGGGGCGACCTGGGCGTGACCGGCGACCTGGCCAACAAGCCAGTGCAACTGTTCGGTCGCAACTCGGTATCCGGCACCTACGGCTACTTCAAGGAAGAAGCCCTGTGCAAAGGCGACTACAAGCCTAACGTGAACGAACAACCTGGTTCGGCGTCGGTTGTGCAGTCCATCAGCTCCTCGCTGAACGGCATCGGTTACTCGGGCATCGGTTACAAAACCGCCAGCGTGAAAACCGTGGCCCTGGCCAAGAAAGGCAGCACTGACTTCATCGAAGACACCGAAGAAAACGCCCTGAACGGCAAATACCCGCTGTCGCGCTTCCTCTACGTCTACGTCAACAAAGCCCCGAACAAGCCTCTGGCCCCGCTGGAAGCCGAGTTCGTGAAGCTGGTTCTGTCCAAACAGGGCCAGGAAGTGGTAGTGAAAGACGGCTACATCCCGCTGCCAGCCAAAGTTGCCGCCAAGGCACTGGCTGACCTGGGCCTGAAAGAAGGTGGCAAATAAGCCGCCTGTAAACCTGCCTTGAACCGCGGTTTACCCACGGTTCAAGGCCCGGGCGGGGTCTGTAAGACCTGGACCTCGCCTCCCATTTTTTAATCCGCTGCCAGCCCTGCTACGCGGCGGATTTCTTGCGTCACTGCATTGTCATCTTTCTGTCATACAGGATCGCTAGGGTGTGCGCATGAATGATCTGGCCAATTCCACCATGACGACGACTTCTCCCCCCAAGCGCATTGATTTCAATACGCCTGAGCTGCAACGCAAGCGCCGCATCCGCGCGCTCAAGGATCGCCTGACCCGTTGGTACGTGCTGGTGGGCGGCCTTGCCGTCCTGGGCGCTATCACCTTGATCTTCTTCTTCCTCGCCTACGTGGTCGCGCCGCTGTTCCACGGCGCCAACCTGACCAAGGAAGAGGCCCTGGCGCCTGCCTGGCTGCAGGACGCCGGCAAGCCGCTGATGATCTCCATGGAAGAACAGAACCAGGTCGCCATGCGGGTTTCCGACAAGGGCCAGGCGCTGTTCTTCAACGTTGACACGGGTGCCGAACTCAAGCGCGTTGACCTGCCGTTGCCGGCGGGCGTGACAGTCGCCTCCATTGGTGAAGACCAGCCCGGCAGCCCGCTGGTGATCCTCGGCCTGTCCAACGGCCAGTCCCTGGTGTTCCGTCACACCTATAAAGTGTCGTACCCGGACGGCAAGAAGACCATCTCGCCCGCCGTCGAATACCCTTACGGCGAAACACCGATCGTCCTCGACGAACAAGGCCGCTCCCTTGAGCATGTCGCCTTGAACGCGACCGACTCGACGCTGGTGGTGGCCGGTTCCAGTGGTGCCCATCTGAACGTGCTGTCCATCAGCCGTGAAGAAAACATGATGACCGAGGAAGTCACCACCGAGCAGAAGCGCATCGAACTGCCGCAAATGACCGAGCCGGTCAAAGCCATCTTCGTTGATCCGCGCCAGCAGTGGCTGTACGTGATCAACGGTCGCGCCCAGGCCGACGTTTTCAGCCTGCGGGACAACAGCCTCAACGGTCGCTACAAATTATTGGAAGACGGCGTGGCGCAAGTCACGGCCAGCACCCAGCTGGTGGGCGGCATCTCGCTGATCATCGGTAACTCCAGCGGTGGCCTGGCACAGTGGTTCATGGCCCGCGACCCGGACGGCGAACAACGCCTGAAGCAGATCCGTACCTTCCAGATGGGCACCGCGCCTATCGTTGAAATCACTGCTGAAGAACGTCGCAAAGGCTTCACCGCCCTCGACGCTTCCGGCAAGTTCGGTGTGTTCCACAGCACTGCCCACCGTACGTTGCTGGTGGACCAGGTGGTCGACGGCAACGGTATCTTCGGCATGTCGCCACGGGCCAACCGGGTGATCGTCGAGGCCGGCGGCAAGCTGCAACCGCTGCTGCTGGACAACCCGCACCCTGAAGTCTCCTGGAGCGCGCTGTGGAGCAAGGTCTGGTACGAAAACTACGACGAGCCTAAATACGTCTGGCAATCGACCGCCGCCAACACCGACTTCGAACCCAAGATGAGCCTGGCGCCCCTGACCTTCGGTACCCTGAAGGCCGCGTTCTACGCCATGCTGCTGGCCGCACCACTGGCCGTTGCCGCTGCGATCTACACCGCTTACTTCATGGCCCCGAGCCTGCGCCGCAAGGTCAAGCCGGTGATCGAATTGATGGAAGCGATGCCGACGGTGATCCTCGGCTTCTTCGCCGGCCTGTTCCTGGCGCCGTATGTCGAAGGGCATTTGCCGGGGATTTTCAGCCTGCTGATGCTGCTGCCGATCGGCATCCTGGTGGCCGGCTTCGTCTTCAGCCGCCTGCCTGAGTCGATCCGCCTGCGGGTCCCGGATGGCTGGGAAAGCGCGATCCTGATCCCGGTGATCCTGTTTGTGGGCTGGCTCTCGTTGTACATGAGCCCGTACCTGGAAACCTGGTTCTTCGGCGGCGACATGCGCATGTGGATCTCCCACGACCTGGGCATCACCTACGACCAGCGCAACGCCCTGGTAGTCGGCCTGGCCATGGGTTTCGCGGTGATCCCGAACATCTACTCCATCGCCGAAGACGCCGTGTTCAGCGTGCCGCGCGGCCTGACCCTGGGCTCCCTGGCCCTGGGCGCCACGCCATGGCAGACCATGACCCGCGTCGTGATCCTGACCGCCAGCCCGGGCATCTTCTCGGCGCTGATGATCGGCATGGGCCGCGCGGTCGGTGAAACCATGATCGTGCTGATGGCCACCGGCAACACGCCGGTGATGGAGATGAACCTGTTTGAAGGCCTGCGCACCCTGGCAGCCAACGTCGCGGTGGAAATGCCCGAATCGGAAGTCGGCGGCAGCCACTACCGCGTGCTGTTCCTCTCGGCGCTGGTGCTGCTGCTGTTCACCTTCATCATGAACACCCTCGCCGAGCTGATTCGTCAGCGTCTGCGCAAGAAATACTCGTCGCTTTAAGAAAGGTAGAAGTCTGTGAAACAGAACTCCCTGAATGGATGGTTCAAGAGCGGCGCCCCGGGCGTCTGGATCAGCGGTGGCGCGGTGTCCATTGCGGTCATCATGACCATTGGTTTGCTGGCCGTGATTGCCGTGCGTGGCCTGGGCCACTTCTGGCCGGCCGACCTGATCCAGGCCAACTACAACGTGCCGGGCCAGGAAAATCACATCGTCGTCGGCGAAGTGGTGCAGAAAGAAGAAGTGCCCCGCGAGCGCCTGAAAAGCGCTGGCTTGCCGGTGCCGGACCAAGGCCCGGAGTTCATGACCCGCGAGCTGATCAAGGTCGGCAACCGTGACTTGAACGGCAATGACTTCACCTGGATCGTCGGCGAGTGGCTGACCAACCAGACCAAGCCGGTCGAGTTGATGGCCATCGAGCGTCGTGAGTGGGGCAACTTCTACGGCACCCTGGTCAACGTCAAGCAGGACGGCAAGGTGATCGCCGAAGGCGAGGCGGCCTGGCCGGAACTGCAAGCCCGCGTAGACCGCGTCAACAAGCTCGCGGCCCAGCTCAAGACCCTCGAGAAGTCCGACATCGGCGCCATCAACGCCGGCCTCGAACGCATCCGCCTGCACGGTCGCAAACTGGAGCTGGAAGGCAAGCTGGACGCCACCGCCCAGGCCGACATGGACAGCGGCCGCGCCGAACTGAACAACCGCTACAAGGATATCGAAGCCCGCCTGGCCGACCTGCACACCCAGTTCAACCGCGACAGCCTGACCGCCCGCGATGCCAACGGCAAAGAAATCGAAATCGGCATTGGCAAGGTGGTGCACGCTTACCAGCCGAACGCCATGGGCTACATGACCAAGGTTGGTTTCTACTTCAGCAAGGTCTGGGAATTCCTCAGCGACGATCCACGGGAAGCCAACACCGAAGGCGGGATTTTCCCGGCGATCTTCGGCACCGTGATGATGACCCTGATCATGGCGATGATCGTGACCCCGTTCGGCGTGCTGGCGGCGGTGTACCTGCGTGAATACGCCAAGCAGAACACCCTGACGCGGATCATCCGCATCGCGGTGAACAACCTGGCCGGTGTACCCGCCATCGTTTACGGCGTGTTCGGCCTTGGCTTCTTTGTGTACGTACTGGGCGGCTCGGTTGACCGGCTGTTCTTCGCCGAGGCCTTGCCGGCACCGACCTTCGGTACGCCTGGCCTGCTCTGGGCATCCCTGACCCTGGCGCTGCTGGCGGTACCGGTGGTGATCGTGGCCACTGAAGAAGGCCTGGCGCGGATTCCTCGCACCGTACGTGAAGGTTCTTTGGCACTGGGCGCGACCAAGGCGGAAACGCTGTGGAAGATCGTGCTGCCGATGGCCAGCCCGGCGATGATGACCGGCATGATCCTCGCCGTGGCCCGCGCCGCGGGTGAAGTGGCGCCGCTGATGCTGGTGGGTGTGGTGAAACTGGCGCCGTCGCTGCCGGTGGACGGCAACTACCCGTACCTGCACCTGGACCAGAAGATCATGCACCTGGGCTTCCATATCTATGACGTCGGCTTCCAGAGCCCCAACGTCGAAGCCGCGCGGCCGCTGGTGTACGCCACCGCCTTGCTGCTGGTGCTGGTGATCGCCACGCTCAACTTGTCGGCGGTGTGGATTCGTAACCACCTGCGCGAGAAGTACAAGGCGTTGGACAGTTAATTGAAGTGAACGCGGACTAAATGTGGGAGCGGGCTTGCTCGCGAATGCGGTGTATCAGTCATACATGGGTCAACTGACCTGACGCCTTCGCGAGCAAGCCCGCTCCCACAAAACGAATTGGTAGCACAGGGAGCATCCCATGCAACATGAAACCCATTCCCACGGCATCAACATGTCAGCCCTGGGTCGCGACAAGCAGAGCCTGAGCCTGGCCCAGGAAACCGTGGCCATCGAAGTCCCGGGCCTGAGCCTGTACTACGGCGACAAGCAGGCGCTGTACGACGTCAGCATGAACATTCCGAAGCAGCGCGTGACCGCCTTCATCGGCCCGTCCGGTTGCGGCAAGTCGACCCTGCTGCGCACCTTCAACCGGATGAACGATCTGGTGGACGGCTGCCGCGTCGAGGGCGCGATCAACCTGTACGGCACCAACATCTACCGCAAGGGCGAAGACGTAGCCGAGCTGCGGCGCCGGGTGGGCATGGTGTTCCAGAAGCCCAACCCGTTTCCCAAGACCATCTACGAAAACGTGGTCTACGGCCTGCGCATCCAGGGCATCAACAAAAAGCGCGTCCTCGACGAAGCCGTTGAGTGGGCACTGAAAGGCGCGGCGCTGTGGGACGAGGTCAAGGATCGCCTGCACGAGTCGGCCCTCGGTTTGTCCGGCGGCCAGCAGCAACGTCTGGTGATCGCCCGCACCATCGCCGTGGAGCCGGAAGTGCTGCTGCTCGACGAACCGTGCTCGGCACTCGACCCCATCTCCACGTTGAAAGTCGAAGAGCTGATCTACGAACTCAAATCCAAGTTCACCATCGTCATCGTGACCCACAACATGCAACAGGCGGCGCGGGTTTCCGACTACACCGCGTTCATGTACATGGGCAAGCTGGTGGAATTTGGCGACACCGATACCCTGTTCACCAACCCGGCGAAGAAGCAGACCGAAGACTACATCACCGGTCGCTACGGCTAGCAGGTGGCTGGTTGCTCACTGAACTGATGCTGCGGTCGACCGCACCTTACTGGACGTTCCAAGGACGCCAACATGATTAGCAAAGAAGGCCTTACCCATCACATCTCCGCGCAGTTCAACGCCGAGCTTGAGGAGGTGCGCAGCCACCTCCTGGCCATGGGCGGGCTGGTGGAGAAGCAAGTCAACGACGCCGTCACCGCGCTGATCGAGGCCGACTCGGGCCTGGCCCAGCAAGTGCGTGAGATCGATGACCAGATCAACCAGATGGAACGCAACATCGACGAAGAATGCCTGCGCATCCTGGCCCGTCGTCAGCCGGCGGCGTCCGACCTGCGTTTGATCATCAGCATCTCCAAGTCGGTGATCGACCTGGAGCGCATCGGTGACGAAGCCACCAAGATCGCCCGCCGCGCCATCCAGTTGTGTGAGGAAGGCGAAGCGCCGCGTGGTTATGTCGAAGTGCGCCACATCGGTGACCAGGTGCGCAACATGGTTCGCGACGCCCTCGACGCGTTTGCCCGTTTCGACGCCGAGCTGGCGTTGTCGGTGGCCCAATACGACAAGACCATCGACCGCGAATACAAGACGGCGCTGCGCGAACTGGCGACCTACATGATGGAAGACCCGCGCTCTATCTCGCGGGTACTGAGCATCATCTGGGTACTGCGTTCGCTGGAACGCATCGGCGACCACGCACGCAACATCTCGGAACTGGTGATTTACCTGGTGCGGGGTACCGACGTGCGGCACATGGGCCTCAAGCGGATGAAAGCAGAAGTTGAAGGTACGACCGATCAAATCCCTAATGTTCCGGGCGTTCCTGACGATAAGTAAGATTGCCCGAGAAATAAACGCCCGGCCTTTGGTCGGGCGTTTTCGTTTGTGGTGTTGGAATTTTTGGCAAAACGCCATCAGCGAAGCGTTATGCTTGCCGGGGTTTTTATAGGATGAAGGGTCGATGAGCAAAGTCAGTGTATTGGTGGTGGATGACGCCTCGTTTATTCGCGACCTGGTGAAGAAGTGCCTGCGTAACTACTTCCCGGGGATCAAGATCGAAGATGCGGTGAACGGCAAAAAGGCCCAGGCCATCCTGATGCGCGAAACCTTCGACATGGTGCTGTGCGACTGGGAAATGCCGGAAATGTCCGGCCTGGAACTGTTGACCTGGTGCCGTGAACAGCCTCATCTCAAAGCCATGCCTTTCGTCATGGTGACCAGCCGTGGCGACAAGGAAAACGTGGTGCAGGCGATCCAGGCCGGGGTTTCCGGCTACGTCAGCAAGCCATTCACCAACGAGCAGTTGCTGAACAAGGTCAAGCAGGCACTGAACAAGATTGGCCGCCTCGACGCGCTGATCGCCAGCGCACCGACCAAGATGAACTCGGCGTTCGGTAACGATTCCCTCAGCGCCCTCACTGGTGGCAAGCCTGACGCAGTCAAGCCGGCCCCGGTGGCGGCGCCCAGCAAAGGCCTGCTCAACAGCCCGCCGGTGCAGGTGGCTGCGGCAGCGTCGCCTGCCAGCGGTCGTGGCCAGGGCCAGTTGCGCCTGTCCAGTGGCACCCAGCAGTGTGTGATCAAGGCCCTGAGTATCAAGGAGGCGCTGCTGGTGGTGCGTCGTGGTGAAATCCTGCCTCAGGTACTGGAAAGCGCCGTGCTCGACCTGGAGCAGGGTGAGAACGCTGAAGTGGCGCGTCTCAATGGCTACCTGCATGCCGTGGTGGCCTACGAGCCCAAGCCCGACAGTGACTGGCTGCAACTGACCTTCCGGTTTATCGACCAGGATGCGCAGAAGCTTGACTACATTTCGCGGCTGATCGCCCGAGGGACCGCACAGAAGCATTTTGTGCCGGGTGCGTGACTTGATGGGGTCTCCAAAAAACCTGTGGCGAGGGGGCTTGTCCCCCGTTGGGCTGCGTAGCGGCCCCAAACCCTGTAATTGAGTTCTGCCTGACCCTGCGCGATAACTCTACTGGGGCCGCTGCGCAGCCCAACGGGGGACAAGCCCCCTCGCCACAGGGTTAGTGTTTGGTTCACATAGCACTGTCATGATCCCTTGTTAGCCTGCCATTCAGTCGTCCCTGGCAGGCCAACCCGATGCTCGTGCGCTCACTGCTGTTGTGTGGACTGTTCGCCGTTGTCATGCCGGCGATGTCCATGACCCTCTACAAATCCATCGACGCCGACGGCGCTGTGGTCTTCAGCGACCGGTACACGCCCGGGGCGCAGGCGTTTGTGTATCAGGAGCGGGTGATTCCCAAGCCTGTATATCCGTCGCAACCCGCTTCCTATCGTTATCCCTTGCCCTGGCGTGGCGGGCCGTTCCGTCTCACCCAAGGCCCCAACGGTACCTTCAGCCACTCTGAGCTCAAAAGCCGTTATGCGATGGACATTGCCATGCCTGAAGGCACGCCAATCATCGCGGCACGTGGCGGTGTCGTACTGAAAACCGAGAACGAGCAGAGCGGGCGCGGCAGCGATCCATCGGGCAATTTCGTGCGGGTGCAGCACGATGACGGCACGCAAGGCGTGTACCTGCACCTCAAGCAAGGGTCGGTCAGCGTCAGGGAAGGGCAGCGCGTGGCGGTGGGCAGCCCGCTGGCGCTGTCGGGCAATACCGGCAACAGCAGCGGGCCGCATCTGCATTTTGTGGTGCAGCGCACGACGGCGTCGGGGCTGGTGTCGATTCCCTATGAATTCAACCAGCCGGTGCAGGCGTTGCCCAACTTTGCGCTGGGCACGCGGTAAGGCTTTTGTAGGAGCGAGCTTGCTCGCGAAAAACCTGAGGGCGCTGCCGGGTGTCAGGATCCCAGCGTTATCGTTAACGTCCTTCGCGAGCAAGCTCGCTCCTACAGGGGGTGTGCCCTAGTCGAGCAACAGCACCTTGGCCAACACGATCTTCGGCCCTTTCATCTTCTTGATGATGATGCGCAGGCCTTCGACTTCCAGCACTTCTTCCTCTTCCGGCACCCGTTTCAGGGTGTCGTAGATCAGCCCGGCCAGGGTTTCGGCCTCGATGTGGTCCAGGTCGACGCCCAGCAGGCGCTCCACCTTGAACAGCGGCGTGTCGCCACGCACCAGCAATTTACCCGGCTGGTAAGCGAGGATGCCGCGCTCGGCCTTGCGGTGTTCGTCCTGGATGTCGCCTACCAGTACTTCCAGTACGTCTTCCATGGTCAGGTAGCCGATGACCTTGCCGTCGGCCTCTTCCACCAGGGCGAAGTGCGCGCCGCCTTTACGGAACTGCTCGAGCAGTTGCGACAGCGGCATATGGCGCGATACGCGTTCCAGCGGGCGGGTCAGCTCGGCCAGGTTGAACGACTCGGGAATGTGGTCCAGGGCCGCCAGTTCCAGCAGCAGGTCCTTGATGTGCAGCAGGCCGACGAACTCGTTGCGCACGGCGTCGTACACCGGGTAGCGGCTGAACTTGTGGCGACGGAACAGCGCCAGGATTTCCTTGAGCGGTGCGTTGAAGTCCAGGGTCACCAGGTCTTCCCGGGAGTTGGCCCAGTCCACCACTTCCAGCTCGCCCATTTCCACGGCGGAGGCCAACACGCGCATGCCTTGGTCGCTCGGGTCCTGGCCACGGCTGGAGTGCAGGATCAGTTTCAGTTCTTCACGGCTGTAATGGTGCTCGTGGTGCGGGCCAGGCTCGCCTTGGCCGGCGATGCGCAGGATGGCGTTGGCACTGGCGTTGAGCAGGTAGATCGCCGGGTACATGGCCCAGTAGAACAGGTACAGCGGCACGGCGGTCCACAGCGACAGCAACTCGGGCTTGCGAATGGCCCAGGACTTGGGCGCCAGTTCACCAACCACGATGTGCAGGTACGAGATCACGAAGAAGGCGGCAAAGAACGACACGCCCTTGATCACTTCCGGCGACTGCACACCGATCGCCCCCAGCAACGGCTCGAGGATGTGCGCGAAGGCCGGCTCACCGACCCAGCCCAGGCCCAGGGAGGCGAGGGTGATACCCAACTGGCAGGCCGACAGATAGGCGTCGAGCTGGCTGTGTACGGTGCGCAGGATCTGCCCGCGCCAGCCGTTCTTGTGGGCGATGGCCTCGACCCGGGTCGAGCGCAGTTTGACCATGGCAAATTCCGCCGCAACGAAAAAGCCGTTGAGCAGTACCAGGATCAGTGCAAAAAGAATCATGCCGAAGTCGGCGAAGAGTGTCGCGAGGGTGATGCCAGGGGAAGGGTCCATGATGGGGTTTTGCGGGTTCCGTCTAATCGAAAAGGGTGAGCAGGTGGGCCTGAAAGGCAGGCGCAAGTCCGCCAATGTAGCGGCTGACGGGGCGCTTGCCTAGTGGCGGCTGCCGGGCGGAGGGTCACTCGTCCTGATGAAGGACCCGGGAATGTGTCACCTGGGCCGGCGGGAAATGGCAGGTAAAGGTACTGCCGTGGCCGAGCACGCTACTGATTTCCAGCCGCGCGCGATGGCGCAGCAGCACATGTTTGACGATGGCCAGGCCGAGCCCGGTGCCGCCGGTGTTGGAGTTGCGGCTGGAGTCGACGCGGTAGAAACGCTCGGTAAGGCGCGGCAAATGCTTGGCGTCGATGCCCATCCCGGAGTCCTGCACGCTGAGGTGTGCGCCCTGGTCGTCGGCCCACCAGCGGATGCGGATGTTGCCTTTGTCCTGGGTGTATTTGACGGCGTTGAACACCAGGTTGGAAAACGCGCTGCGCAGCTCGCCCTCGCTGCCCTTGAGCAGGATCGACGGGTCGGCTTCGAGGGTAATCTGCTGCTCACGCTGCCCGGACAATGCCTGGGCGTCGCTCTTGATCGTCTGCAACAGGCTTTGTACCGGCACCGGATGGTTGTCCGAGGGGTAATCGGTGGCCTCGAGCTTGGCCAGCAACAGCAGGTCGTTAAGCAGGGTTTGCATGCGCGAGCCTTGCTGCTGCATCTGTTGCAGGGCACGGGTCCAGCGCGGGTTCACGTCTTCGACGTTATCGAGCAGCGTCTCCAGATAACCGCAGATCACCGTCAGCGGTGTGCGCAGTTCGTGGGAGACGTTGGCGACGAAGTCCTTGCGCATCTGTTCCAGCTGATGGATGCGTGTGACATCACGCACCAGCATCAAGTGTTCGTTATTGCCGTAGCGCGTCAGGTACAGCTGGATACGCACGCGGTCGTTGGTCGGTGACGGGATTTCCAGGGCTTCTTCGTAGTTGTCCTGCTCGAAATACTCCTTGAAACGCGGGTGGCGCACCAGGTTGGTCACCGGCTGGCCGCTGTCCTGGGGCGTCTTGAGGCCCAGCAAGGTCTCTGCGGCGCGGTTCCACCATTCCAGGTTGCCGTCGCTGTCGAGCATGATCACCGCGTCTTTCAGTGCGGCGGTGGACTCCTGCACCCGGTCGATCACCGCTTGCAGGCGCCCGCGTACACGCTGGTCGCGGCGTTGCAGGTGGTAGATGCTGTCGAACACCTCGCCCCACAGGCCGTAGCCGTCGGGTGGTGCTTCGTCGGGTTTGTGCTGGCGCAGCCATTCGTGCAGGCGCAGCAGTTGCTTGAGGGTCCAGCCCAGGTAAAGGCCCAGGCCGACGGCCAGGCTCCAGCCGTAATAGCCGCTGACCAGGCCCACCAGCAGGCAGCCGGTGATCAACAGGAGCATGTGGCGGATCAGGGTGCCATGCCAGTTTTGGTTCACTTAAACACGCGTCCTTTCAGCTGTCTGGGCAGTTCGGGCTGGCTCAGCCTTTGGTGGAAAACCGGTAGCCGGTGCCGCGCACGGTTTGTACCAGATTCTCGTAAGCGTCGCCCAAGGCTTTGCGCAGGCGACGGATATGCACGTCGACGGTGCGCTCTTCCACATACACGTTGCCGCCCCAGACCTGGTCCAGCAGTTGGCCGCGGGTGTAGGCGCGCTCCTGGTGGGTCATGAAAAACTGCAGCAGGCGGTATTCGGTGGGGCCCATCTCGGCGGGTTTGCCGTCGATGGTCACGCGGTGGCTGATCGGGTCCAGGATCAGGCCGTCGACTTCGATAGGCGCTTCGCCATCAGTGGGGCCGGCACGGCGCAGAACGGCTTTCAGACGGGCGACCAGTTCCCGTGGGGAAAAGGGCTTGGTGATGTAGTCATCGGCGCCGACTTCCAGGCCCTGGATCTTGTTGTCCTCTTCGCCCTTGGCGGTGAGCATGATGATCGGGATATCCCCGGTCAGCTCGTCACGCTTGAGGCGGCGGGCCAGTTCGATGCCGGAGGTGCCGGGCAGCATCCAGTCCAGCAGGATCAGGTCCGGCTTGCGGTCGACGATAATGGCATGGGCCTGCTGGGAGTTCTCCGCCTCCAGGCAGTCATAGCCGGCCATTTCCAACGCAACGGCGATCATCTCGCGAATGGGCGCTTCGTCGTCAACGATCAGAATGCTCCTGCCAACCATGCTAAATCCTCTTGTCATTTAACTGTCTTGCGCCGCATTAGATAACGGAATTATTGCAGTCGTGTGACAGTAATTTAGTCGCCTGGGCAATCCTTGCCTCTCTGGACTACGCTTTGGGTCCGAATCCTGACAACCACAAAAGGAAGGTTCCCATGACTCACAGTACTTTTTCCTGGAAAGCCCTGCTGGTAACGGCCGCGTTAACGCTGCCGACACTGGCGTTTGCGGCAGACCCGGCGATGACCAAGGACGGGATGCTGGTGGACCACAACGGCATGACCCTCTACACCTTTGCCAAGGACGCTGATGGCAAATCCATGTGCAACGACAAGTGCGCCACCAACTGGCCGCCGTTGATGGCCGAATCCACCGACAAGCCCATGGGCAAGTGGACCGTGATCACCCGTGACGACCAGAAAAGCCAGTGGGCCTACAGCGGCAAGCCGCTCTACACCTTCATCATGGACAAGAAGGCCGGTGACATGACCGGCGAAGGCAAAATGGACGGGGCGTGGAAGGTCGCCAAGCCTTGATGTGAGCCGGATAAGGGTGAGGGGCCTGGCCTCTCACCGAAATCCGTAGTCCGCGACAATCCCGACAAAAATCGCCAACCCGGCCCAGTGGTTGTGCAAAAACGCCTTGAAGCATTTGAGCCGGTCCTTGTCCCGGGTGTACCAGAACTCCCAGGCAAAACACCCGGCCGCCGCCAGCAAGCCCAGGTGGAACCAGCCGCCCAGCTCAAAACGCATCCCCGCCAGCCACAGGCACACCAGTGCCAGGCCCTGCAGGGTCAGGATGATCACCCGGTCGGCATCGCCGAACAGAATCGCGGTGGATTTGACCCCGATTTTCAGGTCATCGTCGCGATCGGTCATGGCGTAGTACGTGTCGTATCCCACCGTCCACAACAGGTTGGCGATGTACAACAGCCATGCCGCGGCGGGCAGGCTGCCCGTCTCGGCGGTGAACGCCATCGGCATGCCCCACGAGAACGCCGCGCCCAATACCACCTGCGGGTAATAGGTGTAGCGCTTCATGAACGGGTAGCTGGCCGCCAGCGCGAGGCCGCCCAGGGACAGCCAGATCGTCATGGAGTTGGTCAGCAACACCAGCAGGAAACTGATGACCATCAGCACCGCGAAGAACACCAGGGCCTCTTTCGAGCTGATCCTGCCGCTGACCAGCGGGCGCTGTTCGGTGCGTTTCACATGGCCGTCGACCTTGCGATCGGCCCAGTCATTGATGACGCAACCGCCGGCCCGGGTGAGTATCACGCCGAGCACGAAGATCAGGATATTGAGCAGCGATGGCGAACCCTTGCCGGCAATCCACAGCGCCCACAGCGTGGGCCACAGCAGCAGGTAAATGCCGATGGGCTTGTCCATGCGGGTCAACTGGATGAAGTCCCAGGCCCTTGGGTTCAGGTGATTCAGGGATTTGAGCAGGCGCTGGTACATCAGAAACGCTCCGGATGGTCGTGCACGGCTTGCCACAGGGTGGGCAGGAAGATCTCGGCCACCAGCACGCTCAGCGGCCCGCGGTCGAAGCGCGAGCGGCGTGCCCACAGGTGATCGGCCTGGTCCGCCGGGGGCAGCCATTCCCGTGGGTAGCGGCACACCTCGATGGCCTGGCGCGTGAAGGCGTGGTCACAAAACAGCAATTCCCCGAGAGACCGGCTGCCCAACTCATCCATGTGCAAGCCGTCGCCCTGCAAGGCGCTGCGGGCCGCCACGCTGCGGGCAAACACCCACGGCTGGCCATGGCCACGCAAATACACCTCGCGCACCCAGCCGATGCTGGCGGCGGGCAAGTCCAGGGTGGCGCATTCGTCGTCTCGCAGTGGCTGCCAGCCTTCGAACAACGGCGTCACGCTGAAGCCATCGTCGGACAGGCGCGTCAGGCGCCGGGTCAGCGAGCCTTCATCGAACAGCCAGTTGAGTGTCAGCGGCGTGGGCAGTGGGCTCAGAAGGCTCTGGGTCAGCCATCGGCAAGCATCGGGAAGGGCGTTTGAATGCGGCACGGAGGGTCATTATTGGCAGTTAATGAGGCGGCGAGCTTACCATGGTGCCCTGGACTTTTGCCGGAGTGCGCCAGGCCCATGCGTCGATCATGCTTGCATCTGCGCCTGCTGATCAGTACAAAACGCCCTGAGCCGCACGGCAAGTTACATCTATCGACCGTCGGCCAACGCGCCTGGACCTGAGGAAACAAGCAATGAAGAAGTGGCAATGTGTCGTCTGTGGCCTGATCTACGACGAGAAAGACGGATGGCCGGATGACGGCATCGCGCCGGGCACCCTGTGGCAGGACGTCCCCGAAGACTGGCTGTGCCCGGACTGCGGCGTGGGCAAAATGGATTTCGAAATGATCGAAATCGGCTGATTGCTGATTTAAATCGCAATTCAAGAACCGTACTAACTACAAGGAGAAAGGAATGAACGCACCTGTCGTGATCGTCGGCACGGGTTTGGCCGGTTACAACCTGGCTCGGGAGTTTCGCAAGCTCGATAGCGAAACCCCGCTGTTGCTGATCACCGCAGATGACGGGCGCTCCTACTCCAAGCCCATGCTCTCCACAGGCTTTGGCAAGAACAAGGAAGCCGATGGCCTGAGCATGGCTGAACCGGGCGCCATGGCCGAGCAACTGAAGGCCGAAGTGCGTACCCACACCCGCATCAGTGGCATCGACCCGGGCCACAAGCGCTTGTGGATCGGTGAGGAAGCGGTGGCCTATCGCGACCTGATCCTGGCCTGGGGCGCAGAAACCGTGCGGGTGCCGGTACAGGGCGACGCCGCCGAGCTGATTTTCCCGATCAACGACCTCGAAGACTACGCACGCTTTCGTGCCGCTGCGGCCGGAAAACGCCGGGTGCTGTTGCTGGGTGCCGGGCTGATCGGCTGCGAGTTCGCCAACGACCTGATCCTCGGCGGCTACGAGATCGACCTGGTGGCGCCGTGCGAGCAAGTCATGCCGACCCTGCTGCACCCGGCAGCCGCCGCAGCGGTGCAGGCCGGTCTGGAAGGCCTGGGGGCGCGTTTCCACCTGGGCCCGGTGCTCAATCGCCTGCAGCGCACCGCTGACGGCCTGGAAGCCCACTTGTCTGATGGCGAAGTGATCCAGTGTGATCTGGTGGTGTCTGCTATCGGCCTGCGCCCGCGTGTCGACCTGGCCGCCGCCGCCGGGTTGCAGATCAACCGCGGGATCATGGTCGACCGTCACCTCAAGACCTCCCACGCCAACATCTACGCCCTGGGCGACTGCGCCGAGGTCGATGGCCTGAACCTGCTGTACGTGATGCCCCTGATGAGCTGCGCCCGCGCCCTGGCCCAGACCCTGGCGGGTAACGCGACGGCCGTCAGCTACGGTCCGATGCCCGTCACGGTAAAAACCCCGATCTGCCCGCTGGTCGTCTCGCCACCGCCACGGGGCACCGAAGGCGTGTGGAGCGTCGAAGGGCAGGGCGGCGACATCAAGGCCCTGTGCCGCGACGCCAGCGGGCGCCTGCTGGGGTACGCCCTGACCGGCACGGCCGTGATGGAAAAACTGGCCCTCAACAAAGAACTTCCGCCGCTGCTGGCGTAAATGCTGGTCGTTCTGTCGGAATAAGCATCATTTTGACCGTAGAAAGGTCGCCGTGAGACTGGCGCAGGCCCCGATGGCATGCCATCCTCACTCCCGTCTGCCGCAGAGTAGAGCCTGCGGCGCCTTGGGCGCTGCTCCGATAGAGAGCAGCACGGACATAACAACAAAAAACCGTCAAAGAGGCTTCACTTATGCGTAAACCAGAACTCGCAGCCGCTATTGCAGAAAAAGCAGACCTGACCAAAGAACAGGCCAACCGCGTACTCAACGCCGTACTCGAAGAAATCACCGGCGCGCTGCATCGCAAGGACAGCGTCACCCTGGTAGGCTTCGGCACCTTCCTGCAGCGCCACCGCGGCGCCCGCACCGGCAAAAACCCGCAAACCGGCGAGCCGGTGAAAATCAAGGCGAGCAACACCGTTGCGTTCAAGCCAGGCAAGTCGCTTAAAGACAGCGTCAATCCGTAAGTCATGTAGAACGCGCTACGCACATGCGAGTGTGAGCGCGGGATGAAAAATGGGCACGCCGACTGGGTCGGGTGCCCATTTTTTGTGGGTGGGCAATCCTTGCTCAATCGTTGAGCTTCAAGCTGTCCACTCGTTCTCAATACACCATTGCTGTACATCCGCAATTAGTTGCGCCGATACCGGTTGCAGATTGGGGAGTTTTTTCTCGTATTTCTTAATACTTTCAACAAAAAATGTAATGAATGCCGCACCTATTAATTTGCGCTGAGCAGCTATGTCTTTTTTCAGTGGAACAAAATCTTCCTCGTCCATGGCGATATCCAGACCGAACATTTTGTCTTTTGCGTAATAACGGCAAAATGTTTTTCGTTCCAGGTTCTTCGGCAGGCATCGCATGCAGACCGCCAGTTCCCAGTCGAGGGTGGGATACTTTTTTTCAAGAATCTCACTCAGGCCATTTAGCTCGTCGGTGATTTCAAAGACCTTTGTCCAACTCGGTGAGTCCGATGTCGTATCGACTCGCATAAAGTATTCCTTATGTCAGTGCCTGCATTTGTTGCCCGGGGGTAGTTTTCCTCGGCGTTTAAAATATTTTCCGATTTTTAATCTTTCCCATACCTGCATATTGCCCTTCGTCGGTGCTGCCATAACCCTTTTGTAGGCAAGATTTTTGGATTTCAGCCACTTTTGGGTATATCGCCGATTCGGATTGACGGTTTCACCGACTTTCCAAACTTCACCTTTTTTCAAATAGACTTGGCCTATTGGCTTTTTATGGCCCCATGCCATCTCGTCATAAAAGCCGTCCTTTTTCGCAATCAGGTAATAAAGCTCGGGGGCCAGTCCCCATGGATCAATCCAGGATATTGGATTGGGGGCGTACTGATAAAAATTGAGCCCGCCGTCAAACTCAATCGGATCCGGTGTCGTAAACCGTCCCACGTCCGGATCATAAAACCTGAAAGTATTGAAATGCAGCCCCGTCTCCCGGTCCAGATACTGCCCCTGAAAGCGCAGGTTCTGTTCTTCGATGTAGTACGGCTCGCGCACTTCCTCAACCGTATTGCCCCACACACGATATGTCGCGCGCCAGACATTATGCCCGTCAGCTTCAGTCAGTTGCTCCGGCAGTCCGTTGAGGTCGTTGTGGTAGTAGCGGATTTTCTGCAGCGGCCCGGTGCCGTCAACGCGAGCCAAGGGTTCGCTGCCTTCATCTTCATAGATGTAAAGACTGGTCTGGCTGTGTTTATGCTCCTGCAATAACCGCAGCCCATCCCAGGTAAACCGGGTTTCCCCCAGGGGATAGCCGTCGTTGCCATGTTCGGTTTTCTCAATGCGTCGGCCCAACGGGTCGTAGATCATCCTGACTACGCTGCCGTTTTCATTGCGCACTTCAATCAGCCGGCTTTCTGCATCGTAGGCGAAGCGTTGCAAGCCACGCGCTGCGCTGCGTTTTTCGATCATCCGACCGAACGCGTCATAGCGATAACGCTTGTCCTGATAGGTCAGCAGTTTGTTATGCACGACCAGCCCAGCGCCTGACTGCGGGCCATCCAGCAGGTTGGCGGCGGCATCGTAGGCAAACGTTTCGCGCTGGCCGTGCAGGCTGTCCTGGCTGGCGATGATGCGGCCAGTGGCATCGTAGTGCAGCAGTTGGCGATGTTGTATGGCAGATTGCTGGTCGAACTTGCCGACCAAGTTGTCGGCAGGGTCATACTCGAACTGCTTTTGCGCTGTCGCTGGCATCAACGATGGCAGGCCTGTAAGGCGGTGTTGGCGTGAGCGTAGACGGCCGCTGCGGTCATACTCACTGCGGGTGCTGAGTCGGCCTTGGGTGCGCAGTACTTCGCGGTGCAGGCGGTCGCGTTCAAAGTCGCTGATGACCTGGCCGTCGAGATTGACCTGATGCAAGTGACCGCTGCCGTAGTACAGGCGATTGAGCCAGCGTCCGTCGGGTATCTGGGTCTGGATAAGATTACCGAGTTCGTCGTAGTGGTGCTGCAGGGTGCCCATAGAACTCTGTTCGGCAAGCATTTGGCCGAGGGCGTCGTAAGCGAAACCAAGGGCTTGGGTATTGCCCAGCAGGTCGGTGAAGGTGACGGCGGTGAGCTGGTCCAGCGGGTCGTAGGCGTAGTCGGTGCGCCCATCGTCGGTGGTTTTGGCGATCAGCCGACCTACTGCGTCACGTTCCATTTGATGGACAATGGGCGCTGGCGGCGTCTCGGGAACCAGGCCTAGCCCGTTGCCGTAGGGGGCCGGAGTGGCGGTCACCGTGGTGATATGGTCCAGTGGATTGTAGGTGTAGCTTTTGGCACTGCCATCGAGGTCTTGCTGCTCAGTCAGCCGATCCCCGGCGTCCCAGGCAAAGAGATAACGTTCGCCGTTCTCGTTGGTCAGTGCTTGCAGGCGCCCATAGCTGTCATAGCCGAACTTCACCTGCCGGCCATGAGCGTCGGTGCGCAGGCTTATCTGGCCACGTCGATTGTGCTGGTAGAGCGTGGTATGTCCGGCAGGGTCGGTGTACCCCACGAGTTGGCCGCTGACATCGCGTTGAAACAGCTCGATGCGACCGTCCGGCAGTTGGTTGCTGAGTAAGCGCCCCTGGAGGTCGTAGCTGAATTGAGTGCGCTCGCCAAGCGCGTCGGTGATCACCTGCAGATAGCCGCGCTCGTCGTAGCTGAAACGCGTGGGATAACCCGAGCAATCAATGTGTTCGACCAATTGCCCGAACGGATTCCAACGCAGTTTTTTGCTTTTACCGGAGGCGTCGATGATTTCCACGACCTGGCCGTGGGCGTCATAGCGATAGCGGGTGAGGTGGCCCAGCGGGTCGGTTTCGGCAACGCAATTGCCGCGAGGATCATAGCGATACTGCCAACTGTTGCCGGCGGCGTCGGTCTCCACCAGGGGTAACGCCCAGTGTTCAAGCCACAACGTTGAATCGCTGCGGCCCAACGGGTCCGTTTCGCCGATCAGGTTGCCGGCGTCATCATGCTTGTATTCATAGCGTCCACCTTGCGGGTCGGTGGCGCTGAGAAGTTGGCGTTCGTCATTCCACTCGAACAGCCAGGTTTGCCCCAGCTTATCGCTGTATTGAATGATCTGGTGCTGAGTATTCCAATGTCGGGTGCTGACGCGCTGTAAGCCGTCGATGATACGGGTGAGGCCCGCCTTCAAGTCATAGTCGAACTGGTAGGAGTCACCTTCATCGGTCCAGTGTCGGACGACTCGCCACTCTGAGTTTTCAATCAGTGCCCATTCATAGAAGCACCGCAACCCGGTGGGTAACTGATGCTCCACCATTCGGTGCCCGGCATCGTACGTGAAGCGCCGCTGCACCTGGCCAGAGGCATCGCGCACCTCTGCCAGATTGGCCCTGGCGTCATAGCCGTAGCTGACGAGCACTTCGCGACGTTGATCTGGGAATAGGCGTTCGACGCGAGTGACGTGCTCATGTTCGCGTATCAACTCGACCTGCACCAAGTCGAAGGTATCGCGCAGGCGTACCAGGCGTCCGGCCTGGTCGTAGTCGAGATGAATGCGGTTGTCGTTGCGGTCGCCAAGTTGAATCAGGCGCAGCAGCGACGGGTTGGCTGTGGGCTCAAACAAACGATATAGGCCGTCGTCACTTTCAATCAGCAACTGCCCGTTGAGGTGCCGACGCACAGAGAGCCCTTCGCCGGGGCTGAACACCGCCCCCCCCAACGGGATCGAGCCCATGTCGATAGGGCGCCCCTGCTCGTCGGTGTAGACCAGCGCTTCACCGCCTTCTGGATGAGGTTGGATTTCGACGCATACTTCATAAGCCACACTCCAGCCTGTACCGAACAGTGTGCCTGGGCGTTCGTCGCGGCTGTTGTAGAAGCGTTGCCAGTCAATCGGCAGGATGGCGGGCAGTACAAAATCCAGTTCATCGGTGCCGCCCAGCACCTTCGCTCCCGTTGCAGCATGCACCGGATTCGACGAGCCCATGGCAGCGTTGGTCATCGCGTCCATCGCGCTGCTGACGGCCATCGAAGTAGCCCCGCCAATCAGCATGCACGGCAACTTGCTGAAGAACTTGCCCTTGCCGCCCTTGAGCATCAGTAACGCGGTGACCGCCAACCCCACGCCCGGCGTCTTGCCACTGCGTATTTCCCGCACCACCACTGACCCGCCGCCAATGGTCACGTTCGATGAAATCAACCCGGACGACACCACTGTTGCATCGCAGGTACTACGATCACCACTGCGCACCGCAGGCTGGCCATTGATCGTGACCTTATCCGAACCCTCGGCCAGGAACTGCGGAGGCATCGGTGGATGCTTCATGCAGGTGACCAAGTCCAGAGGCTTGGGCACGGCTCCTGGTGTGGGAGTAGCCACCGTGGGGCGCCACATTTGGGAGAAGAAGCTCTCGGCCATATCCAGATAACTGGCTTCTGGTTCGGGTGCGGGTTCTTCCAGTTCGGTTCCGGCTGGCGCGACATGCGAGCTGATCGCCCCCGCGGCACGTGCGGCGGGAAGGTTGTTGGTCAGGGTATCGGTGGCACCGGTGAGAATATTCGCCTGTACCGTGGGCGGAAACAGGGCGTTGCTGAAGCTGTCGCATAAATTGGTGAGGCCTTTGTCCGCCCCGCTCTTGCTCATGAGAAGGCCGACAACTGTGCCCACCACTGCGCCGAGCAGGACGCATCCGAGTCCGCCGGTAGCGACGGTGATACCGGTAGCAGCCACCACGGCAGCAGTCGCTACTGCAGTGATCGCGATATTGGCCGCCACCTCCAACACACCGCCGAGGATGTCGGCCATCATTGAGGTGTGGGAGAGCGCGTCGCCCATGCGAGCGGCCCATAGAGCATCAGACATGCATGGTGCCCATCAGGAAATCGCGTCGAACGACAATGAGTTTTTGATCGTCGCCCAGTGCGCCGCCTCGGCATCGCCCAGCTTGTCTGCCTTCACATAACTCAAGGCGAGCATCTTGCGTGTGCCCGGGATTACCAGAGCCAGTTGGTACTGGAACACCTTGTCACTGCCCTTGCTGAACTGGCTGCGGAGCTCTATGCCTTCTACTTCCTTTGTTGCACCTAGACGGACACCGACGCCCGGTTGATAGCGCAAATCCTGCACCTGTTTTTCCAGGCGTTTGAGCTGTTCGTCGAAGTTGCTGTGCAGGGTTTCGCCATCGGTGAGGAAGCTGCGGCTGATGATCAAGGAAGTGCCCAGCTCGGGGAACTTGAGGATATTGATCGTAGCGTCCTGCAGCTCGCCGGCCGGCAGTTGGAACTGAAATTCGTTAATTCGGTACGTCATGGAAAACAGGTCTCGTCAGGAGCTTTTAGGCGCGGGGAACGCGGCTTTGATATTGGCGTCGATGCTGGCTTTCATGCCCTGACCATCGGGTGTTGCGCCGGGGCCGCCGCCGTTGTTCAGGTGCAGGACGCCGCCGGTATTGAATTCGGCATCGCCGCTGGCGTGGAAGCTGATATTTACGCCACTCAGGTTGATCTGCCCGCTGGCGTTCAACTCCAGGATGCTTTTACCGCAGACCAATCGCAGGTTTTCGCCCACTTCAATCACGTAGCTCTGGCTGATGCTGTCGGTCTTTCTCTGGCCCACCGAGAGGATGTCTTGATGCTTGACGATGCGCACTCGATTGTTCCCAATCGTCACCGTCTCGTTATGCCCAATACTCTTGTTCCGGTCATGCCCCACCGAATGGCTTTCATCCACCTCCACCACGATGTCCTGATTACGCTCGGCATGGATGTACAGCTGCTCCAACCCCTTCTTGTCCTCCATGCGGATTTCATTGAAGTTGGCTGGTGTGCCGCCTTTGCTGGAGCGGCTTTTCATCCCGCTCTGGGTGGCGTTTTCCGGCAAGTCGTAAGGCACGGTCTGCTCGGCGTTGTACACCCGGCCGGTGATGATCGGCCGGTCGGGATCGCCTTCCAGGAAGCTCACAATCACTTCCTGGCCGATTCGCGGGATCTGCATCGAGCCCCAGTTTTTTCCGGCCCAGGACTGCGACACGCGAATCCAGCACGAGCTGTTTTCGTTGGACTGGTCGTGGCGGTCCCAATAGAAATGCACCTTGACCCGGCCATATTGGTCGGTCCAGATTTCTTCGCCCTTGGGGCCCACCACCAGCGCGGTCTGCGGGCCTTTGACGATGGGCCGGTAGGTGTTGGCCAGCGGGCGGAAACTCTGTTGCGCGTCGATGCAGGTAAGGGTGCTTTCGAACTGCGCCGAAGGCGCGCCACCGCCGCTTTCGAGGCTTTCCTGGGAGATGTAGTAGCGGGCGCCGACGATCAGGTATTCGCGGTTCTGGTCGCGGCGACTGAAGCCGGTGAGGCTGAACAGGTGGCCGGAACCCAGGCCCCGGGCGTTGCCGCTGAACTCCACTTGTTCGTGCAGGGTTTGCAGGGCTTCGATGCGGGTGCGGGCGTAGTGTTCGCCGTCTTCGCTTTTGACGTAGGTGCCGGGGTAGTCGTACAGCGGGTAGTCGCCGGCGGTGTGCGGGCGCGGCATGGCCGAGCGCACGTCGATGCTCGCGCTGGGGCGCTGGAAGTCGTAGTCGTTGAGCTCAAGGGAGCCGGGCTGTACTTCCTGTGCCAGGTGCCAGTTGTGCATATGGTCGCGTTCGCGCTGCTGCTCGTCCTTGGGGTAGTAAGGCACCGAGGCGTAGCCGGGCACGTTGGCGTGGGCACCGTAGGCATCGGCCAGCACCAGCACGTGGCGGTCCTGCTCGTGGCGGAAGAAGTAGTAGATGCCTTCCTGTTCCATCAGGCGGCTGACGAAATCGAAGCTGGTCTCGCGGTACTGCACGCAGTATTCCCACTCGCGGTACGGGCGGCTCAAGGCGTCTTCGAAGTCGGAAAAACCCAGGTCGCGAAACACCTGCTTGATGATCTGCGGGATGCTCAGGTTCTGGAAAATCCGGCAGTCGGAGGTGCGGCTCAGCAGCCACAACCACGGGCGCAAAGTCACCTGATAGCTGGCGAACTGGCCCTGGTCGATGTTCTGGCTGCAGCGGGCGACGATGCCGTGGAAGTGTCGCTCGCCACCGTCCGCCAGTTGCAGGTTCAGGCTCATGGGCTTGCCCAGCAACTGGTTGAGGTCGATGTTGGCGTCCAGCGAGGTCAGCTGCAGTTCGAAATTGAACAGCCGACCCAGCTCTTCGCCGCCACCCATTTCATTGAGCAGCAGCACATCCGGCCCCAGGGGGCTGGTGATCTTGGCCAGGCGTGAGGCTTGGTTGAATAACATCGGTTAACCCGTAAATAGCGTAATAACTGTAGGAACCGGCTCC